>NZ_JACBXS010000009.1 GCF_013415485.1 Rhabdonatronobacter sediminivivens | reverse complement strand
TGGCTTCGAGGTTCTGCCCCGCAGATGGGTCGTCGAGCGGACCTTCGCATGGCTTGGCCGCTGCCGCCGTCTGGCAAGGGATTGGGAAAGAACAGTCGAGAGCGCCGAGGCATGGCTGCTCATCGCCCACATCCGTCGCCTCACCCGCCTCATCGCAAGAACCTGAAATCATTCAGACCATTATGAATCGGACTCTCAGACCGGCATATGGCCGGAGACTGAGCCGCTTTCATTGACTTTCGCTGCCGAATGATCCGCCGTGGCGGCAGCTTGGGTCTGCGGTTCATCGCATCGGAGAACCCCTGGCCAATCCAGGGGTCGGAGGATGGTACACAAGCCGCGCAGTCGCCGTGGATGGTAGGTTGCCTTGCGTTCGGATTCCTGGCGGTCGGTCGGCTCGCACCCTCTGTGCGGGAACTCGCCCGCAACGGATCGGGGACGAATGGTTGAAAGGCCTGCAGCGCGGACCCTCGCATCCTCGTCGGTGCGGGTGGTGCCGCGACACAAGGGACCCACCGCACCGGGCCGTCATTAGCCAAAGCGGTTCGGTCCCGGGTCGCCGCGGGTGCACAGGAACACCAGCATGACGATGAAATAGACCAGCACGCCAATGCCCAGAAGGGCGGCACCCGCGCCTGCTCCGGCAAGGCCGCCTGTCGCCCCCATCAGCCCGATCAGAAAGCCCCCGCCCATCAGGGCCAGCCAGAACCCTCCGATCCACCAGCCCGAACGGTTGATGTCATGCAACCGCCGCCAGCCCACCGCCAGCATGGGCAGCAGCAGCGCCAGATTGGTAAGGGTGTTGAGGGGGCTGAACTCATCCTCCCATCCGGTGCCGAACAGGACCGCATCCAGAACCGCCGCAACAAGGCCCGCCAGCACCGTGAACAGGAAGAAATACCAGTATTCCGACCGGCTGGCCCGTCCCGAGAAGGCGATGTAGTTACCAAGGCAGACCCGGATCGCTTCGGAGAACCCGCGGGCAGGGGCATGGATATAGAGCCCGTCCAGCCCGGTGGTGGGCTCTGGCTGAGGGCTGCGGCGCTGGCCCGCGCGGGGCAGGTCGGCCAGGCCGGGCAGTGGAGGGGGCGCATCGGGGGAGAAATGGGTGCTGGCGGGTTCCCAGCCGTCCATTCCCTCCTGCCAGACAAGGGTGCGGCGGCTCAGGACGCCCTCGGAAATCAGGGCTGCGATCTCGGCTGCGGCGACGGGGCCGACGCGGTTGCCGTCAAGAACGTAATACCAGGGCGTGTCGGTCAATTCAGGGCTCCGAAAAGTTATGACGCAAGGGTCCGGCACCGGTGCGCCACCGTCAAGCCCGCGTTGGCGCTAACCTGCGCCGGGGCGCTTTTGCGGCCACAGCGCGTTGTCCCCGGCGCCGTGCTGCGCTATCTGGCGGGCATGGCGGGACAGCTTCACCTTATCAAGCTTTGCGTCGGCGCCGAGAGCGTCGAGGATCTGATCACCTGGCAGGGCACGCGCCGGGCCCTGGGGGCTGACGGGCTGCCGGTGCATGTGACCCGCATGTGGCCGAAACGGGCCGAGGAACTGCTGGCGGGCGGGTCGCTTTACTGGGTGATCAAGGGCGCGGTGCAGGCGCGGCAGCGGCTGGTGCGGCTGGACGAATGGATCGGCGCCGACGGGGTGCGGCGCTGCGCCATTGTGCTGGACCCTGCGATCATCCGCACCCGCGCCGCCCTGCGCCGCCCCTTCCAGGGCTGGCGCTACCTTCCCGCGGCCGAGGCCCCCGCCGATCTGCCCAGCCCGCGCAAGGGCGATGACACCCTGCCACCGGAACTGGACGCGGCGCTGTCCGACCTGGGTCTGCGCTGAGCGGCCCGCCAAGGCTGGCGTGCCGATGGACGGACGGCCTTCAGCACCGGGACACCCCGCGCCCGGCCGGATGTCTCCGCCGGGCGCGATTGGGGGCGGGTGCGCAGCCCGCCCGGGGTCAGGCCTTGCCCTTGTAGATGTCCACCAGCTTGCCCAGCATGTCCAGCGCATCCTCTCGCGTGCGCTGGAAGCTGTTGCGCCCGATGATGGAGCCGTTGCCGCCGCCGTCACGGATGGCGCGGGCGTCATCATAGACGGAATCGGTGCCCTTCTTGGCCCCGCCGGAAAACACCACGATCCGGCGGCCGTTGAAGCTGGCCTCCATGCAGTGCTTCACCCGCGCGGCCTGGGTGGCGATGTCGATGCCCTGCGCCTCATAGACCTTCTTGGCCTCAGGCAGCATCAGATGATCGGTCGAGAGCTTGATCTTGATGACATGCGCGCCCAGCAGGGCGGCGATCTGGGCGGCATAGGCGGCCACGTCGATGCCCGTCTCGCCGTCCTTGGTCACGGCTTCGCCGCGCGGATAGGACCAGATCACGGTGGCCACGCCCTTGGCGGCGGCCTCCTCGCGCATGGCGCTGATTTCCTCGAACATGTCCAGCGCGCAATCGCTGCCGGGATAAATGGTGAAGCCGATGGCCGAACAGCCCAGCCGCAGTGCATCATCCACCGAGCCGGTGATCGCCTGGTTCTTGCCCGCCGTGTCGGACATCAGCGAATTGGCGCTGTTGACCTTCAGGATGGTGGGGATCTGCCCGGCGAAGGTATCGGCCCCGGCCTCGATCATGCCCAGCGGCGCGGCATAGGCGTTCAGCCCCGCATCCAGCGCCAGTTGGTAATGATAATGCGGGTCATAGGCGGCGGGGTTGGGGGCAAAGCTGCGTGCGGGGCCGTGTTCGAACCCCTGGTCCACCGGCAGGATGATCATCTTGCCGGTCCCGCCCAGCTTGCCCTGCATCAGCATGCGGCACAGTTGCGCCTTCACCCCGGGGGTTTCGCCTTCGTAATGGGACAGGATTTTCCGGACGGTGCGGGTCGCGCGCATGGGGCATCTCTCCTTGGTTCTGGTTGCGCACAGGATTACGCCGCACAATCGCGCAAAACAATGGCGGTTGCGCTCACATCGGCGCTGATAACGCTATCGCCGTTGCGCGGCACCGGTCAGTCCCGCGAATGGGTCAGCAGCGGCGCGTCCGATGCCCCGGCCGAGCCGCGCCCCGAAAGCGAAGGGTTCTCCATGAAGAAGCGGTGGCAGTTGAAGGCCTCGGGGTCGTTCGGCACGCGGGCGGCGCGGGCTTCGGGGTGCAGCACCCAGCTTTGCGCCACATCGGCCAGGTTTGCGGCCATGATCTGTTCGACGATCTGGGTCTTGACCGTGGGGTTGTGGATTTCCACCAGCGTTTCCACCCGGCGCACCAGATTGCGGCCCATCCAGTCGGCCGAGCTCATGAACACCCGCGCCTGGTCCGACGGAAGCCCGTGCCCGTTGCCGAAACAGACGATGCGCGAATGTTCCAGATAGCGCCCGACGATGGATTTGATGCGGATGTTCTCGGACAGGCCGCGCACGCCGGGGCGCAGGCCGTTGATCCCGCGGATCACCAGGCTGATCTTCACTCCGGCCTGGCTGGCGGCATAAAGCGCGTCGATCACCTCGGCATCGATGAGCGAGTTCATCTTGGCCCAGATCGCCGCCGGGCGCCCGGCGCGGGCGTGGTCGGCTTCGGCCGCGATCCACTCCAGCAGGCGCGGCTTCAGCGACAGCGGTGCGATCGACAGGTTTTCCAGCACCTCGGGTTCGGCATAGCCGGACAGGTAGTTGAACACCCGCGCGGCATCGCGCCCCAGCGCCGGATCGCAGGTGAACAGGCTCAGGTCCGTGTAGATGCGCGCGGTGATGGGGTGGTAATTGCCGGTGCCCCAATGGGTATAGGTGACCAGCCGCTTGCCCTCACGCCGGACCACGGCGCTGATCTTGGCATGGGTCTTCAGGTCGATGAACCCATAGACCACATGCGCGCCCGCGCGTTCCAGCCGCCGCGACTGGCGGATGTTGGCGGCCTCGTCGAAGCGGGCCTTCAACTCCACGAAGGCGGTGACGGATTTTCCCGCCTCGGCGGCCTCGCACAGGGCGGCGACGATGGGGCTTTCGCGTGAGGTGCGGTAGAGCGTCTGCTTGATGGCCAGCACATCGGGGTCGCGGGCGGCCTGTTCCAGAAAGCGCACCACCATGTCGAAGGTCTCATAGGGGTGGTGCAGCAGCATGTCCTTTTGCCGGATGGCGGCGAACATGTCGCCTTCGTGGTCCTGAACGCGTTCGGGCACGCGCGGGGTGAAGCCGGGCCATTGCAGGTCCCGGCGGCTGTCCAGCATCAGTTCGCTGAGCGTCGAAATGCGCATGAGGCCATTGATCTCGACCACCTCATCGGCGGCGACGTGCAATTCGCGCATGACCAGTTCGCGCAAAGGGGCAGGGGCGCCGGCGGTGATCTTCATGCGCACCACCTCGCCGCGGCGGCGGCGCTTCAGCGCGATCTCGAATTCGCGCACCAGGTCCTCGGCCTCTTCCTCCAGTTCCAGGTCGCTGTCGCGCAGCACGGTGAAGGCGCAGGAATCCACCAGCCGGTAGCCTGGGAACAGGCTGGACAGCTCGGCCAGCAGCAGTTCCTCCAGCGGCAGGAAACGGTCACAAGCGCCGTCGGGGGGCAGCGGCAGGAAACGGTTGATCTGATGCGGCACCGGCAGCAGCGCCTTGCGCCGCCGTCCCGTGGCTTCATGTTCCAGCCGCAGCGCCAGACAGAAGCCGGTATTCGGGATGAAGGGGAACGGATGCGCCGGGTCGATCGCCAGGGGCGAGAGCACCGGAAAGATGTTTTCCAGGAAATGCGCCTGCAGGGCGGGGCGGTCCGTTTCGGTCAGGTCCGCGCGGGTCAGGATGGCGATGCCGTTTTCGCCCAGTTCATCGCGCAGGGCACGCCAGATCGCCTGCTGGCGGTCCATAAGCGCGCGGGCGTCTTCGTTGATCACCACCATCTGTTCCGCAGGCGTGCGCCCATCGGCCGAAGGCGTGGTGTTCCCTTCGCGCGCCAGTTCGCGCAGACCGGCCACCCGCACGGTATAGAACTCATCCAGATTGGCGGCCGAGATCGACAGGAACCGCACCCGTTCCAGCAAGGGCACGCGCGGGTTGGTCGCTTCCTCCAGCACACGCCAGTTGAATTCCAGCCAGGACAATTCGCGGTTGAAGAAGCGCCCCGGTCCGGTGGGGTCGAAATCCGGCAGGGTAACGGGTTCGGGGAAAGGGGCGTGCAGAAAGTCAGCCTGTGGCACGGAAAACTGTTCGGAATTCATGGTGGCAACCTTACATGACATGCCATGAAGATGCGTCGTTGCTTCGATCTGCGCAAGGGTTGCGCCCGGCGATTGCCCATGGAACGCCGCACGGCGACGAGGCGTTGCCCATGGCCCGGACAGAAGTCAGGACCCTTGCCGTGATGTTCCCGATCCGTGACCACAACCCCTCGCGCCGCGTGCCCTTTGTCACCTGGTCGCTGATCGGCCTGAATGTGCTGGTGTTCCTGTGGTACTGGGGCCAGTTGCCGGACCCGCGCGCGCTGGCGCTGTTCTTTCAGCAATGGGGCATGGTGCCCGCGCGGCTGAGCGCGGGCGAGGGGGCGGCCACCCTGGTGACCCATCAGTTCCTGCATGCGGGCTATCTGCATCTGGGGATGAATATGCTCTTCCTGTATATCTTTGGTGACAACATGGAGGATGAATGGGGCCATCTGCGGTTTCTGGGGTTCTATCTGGCCTGTGGGGTGGCGGCGGCGGGGCTGCAGTACATGGCCGCGCCGGGGTCGATGATCCCGATGGTGGGCGCCTCGGGTGCGGTGGCGGGGGTGCTGGGGGGCTATGTGCTGATGTTTCCCCGCGCGCGGGTGGATATATTCATCTTTCTGATCGTCATCATCCGCATCCTGCCCTTTCCGGCCTGGTTCGTGCTGGGGCTGTGGTTCCTGCTGCAACTTCTGGGCGGGGTGTCGGCGCCGGTGGATGCGGGCGGGGTGGCCTATTGGGCCCATGCGGGCGGCTTTGCCGCCGGGGCGTTGCTGACCTTGCCGCTATGGCTGTTGCGCGGGGGGCCGCGCTTCTGGAGGCGCACCAGCGGCGCGCCGCCCCATCCCGGGACCAGCTATCGCCTGGGCCGCAGCCATGTCCCGCGCACCGGGCGGCGGCGCAATGCCCCGCCGCGGGGGCCGTGGTCGCGCTGAAGGGGCGATCCGGCCTTGTGTCAGGCAGCGGCTCTGCCTTACCCCGGGCGGCGCGGGTATTGTCGATTGATCGGTGACGGTTATTTGCGCATAGTCGCGCAAACGGGCGGGGTTCGCGGATGAGTGTCGAGCAGTTTGTCGAGCGCTACGGACCGCTCTTTCTGATCAACCTGCCGGCGCGCAGGGACCGGCGCGCAGAGTTCGAGGCCGAGCTTGCGCGCCTGGGCCTGTCATTCCAGCACCCGCAGATCACGCTGTTTCCGGCCGTTCGCCCCACAACGGCCGAAGGGTTTCCCACCCTTGGCGCGCGGGGCTGTTTCCTCAGCCACAAGGGTGCGCTCGAAGCGGCAATGGCCGCGAATTGCGCCTCGGTCATCATTTGTGAGGACGATCTTGATTTCGCCGCCGATTTTCGGGACCGCCTGCCGGGGGTCATGGCCGCGTTGGAGCGCACCGAATGGGATATCTTCTATGCGGGCTATACATCCGGGCCGGTGGGCAAGTCGATCTGTGAGGATGCCGGGCTGTTCGCCCTGCCGCCCGAACATGAAGTGATCTGCGCGCATTTCTACATCGTGAAGGGGCGTGCAATTGCGCTTCTGTGCGCATTTCTGGAAACGGTTCTGTCGCGCCCGGCGGGGCATCCGAACGGCGGTCCGATGCATTATGACGGCGCGCTCAATACCTTGCGCGCCCAGAACCCCGATCTGGTGACGCTTGCCATCTTGCCGACCCTCGGCACGCAACGGCCCTCGGCCACGGATATTCACGCACTGAAATGGTTTGACCGGACACCGGTTATCCGCAGCTGCGTTGCCATTCTGCGCCGGTTGCGGCGCTGACGGCGGGCATATCCGTCTGGCGGCACTCAGCATCCTGCGCCTTCCGTCCAGCGTGGCGCGGCCTGCAGGCCGTCCAGCACCGGCTTGAGGTGCCTTGCTGCCAGCATGACCAGCATCCCCGGCGCATCGAATTCCAGCGCCACCCGCGATGCCGAGACTTCGTTCGAGGTGCCGATCACCCCCGCAGGGCTGAATGCCAGCCCGGCAATCGGCCAGCGCAGCCCTTCGGACCCCCCGCGCACCGGCGCCATGGGGAACAGCGACAGCCGCGCCCCCACGGTCAGGTCCAGCGCCAGGCGGGGCGGGGCGGCAAAGCACAGATCGCCGCCGCCAAGCAGGATGCAGCGGCGGTCCGGGAACCGGGCCAGGGTGCTGAAGCCCGCCAGCGTGTGATCCAGCCGTGCGCCGGTGAACCCCAGCGCCAGGATCCAGGGCGCGCGAATCACCGACAGGCATTTGTCGAAATCGGTGCTGTCCTGATCGCCGATCCGGTGCAGCCGCCCCGCGTCCAGCCTTGCGCGCGCGGCGGCTGACAGCGAATCAAGATCGCCCACCACCGCATCGGGCACATGCCCCAGCGCCAGCGCCCGGTCGGCGCCGCCGTCGGCGGCCACCAGATGTGGCGCCATCGTCAGCGCCCGGCGCAGATCCCGCGCGCTGCAGCTGCCCGCCCCCAGCAAGGTCACGGGATTGCCGGTTTCCACAATCACGCGCATGGTGCTAGGCTTCTCAATTGTGGCAGACAAGGGCTGGCGGGGCCATATTCAGATCACCAAATGACCAACATATCTTCATTCAATGGCACATCCTGGCGGTATCGTTAAGCATGTGAGGCAACGAAAGCGAGCGCAAGATGGTTAGTCCAAGCAAGATCCTGACCGTGTCCTATGGCACGTTCTCCTGCACGCTGGAAGGGTTTGACCAGCCGTTTTCCACCATGCAGGCGATTGCCGAATATTTCCGTGATCTGGCGGCCGAGGACCGCTATTTCGGCGCCGAACCGCCGACACCGGATGCCGAGATGCTCCACCGCATCGCCGAGCGCGAGATCAAGCGCCGGGTCGAGGCGCGGGTTCAGGACAACGGTATCCTGTTGCGCCCGCAGGAAACACCCTCGGCCCTGTCCGAGGGTCTTTCCGTGACCGGGCTGGCCCCGGCGGCGGGGATTTCCTCGACCGCGCTGGCTGCCGCCAGCGCCGCAGCACCCGGACGCGCCGCGCAGCGGGAAGCGGCCCCCGAAGATGCAGCCCCCAGAGATGCGGCCCCCGAAGCGGTATCCGAACCGGCCCCCGAACCGGCTCCCGTGACCGCCACGCCCGAGGACACGCCAGCGCCCCAGCCGGTGACCAGCGCGCCGGTCCTGCCCGCGCGCCCTGCGCGGGGGGATGCGACCGACAAGCTGGAGCGCATCCGCGCTGCCGTCGCCAATGCCCGCGCCGATGAACAGGCCGCCACCCGCGCCCCCGCCGTGTCCGAGGCCACCGCCGCCGGGCTGGCCGCAGGCGCGGCCTTTGCCGTTCCGGGCGGGGTGGACGGTGCCTCTGCGCCGACCCTGGACTGGCACCCGCCCGCTCCGGCCGCCGATGATGCGGCGCCGCAGACGCCCCGGCCCACCGTGATACCCGAAAGCGTGATCCCCGAGACCGTGGCCCCCGAAACCGTGATCCCCGAATCGGTATCCGAATCGGCCCCCGAGCCGCAAGCGGTTGCCGAACCGGCGCCGGATACGGAGACGGCTTTCGCGCCGCCCCCTTCCGCCGCACAGCCGCCCGAAGACCCCTTCGCCGCGCTGGAGCTGGATCAGGACGACCTGCAACAGGAAGAGATGGAGCAGGAAACCGCCGAGCTGGAGTTGGAGCTGGAGCTGGACACGGCGCAGGACACGGCGCCCGAGCCCGATCTCGGCAATCTCTTTGCCGACGCCGAAGTTGAAGCAGACTCCGGGTCTGAAGCCGAGGCCGCAGCGGAAGCCGCGCCCGAGGCCGACAGCCAGCCCTCCGAAACCCTGCTCGAAACCCTGATCGAAACCCAGGCCGAAACCGACATCGAGACCGAGGCCGACGCCCCGGCCGAAACCCCGGCAAAGCTGGTGGTGCCCACGCTGAGCGAAATCCGGAATGCGGTGCGCAACACGCTGGGCCGGACAGGGCTGAGCGTGGCGTCCGAGAAGGAGCTGATCGACGATCTGGCCGAGGTGGAGATGGAAGCCGCCACAATGCGCGCCCGGGAACGCCGTGCCGCATCGCTGGATGGCTCGGATTCGGATGAGGCGATGGACCGTCTGCTGGCCAAGGCCGACACGCAGATGCAGGATGCAGAGTCGCAGCGCAACCGTTCGACCTTTGAACACCTTCGCGCCGCCGTGACCGCCGCCCGGGCCGAGGAAGCCGTGGTCGGCCCGCACCGCCCCGAGGTCGAGGAAGAGCGCCAGAAGCAGCGCTTCCGCATGGACCTGGCCGAGAACGCGCCCATGGGCGTGGCCGCGCTGCAGCCTGCAACCCCGCGCACGGCCCAGGACTTTGCCGCACCGCGCAGGGTCGTCGCCGACGAAAGCACTGCGCAAGACGTGGCGCCCGAAGATGAGGGCACCATGAACAAGGTCACTGCCGCCCTTCGCAGCGATACCCACGGCCTGGCCGATGAGGGCGAGGATGTCGCCGAGACCCCCATGGCAGCCGCCCCGGCGCCAGCGGCTGCACGCAATGACGATCTGCCCGACGAAGGCCCCGAAGACACCGACACCTACCCCGCCGATGCTTCGGCCCAGACGCCGACGGTGCAGCGCATCGCCCCGGCCCCCACACGCCCCCTGCGCCCGACGGCCCGGTCCGAGCGCACCGCCCGCCCGCGCCCGGGTGGCAGCGGCCAGCCGCCGCTGATGCTGGTCTCCGAACAGCGTGTGGACGGCGCGACTTCGGGGGCTCCGGTGACCCCGGTGCGTCCGCGCGCCGCCGCTGCTGCCCTGGTGGCACAGGATGCGGGTGGGTTCCTGCGTTTCCTGGGCGAAACCGGCGCACAGGATCTGGAAGGTGCGATCGAAGCCGCCGCCGCATATCTGACCCAGGTCGAAGGCATGGCTGAATTCAGCCGTGCGCAGGTGATGACCCTGGTGCGGGAAACGGAGATCGGCGGCAATGCCAGCCGCGAAGATGCCATGCGCGCGCTGGGCGTCCTTCTGCGTCAGGGCCGGATCGACCGCGCCGGGCGCGGCACCTTTGTTCTGGCCGATGATTCGGCCGCACTGATGCAGGCGCGCCAGAACGCGGGCTGATCCTGCCGCGCAACCGCGCTGAACCCCAGATCGCCGTCGCATCCCCTGCGGCGGCGATTGTCATTTGGCCCGCGCAGCCGCGCAGCACTGCGCGGGCAGGGCAGGGCGCGCTATTGCAGGTCGGCAAAGGCGCGCTGCAACCGCGCGCAGGCGTCCTGCACCACGCTGCGCGGCGCGGCGAGGTTGAAGCGCAGGCAGCTTTCGCCCCCGGTGCCGAAGGTGGTGCCGTGGTTCGCGGCGATCCCGGCGCCCTGTTCAACGCGGGCGGTGAACTCCTGCCGCGTCATGCCGGTATCGCTGAAATCGACCCAGGCCAGATAGGTCGCCTCCAGCGACATCGAGCGCAGGCCGGGAATGGCGGCGATGGCCTCATCGAACAGGCGGCGGTTGCCGTCCAGATAGGCGCAAAGCGCATCCACCCAGTCCGCGCCGCGCGCATCATAGGCCGCCGTGACCCCGTGCAGCCCCAGCGAATTCGGAGAAATCCCCAGCGCCGCCATCACCCCCGCGAACCGCTTGCGCAGCCCCGCATCTGGGATGATCACATTGCCCACATGCAGCCCGGCCATGTTGAAGGTCTTTGAGGCGGCGGTCAGCATCACCAGCCGGTCCAGGCATTCGGGCGCGGCCAGCGGCATGGGGGTGTGGCGGTGGCCGGGCATGACCAGATCATGGTGGATCTCGTCCGACACCAGCAGCAGATCGTGGCGCGCGGCAAAGGCAGCCATGGCGCGCAATTCCTCGCCGCTCCAGACACGGCCGCCGGGATTGTGCGGCGAACACAGGATCACCATACGCTCGGCCCCGGTCATGGTGGCATCGGCGGCGTCGAAATCCAACTCATAGCGGCCATCGCGGATCACCATGGGGCATTCGACCACGCGCCGGCCCGCAGCCTCGATCACCCGGGCAAAGGCGTGATAGACGGGGGTGAACAGCACCACCCCGTCGCCGGGGTCGGTAAATGCCTGCAGGCACAGCGCCGTGCCGTTGACCAGCCCATGCGTGGTGAAGATATGGGCGGGGTCCACGGTCCAGCCGTGGCGATGCTCCATCCACCAGCAGATCGCCGCCAGATAGGCGCGGTCATCGCCGAAATAGCCGAACACACCGTGATCGACGGCGGCGCGCAGGGCCTCGGTCACATGATCGGGGGCGGCGAAATCCATATCCGCCACCCACATGGGCAGGCCCTCCGCCGGGTCCACCCCATAGCGGGCGGCCATCATGTCCCATTTCATGCTGTGGCTGCCGCGGCGGTCGATGATCCGGTCGAAATCCATGTGCTGTCCTCTTTGTTTGCGCCAGACTTGCCGCCCCGCGTGGCGGCTGCAAGCGGAAAATGCCGCCACCGGCGCAGTGCCCGATTGCGCGGGGCCGGGGCTTGGCCTAAATCAGCGCCATGACCAAGCGAGCGATCCTGATCCACCCCGACCCGCGCCTGAAAAAGGCCTGTGACCCCGTGGCCGAGGTCACGCCCGACATCCGCGCCCTGGCCGAGGACATGCTGGAAACCATGTATGATGCCCCCGGCGTGGGTCTGGCCGCGCCGCAGGTGGGGGTGCTCAAGCGGATCTTCGTCATGGATTGCGTGAAGGAGGAGGACGCCGCCCCCCGCCCCATGGTGCTGATCAACCCGGAAATCGCCTGGGCCTCGGATGAAAAAGCCACCTATGAGGAGGGCTGCCTGTCCATCCCCGAGCAATACGCCGAAGTCACCCGGCCCGAGCGTGTTCGGATGCGCTGGACGGATCTGGATGGCGCCGCGCAGGAGGAAGAGTTCGACGGCCTCTGGGCCACATGCGCCCAGCATGAGCTGGACCACCTGAACGGGCGGCTGTTCATCGATCATCTGGGCCCGATCAAGCGCCAGATGATCACCCGGCGCATGGTCAAGCTGAAGCGCGAACGCGCGCGCGAAGGCTAGGGCCGTGGCGCGCCTGCCCATCCTGCGCCACCCCAACCCGGTGCTGCGCCGCGTGGCCCTGCCGGTGGAGGATGTGGCCACCATCCGCGCCCTGGCCGCTGACATGCTGGACACCATGTATGCCGCGCCGGGCCGGGGACTGGCCGGGCCGCAGGTGGGCGTGCTGCGGCGCATCTTCGTCATGGACCCCGGCTGGAAGGAGGGCGCGCGCGATCCCTTCGTCTGCATCAACCCGGAAATCCTGGGCGCCTCGGGGCGGACCGAGGCAGGGGTCGAGGGCTGCCTGTCCATCCCCGGCCTGCCGCTGGAGGTCGAACGCCCGGCCGAGATCACCCTGCGCTGGACGGATGCCGAAGGCACCGAACACACCCGCAACCTGGACGGCGCCGCCGCGCGCTGCGCCCAGCATGAGCTGGATCACCTGAACGGGCGGCTGATCCTGGACCTGCTGGACGAACCTGCCCGCCAGGCGGCGGCGCAGCGGCTGATCGCCATGGGCTGCGGCTGAGGCCTCGCGATGATCCGCCGCTGCATCCCCTGGCCGGACAAGTGCCTGCGCACCCCCGCCGCCCCGGTCGCGGCCATCACCGATGACATCCGCGCGCTCTGGGCCGATATGATCGACACCATGGAGGCCATGCCGGGCGTGGGCCTTGCCGCGCCGCAGATCGGCGTGGGGCTGCGGCTGGCGGTGGTGGATGCTTCGGAAACGCGGGGGAGGGCGGTGCGCATGGCCAATCCGCAGGTGCTCCACGCCAGCGGCCAGTTGCGCGCGCATGAGGAAGCCAGCCCCAACCTGCCCGGAGTCAGCGCCGTGATCCGCCGCCCCCGCGCGGTGACGGTGCGCTTCCTCAACGCCGAGGGCGCGCTGGAGGAGCGTGATTTCGTCAGCCTCTGGGCGACCAGCGTGCAGCATCAGATCGACCATCTGGAGGGACGGATGTATTTCGACCGCCTCAGCCGCCTGAAGCGCGACATGCTGCTGCGCAAGGCTCGGCGCGGGTGAGGGTGGCTCGACTTTCCGCATCAGCGCCCCTAGCTGTGGGGCAAAGGCAACCGATGGAGGACCCCATGCCCCGCAAGGCCAAGGCAATCGCACTCAACACCCCCGCCGACCGCTGGAAACAGGCGGGCGCCGCCGCGCTGCCCATCGCGGGGCTGGCGGTCATGGCGCTGTCGGCCTCGGCGCTGGCCGCGCTGGCCTCGGCCTTCCCCGAGGCTGCGGCCCAGTGCGACCCGCGCGGGGTGGATTTCGGCTGCGGCCATGGGTTCGGCTGCGCCTGCCACATGCTGCCCGCGGACGGGCCAAAGCTTGACTGACCGGGGCGCGGGCAGCGGGGGGCGGTGGCCATGCGGGTGATCTTCATGGGCACGCCGGCGTTTTCCGTTCCGGCGCTGGAGGCCGTGGCCGCCGCGCATGAGGTCGCCGCCGTCTACACCCAGCCCCCGCGCCCGGCGGGGCGGGGCAAGGGCAAGCGCCCCTCCCCGGTGCATCAGCGGGCCCAGGAACTGGGCCTGCAGGTCTGGCACCCGATCACCCTGCGCCATGGCATGATTGAGAATGATTTCATCGCCTTGCAGGCCGATGTTGCGGTGGTCGTGGCCTATGGGCTGATCCTGCCGCGGCTGATCCTGAAAGCGCCGCGCCACGGGTGCCTGAACATCCATGCCTCGCTCCTGCCGCGCTGGCGCGGGGCGGCGCCGATTCACCGCGCGGTGCAGGCGGGCGACACCGAAACCGGCATCTGCATCATGGCGATGGAGGAAGGGCTGGACACCGGTCCCGTCCTGCTGCGCCGCACCACCCCCATCGGCGCGCAGGACACCACCGGCGATCTGCATGACCGTCTGGCCGCAATGGGGGCCGAGGCGATTGTCGAGGCCCTTGCGCGCCTGCCCGATCTGACCCCCCAGCCGCAGCCCGAAACCGGCGTCACCTATGCCGACAAGATCGACAAGGCCGAGGCCCGCATCGACTGGACCCGTCCGGCGCAGCAGGTGGACCGCCAGATCCGCGCGCTTTCACCCTTTCCCGGCGCCTGGTGCGAGACCCCGGGCGGGCGGCTGAAGCTGCTGCGTTCGGCTCTGGCCGAGGGCACGGGCGCGCCGGGCACGGTTCTGGACGCCGGGCGCGGACGGCTGGTGGTGGCCTGCGGCACCGGCGCGGTCGAGGTGACCGAGGCCCAGCGCGCGGGCAAACGCCCCATGGCGGCGGCGGAATTGCTGCTGGGGCTGGCGCTGGAACCGGGGGCGCGGCTGACATGAGCGCCCCTGACATGACCGCCCCTGACGCTGGCGTTGTCTATGTCGCGCGCGGGGCGGGCTATCTGGATCTGGCCGTGGCCTCGGCCCGCACTCTGCGCGCGCAGCATGATGCCCTGCCCATCGACCTTTACACCGACCAGCCCGCGCCCGGAGGGCTGTTCGATCAGGTCCACCCCCTGCCGCCCGAAGGCCAGCGCGACAAGATCGCCTGCATGGCCCGCAGCCGCTTTGACCGGACCCTGTTTCTGGATTGCGATACGCTGGTGCTGGCGCCGCTGGCCGATCTGTTCCGGCTGCTCGACCGGTTCGATCTGGCGGTGGCCCATGATGTGCGCCGGGCCTCGCGCCTGATCCGCCAGGGCGACCGATACCAGCTGCCTTATGCCTTTCCGCAGTTCAACACCGGGGTGCTGCTCTATCGCCACTCTTCGGCCATGGCCGCATTCTTCGACGCCTGGGGCGCGGCCTGGGTGGCGCAGGGCGGCGGGCGTGACCAGCCCGCCTTCCGCGACCTGCTGTGGGACAGCGACCTGCGCTACCATGTGCTGGCGCCGGAATACAACATGCGCCGCCTGACGGTGCTGGACGCGGCCGAACCGGCGGATCTGGTGCCGGTGATCCTTCATTCCCACCGGCTGCTGCAGCATCTGCGCCAGCCCGGCGCACCCCGCGTGCAGGACCTGGCCACCCTGCTGGAGCTGGAGCGCGCCGCCCTGGCGCAGGAATGGGCCGCCCATGGCCGCGCCGTGCCCATCCCGGCGGGCGAGGACCCGGCCGAGCGCTTCCGCGCCAGCGACGAAGGCGCGCCCTGACGGCGCAACGCTTGCACCCCCGGCGAAAGCGCGGGATACCCGGGGGCAGGGGCCCTTGCCCGAAACCGTCCAGGATCCGCACCATGGCATTTGAAAACTGGGACGAATTGCGCACCGCCTATCACGTTGCCCGCGCCGGCACCGTCAGCGGCGCGGCCGAGGCGCTGGGCGTCCATCACGCCACCGTCATCCGCCATGTGGACGCGCTGGAGCAACGCCTGGGCGTGAAGCTCTTCCAGCGCCACGCCCGCGGCTACACCCCGACCGAGGCCGGCACCATGCTGATGAAGGTCGGCCAGACCACGGATGAGCAATTCGCCCAGCTGGCCGCGCGGCTGACGGGCGGCGGCGATGCGATGACAGGCGATCTGACCGTGACCTCGCTGCCGCTGCTGGCACCGATGCTGATGCCCGCGCTTGCCGCGTTGCGCCGGGCCCATCCCGGCCTGCGCCTGCATTACCTGACCGATACCCGCGTCCTGCGCCTGGAATACGGCGAGGCCCATGTCGCCATCCGCGCCGGGGCCCGCCCGCAGGAACCCGATAACGTGGTCCAGCCGCTCTGCACCCGGCAAGTGGCGCTTTACGGCGCGCCCGCCTATCTGGACCGTCACGGCCGCCCCGAAACCGAAGCCCAGCTTGCGGCCCATGCTTTCGTGCGCACCGAAATGCGCGCGCCGTTCTCGGTCTGGCTGTCCGGCGTGGTGCCCGACAGCACCACCGCCATCACCGTGACCGCCCCCGAAGACAAGCTCGCCGCCCTGCGCGCGGGCCTGGGCCTCGGCTTCGTCTTTGCCGATGAAGCCCCGCCGGATCTGGAGCAGGTGCTGCCGCCGCGCCCGGACTGGGCGGTGCCACTGTGGCTGGTCACCCATATGGACCTGCACCGAACTCCGAAAGTGCAGGCCACGATCAAGGCGATCAAGGCCGTCCTGCGGTGACGCGGCGGATGCCACCGGCCGCCCGCGGGCACCTGGCGATGCTGGGGTTCTCGGCTCTCGTGGCGGGATCCTTCAGCCTCGGAGCACTGGTCGCCAATGACCTTGCCCCCACGGTCCTGAACGCCGTGCGCTTTGCCATCGCTGCCGGGGTGCTTCTGGTGCTGGTGGCGCTTGGTCCGGGCTTTCGGCGTGCCCATGTCCTGGCGCCATGGCGCTACCTGCTGCTGGGCGGAACCTTTTCCATTTATTTCGCCTTGATGTTCGAAGGACTGAAGACCGCGCCCCCGGTTTCGGCAGGCGCCATCTTTACGCTGACCCCGCTCATCACCGCCGGCTTCGCCTGGCTGCTGTTGCGCCAGGGCATGACGCCACGCATGGTGCTGGCACTGGCCATTGGCGCGGCCGGGGCCCTCTGGGTCATCTTCCGCGCCGACCTCGGCGCAGTGCTGAGCTTTGATCCGGGGCGTGGCGAGGCAATCTATTTCACCGGCTGCATCGCCCATGCCCTCTTCATCCCGATGCTGCGCAAGCTCCACCGCGGCGAACCCGCATTGGTGGTCACAACATATGTCAACCTCGCCTGCTGCCTCGTGCTTGGGCTGGCGGGTCTGCGCCCGCTGCTTGAAACCGACTGGACCGCACTCCCCACCCTGGTCTGGTGGACCATCCTCTACACCGCCATTTTCGCCAGCGCAGTCACCTTCTTCCTGCTGCAATACGCAGCCCAGGTCCTGCCGTCCTCCAAGGTAATGGCCTATACCTACCTGACCCCCAGCTGGATCATCCTGTGGGAACTGGCGCTGGGCCACGGCCTGCCCACCGCACTGGTCCTGCCCGGCATCGGCCTCAGCATCATCGCCCTTGCGCTGCTGCTCAAGGATGAAGCGCCGCCCCCGGCCCCGGCCACGGGTTGATTCCGCGCGCCCCTGCCCGGCGCGCCCGGGCCGCATCTCCCGCCCACCCACCCCGATGCGGCCCGGGCGCGAACTTGTTGCAGCGCCTGCCTCTTTCATCCTTGCGCAAATATCCCGGGGGAGTCCCCGCGCCCCGCGGGGACGGGGGCAGCGCCCCCCACCGCACGCAGTGCCAGACGGCTTGCGCGCGTTTCGCGCGCTCCGCCTTTCGACTGGCCGGAGGCGTTCCGAAACTCTGGCGTTTTCCGCATCCCTTTGCGATACCACCGCCATGCGCCCTCTGTCTCCGCTTCCGGTTGATGCCATCCTCCCCGCCCTGCGTGCAGCGCTTCTGCACCACGGGCGTGCCGTGCTTCAGGCCCCGCCGGGGGCGGGCAAGACCACCCGCGTTCCGCTTGCGCTTCTGCCCGATATCCACGGCCGGATCATCCTGCTCGAGCCCCGCCGCCTGGCGGCGCGTGCTGCGGCGGAGCACATGGCCGCGCTGCTGGGTGAGCCGCCGGGTGAGCGCGTCGGCTACCGGATCCGGGGCGAGGCCGCCGTTTCGGCCCGCACCCGGATCGAGGTCGTCACCGAAGGCATCCTGACGCGGATGCTCCAGTCCGACCCTGACCTTCCCGGCGTCGGCGCCATTATCTTCGATGAATTCCACGAACGCTCGCTTCAGGCCGACCTGGGCCTGGCCCTGGCGTGGGAGGCCCGCGCCATCCTGCGCCCGGACCTGCAGTTGCTGGTCATGTCGGCCACGCTCGAAGCCGCCCCCGTCGCCGCCCTGATGGAGGACGCGCCGGTCCTCACCGCCGAAGGCCGCGCCTATCCGGTCGAGACCCGCTGGCTGGACCGCCCCCAACCGCCCGGCCAGCGCCTTGATGCCGCGGCGTCCGCCCTCATCACCGATGCGCTTGTCAGCACCAGCGGCGGCCTGCTGGCCTTCTTGCCCGGCGAGGGCGAGATTCGCCGAGTCGCCACCCGCCTGCAAGGCGCGCTCCCTGCCGATACGCATCTCCACATGCTCTTCGGCGCCATGCCGCTGCGCGACCAGCGCGCCGCCATCGCTCCGGCGGCGCAGGGGCGCAAGCTGGTGCTGGCCACGGCTATTGCCGAAACCTCGCTGACGATCGAGGATATCCGCGTTGTGGTCGATTGCGGCCGGGCGCGGCGGGCGCGGTTTGATCCGGGCTCGGGCATGTCGCGGCTGGTCACCGAACCGGTCAGCCGGGCCGAGGCTGACCAGCGCCGGGGCCGGGCGGGGCGGGTGGCGCCGGGCGTTTGTTTCCGCATGTGGGCGCGCGCGCAGGAAGGTGCGCTGCCCGCGTTCCCCCCGGCCGAGATCGAGGCTGCCGATCTGGCGGGGCTTGCGCTGGACCTTGCCGCATGGGGCGGGGGGGATGCGCTGCGCTTCCTCACCCCGCCGCCCGCCGCCGCCCTGGCCGAGGCCCGCGCGCTGCTGCAGATGTTGGGCGCGCTGGACCACGCAGGGCGGATCACCCCCCATGGGCAGGCCATGGCCAGGCTGCCCCTGCATCCGCGGCTGGCGCATATGCTGTTGCAGGGCGGGGCCCCCGCCGCCGATCTGGCCGCCCTTCTGGCCGGGCGTGACCCGCTGCGCGGCAGCGCCCCCGTGGATCTGGACCTGCGGCTGTCCGCGCTGCGCGATCCGCGCGGCTTTGCCGACCGCCACCCCTGGACTGCCGACCGCGGCGCCATCGAAACCGCCCGAACCGAAGCGCAGCGCCTGCGCCGCGTCATCCGCGGCGCTGCCCGACCCGCCGAGCCACTGCCCCCCGGTGCCCTTGCGGCGCTGGCCTATCCGGACCGCATCGGCCTGCGCCGCAAGGGCGAGGCGCCGCGCTATCTGCTCAGTGGCGGGCGGGGCGCCGCGCTGCCGCCCGATGACCCGCTTGCCAATGCCCGCCTGATCGTTGCCACCGACCTGGACGGCGCCGGGCGCGAGGCCCGCATCCGCCAGGCCGCCACCCTGACCGAATCCACCCTGCGCGACCTTTACGCCGAGCGTATCCACTGGGCCGATCATTGCGCCTGGTCCCGCCGTCACCGCCGGGTCGAGGCCCGCCAGCAGGAGCGCCTGGGCGCGCTGGTGCTGCAGGACCGCATCTGGCATGACGCCCCGCCCGAGGCCATCGCCGCCGCCGCCGCCGAAGGGGTGCGCGACCTGGGCCTGCCGCTCTCGGACCCTGCGCGGCGCCTGATGGCGCGGGTGGCGCTGCTGCACGGGCAGGGCTGCGATCTGCCGGACATGTCCGAACCCGCGCTGCTGGAGCGCGTGGACGACTGGCTCGCCCCCTGGCTGGGCACCTGCCGCGATGCTGACAGCCTCCGCGCGCTGGACCTGCTGCCTGCGCTGCAGGCCATGCTGGACCATGACCAGCGCCAGCTTCTGGACCGTCTGGCGCCGGCGCAGTTCACCACCCCGCTGGGCCATCGCCTGCCCATCGACTACAGCGAAGCCACCCCCGCGATCGAGGTCCGCGTGCAGGAGCTGTTCGGCGTCACCACCCACCCCTGTGTTGGCCCCGACCGCCAGCCGCTGAAGATCACGCTTCTGTCGCCCGCCCGCCGTCCGGTGCAGGTGACCATGGATCTGCCGGGGTTCTGGGCCTCCAGCTATGCCGAGGTCCGCAAGGACATGCGCGCCCGCTACCCCCGCCACCCCTGGCCCGAAGACCCCACCCAGGCCGACCCCACCCTGCGTGCCAAGCCCCGTGGGCGCTGACATGCGCCAATATCACCGATGTCCCGCACCCGTCGCATGGGGCGCTTTTTGCCTCCTCGAAACTCATGCCCCGGCGGCGCAGATCCGGCCCGGGACATCAGGCGCAAGAGGCTGACCATGACGTCCCGAACCTGCCTTGAAACCACGGTCCTCAAGAACCCTGCCGTAAACGCAGTCTGGCAGGGGTGGCACCACTTGCAGCTTCCGCAATGCTGGTTGGTCGCAGGGTGCCTGGCGCAGACGGTGTGGAACGCGCGCTTCGGACTGCCCGGCATGCACGGCATCTCGGATATCGACCTGATATACTTCGATCCGACCGACCTGAGCCTATCCGGCGAGCAGGCCCATGCAGAGCGGATACGGGCGCTGTTTCCGGACCTTGGCATCTGGATGGACGTCAAGAACGAAGCGCGTGTCCACCTCTGGTATGCGGCGCGGTTCGGCTTTCAGATCAGGCCCTACAGCTCCGCCGTCGATGCAATCGATACCTTTCCGACAACCGCCACCACCATCGGTATGCGACCCGGGCCGCATGGGTGCGAGATCCATGCAACCTTTGGGCTGGGCGATCTGTTCGCCGGTGTGGTGCGGCCCAACAAGCGCCTGATCACGCGCGGGATATACGAGGCGAAAGTGGCGAAATGGCGGGTCCACTGGCCTGATCTGCGTGTCGTCGGCTGGGATGCGGGATAGCGATTGCCCGTCGCGCGGCGACCGCGCGGTCCGCCAGAGGGATCATCCCATCCGCCGCCATCCGGACAACCGGTGACACAGGCGCCCTGTGGTGCCCGCGGACCGAAGGCGGCGCGTTTCGGCAAATCGGCGCGCATGGCGGATTCGCCCCGTGCCGATGGTTGAGATCATGCCCGCGCGATGCTATTTTAGAGGGGTCACAGCGCTCAGGAGGACAGTATTCTGTCACAGATCGATACCGCCGCAACTGCGGCGCCCGCCACGCCCAAGCCCACCGCGGCCTATGACAGCGCCGCCCTGCTGGATCTGGTGCTGCAATCGCTTGATGACGACAAGGCCGAAGACATCGTGACCATCGACCTGCGCGGGCGCACGGCCATGGCCGATACCATGGTCATCGCCTCGGGGCGGTCGTCGCGCAAGGTCTCGTCCATGGCACAAAAGCTGCTGGACCGGCTGAAGGAGCGCTTTCGCCTCACCGCCCGGGCCGAGGGCAAGGACATCGGCGACTGGGTGCTCGTCGATACCGGCGATGTGGTCGTCCATATCTTCCGCCCCGAGGTGCGCGAATTCTACCAGCTGGAAAAGATGTGGCTTGAGCCCGAAGGCAGCGACCGCCCGGCCCGCTGATGCGGCTGCATATCTGCGCCGTGGGACGGTTGCGCACCGGCCCGGAACGTGCGCTGATCGATGACTACACCCGGCGCCTGGACCGGACGGGACGGGCGCTGTCGCTGGGGCCGCTGAACGAACATCAGATCGATGAACGCAAGACCCAGGGACCTGAGGCCGAGGGCGCAGCCCTCGAACGCGCAATCCCCTCCCAGGCCCGGCTGATCGCGCTGGATGAACGCGGCAAGCTGCTGACATCGCCCGACTTCGCCGCCCTGCTGGCCCGTTGGCGCGATGAAGGCACCCAGGACACGGCTTTCGTGATCGGGGGCGCCGACGGTCTGGCCCCCGGCCTGCGCGCGCGTGCCGATGCTACCCTTTCGCTGGGGCGCATGGTGTGGCCGCATATGCTGGCCCGCGTGATGCTGGCCGAACAGATCTACCGCGCGGCCACGATCCTTGCCGGAAGCCCCTATCACCGCGCCTGATGACAGGCCCGTCCGCCATGCGCCCCGGCGCATGTTTGCTGTGCTGGGTGCTGCCGCCCGCCCGGATCGTCTACGCGCTGGGGGTGAAATCGTGCTGGTGGTCCTGGCGGGGCAGGGCGCGCTGCCCCCTGGCCGTGCCCACATGCCCGGGGCTTGATTTCGCGCGCCGCGCCGGGCAAGCTTCCCGAAGCGTCCGGTAGCATGTCCGGTCGCTGGCTGGGAGGAGCCACCGACATGCTTGATGACATCCACCAGACGTGGCTGTTGCAGTCACGGCGGCAGCTGTTCGGCTATGCCTGCGCGCTTTGCGCCGATACCGCCAGCGCCGAGGATCTGTATCAGGACACCATGGTCCGCGCCATGTCGGCGGCCTCGGTCCCCGATGATCCTACCGCTTATCGCGTCTGGCTGTTTCGCATCCTGCGCAATCTGTGGATTGACCGGTTGCGCGCTGCCGGGCGGCTGCCCGATGTCGATGACGGGGCCGAGGTAGACCAGATGCCCAGCGGCCAGGGGGGCGATCAGGTGGTCAATGCGCTGGCCGTGCGCCAGGCCTTCGGGCGCCTGTCCAAGGCGCATCGCGATATTCTGGCGCTGGTTGACATTTGCGGCTTCAGCTATGCAGATGCGGCACAGATGCTGGATGTCCCACCTGGAACGATCATGAGCCGTATCAGCCGCGCCCGCGCCGCCTTGGCCGCCCGTATGCAGGAAGACCGCAGCGTGGTTGCCCTGCCGCTGCATCATGCCGCGCGCCGCAAAGGGCAGCGCGCATGACAGGTCCGGTCGGTGATGCGCAGCTCAACGCCTTTGTGGATGGGGAGCTTGCCTCGGCCGAGGCGGCGCAGGTGGCACAGGCCATCGCGGAAGACCCCGCCCTGGCCCGGCGCGCCGCGCATCTGCACCAGATGAAAGCCGCGCTGGCGGGATATGGCGCAAACCTGCCCCTGCCGGACCTGCCGCGCGGCAAGACGGCGCCCGCCGCGCCGCCGCGCCGCAAGGCCATGCGCGCGATGATGGCCGCCGCGCTGGCTCTGGTGGGGCTGCTGGGGCTGACATCGATCTCGTCCCCGCCGCCCGAGGGGGCAGATCCCGGAACACCGCTGCTGGCCCTGCATGACCAATGGTTGCAGCAGGACGGCGCCGCGCCCGGGCTGGCGCTGCCGGATGGCTATGGCTGGATTGCCCCGGTCATGCAGGCCAGCGGGCTGCAACTGGTGACGGTGCAGCAGGACGCGCGCGGCACGCATCTGGGCTTCAAGGGCCCGAATGCCTGCCGCCTGAGCCTGCGCATGACCCCGGGCCAGGACGCAACGCCGCTGGCGCTGACCCTGGCCGAGGATATCCAGCACGCCCATTGGCAGGCCGGCGGCCTGGCCTTCGAGATGCTGGCCCGCGACATGGCGCTGCCGCGTTTTGCCACCGTCGCCACCGGGCTGCATCAGGGCAGCCGCGCGCTGGGCGGCGATGCCGCGCTGCGCATTGCGCTGATCGAATCCGCCCGGCTTCCCTGCCTCGCCTGAAATTCTTTTCATCGCGCCGGAATATTATGCATCCGCGAGTCGTCCTTTAACCTGAGGGCATCTGCGACATCCTGTCATCGCCCTCGGAGGAAACGGCTCTGGCCATGGGAGGATGAACAGCATGCCGAAGAAAGAACGCGGGCTTGTAGAGCTTTATCACAATGACCCGGAACGCGCGGAATACCTGGTCTTTGGCCGCAAGGCCGGACCGGACCGGCGCGGGTTCCTCAAGGGGGCGGGGCTGGCCTCGATGGGGGCGGTGCTGGGCACCACCATTCCGTTCAGCAGCAACATGCCTGCCGGGCTGATGCCCGCCGCCCTGGCCGAAACCGTGAATGAATTCACCTTTGACGCCAAGCACGCCGACATGATCGTGCACAACGACCGGCCCGTGAATGTCGAAGCGGCGGCCCATCTGCTTGATGATGACGTCACGCCCTTTGACAAGCATTTCATCCGCAACAACGGCACCATGCCGATGCCGATGAGCAAATCCGACTGGCGCCTGACCATCGATGGTGAGGTCAATGAGGAGCTGGAGCTGAGCTACGACCAGCTGATGAATGATTTCGATCATGTCACCATGCGCGCGCAGCTGGAATGTGGCGGCAACGGGCGCGCGGGCTTCAACCCGCTGCCGCGCGGCAACCCCTGGACCATCGGCGCCATCGGCAATGCCGAATGGACCGGGGTGCGCCTGTCGGACATCCTGCGCCGGGCCGGGCTGAAGCCTTCGGCCACCTATACCGGGCATTTCAGCTACGACGAGCATCTCTCGGGCGACCCGGACCGGCCCTCGATCTCGCGCGGGGGGCCGATCGACAAGATGATGGACCCGCATACCATCGTCGCGCTGAAAATGAATGGCGAGGATATCCCGATCGAGCATGGCTATCCCGCCCGCGTTGTGGCGCCGGGCTGGGCCGGGTCGGTCAGCCAGAAATGGGTGACGCGCATCTGGGTGCGGGACCGTGAACATGACGGGCCGGGCATGACGGGTCTGAGCTACCGCGTGCCGCGCTTCCCGGTCGAAGCCGGGGCCGAGGTGGCGCATGAGGACATGATGGTCATGGGCTCGATGATCGTGAAATCCGCGATCACCAACCCCGTCGCCGGGGCCGAGGTCCGCGCCGGCGCGCCCTTTGCGATCCGTGGTCAGGCCTGGGCGGGCGACAATCATGTGGTGCGGATGGAAACCTCCATCGATTTCGGGGCGACATGGCAGACGGCTGAACTGCACGCGCCGCCTAATCGGTATTCCTGGCAGCGGTGGGAGCAGACGATCGTGCCGCCGCAGGCCGGGTATTATGAGGTCTGGTCGCGTGCCACCGACAACCAGGGCAACAGCCAGCCCATGGTCGTGCCGGGTTGGAACCCGCGCGGGTATCTCAACAATGCCTGCCACCGCATCCATTTCACGGCTGTCTGAGGAACCCGAACCCTGATGAAAACCCTTGCTTCAACCTGCGGGGCGGCCCTGGCCGCCCTGCTTCTGGCCGCGCCGCTTCCGGCAGGTGCAGAAGAACGGATCACCCGCCTGGCCGATGTCCCCGAGGATTTCGAATTCCACCCCCTGCCGCCCGGCGAAGGCGTGGATGAGGTCTATTACGGCTGCATCGCCTGCCACAGCCTGCGCACGGTCACCAATGGCGGCTATTCGCGCCGCGTCTGGGATGAGCTTCTGGACTGGATGGTCGAGGATCAGGGCATGATGGAGCCCGAACCCGAGGTCCGCGAGATCATGCTCGACTATCTGGAAACCTATATCGGCGAGGATTGGGAGGGCTGACCCCCTATCCCCGTCACCGCACTTCGGCCCCGGATGCAGACTGCGTCCGGGGCTGAATCATGTGAAGATCACGGCCAAAGCCTCAACGCCGCGCCATGGGCCTGCGCAGGATCGGCAGCAGTTTCGGAAAAGGAAATGCAGGCTTCCCCTGCGATCCGACATTCCCGTTAACATTCAACGGGATGCGGTTTTCAGCAAAGCTGGAACGGAAAAAGAACGTGCGCAGAACGAACCGGGACACTGTAAAACCGATCCGCCCCGGGGAAAGCTGAACCCCGGCGCGCTGGCGGGCGCAACCGGGGCAGATAGCAAAGCTGACAGCTTCAAGAACGAAGAATACCGCCTGCGCCTCGAACGTGCAAGGATACTGTGCCTGGCGATTGCCGACTGCGACCCGCGTGATGCGTGCCAGATCATGGCAGCGGCGCTTGACGACCTGTCGGCGGGCATGCCGGGGGCGCCACTGTTCAGCTACATGGATCAGGCCGCGTGGTGGTCTGACCTGGCGTCCAAGCCTGAATTGAAAGCCTACCTGCTGGCCTGCTGGACGCGCCTGTCGCCAAGGGTGCAAGACGACTTCCTGCGCTTTATCGAGCGGAGGGCGGCGGCATGAGCGGCAACTATCGCGCAGCCTTTCCGGGCGGATTGTCCGTTCCTGTGGCTTATAAGGCTAGCCCTATAAAACGTCGCCGCGCAACAAAAGCCGAAATGGAGGACCGCGCGGCGTTCTTCATCGCTTATGCAATGGCGCATGGTCCGGTCACTGTCCGGGGCCTTTACTATCAGGCCGAGGTCGCGGGCATTCCGGGCATCGACAAGACTGAAAGCGGCTATGCCAAAACGCAGATACAGGTGCTAAAGCTGCGCCGCGAGGGCCGCATGCCCTACAGCAAGATTGCCGATGCAACGCGCTACATGCGCCGCCCGCGCACCTTCGACGGATGGGAGGATGCGCTACAGGCAACCGCGCGACTGTATCGGAAAAGCCTCTGGGCGGGATCGGGATACGAGGTCGAAATCTGGCTGGAAAAATCTGCGCTGGCAGGCGTCGTGCAGCCTGTGACCTTCGAGTATGACGTTCCGTTAATGCCAACGGGCGGCTATTCATCTGAGACTTTCGCTTTCGAGGCCGTTGACGATCTGCGCGGCACCGGCAAGACGCTGGTCATATATTCGCTGTATGACTTCGACCGGAGCGGCAAGGACGCAGAGCGCAGCCTTCAAGAGAAGGTCGAGCGGTTCGGGCGCGAACTTGGCGTGCCGGTCATCTTCAATGCACTCGGACTGAATGCCGAACAGGTGGAAACCCTGCGCCTGCCCACGAGGCCGCACAAGCGCAACACACCCGCTGATCGCGCATGGCCCTATGACTATGCCTGCGAACTGGACGCTATACCGCCCGACACGCTGCGCCAGATGGTTAGACAGGCGATTGAGCGGCACTTGCCAGCATCGGAACTTGAGGCCCTGAAACAGATCGAGCGGGCCGAGCGTGAAACCCTGATGAACTTCATCAAGGGGGCCGCGTGATGGCAGATGGCACCTTCGATAAGCTGGCAGCTCAAGACGCGCAGCACCGGTCCTTCATGGGTGCAGGATTGCAAAAGGGCGACAACGTGACAGCCCCCGGACGCGCGGGCATCGGCACCCTGATGAACAATGACGAAGGCATGCCGAATGCCTGGTGGGTCTATTGGGCGGATGGTTCTTATGAACTCGACCGCGCCGAAACCTTGACCAAGGTTCAAGCCCCGAAGCGCGATCAGTTTGAAGATGATCCACACGCGCGCCCGAATATGCGTGGATCAAGGTTTTTCTCTGCTGCTGCGCTGAATGGAAAGCCCATACCGCCCCGGCAATGGCTGGTCGATGGCCTGATTCCCTCTGGCACCGTGACCCTGTTCGGCGGCGATGGGGGCACCGGTAAAAGCCTGCTGGCCCTGCAACTGGCCTGTAGCGTGGCGCTGGGCCGGTCATGGCTGGGGAAAGCGACCGCAGGCGGCTGCGCGCTCTATATCAGCGCTGAGGACGACGAGGACGAACTCCACCGGCGCATTGCCGATATATGCCAGTCCGAGGACATAGCACCGGCAGAACTCGACCGCCTGACCCTTCGCAGCCTTGCCGGGGAAGATGCGTTGCTTGCCGTCCAGATGCAGGGCAAGGGCATGCTGACCCCGACCGAGTTGTTTCACGAACTCGACCGCAAGCTGAAGGCTGACGCGCCTGCGCTTCTGGTGCTGGACACACTGGCCGATCTGTTTCCCGGCGATGAGAACAACCGCGCGCAGGCGAGGCAGTTTGTCGGCATGCTGCGCGGGCTGGCAATTCGCCACGGCTGCGCTGTCGTCATGCTGGCGCATCCGTCGCTGTCTGGCCTGAACTCAGGCAGCGGAACGAGCGGATCGACCGGCTGGAACAACAGTGTCAGGTCGCGCCTGTATCTCGAACGCATCAAGGATGAAGGCTATGAGCCTGACACCGACGCGCGCGTTCTGCGCACCATGAAGGCCAACTATGGACCCACCGGCGGCGAGATAGCCTTGCGCTGGCAGGCCGGGGTTTTCGTCGCGCAGCAACAGGAACAGGGCCTTGACCGCGTGTCGGCATCTGCCAAGGCCGAGCGGGTGTTTCTCAAGTTGCTGGACGCACTCACGGCGCAGGGCAGATACGTTTCTGCAAGCCCCGGACCGACATATGCACCCGCTCAATTCGCCAGTCACCCCGAGGCTGAAGGCTGCACAAAGCGGGCGCTCAAAGGCGCAATGGACAAACTATTCGGGCGGGATGAAATCATCGTCGCGACACATGGAACGGGTGTCAAAGCACGCTCACACATCGCCAGAAAGGGGGCCGCGTGATGCTGAAAAAGCAGGGTGCAACCCCCGGTGCAATACTGTTTCCAACCCCCGGTGCAACCCCCCGCCAACCCCCCGCCAACGAGGGTGCAATATATACCCCCATACCCCCTAGCGTTGCACCCGCCCTTGGCGGCGGGATGCACGCCATGAAACCGGGCGCGACACATCGCGCGCCGATGCTCTGAGAAGGACACCAGACCATGACCAATGAAGCCGACGACGACCAGATTGAACTGATCGCAGCGACCACCCGCGCGATGGTTGCGCACCTGGCACGGCTGCACGGAATACCGCCCGGCCTGGTGCTGGCAGGCGTCCATGCAGAAGTGATCAGCATCATCGCCACGGCATACGGCGGCGGCGTGGCCGCAGGATGCGCAGAACGGGCCGCTGACCGCGTGCGCAACTTGCCAAGCTATGAACAGTGCGAACTGGCCGCGATGCAGCCCATGGGGCGCGCGTAGGGGCGCACAGGCGGCGACATGCCCTTGCGTCGGCACCAGTAGCCAGCGGGGCAGGATGGCCGCCCACGGGGCGCTCCGGGTCCTCCTTGGCGGTTCCCGGCAGGGTAATTCGCGATCTCGACACATTCCTAGCCACAGACCCGAAGAACACATTTCGTTTCGTGAATGAAAGGGCACCTGATGACCAATGAACTGACCTTCACCACCGCCGATTTTGCCGCCCTGGTCGGCTGCACGCCCCGGCACCTGCAACAGCTTGCCCGCGATGGCATCATTCCGAAGGCTGCGCGGGGCCGCTGGTCGGCGGCTTCTGTGACCGCGTATTGCGCATACCTGCAATCGGATGCGCGGCGCGGTCCTGCCGACTTTCAGGCCGAGCGGGCGCGGTTGACGCGGGCGCAGGCCGATCTGGCCGAGGCGAACCTGGCGCAGCGGCAGGGCGAACTTCTGGCGCGTGGTGATGTTGACGCCGCTGTCGTCGGCGCCTTCGCCCGCGTCCGGGCGCGGCTTCTGGCGATCCCGTCCAAGGCTGCGCCGCTGGTGGCCGGGCAGACCACCGCCGAAGCGGGCGAGACGATCCGGCAGGCGATCCATGAGGCGCTGCGCGAACTGTCGGAAACCAGCGTGTCGGACCTGACAAGGGCGGATGCAGGCGGCGATGGCTGATCCGCGCGCGCGGGGAATCCGCTATCAGCTTCCCTTGTCAGATAGTTCACTCCGGGCCTTATCGCGCAGAAACGCTGCGTATGATTCCAGCACGTCAGCGGCATTCAGCTTTTCTTGCGGCGCCCCGACAAAGAGGTGAAGCCGAAGCAGATCAGGTCCAAATCCCGTATTCAGAGACTCCGAGAGCCGAGCAACAATTTCGGCATTCATCGACCTGTGGTTAGACTCTGCCGCAACCCGGATTGCTTCCCTCATACCGTCCGGAAATCGCAGCATGAACTTGTCGCTGTCGCGTCCCACCGAATCCACCATTTCCACCCTCAAGCTAGATTTGTGTCACGGTGACAGCATTTTTTTCTTGACCGCAATGGCGTCACGGTGACATATAGTGTCACGGTGACTTATTGAGGTTTTCACCATGAACGACCGCAAACCGATGCAGCTACGCCTTCCGCCCGATCTGAAAGCATGGATCGAGGCCGAGGCCGCGAAGAACGGCGCAAGCCAGAACAGCGAAGTCATCCGCGCGATCCGCGACCGGATGGAGCGCGTTGTTATCATTGCGGATAGTTTTCCGGACAGAAGTCCGGAGGACACGCCTCCACCGGCCATGCGAGACTGACCACCCGACCACCCCTAACCATTGGAGCAACGACCATGACGAACAAGAACCCCGCGCCGGGGAACGATACCGGCTTGCCTTCGACTGCAGGCCTTACCCGCGGCGATGAGATTTTCAGGCTCTGTGATGAAGCGAACGCCGCGATGCAGGAAGTCGCGCTTTACGTCCACAGCGTGAATAATGACCCGGCACTTGCGAAGGTTCCCCCAAGGAAGCGCTGGACCCCTGAACGGATGGCACGCTTGCAGGAATTGCAGGGTGCCCACGGGGCAATCGCCAAGCGGATCGAGGATCACCCGGACGGGCATATTGTCGACGTGACCGAAGGGCCTGTTGTGGGGAGGCCGGGCCAATGACCAGCACCCCGAAGCCCGGCTTGTCTGAATACCTGACCGATATGCATTTCAAGGCCACGCGCCTTTCGGGCATAATGAACGCCGTCGCCTTCCTTGAAGGCGAGGAAAGGTGCGACGAAGGCAAGGCCGCGCTGATCTACCTGGCCGAAGAACTGGCGGGCGATCTGAACAATGCGCTGGACGCCGTGAACCTGCCGAAGGGGAACATCCAATGAGCGTGCCAGAGCACCAGCGCGACGCGCACGAAGCGACCGACGCAGTATTGAACCACATTGATGGCCTGATCGCTGCGCTGGACGTGATCGAGGAACACATAAGGTTTCCCGATGTGCAGGCGCCTGCCGCAAAGGCATTCTTCATGCTTCGTCCGATGCTGGCGGAGAAGATGGCAGAACTCTGGAAGCTGCGCACGGCAGAGTGGAAGGCGATACGGGAGAGTCGGCCAGAAGGCGACGCACCGAAGGTCGAGGGGGCGCGGACATGACCTTGCCTGTATTTGAACTGCGGGCCGGTGAGACTTGTCCGAGGGGCCTTGTGTCCATTCCAATTCTGAACCCCGCGACCGAATCTTGCGCGCCGTATGTGGTGCATGTGCATGCCGATTTTCCCGCGCTTCACTTGCGGGCTGGTGTGGCGCTGGAAATGAGGGCGCAGACCTTCATTGACTGCGATGCGCTCTACCACCTGACCGATGGCAGCTTTGCGCGCATCCAGAACTGGTTTGACGGCGACAAGGTCAGGCTGGTGCGCGCGTCTGGCGCTGTCGATTATCTGCCCCGGCGCGATCTGTCGGGGCAGGTTCAAGGATGCTGGACCGGACGCGCCGATCTTGAGCGCGCCGACATGGCAGCGGGGAAAAAGTAACACCCGAACCGGCGCTGGCGACGGCGCCGAGTTCCTCACATGCGGGATTGACGGTAGGCGGCGCTCATGCTAATTTTTCCGCAAGTGAGGGAGTTTTCAATGAAGCGCGCAGAAATAGCTTACATCGCCGATATTCGCCCGAAGCGGATGGACCTGCTCAGAGAGCGGGGCCAGATTCCGTTTGAGCCGCCCGAGCGCGACGCCTTCACCCTCGACCATGCTTTTCGCCTGCGCCTGATGCTGGACCTGATCGGCGGCGAAGATGATGGCCTGGGGGGGCTTGCACCTTCGGACGCTGCGCCGCTGGTGGTCGAGGTCATGGGGCGTTTCCCGCGTCACCCGCTGCACCAGATCGAACCATTTGACTGGTGGGCGGGCGTGGCGATTCTGGAAGCCATGCAGGGCGACGAAACCCGCCGCTGGGCCGTGACCTATGCGGGCGAACTTGCGCAGTTCCCGGCCTGGCTGGACGAAGCCCGGACGTTTGAGGCGGGCGGGCCGGATCGCGCCGTTGCTATGCGAGGGCAACACCGCGTCGTTCGCGTGTTCCTGGTGAACGCCACCCGGGCGGCAAATGTCGTTCGCGACCGCGCCGAAGAAATCGGCATTGACCCCTTTGCGGCCGAGGCCAGCCAATGAGCGCGTATCGGATCGAGGGCATCATCGGCGAAGGCAACTCCACCGCGTCGGCGGTTTCCGCATATCTGGCGCAGCATCCAAGCGGCGCGAATGTGGTTATCAATTCGCCGGGCGGCTGCGCCTTCGAGGGCAGCGCGATGCTGGCCGAACTCGAACGCCACGGCAACGTGACAGTGATTGTGCAGGGCATCGCGGCAAGTGCGGCATCGCTGGCCATGTGCGGCGGCAAGACGATCATCGCGCACCCGGACGCAGTGATAATGATTCACGAACCCGGCGCTGTCTCTTTCGGCACGGCAGACGGGCATCGCAGGACAGCCGACACGCTGGACAAGCTGACCGCAACCTATGCGGCGGCATACGCGCGCGCCACCGGCCACCCTGTCGCGCGGATAGCGTCATGGATGAAGGCCGAATCTTGGATGACAGCTTCCGAGGCTCTGGCGCTGAATTTCATCGACCGGATCGAGGGCGACGGGCAACCCGTCGCTGTCGCGCAATTCGACTTCACCCGCTTTCAACATGCCCCGGCATCGCTGGTGCGGATGGCGCGGGCCAACGGCTGGGCGACCGCTTCGCCCGATACAGGCAAAAAGGAAACGACCGATGCTTGATCACGAAACCCAAACATCCGCGCGCGCTCTGGCGCAGATGCGGGCCATTACCCGCGCCGCGAAGGCACCCGACGATCTGGCCGACCGGCTGGCCGCGCATCCGAAGATGAACGCCGACGTAGCGGGCGCGCTGGTCAAGGCTCACAAGCGGCTGGCGCCGATCTCTGCGCGGCTGAAAATTTCCGAGGCCGAGACCATCGACGCGGTGATGAATGCTGTTCCCGAGGATGGCGAAGTCACCGACCCGGACGCGCTGTTTCAGACCGGCCTGGAAGCGATTCAGGCTGCATGGGCGGCGAAGGGAGACACGGACGTTGCCATGCTGGGGCCGTCCGAAGCCGAGCGCAGCGCGTATCTTCATCACAAGCCTGTTGTCGGTCATACTTGGGACAACGGGCCGGGCCTGCGCGCGAAGATGGTCGAGGGCTTGCTGGCCCGGCTTGATCCGAAGGGCAAAACCAGCGCCATGGGCCGCGATGCGGCGCAGATGACCATGCCGCAGGTCGCGATGGCCGTCTGCCATTCGAAGGGGCTCCGCCCGCTCAATGAGGCCGAAGCGGTTCGCATGGCGGCGACGCACAGCGAGTCCGACTTTCCGCTGATCTTGGAAAACAGCCTGTCGAATCTGGTCGCGCGCCGCATGGAACAGCGCTTGCCCGATCTGGCACGCGCATCGCACGAGGTCGCGCGCGACGATTACCGCGTCGGGCGTTCGCTCACACTGTCTGCAACGGGCATGCCGCAGGAGGTGGCCGAGGGCGGCGAAGTCAAGTTCGTGACTGCCGAGGAAAAGGGCGAGTTCCTGCCCACGGTGCGCGACTTCGCCAGCGGCTTCAATATCAGCAACGTGGCACTGACGAACGACGCCACCGCGATGCGCCTGCTGGGGGACATTGGCAACCGCATGGTGCAGGGCGCCGTCGAACGCCTTCGGCACGTCCTGCTGGAACCGATCGAGGCCAACAGCGGGGCCGGGCAGAACATGGCGGACGGAACCGCGATGTTCCATGCCGATCATGGCAACCTGGCATCCAGCGGCGCCGCGATCAGCATCGAGTCGCTGAGCATCGCCCGCACGGCAATGCGCAAACAGCGCGGTCTGAACGGCGAACTGTATGCCGTCGAACCGTGGGGGCTGGTGGTTCCAGCCGAACTGGAAACCGCCGCGCAGAAGGTTCTGGCCGACATCAACGCGACGAAGTCCTCGGACGCGAACCCGTTTCAGAACGCGCTGGAACTGATCGTGGAACCGGGCCTGTCCGATCCCGAGGCCTGGTATCTGATCGCAGACCCGGCACGCTTCGACGGGCTGGCGCATGCGTTCCTCGACGGGCAGCGCGCGCCGCGTGTCGAAACCCGTCCGGGCTGGAACACGCTGGGCATGGAAATGCGGCTGGTTTGGGCGCTGGACGCGAAGTTTGTTGAAACCGCGACCTGGTATCGCAACCCCGGCGCGTAACACCGAATCCGCCCCCTTCAGCCGGGGCGGTGCGCTCTACGGGTTAGCCGAGCGCAAGGCCAGCGGGCGGTGCCTGAAAACACCCGCAGCAACGGCTCAAGGCTCCTTCAAAGCGAGTGACGTTGCACAACCCCGCCGCGCAGTGCCGTGGCGGGGTCCACCCCGAGACCGAGGGCCGGATCATGCCGAAAAAAGCTTCTGACCGTCGCACCGTCGCAGGTTTGCGCCCCCCTTCATACGTCAGCAAGGCCACACTTGCGGCGGAACTGGACATCTCAGAAACGACCGTTGAAAGCTATGTGCAGCGCGGCATCCTGCCTAAGCCAGTCAGAATTGGCGGCTCAGTGCGCTGGAATTGGGCACAGGTAGATGCAGCGCTGGGCGCGCAGTCGGAATCGCCCGAGGCGGACCCCTTCATGCAGGGGCTGAACAATGTCACCTAAGGTTTCACTGCCCCGGAATGTGCATCGCGTCATTTCGCGCGGGCGGGAGTATTTCTATTATCAGACAGGCCGCAACACGCCCCACCAGGGGCCGCGCATACGCCTGCCTGATGATCCGACCACCCCGGAGTTCTGGAACGCTGTCAGACAGGCGCAGGGCCTTGTCGGGCCGATCCCTACCGATACCGTGGGCGCGCTGATCGACGCCTATGTGACCGCATGGCCGGGACTGCCGCGCAAGCTGTCCAAGGGCACTCAGGATCAGTATCAGCGTCACCTGAAGTATGTGCGGGCCGCATGGGGCGATCTGCCTGCCGCGAAGTTGCGCCCGTCGCATGTGCTGGCACTGATCGAGAAGATTGGCGCTGATCGACCCGGCACGGCGAACAACACGCTGGACGCCCTGCGCGCGATGTGTCGCTGGGCCATGGGGCCGCGCGAACTGTTAGAGCGCGACCCGACTTTGGGCGTTCCACATTTCAGCAAGGGAGAGGGGCACAAGCCCTGGACGCCTGAACAGCTTGCCATTGCCGAGGCGCATTTCACCGGCACGCTGCGCCGCGCGTATCTTCTGGGACGCTGGACCGGCCAGCGGATCAGCGACGTGGTGCGGCTTGGCTGGACCGATGTTGACGAAGGCGGCTTCAACCTGCCTCAGAAGAAAACCGGCGTTCAACCGTGGTGCCCGATCTTCCCGGAACTGGAAGCGGAAATGCAGGGATGGGAAAAGCGACCGGGGCCGTTTTTGTTGCAGGACGAAGGCAAGAACGCGGGCAAGCCCGTCACCACGAATCAGATGTGGAAGATCTTCGACAAGGCGCGGGAGGATCACCCGGAACTGGAAGGCGCGGTCTGGCATGGCCTGCGCGCCAATGCGGTCATCCGGCTCAGGCAGGCCGGATACAGCGGGCAACAGATCAGCGACATGGTCGGAATGTCTGTCGAGATGATCGAACGCTACAGCCGCTACGCTGATCGAAAGGCGGGCGGGCAAGCTGTCCTGCGCAGCATGAAAGAACGCAAGCAGGACAAAACTGTAAAACGCTGAAAAAATGTAAAATGAAAGGAGAGCAATATCAAATGCTTACAGTCAGCGAAATGAAGTGCAGGCTTCTGTTGCCAGGTGCCTGCGGACCCCGCCTTACGCGGCTAGGCGCAAGGGCTTAAGTTTCGGTCTTGTGACAGCTTACGCTGCGACTGCGACCGGAGCACGGTTGTCATTGGCAACTGTACTTAGCGCACCGATAACGGTGGTAGCTCACCGGGACAAAGCAAACCCCTTTAGACGTTCGTCGATCCTGTTTCGGCCCCATGTCCCGCCAATGACCGGGTGTATGGTGGAGCCGCCGGGTACCGCCCCCGGGTCCGATCCGCTTATTACGAGCGCGTTTATGTCCATAGTCCCTTGCGGGACACCCCAGATGTAGGCGCGAAGCCCGCGCAGCGCAAGAGGGCGCAATCAGTCGCGCAGCTGTTGCGCACCCATGAGCGACCAGTCCGGCCGCCCTGTCAGCCGCGCGCGAAAGAACGCCTCGGCGTCCCGATACGTGTGGTTCAGCCAGAGCGAGAGCCGCTGCTTGAACGCCACGTTCCGGAACTGCTGCAGCACCGTCACCGTGCAGGTGCCATCCGGGTTCTGGTGCAGGGTGATCTCGACCAGCATTTCCGGGTCGGCGGTGCCGGGGCGCGGGGTCTCGGTGTAGCGGGCATGGGCATGCGGCGTCAGCGTCTCGTAGCGGATTTCCAGGACCGCGTCCTTCAGGTCCCGGCGCCGCGGCAGGCAAAGGATGAAATCCGCATCGCTCCCCTCGGGCGCAGCGAGCGTGCTGGCTTGCGGCCAGTGGAACTCGGGCGGCAGCGGGGATTGGGGCACCAGCATTCCCCAGACGGCCTCGGGGCTTGCGGGCAGGGTGAGCGAGAACCTGTAGGGCGCCATGTCGCGCCGCCCCCGGTCGCTGAAGTTTCCGCCATAGATCGCCTCGAACGCCAGCATGGGGCAGGCGAAGCACACCACGGGCCAGACCCAGCTTGCCCACGCCGCGCCCTCCATCATCGGCCCCACGGTCAGTGCAAACGCCGTGAACAGCATCGAGCCGAACAACAGGAGTTCCACCACAAACAGCAGACTGGCGATGAACAGGGCAAAGACGAGCGTCAACGTCCCGAAAATGATCATCGTGGCCAGAAGGATCGAGACCGCCATGATCCCCACCGCCCAGGCGCCCGGCAGCGCTCCGTGATCGAAATCCAGATCGAGTTCCGCCAGACCGCTCTGGTGGGAAATGAACAGGAAGATTGTGCCGGCGAGCACGGCGACCCAGAACCGGCGGCTTTGGCGCAGAACGCGTCCGAACATGGTGGGCAATCCTTTTGCTGAAACATGTCCTGGACCTAGGCGCGGCTCATGGCGCCTGCAGGGCGGTCCGGTGGCAGGATGCGCGCGCGGGAATTGCCGCCCCCTGCTGTTTGTTGCTAGGATTGAGGCATGAGCAGAATCATCAACCTCCGCACCGCCCGGAAACAGGCCGCCCGCGACCGCGCCCGCCAGGAGGGGGATGAGAACGCAGCGCGCCATGGCCGCTCCAGGGCCGAACGCAAGCTCGGCGCCGCGTTGCAGGAAAAGGCCCGGACCCAGCTTGACGGGCACCAGCGGGATCCGGACCCCAAGACATGAGCACCCGCCCGGTCAAGCATTCGCTGACCCTGCGCGGGCATCGCACCAGCGTCTCGCTTGAACCTGAATTCTGGGACGCGTTTCGGCAAATTGCCCGCGACCGCGGCATCCCGCTCAACGCGCTCGCGGCCGAGGTCGATGCCGCGCGCGGGGATGTGGGGCTGGCCTCGGCGCTAAGGGTCTTTGTCCTGAACACAGTGCGCGCAGACCGTAATCCGGCCGCCAGACGCTCCTGACGCTGCCGGAAATCCCCAAGTGCCGGGCGCATCTTGCGCCCGGCAGCGCCGACGAGGCGCGCAGGGTGGGTGGGTGGGTGGGCGCGGCTCGGCGGCGCTTCTGCCGCTCCAGCCCGCGCGCGGCCGGGCGAATCGCGCCGCGCGCTACATTGCCCGGCGGATACCCATGACCCGGGCGCGGGCGCGCGGGTCGGCGTCAAACAGGGCGGCCAGCTGTTCGGTCATGGCCCCGGCCAGTTGTTCCACATCGGTGATGGTCACGGCGCGGTCGTAATAGCGGGTCACGTCATGGCCGATGCCGATGGCCAGCAACTCCACCGCCCGGCGCCGTTCCACCATGGCGATCACATCGCGCAGGTGCTTTTCCAGATAATTCGCCGCATTCACCGAAAGCGTCGAATCATCCACCGGGGCACCATCTGAAATCACCATCAGGATCTTGCGCGCCTCGGGGCGCACGACCATCCGCCGATGCGCCCATTCCAGCGCCTCGCCATCGATGTTTTCCTTCAGCAGCCCCTCTTTCATCATCAGGCCCAGATTGTCGCGCACCCGCCGCCAGGGGGCATCGGCGCTCTTGTAGATGATGTGGCGCAGATCGTTGAGCCGCCCCGGCGCCGTGGGCCGCCCCTCGGCCAGCCATTTTTCGCGCGCCCGCCCGCCCTTCCAGGCGCGGGTGGTGAAGCCCAGGATTTCAACCTTCACCTGACAGCGTTCCAGCGTGCGGGCCAGCACATCGGCGCAGATCGCGGCAATCGAAATCGGCCGCCCGCGCATCGACCCCGAATTGTCCAGCAGCAGCGTCACCACCGTGTCGCGGAACTCGGTGTCCTTTTCGGCCTTGAAGGACAAGGGCGTGGTGGGGTTGGCCACCACGCGGGCCAGCCGTCCGGCATCCAGCGTGCCTTCCTCCAGGTCGAACTCCCAGCTGCGGTTCTGCTGCGCTTGCAACCGGCGCTGCAACTTGTTGGCCAGACGCGAGACCGCACCCTTCAGCGGGTCAAGCTGCTGGTCCAGATAGGCGCGCAGCCGTTCCAGCTCGGCCGCCTCGGCCAGATCCTCGGCGCGGATTTCCTCGTCAAATCCGGTGTCATAGACCTTGTAATCGGCGCTGGCCTCGGAATGGGGGGCGGGGGGCGGCGGGTCCGGGGGGGCCTCGCCCTGGGGCAGGTCGGTCTCCTCGGACATCTCATCGTCGGACTGATCGTCCAGGCTCACATCCGCCTGGGCGCTGTCCTGGGACTGGCTGTCGTCCTCGGCATCTTCCTGCTCGCCCTCGTCCTCCTGGCCCTGGGCATCGGGGTTTTCAGGGTCGTCCGAGGCGTCATCCTCCTGCTCCTCGGCGCCTTCCTCCTGATCGTCGCCCTTATCGTCGGGGTCATCGCCCAACTGGTCGCCATAGCCCAGATCGCTGATGATCTTGCGCGCGAAGCGGGCAAAGGCCTGCTGGTCGTCCAGCACGGTTTCCAGCCCGTCCAGCGTGCCGCTGGCCTGTTCTTCGATGAAGCCGCGCCACAGCTCCAGCACATTATCCGCGCCCGGTGGCAGGGGGCGGCCCGTGGCCAGCTGGCGGATCATGTAGCTGGCCGCCGTGGGCAGGGGCGCGTCCTGGCGGTTGCGGATCTGGGCATAGCCCTTGCGCGCGGCGTCATGTTCGATCCGCGCGTCGATATTCCCGGCGGTGCCGGGCATGTGTCGCGCGCCCACGGCCTCGCAACGCGCGGTTTCCATGGCCTCATAAAGGTCACGCGCCATCTGCCCCTGCGGCAGATAGCGGCTGTGGGTGCCCGCGTCATGGAAGCGGTGGCGCAGCGCCAGGCTGTCGGCGGTGCCGCGCGCCAGAAGCACCTCTTCGCGGGTCATCCGCCGGGTGACCTGCGGCAGGCGCATGGCCTCGCCAGCGAGGCCGGGCGGGTCCACCGAATAGGTGACGGTCAGCTCACGCTCATCGGCCATGGTGCGGGCGGCTTCGGCCAGGGCCTTCTTGAACGGATCGGCGGGATTGTCGGAACGTTTCATGCGCGGGCGGCCTGTCTGCAAGCGTTTGGATACAGATAGACCAGCACGCGCCAATTGGAAAGCGGCGCCGTCCAACGCCTGTGCAGCCCATCCCTTTCCGCCCACGCAGATGCGCACAGCCCCTGTGCAGCCGGTGCGGTATCAAGGCCCGTCGCAACACCCTACATCTGAACCACAATTCGAATGCATCTGGTCAGGAGGACCCCATGGCCCATACCCCGAAAATCGCCGTCATCATCGGCACCACCCGTGATTCCCGCTTCGGCGAAAAGCCCGCCCAATGGATTGCCGAGCGCGCAAAGGCCCGCGGCGACTGGCAGGTTGAGCTGGTTGACCTCAAGGATTTCGACCTGCCGCTGTTCAACGAAATGGCGTCGAACGCCTGGATGGAGAGCGAGGATTCGCGCGCCGTCGCCTGGCAGAAGAAGGTCGGCGAATTCGACGGCTTCATCTTCGTCACCCCGGAATACAACCGCTCCATCACCGGCGCGCTGAAGAATGCCCTGGACCAGGCCTATGTGGAATGGAACCGCAAGGCCTTTGGGATCGTCAGCTACGGCGGTGCAGGGGGCACCCGCGCGGCGGAACATCTGCGCACCATCGGGATCGAGTTGCAGATGGCCTCGACCCGCTCGGCCGTGCATATCGGCGGGTCGGAATTCATGGCCGTGCACCCTCTGGGCGGTGACCCCAAGCCGATGGAGGCGATCGAAGGCGCCATCGGCAATTCCGCCGTCGCCATGCTGGAGGAACTGGACTGGTGGGTCCGCGCCACGCTTCAGGCCCGTGACACGCAGGCCAAGGCCGCCTGAGCCGCCAATTCCCTGACCACCGAACAAAAGGGCACCCATGGGGGGTGCCCTTTTTTGCTGTCCGCCCCCTGTCCCTGTCCCGCGCTTCGATGGCGGCTTCGGACATGCGGATGTCGGAAATGGTTCTGGCGCAAGCGGCGGCACTGGTGCATGGTCTCGCCCAACCACGCCCTGTCCGCCCCACAATCAGGACCGCCCCATGCGCTATTCCGCACTCCGAGTCTTTGCCGAAGCCCTGCGCGGCCAGCGCGGCTGGCGCCCGGCCTGGCGCGACCCCGACCCGCAGCCGGAATATGACACGCTGATCATCGGCGGCGGCGGCCACGGGCTGGCCACGGCGCATTACCTGGCCAGCCGCTATGGCGGGAAGCGGATCGCCGTGCTTGAAAAGGGCTGGATCGGCGGCGGCAATGTGGGGCGCAACACCACCATCGTGCGCTCCAACTACCTGCTGGATGGCAACGAACCCTTCTATGAATACTCCCTGAAACTGTGGGAGGGGCTGGAGCAGGACCTCAATTACAACGCCATGGTCAGCCAGCGCGGCATCCTGAACCTCTATCACTCCGACGCCCAGCGTGATGCCTATATCCGGCGCGGCAATGCCATGAAACTCCATGGCGCCGATGCCGAACTGCTGGACGCGGGCGCAGTGCGCGCCATGTACCCCCGGCTGAATTTCGACAATGCGCGCTTTCCCGTTCAGGGCGGGCTGCTGCAGCGCCGCGCGGGCACCGTGCGCCATGATGCCGTCGCCTGGGGCTATGCCCGCGCCGCCGACAGCCGCGGTGTGGACATCCTCCAGAATACCGAGGTCACGGGCCTGCAGATCGAACAGGGCCGCATCAAGGGGGTCGAGACCACCCGCGGCCCCATTCGCGCTGCCAGGGTCGGCGTGGCAGTCGCAGGCAGCACCAGCCGTGTGATGTCCATGGCCGGAATGCGCCTGCCGATCGAAAGCCATGTCCTGCAGGCCTTTGTCAGCGAGGGGCTGAAGCCCCTGATCGACGGGGTGGTGACCTTCGGCGCCGGGCATTTCTATGTCAGCCAGTCGGACAAGGGCGGGCTGGTCTTCGGCGGCGATATCGACGGCTACAACTCCTACGCCCAGCGCGGCAACCTGCCGGTGGTCGAAGACGTGGTCGAAGGCGGCATGGCGATCATGCCCGCCATCGGGCGCGCGCGGCTGCTGCGCATGTGGGGCGGCATCATGGACATGTCCATGGACGGCTCGCCCATCATCGACCGCACCCCGGTGGAGGGCCTCTACCTCAACGCAGGCTGGTGCTATGGCGGGTTCAAGGCCACCCCGGCCTCGGGCATGGCTTTCGCCCATCTGCTCGCTACCGGCGAGCCCCACGAAACAGCCACCGCCTATCGGCTGGACCGCTTCCGTCGCGGCCTGCCCATCGACGAAAAGGGCGCCGGCGCCCAGCCCAACCTCCACTGACGCACCGCCATGCCCGCTTCATCTTGCCAGACATACTCAAACTCCCCGGCCGCCAGAGGCGCCGCCGTGGGACGGGGGCACTCATGATCATCAACCACCCGCTGCTTGGCCCGCGCGACGCGCAGGAATTCACCTATCTGGGCGATGCCACGCTCATCGACCGCCCCGACGGCATGGCCGATGCCGCGCCCGAGGCTTTCCACGACTACCTCCACCTGCGCGACAACCCCGCCGGCACCCACCGCGAGCTCTGGTATCATGAGGGCGGCGACCGCTCCTGGCTGGTGGTCACCCGCGACACCCGCACGCATGAGATCACCCGAGTTGACCTGGCGCGCGATGTCGCCCTGCAACGGGGGCGCGGCGCATGAGCGGCTACCGGCTTCAGGGCGGTCAGATCGACCGCACCCGCACGCTGCCCTTCCGCTTTGACGGGCGCAGCCATTCCGGCCACCCGGGCGACACGCTGGCCTCGGCGCTGCTGGCAAATGGCGTGCGCCTCATGGGGCGCAGCTTCAAGTATCACCGCCCCCGCGGCGTCCTCACCGCAGGGTCCGAAGAACCCAACGCCCTCGTCACCCTGCGCAGCGGCGCCCGGGCCGAACCCAACACCCGCGCCACCGTGGCCGAGCTGTTCGACGGGCTGGAAGCCACCAGCCAGAACCGCTGGCCTTCGCTTGCCTTCGATGCCATGGGCGTCAATGACTGGCTGGCGCCATTTCTCTCGGCCGGGTTCTACTACAAGACCTTCATGTGGCCCGCCGCCTTCTGGGAACGCGTCTACGAACCCATCATCCGCCGCGCCGCCGGGCTGGGCGCGCTGTCTGGGCAGGATGACCCCGATGACTATGACAAGGGCTTCCTGCATTGCGACCTTCTGGTCATCGGCGCCGGGCCTGCGGGGCTGTCAGCGGCCCTGACCGCCGGCCGCGCCGGAGCGCGGGTCATCCTGGCGGATGAGGATTTCCGCATGGGCGGCCGGCTCAACGCCGAAAGCTTCGCGCTGGGCGAGATGCGCGGCGCTGAATGGGCCGCGCAGGCGGTGGCCGAGCTCGCCTCTCTGGATAACGTCCGCCTGATGCCTCGCACCACCGTCATCGGCGCCTTCGACCATGGCGTCTACGGCGCCGTTGAACGCGTGGCCGATCACCTGCCGATCCCGCCCGAAGGCAAGCCGCGCCAGATCCTCTGGCGCATCACCACCGCGCGCACCCTCCTTTGCGCCGGCGCCACCGAACGCCCCGTCGCCTTTGCCGACAATGACCGCCCCGGCATCATGCTGGCGGGCGCCATGCGCGCCTATGCCAACCGCTGGGCCGTGGCGCCGGGCAAACGGGTGGCGCTGTTCGTCAACAATGATGACGGGTTGCGCACCGCGCAGGATCTGGCCGCGCAGGGCGTGCGCGTCTCGGCCATCATTGACTCGCGCCCCTACGCCCCGGACCCGGGCATCCCCGGTGCGCGCCATCTGCCCGGCGCCCTGGTCATCGGCAGCGCCGGGCGGCTGGGGCTGGACACCATCACCGTACGCACCGCCCAGGGCCGCGAATTCCGCATCGACGCTGATGCGCTGGGCGTCTCGGGCGGGTGGAACCCCAATGTGCACCTGACCTGCCACCAGCGCGGGCGGCCCGTCTGGGATGACGCGCTGGCGGCCTTCGTGCCCGGCGCAGATCTGCCCGGCGGCATGGCGGTCGCCGGGGCGGCGGCGGGGGTGTTCTCCACCCATGGCGCGCTGCAGTCGGGCCATGCGGCGGCGGCCAGGGCGCTGGAGGATCTGGGCCGCAGCGCCCCCGCCCCAACCCTGCCGCAGGCCGAAGATACGCCGATCGACCTGCGCCCGCTCTGGCATGTGCCGGGCAAGGGCCGCGCCTGGCTGGACTTCCAGAACGATGTCACCGTCAAGGACATCAAGCTGGCGCATCAGGAAAACTTCCGCTCGGTCGAGCATATGAAGCGCTATACCACGCTGGGCATGGCCACCGATCAGGGCAAGACCTCGAACCTGCCGGCGCTGGCGATCATGGCGGAATTGACCGGCAAGACCATCGCCGAAACCGGCACAACCATCTTCCGCCCGCCCTATACGCCGGTCAGCCTTGGCGTGCTGGCAGGGCGCGCGCGCGGCAAGGATTTCAAACCAACCCGTCTGACCCCCACCCACCATTGGGCAAAGGCCCGGGGCGCGGTGTTCGTCGAAGCGGGCCTTTGGCTGCGCGCGCAGTATTTCCCCCGCCCGGGCGAAACCCACTGGCGCGAAACCGTGGACCGCGAGGTGCTGGCCGTGCGCGCCGCCGTGGGCCTGTGCGATGTGACCACCCTGGGCAAGATCGACATTCAGGGCCGCGACGCCGCCGAATTCGTCAACCGCGTCTATGCCAACGGCTTTGCCAAGCTGGCGGTGGGCCGCGTCCGCTACGGGTTGATGCTGCGCGAGGACGGCTTCCTCATGGATGACGGCACCACCGCGCGCCTGGCCGAGGATCACTTCGTGATGACCACCACCACCGCGAACGCGGGGCCGGTCTATCGCCATCTGGAGTTTGCGCGCCAATGCCTCTGGCCCGGTCTGGATGTGCAGCTGATCTCTACCACCGATGCCTGGGCGCAGATCGCCGTGGCGGGGCCGCGGTCGCGGACGCTGCTGCAGCGGGTTGTGGACCCGGGTCATGACATCTCGAACGCCGCCTTCCCCTTCATGGCCTGCGCCGAGATCACCATCTGCGGGGGCTTGCGCGCGCGGTTGTTCCGGATCTCGTTTTCGGGCGAGCTGGCCTATGAAATCGCCGTGCCCGCCCGCTATGGCCACGCGCTTATGGAGCGGTTGATGGAGAAAGGCGCCGATCTGGGCGTCACCCCCTATGGGACCGAAGCGCTGGGCGTGCTGCGGATCGAAAAGGGCCATGCCACGGCCAATGAACTCAACGGCCAGACTACCGCGCGCGATCTGGGCATGGGCCGGATGGTGTCGGACAAGAAGGACAGCATCGGGGCGGTGCTGTCTCGCCGTGAGGGCATGAACCGCGAAGATGGCCTGCATCTGGTGGGGCTGCGCGCGCTCAACACCGGGTCGCGCCTCGCCGCTGGCTCGCATCTGCTGGAGCGCGGGGCGGATGCCGTGGCGGCCAATGACCTGGGCTGGGTGACCTCGGCCTGCTGGTCGCCGCATCTGGAGGCGCCCATTGCGCTGGCCTTTCTGAAGAGCGGCGCGGCGCGCATGGGTGAAACGGTGCGCGCCGTCAATCTGCTGAGCGGGCAGGATACGGCGGTGGAAATCGTCAGCCCCCATTTCATCGACCCTGAAGGAGAGCGTCTGCGTGCCTGACCTGACCCCGATCACGCCGCTGGGCGGCAGTTCGTTGCGCACCGATACCATCGGCGCCATCTCCATCGCCGAGGCCGATGACTGGGCGCTGGCCTCGGTCGCGGCACGGGCCGGGCAACTGGAGGATACCCTGACCCGGGCGCGCAAGCTGACCGGGCTGGACCTGCCCGGCCCCGGCGGGCTGGTGGCGGGCGGCGACTGGCGCGCCTGGTGGATGGCGCCCGAGGCCTGGATGCTGGCCACCCCGCTTTCGGCCTCCGAGGATATCGTGGCGGCGGTGAAACCCGCGCTGGGGGATGCCGCTTCGATCACGGAACAGACCGACGCCTGGGCGCGATTCGACATCACCGCGCCGGTGGGGTTCCTGGAGCGTCTGTGCAATGTCGATCCCGCCCGGGTCACGCCGGGAACGGCCACCCGCACCGTGATGGAGCATATGGGCGTGGTGGTGCTGCGGCACGGCGATCAGGCGTTTTCGGTGCTGGGGGTGCGGTCTTCGGCCGGGTCGCTGCATCATGCGCTGCTGACGGCTGCGCGCGCCGTTGCCTGAAAGCGGCACCGGGGTGCTGTGCCCGGTGCAGGCATCGAAAAACCTTCACAATTCCACTTGCGGGCGATAAGCGACTCGCGTCTTGTGGGGCGTCCCCATGAGTCCTGGAACGGGTGGAAATGACGGATTTCGGGTTTGAGGTCACACAGACGTCACCGGACGCCCCGCGCGCGCTGCGCCTGCGCGGCGCGTTGACCGTGCAGACCCTGCTGCGGCTGGAATCCGTGCTGGCCGACCATGCGGGGCAGGGGGCGCTGACGCTGGACCTGTCGGACGTGGGGCATATGGACACCGCCGGTGCCTGGTCGGTGGTGCGCTGGTCGGAACGCCACGGCGCGCAGGTCACCGGGCTGGAGGCGCGGCTGCAATCGCTGCTGGACACGGTCGCCGCCGCCATGCCCCGGCCTGACCCGCCCGAACCCGCGCCGCGTGGGCTGCGCGAAATGCTGGAAGGCGTGGGCCGTGGCGTTGTTGGCGCCGGGCGCTTCCTGACGGAACTGGCCGCCTATCTGGGCGTGTTCCTGGCCCGGCTGGGCCGCGCGGCGCGCCACCCGTCCGAATTCCGGCTGACCTCGCTGGTGCATCACTGCCAGGACGTGGGCCTGCGCGCGGTGCCGATTGTCGCGCTGATGGGGTTCCTGATCGGCATCGTGCTGGCCTTTCAAGGCAGCGTGCAGCTGCGCCAGTTCGGGGCCGAGGTGTTCGTGGTGGAACTCATCGCCATCTCCATCCTGCGCGAGCTGGGCATCCTGCTCACCGCGATCATCGTGGCGGGGCGGACGGCCTCGGCCTTTACCGCCGCCATCGGGTCCATGAAGATGCGCGAGGAAATCGACGCCATGCGCACGCTGGGGATCGACCCGGCGATGGTGCTGTTTGTCCCGCGCATCCTGGCGCTGCTGATCACGCTGCCGATCCTGGGGCTGATTGCCAATATCGCGGGGTTCGTGGGCGGCGCGATGATGGCCTGGGCGGAGCTCGGGATTTCGCCCTGGATGTTCTACGTCCGCCTGACCGAGGAAATCTCCATCGACCATGCCATCGTGGGTTTTTCAAAGGCGCCGGTCTTTGCCGTGATCATCGGGGTGATCGGCTGCCATGCGGGGATGCGGGTGGAAAGCAACACCGAATCGCTGGGGCGGATGACCTCGGCCGCGGTGGTCTCGGCGATCTTTGCGGTGATCGCGGCGGATGCGCTGTTTTCGGTCTTCTTTGCGCGGGTGGGGATCTGACATGGCGCAGGATGAACCGATCATCCGCATCCGGGGCCTGCGCAATCAGTTCGGCGCGCAGGTGGTGCATGACAACCTGGATCTGGACCTCTACCGCGGCGAGGTGATGGGCGTTGTCGGCGGCTCGGGCACGGGGAAATCGGTGCTGCTGCGCACCATCGCCGGGCTGCGCCCGCCCCAGGGCGGCAGTATCGAAATCTTTGGCAAGGATGCGCTGAACTGCACCGATGACGCGCGCAAGGAAATCGATCTGCGCATGGGGGTGATGTTTCAGGACGGGGCGCTGTTTTCATCCCTCACCGTGCGCGAAAACGTCGAAGTGCCGATGCAGGCCGTTCCCGGCCTGACGCCCGCACTGCGCCGGGATCTGGCGGATTTGAAGATCTCGCTTTCGGGCCTGCCGTGGTTTGCGGGCGACAAATACCCGTCCGAGCTTTCAGGCGGGATGCGCAAGCGCGCCGGGCTGGCCCGCGCCCTGGCGCTGGACCCGGAAATCCTGTTTCTGGATGAACCCACCGCCGGGCTGGACCCTATCGGCGCTGCGGCCTTTGACGTGCTGATCCGGCAACTGTCGGAAAGCCTTGGGCTGTCGGTGTTCCTTGTCACCCATGATCTTGATACGTTGCACGCAGCCTGCACCCGCATTGCGGTGCTCGCCGAAAAGAAGGTGCTGACCACCGGCACCATGGCGGACATGATGGACGTGGATCACCCCTGGGTGCGCGAATATTTTCACGGGCCAAGATCGCGCGCCGCGATCGACGCCAGCAAGAGGACAGCCTGAGCCATGGAAACCCGCGCCAATTACGTTCTGATCGGGGCTTTCGCGCTGGCGGGCTTTCTGGGCCTGCTGATTTTCCTGATGGTCTTTGCCAATGTGCAACTGGACCGGCGCTATACCTATTTTGACGTGCGGTTTCCGTCGGTTTCGGGGCTGTCGCGCGCCTCCGAGGTGCGGTTCGAAGGGCTGCCGGTGGGGCAGGTTGTTGATGTGCGCCTGTCCCCCGAAATGGACGGGACCATCACCGTGCGCCTGGAGGTGGACGAGGACACCCCCGTGCGCACCGACAGCACCGCCACCATCAGCACGCTGGGGGTCACGGGCGTGTCCATCGTGGCGCTCAGTGCCGGGACGCCGGACCAGCCCATGCTGCGGGACACCGCCGAGATTCCGGTGATCGAGGCCGGGCGCTCCACCCTGGACGCGGTGTTCGAAGACGGCCCCGCCGTGCTGGCCATGGCGCTGGAAGTGGTTGAAAACCTGAATGAATTGCTGGGCGAAACCAACCGCAACCGGGTTGAGAACATCCTCGACAATCTGGAACGCTCCTCGGTGGGGCTGGCCACGGCGCTGGATGATTTCGCCGAGGTCAGCCAGACCATCGCCACCGCCTCCACCGATATTGCCGAATTCACCACCCGCATGGTGCCGGTGGCCGAAGCCGCGCTGGGCACGCTGGGCCGCGTCGATCTGACGCTGGAGACCTATGGCGATCTGGCGCGGCGGGCGGTCACCTCGCTCGATGTCGGTGATGCGGCGCTGGAGGCCGCCACGCAGACGCTGCAGACCGCCGACAGCTATATGGCCCAGGAACTGCCCGATCTGACGCGCGAGCTGACGGAAACCAGCACCGCCCTGCGCAACCAGATCGACATGCTGGGCGCCGATACCCGCCTGATGCTGGCCAATTTCGGCGATGTCGGCGCCGAAGCCACCGCCCGCCTGCGCGAGGCCGAGGCCGCGATTGCCAGCTTCGAGGATCTGACCGCACGCCTGGCCCCGGTGGCCGACAGCGCTGTGGTGACGCTGGCCAATGTCGACGCCACGCTGGAAACCTATGGCGCGCTGGCCGGGCAGGCGGGCAGCGCCCTGGATGGGGCCGAGGCCACATTTGAAAGCGCCCGCCTGGCGCTGGACACGGTGGAACAGTTCATGGCGGGCGATCTGCCGGTGCTGACCCGTGACCTGACCCAGACCAGCGCCACCCTGCGCCAGCAGGCCACGGTGCTGGGCGCCGATGCGCAGCGGCTGATGACCGGCTTCACCGAGGTGGGTGAGCAGGCTTCGGCCCGGCTGAGCGAGGCGCAGGAAACCATCGCCCGCACCGATCTGATGCTGCTGCGCCTGACCGAAACGCTGAATACGGTGGACACTGCCGCGGGCCGGTTTGACGGGCTCATGGCGGATGAGGCCGCGCCCCTGCTGGCCGATGCCCGCGCCATGATTGCCAGCGCCACCGAAGCGGTCGAGGCCGTCACCCGCGCCACCTCCGATGACCTGCCGGCGGTGATGGCCGATATCCGCACCGCCGCACGCACCGCGACCGAGATGGTCGAGACCGTGGGCGCCGACCTGTCAGCGGCCTCGGGGCGGCTGGACGGGGTGCTGGAAACCACCCAGGGCACCATGACGCAGGTGGGCGAAACCTTTGCCAATGCCAACACCACGCTGGAGGCGATCAACAGCGCGCTGGACATCGGTGAGCGCACGCTGGCCGCCGCCGAGCGCGCCTTTGCTGGCGCCGACCGGGTGATCAACGAGGAGGTCTCGGGCGTGCTGGAGGACCTCCGCGCGGCCATGCGCAGCCTTGACGGGGCCATCGCGCAGGTCTCGGATGACATTCCCGCCGTGACCGCCAGCCTGCGCGAAAGTGCCGAAACCGCGAACGAGGCTTTTGCCGAACTGGGCCGGGTGATCGCCACCTCTGGCCCGGCGGTGCGTGAATTTGCCACCCAGGCGCTGCCGCAATACACCCAGATCGGGCGTGAAACCCGCGCCATGATTTCCAACCTGGAGCGCCTCTTGCGCCAGATCGAACGTGACCCTGCCCGTTTCTTCCTCGGGCGCCAGACACCGGAGTTCAGAAGATGATTGCTGCCCGTGCCGCCGTGATGACTGTCGTGCTGCTTGCCCTGTCCGGCTGTGGCGGCCTTCTGGGGCTGGGCGAGGCAACGCGCGCGCTGGACGCCTATGAGCTGCGCGCGCCCACGGACACGCCGCAGGCCACGCGCAGTCTGGCGCGGTCCCTGATCGTGGAGCCGCCGACCTCGGGCGGTGGCCTGGCCACGGACCGGATCATGATCCGGCCCACGCCGCTGCAGGCCTTCTATCTGTCCGGTGCACGCTGGACCGAAGAGGCCCCGGTGATGCTGCAGACCCTGATGGTGCGCAGCTTCGAAGATGCCAATGCCCTGCGCCATGTGGGCCGGCGCGCGCTGCCCGGCGGGTTCTCGGATTTTACCCTGGTGAGCGAGCTGACCGATTTCCAGGCCGAGGTCATCGCCGATGACAGCCTGCAGGTGCGCGTGCGCCTGACCGCGCGGCTGGTGCGCGATGATGACGGGCAGGTCCTGGCCTCGCGCAGTTTTCAGTCGGTGGTGCCGGTGGCGTCAGAAGAGACATTGCCGGTGGTCGAGGGCTTCAACGCCGCCACCAATGCCATCCTGCGCGATCTGACGGTCTGGGCGCTGGGGCGCATCGGGGCACGGCTGAGCAGCTGACCCCGGTCAGACCAGCCAGCCGTAGCTGGCATCCAGGTCCCCGGGCAGCACCGCCATGAAATCGAGCCGTTCCGCAGCCTGGCTGTCGGGGGCGGTCCCGTTCGGCCCGTCGCGGGTGGCGGCGGCCTGCGCTTCAGACAGGGGCAGAAAGACCGGATCAGGCACCGGGGTCAGCCCCACGGCAACGCGCAGCGCCTCCAGCGCATCGACTGCGGTCACGCGCCCGTCCCGGTTCAGGTCCGCGGCCACGAAATCGGCCATGCGCAGCCCGTCAGCGGCAAAGCTGGGGGCCAGCCCCACGGCGATGCGCAGCACGTCCAGCGCATCCATGGCGGTGACCGGACGGGTGGCAGTGCCGTTGAAGCTGTGCGCGAACTCCAGCGCCAGCGCGCCGTCATGGGACAGCGCAAAGGCCCCGCTGGCGGCGGTGGTGGTTTCTGCCAGGACCGCGCCGTTTTCGGGGTCTCGCGCCCGCACGGCGATCCCGCCGACACCGGCGCCGCTGCGGCTCAGCACCGTCCCGTTCAGGGTGCCGTCTTCGGGGGGCGGGTCCGGCTGCGGTGGCGCGGGCTGCGAAGGCGGCGCCGGGTCCGGTGGGGGCTGATCGTCCGGCGGCGGCGGTGGCGGTGGTGGCGGCGACGGTGGCGGCGGTGCGGGTGCTTCGGGCGGGGGGGCAGGCGGGTCCACGGGCAGCACCGCCGAATCGCTGAGCACTTGTATCCGGTCAGGGGTCTGGAACGCATGGCCGAACAGGTCATCGCGCCCCAGCGGCGCGCCATCGGCGGCGGTGATCTGGAGCGTGGCCTCGCGGTAGCTGACACTTGCGCCGGAGGATGTGGCCGCCACCGACAGTTGATCGGGGCTGCGCAGCATGGGCCAGGCCGAAAGATCCAGCCGGTCGGCGCCGCGCTGGAAATCGGTGATCCGGGCCTCGGTGGTCAGGGCATGAAGCACGAAGGTATCGGCCCCGGCGCCGCCGGTCATCACGGTCTCGCCGGGTGGGGCGACCAGAATGTCATTGCCTGCCCCTCCCTCCAGGCGCGTGCCGGGCGCATGAGCCACCAGAATGTCATCCCGCGCACCGCCGCGCAGCGTGGCGGTGCTGTCGGCGTCGCCTTCTATCACATCGCCCAGGCGCGAAAGGGGCAGTGTGAAACTGGTCAGCCCGGCATCGGCCTGCGACCCGGCCATCACCACCAGTTGGTCACCAACGACCGCGGCTTCCAGCGCGGTGACATTGCGCAGCCCGGTTTCGGGGCCATCGGCGATGGTCTGCAGCCAGACCAGCCGCCCATCCGGCAGCAGCGCAAACAGGGTCAGGCCATGATCGCCGCCGCCGGCCACCACAAAGGCATGATCCCCCGCCACCGCTGTGGCGACGGCCTGCACATCGGCAAAGCGGGTGGCGCCATTGTCCATCAGATGATCGGTGACCTGCAACCCCTGCACCGGGTCCACCCGCAGGACGGTCAGCGAATGGCTTCCCGCAGCGCCAACCACTGCCCATTGCGCGCCATGGGCGTCGATCACCTCCAGCGCGGTGGGAGCATGGACCCAGAGCCCCTGCTGGGCCCCAAAGCGCGCATCAAGGGTCACGGCGCCCGATGGCGCGCCATGATAGCTGTAAAGCGCCCCTTCCAGCCCGCCAAGCGCCAGAAAGCCCCCCTGAACCGGCGCAAAACCGACGGTGGCGGCGCTCCAGCCGCCATCGGGCACCCCGGACACGGGCGCGTCCTGCAGCAATGCGGGGGCGGCGAACCCTTCGGCCACGCCCGCGCGGCCCAGTTCGGCGGCATCCTCCAGCGGCACCCAGCGCCGCCCGCCGATCATCCCATCGCCGCGCAGCCTGTAGCCGCCGATTTCACCATTCATGACGGTGACGCCCGCCTGCAGGAAATCATCCAGCGCGTGGACCACCAGATTGGGCGCGGCATGGCGGTCGATCCCGGGGTGAAAGGCGCGTCTGTCCATCAGGGTCAGCCCGGCGGAGTCAACGCGGTAATTCACCAGCCCGCCCGCGCGCCCACTGCTGGTCAGCGCATATGTGTCGCTGCCGCTCTGCCAGAGCTGAATGTCCCGGATACCGATATCCAGCGCGTCATCGCCCGAAGCGACGCGGCCCTGCACCTGCAGCCACATGACCCAACCCAGACCACCATTTCACCCGAGGTCAGGATGGCGCAGGGGGGTGGTGGCGAATCGTCCACAAACCCGGCGAAACCGGGGCTATTGTTTCCGATTATACGCGTATTTTACGGGCTGCAGCCCCACCCCCGGCGTGAAGGAACGCGTGGGGATGGTCTGGTGTTCAGCTTTCGGTGCGGGGTTCATCCCCGGCGATCAGCTGGCGCACGGCATAGTCGGCAGCATCGTCAAAGGGTTTGAGCACCACGCTTGCGCCCTGGTTCAGAAGCTCGTCCGCCTCGGCCACTTTCTGCACCGACAGGAAGACACGCCCGCGGTAGTTTGCGCTCCGCAGCCCATGAAGCAGCGCCAGCTGGGGGTCTGCCTCGGTCAGGGCGCCACGGTCACGGGGCACGGCCGAGACCACGGCCTGCACGCCGCTGAGGTCCATGTGGGCCACGAATTCCGGGTCGGTGGCGTCGCCATACATCGCGTCAAGACCCAGGAGCCGCCAATGGCTCAGCGCTTCGGGGTCGAAGTCGATGCCCAGCACGCGATACCCCTGCTCCTGCAGCCGCGCGCCGATGCGGCAGCCGTAGCGGCCCAGCCCGAAGACGACGAAATCGTGGCCCTTCGCCTCGGCCGTGGCCATGGTGTCCGCGGCTTCGCGGAAGGCGTTGCGCCGCTCGAACAGGCCCAGCCAGGGTTCGCAGATCTCGTAGAGCTTGTGCGACCAGGTGATCATGTAGACCGACAGCGCGATGGTCACGAGGCCCACGAGGGTGACAAGGCCCATCGCCTCGCCGCTGATATGGCCGATGGTGATGCCCATGGCCATGAAGATCAGCGAGAATTCGGAAATCTGCGCCACCGTCAGCCCGGCCAGAAAGCCGGTGCGCTTGCGGTAGCCCATGAAGCCCATGATCGCCAGCACGATCAGCGGGTTGCCGATCAGCACGAAGAGCGACAGCACGATCGCCGGGCCGATCTGGTCCCCCAGCGTGGACAGTTGCAGCGCCGCGCCCAGGTTGATGAAGAAGAACAGCAGCAGGAAATCGCGCAAGGACGCCAGGCGCGAGCTGATCGCCTCGCGGAACTCGGTCGAGGCCAGCGAGACCCCGGCCAGGAGCCCGCCCAGCTCCTTGCCGAAGCCCAGGAAATCGCCAAGTGCCGCCAGCGAGGCCGCCCAGCCGACCGCAAAGATCACCATCAACTCGGGCGAGCGTGCGACGCGGCTCAGCAGCGGTTCGGCCACATAGCGGATGAACAGGATCACCGCCCCCACCATCGCTGCGCCGCCAATGAAGACCTGCGCGACCTCCCACACCCCGCCGGTGTCTTCGCCCAGCCCCACGCCGATGGCCGAAAGCGTGACCATGGCCAGCACCACGAAAATATCCTGCACGATCAGGAAACCCAGCGCGATCTTGCCATGCAGCGCGCCGATTTCCTGCTTGTCCGACAACAGCTTGACGATGATGATGGTGGATGAAAACGTCAGCGCGACCGATATGTAGAGCGATGTCAGCCAGTCCAGTCCCAGCGCCAGACAGATCAGGAACCCGAAGAAGGCGGTGAATGTGACCTGTCCCAGGCCCGTGGCCACCGCCACCTTGCCCAGATTGCGTACCAGGCTGACATCCAGCTTCAGCCCCACCAGAAACAGCAGCACCGCAATCGAAATCTGGCTGAGCGTTTCGATGAATTCAACCGAACTGACAATTCCCAGCGCATCCGGCCCCGCCAGCACACCCACCGCGATGAAAGCCACCACCAGCGGCTGGCGCAGCAGCAGGCCGATGAACCCAACGCCCGCGGCCAACAGCACCAGCAGGGCGATTTCATAGAAGATCGAAGCGAAATTGGCGTCCACGGGGTACTCATCCAGAAGTTCACATTGCGCCCCGTGATACCGCGACGGGAGCGCGCTGGCTAGGGCATGCGTATACCCCCTTGGCGGCTATGCACCGCGCCAGAGCCCGCGCCGCCGCATCACCTCGCGCAGCAGCGCGGGGCGATCGGTCATGATCGCATCCACCCCCATGTCCAGCAGGCGTTCCATCTCGGTCTCCGCGTCCACGGTCCAGACCTGCACCTGTATGCCGCGGCCATGGGCGGCGCGCAGCATCCGCGGCGTGACCACGGCCAGGCCCTTGAAATGGGTGGGCACCTGAACCACCGGAAAGCTGCCCGCCGCCAACACCGGCAGCCCCCAGCCCGCCAGCCATAGCCGCGCCACCCCGGCATGGGCGGGCGACCAGCACAGTTCCGGCCCCAGCGCCGCGCGCAGGCGGCGCGTGCGCGAAGGCGCAAAGGCGCCCACACAGACCCGGTCCAGCACCTTCATGCGCGCCAGCAGATCGGCCAGCGGGTCAACCACTTCATCGGATTTGGCCTCGATCGCCACATGCAGGCCGGGGAAGCACTCCAGCACCTCGGCCAGCAGCGGCAGCCCGGCGTCGCCCCGGGTGCGCAGCCCCTGCAACTCGGCCCAGGGCAGGGCGCCCAGCTTGCGCGGATCATCGAACATGCGTTGCAGCGTGTCATCATGATGGACCACAACCTGCCCGTCGGCGCTGGCGTGCACGTCCAGCTCCACATGGGTAAAGCCCAGCCCCACCGCGCGCATGAAGGCGGGCAGGGTGTTTTCCTCGGCCTCCAGCCCGCCGCCGCGATGGGCGATGGCCAGCGGGCGGGGGTGGTCCAGAAAAGGATGGGTCGGCGTGGCGCGCATGGTCCCATGATGCCCATCTGCGCGCCCATGTCGAGGGGCGCGGCAAGGGTTTGATCCGGATCATGGAAACGGCGCGTGTGGCGCCCCATATTCTTGCCACTGACACTTGACCGCAAGAGGAGGTGACAATGGTCGAGAAGAACCCCATCAGCACTTTGTGGCCTTCGCTGTATGATCCGCTGCGACAGTTCGGGGCGCGGCTGGCCGAATTCCTGGCGCCCGCGGCCGATGCCTCGTCCGATGACGGGGCCTATCGGATCACCATGGAACTGCCCGGTGTGCAGGAGGATGACATCTCGGTTTCGGTTCGCGATGGTGTGGTGACCATCAAGGGCGAGAAGAAATCCGGGACCGAGAAATCCGGCGACACCTGGTATTTCAGCGAACGCCAGTACGGCAGTTTCTCGCGCGCGTTCCGGCTGCCAGCGGATGCCGATGAGGCCGGGATCGAAGCGGCGCTGAACGATGGCGTGCTGACACTGACCGTGCCCCGGCGCAAACCGGTCGGAGAGGGCGCCGAGACCCGCGTGCCAATCAGCCGCGGCTGAGGGCCGGGCGCGCGAAAGCGCACAGATGCCGGGGCCTGTGGTGCCCCGGCGACCTTGCTGGCGGGCGGGGTAAGGGGGGCAGTGTCAGACCCGGCGTAGGGCGCCACGGCCTTTGCGGTGGGTCCGCTTCGCGGGTATGGATCAGGCTTTGCCCGCGTCCTCCCCGGTGCCCTTGCCCTGCAGTCCGGGGCCCAGATATTTGGTCATCATCTCCAGAATCGCCTGTTTTCGCAGCGGTTTGGTCATGTAGTCCGTCAGCCCCAGGGCCAGCAGTTCCGCCCCGTCGCCGGGCATGGCATGGGCGGTCAGCGCAACGATGGGCACCTGCGCGCCGCCCGGCAGGGCGCGGATGCGTCTGGTGGCCTCGCGCCCGTCCATTTCGGGCATGGAGATATCCATGAAGATCAGCGCCGGGCGCAGCCTGCCGAACAGCTCCACCGCCTCGGCCCCGTTGGTGGCGAAGCTCAGGTCGATTTCCAGCTCATCGACCATGCGCGAAAAGACCAGCCGGTTGGTGGCGTTGTCCTCGGCCGACAGAACGCACGGGCGTGCCGGAGGGGTGGCGGCGGGCGGCTTTGGCTTGCGCCGCCGGGCGGGTGCGGTTCCTGTCGCCTTGGCGCGCGTCTTTGCGGGGGGCGCGGGGGCCGCCGTCACGCTGCGCAAAGTCTCGATCAATTCCCGCCGGAGAACCGGCTTGCGGATCACCGCAGCAAACAGCTCGGCGCGGGTGGGCGCATCGATTGCCGCGGGGTCAGTACAGAGCAGCAGCGCCGGCGCATCGCAGTTCTGCGCGCGCAGGCTTCGGGTCAGGTCGATGCCACTGGTATCGGCCAGATCCTGCGCGGTCAGGATCAGGTCAAACCGTGTGCCACCGGCCAGCGCGGCCTCTGCCTCGGCCCCGGTGCGGCAGACGGTGACATCCCGGGCATGCTGCGACAGCTGGCGCTCCAGCACCGTTCGGTTGATCTGCTGATCCTCGACCAGCAGGATATGGCCCAGTTTCAGCGGCTTCAGATCGGCCAGGGGGGTGTCATCGACCGTTGGCAGCACCACCCGAAAGCCGAAGCAGGAGCCCTTGCCGGGGGTCGAGTCCACCCACATCTCGCCCTCCATCAGCGTGATCAGGCGTCTGGTGATCGCCAGGCCCAGGCCGGTGCCCTCGAACCGGCGGTTGCTGGCGTCATCCACCTGGTTGAACTCTCCAAAGATTGCGGCATGGTGTTCGGGCGCGATGCCGATGCCGGTGTCTTCGACGGTGATGTGCAGCTGCATCGCGCCGTCATCGGTGGCCATGCCGACGACGCGGATCAGCACATGGCCCTGTTCCGTGAACTTGACCGCATTGCCCAGCAGATTGGTCAGCACCTGCCGCATCCGCCCCGGATCGGCCAGGAAACAGGTGGGCAGGAACAGGTCATAATCCAGGATCAGGTCGATCCCGCGGCGCCGCGCATCGGGCTGCAGCATGGTCAGCACATCATGGATGCAGCGTTCCAGGTCAAACTGCTCAGGCGCCAGGCTCAGTTTGCCGGCATCGATCTTGGAATAGTCCAGCACGTCATTGATGATCGCCAGCAGCGCCTCGCCCGAGGAGCGGATGGTTTCGGCATAAAGCTTCTGATCCTCGCCCAGTTCGGTCCCGCAGAGCAGATCGGCCATGCCCACCACACCATTCATGGGGGTGCGGATTTCATGGCTCATGTTCGCCAGAAAGGCGGATTTGGCGCGGTTGGCAACCTCGGCCCGGTGGCGGGCCTCCTGCAGTTCGGCCTCATGCTGCAGGGTGGTGGTGATGTTGCGGCCCAGGGTGACGATATCGCCGTTGCGCGCGCGCCGTTCGATCAGCCGCACGCTGATGCCGCGGGTGAAATGCAGAATGGTTTCCGGAATGGGATCGGCGTCCCAGCGCGCCTCCATCATGGCGATCCAGGCGTCGGGGTCTTCGGAGCCGATATCAACCACGCCTTCGGTGGCGCAGGCCTGCAGGATGCGGCGGATGCTGACGCCGGGGGCGATCGCATCGATCCGTTCAAACGGGCGCAGATAGGCCCGGTTGGCCACCACCAGCCGCTGGTCGGCGCTGAAGATGGCGAAACCGTCCCCGATGGCATCGATCCCGCTGCGCAGCCGTTCCTCAACCAGGTCGATGGTTTCGGTGGCGGCTTCCAGCGACTGGCAGACGGCGGCCTTTTCCTGTTCCAGCCGGTCGGCCAGCATCCGCGCGTGATCGATGGCCGAGCGCTGGGCGATGACCTGATCCGACAATTCATGCGCGTGGCGTTCCAGCATGGTGTTGATCGCGCGCAGCTCTGCCTCCTTGCGGATCAGGCGCTTTTCGGCGCGCAGGCGCGCGCGGCGTTCGATCAGCAATCTGTCCGCAATCCCCATTGAAGGGCGATCCCCTGTCCGGTCCGGTCGGTGGGCCGGAGTATGCGGCAGAAGGATGAATCGCTGTTTAAGGCGCGCGCCGTGCTATCCGCCCGCCGCAAGGATTGCATCGATCATGGCCTGGTTCCCGCGTGAAAACTCCAGCGGGCAGTTGAACGGGGTTTCCCCGGCGATGGCGGCGCCAAAGGCTTCGATCATCAGGGCATACTGGTCGATGGTGTTGAACCGCATGACATGGTCCACCCCGTCGGCACTGTGCCAGGTGACGCGGGTGTCACCAAAGACCCGGCCGTTGAACGGCGCCGAAAGCGCGATCCAGCCATCAGTGCCGTGAAACACCATGTGCTGGCGGCGGTGCTGGCGCATCCCGCAGTAAAAGGACAGGGTGAAGCCCGGAAAATCCGCCCAGACCCGGGCAAAGACATCGACCCCGCCGTCAAGGCGCAGATCGGCGCGCAGGCGTTCGGGCTCGGCCCCGGTGGCAAGGCGGGTGGTGATGCAGGGATAGACGCCGACATCGCGCAGCCCCCCGCCGCCCATGGCCGCGTGCGCGCGGATGTTGCCCGGGTCGGTATTGTGATAGGTGAAGCAGCCCTCGACATGTTCCAGCCGGCCGATGGCGCCGTCCTCCAGCAGGCGGCGGACATGGGCCCATTGGGGGTGATGGGTGACCATGAAGGCCTCGGCCAGTTGCAACCCGCTGGCATCGCGCGCGTCGATCAGCCGGTCGATCTGCGCAGCCTCCAGTGCGATGGGCTTTTCGCACAGGACATGCTTGCCCGCGGCGATGGCGCGCAGCGTCCAGTCCACATGCAGGTGGTTGGGCAGGGGGATGTAGACGGCATCCACCTGCGGGTCGGCCAGAAGGGCGTCATAATCGTCATGCACCCGAAGCCCCGGCACCAGCGCCTGAAACGGCGCGGCGCGGGCAGGGGTCGATGTGGCCAGTGCGACCAGCCTGGCGCCCCGCGCGGCGTGGATGGCGGGGGCCAGGTCCGTGCGGGCGATCCGCGCCGCCCCCAGGATGCCCCAGCGGATCAGGTCGGACATGCTGCACCTCCCCCCTTGTGATGCGTGGTCTTGCCGGGCCGGGGCGTCCGGCGCATAGTGCCGCCGTTGCAGCATGGGAGGGGTGGCAATGCAAGAGGTTCTGGCCGGGGATGCCCTGGAGCAGGCGGCCCTGATCGCCGGTGAACGGATCAGCGCCGAGGCGTTGATGCAGGCGACGCTGGAGCGTATCGGGGCGCTGAACCCGAGGGTGAATGCCATTGTGTCCCTGCGCCCGGCCGAGGACCTGCTGGCCGAGGCCCGCGCCGCCGATGCCGCCCTGCGCGCAGGCCAGCGCAAGGGCTGGATGCATGGTCTGCCGCTGGCGATCAAGGATCTGGAGGATGCGGCGGGGCTGCCCACGTCCAAGGGCTCGCCGCTGCTGGCGGGGCAGGTGGCGGCGGCGGACAGCCTGATGGTGGCGCGGATGCGCGCTGCGGGTGCCATCATCATCGGCAAGACCAACACGCCGGAATTCGGCCTGGGCAGCCACACGTTCAACCCGGTTCACGGCGCCACCGGCAATGCCTGGGATCCAGCGCGCAGCGCGGGCGGGTCTTCGGGCGGAGCGGCGGTGGCGCTGGCGCTGGGGATGCTGCCGGTGGCCGACGGGTCCGACATGATGGGCAGCCTGCGCAACCCCGCCGGGTGGAACCATGTCTATGGCATGCGCCCCAGCTGGGGTCGCGTCCCCGATGGCCCGGGCGAGGAAAGCTTCCTGCATCCGCTCTCGACCAACGGCCCCATGGCGCGCAGCCCGCGCGATCTGGCCGCCCTGCTTGAGGTCCAGTCCGGCCCGCACCCGGCCATGCCCTATGGCCTGCCGAAAGAGCGGTTTCTGAACCGCATCGCCACCCCCGTGGCCGGGCGCCGGATTGCCTGGCTGGGGGACTGGGGCGGCGCCTATCCGATGGATCCCGGCATCCTGGACACCTGCGCCGCCGCGATGGAGCTTTGGCCGCAGACGGGCGTGCGGGTGGACGCCGTGGCCCCGCCCTTTGACCCGGCGCTGCTGTGGCGGTCCTGGTGCGTGCTGCGCGGCTTTGCCGTGGCCGGGCGGCTGGGGCCGCTTTACGATGCCCCCGAAAAACGCGCCCAACTCAAGCCCGCCGCCATCTGGGAGGTCGAATCCGGCCGCAGCTACAGCACCGAGGACATCCGCGCCGCCGGGCTGATCCGGTCGCATTGGTATGCCCGCGCGGCCGAGCTGTTGTCCGACTATGACGCTTTTGCGCTGCCCTCGGCGCAGCTCTGGCCCTTTGACAGGGGTGTGGTCCACCCGCAGGCCATCGGCGCGCGGGCCACGGACACCTATCACCGCTGGATGGAGGTGGTGGTGCCCGCCAGCCTGATCGGTCTGCCGGCGATCAGCCTGCCGGCGGGGTTCGGCGCGCAGGGGCTGCCGATCGGGGTGCAGATCGTCGGACGGCATGGCGATGACGCGGGCCTGCTGCAACTGGCCCAGGCCTGGCACCCCATGCGCCCCGCCGCCGATGCCGTGCCCGCGCTGCTGCAGCCTCTGGCCGGGGGATAGTCGGGGGGCTAGTCGGGGCTTGAGCGTTCCCGTTGCGCCGCGGTTGCAGGTGCCTGGCCGCGGGCAAGACGGTTTCCTGTTTGTGCCGACAGAAAATCCGCCTATAGTCGCGCCGGACGCAAATACATAAGAAACGTCACGGGGGGCCGCGGAATGATCCGTTCCGAACTGATCCAGAAGATCGCCGAAGAAAACCCGCATCTGTTCCAGCGCGACGTGGAGCGGATCGTCAACACCATATTCGAGGAAATCACCGAAGCCCTGGCACGGGGGCAGCGCGTGGAGTTGCGTGGGTTCGGTGCGTTTTCGGTCAAGCACCGGGACGCGCGCATCGGTCGCAATCCGCGCACCGGGGAATCGGTGGACGTTGAAGCCAAGACCGTGCCATTCTTCAAGACCGGCAAGCTGCTGCGCAACCGGTTGAACGGCAAGGAGGACTGAGCCGCCCATGATGTACATCCGTTACGCGTTCCTGGGGCTGATGCTTGCCGTCTTCGTGACGGTGGCGCTGGCCAACCGTGACATGACCACGCTTGAATTGCTGCCGGAAACGCTGGCCGCCTTTTTCGGCTTCAACATGGCTCTGACGCTGCCGCTGTTCGTGGTGATCGGTGCCTCACTGGTGGTGGGTCTGTTGCTCGGCTTTGTCTGGGAATGGTTGCGCGAACGCGGCTACCGGGCCGAGGCCGCGCGGGCGCGCAATGAATGCGACGCACTGCGCAGCGAACTGGGCCGGGTGCGCAAGGCCGCACCGGAAACCCAGAAGGACGATGTTCTGGCCATTGTCGAATCCGGTGAGGCCAAGGCACGCCAGACCAGTGTTCCAGCCATCGAGGCTCGCTGAACCAGCGGGGTAGGGGCGCCAGCCATGCGGGTAAAGATCTGCGGCCTGACCAGTGCGGAACAGGTTCACACTGCCGTGGCGGCGGGGGCGGATTACGTGGGCTTCGTGTTCTTCCCGCGCTCACCCCGCGCCCTGTCGATCCGTGCCGCCCGCGCGGCGGCACTGGCCGCACCCCCGGGGGTGGCCAAGGTGGCGCTGACAGTCGATGCCGAAGACGCGTTGCTCGATGCCATCCTGGCCGAGGTTCCGATCGACATCCTGCAATTGCACGGCGCCGAGACACCGGCCCGGGTGCAGGCCGTCAAGGCGCAGAGCGGTCTTGCCGTGATGAAGGCCGTGGGTCTGGCCGAGGCCGCGGACCTGGCTGAACTGGACCGCCAGATGCGGGTGGCCGATCAGGTGCTGGTGGATGCCAAGCCCCCGCGCGGGGCCGCACGCCCGGGCGGCAACGCCGTGGCCTTTGACTGGCGCCTGATCGCCGGGCGGCGCTGGCCGGTGCCCTGGCTTCTGGCGGGCGGACTGACGCCCGAAAATGTGGCCGAGGCGATCCGCCTGACCGGTGCGCGGCAGGTCGATGTGTCCTCGGGGGTGGAAGACGCGCCGGGCCACAAGGACCCGGCGCGCATCACTGCATTCATCGAGGCTGCGCACCGCGCGACCCGTGCCGGGGTGCCGCCGTCGTTGTCGGCGTCCCCCTGAGCGGCGCGGGCGCGGCTCAGTCGTCGGAGCCGGGCATCACGGCGATGTCACGCAGGGCAATATCCAGGGCTTCGATCTCCCAGGAATCCAGAATGCTTGCCGCCTCCAGATCCACCGTGTGGAACATCCCGTTCGCATAAAGCCACGCGGTATCGTTGCCGTCGCTGTCAGTCACCACATCAAAGCCGATGGGGCCGTCGAACATCACGCCCAGATCGCCCGTGACCTCCATCACGCCGTCATTCGGCGCGGTCTGACGCAGCAGGGCGCCGCGCGACACGTCGATGTTGAACATGCGCGTCTCCTCGGCGCCGTCCACAACATTCGTATAGGCTGTGCCGCCGACCATCGGCGCGCCATCGGTGCCGTCATCGAAGTGCAACTCGCCGTCCACGGTCACCTCGCCGCTGGACAGGTTGACGCGGTGGTTGACCGTCCCTGCCATGAAGCGCAGCGCGTCCGGAACGGGGTTGATGTCGACGATCACCGGCGTATCCGCGTCGAACTCAAGCGGGGTGTCCATTGTCACCACTTCCTCGACCATGCCCGTCTGCACGTCGATGTTGACCACCGTGAAATCCTCGGTCACGGCGATGATCCGGCCGGTTGCCGGACGATAGTCCAGCCCCAGGAGGCGACCGTCCACATCGATGTCGCGCATGCCCACCACTTGCGCTGCTGTCAGGTCGATTTCGACCAGGGTGCGGTCACCGGCAAGGCCGAATGCGGTATCGGACAGTGCGGGACCGGCGATCAGTGCGGCAATGGCGCCAGGCAGAGCATACGTTCTCATGGTTCTTCCCTGTACTTTGGACAGCCCCTGGCGGCGCAGGAGCTTGAAGAACGTGTCCCGGAGCGACAAGGTTGCAGACGCGCCATGACTTGTCCGTGATCACGGGACCGGCGCGGGGACGCAGGAGTGCGGCCAGCAACAAACGGGCGTGCGGGCGGCAAAGCAGTTTGCACCGGCACGCCTGACCCGATATAGCAGGGTCCGCAGAGCGCGCGCCGGATGGCGTGCGGGCGATGCGATCGCAATCACCGCAAGCGAACAGAAGTGCCGGAGAATGACATGACCAGCGACTGGACGAAATCTGAGTGGAGAGCCAAGCCACGGGTCCAGATGCCGGAGTATCCGGACGCGGCCGCGCTGGCGGCGGTAGAGGCGCAGCTGTCGAAATACCCGCCGCTGGTCTTTGCCGGCGAGGTCCGCGCCCTGAAGCGCAAGCTGGGCGCCGCCGCGCGGGGCGAGGCGTTCCTGCTGCAGGGCGGCGATTGCGCCGAAAGCTTTGCCGAGTTCGATGCCGACAGCATCCGGGACACGTTCAAGGTGCTGTTGCAGATGGCGGTGGTGCTGACCTTTGGCGCGCGGGTGCCGGTGGTCAAGGTGGGGCGGATGGCCGGGCAGTTCGCCAAGCCGCGCTCGGCGCCCATGGAGGCCGTGGGCGGGCAGGAACTGCCCAGCTATCGCGGTGATATCATCAACGGCTTTGACTTCACGCCCGCGGCCCGTGTGCCGGACCCGGCGCGGATGCTGCAGGCCTACACGCAGGCGGCGGCCTCGCTCAACCTCTTGCGGGCGTTTTCCACCGGCGGCTTTGCCGATGTGCACCGCGTCCATTCCTGGACCCTGGGCTTCACCGAGGGCGAGAAGGCCGAGCGCTATCGCGAGCTGTCCAACCGGATCTCGGACGCGCTGGATTTCATGGCCGCCGCCGGGATCACCGGCCAGACCAGCCATGAAATCCGCACCGTGGATTTCTACACCAGCCATGAGGCCCTGCTGCTGGAATATGAAGAGGCCCTGTGCCGGATCGATTCCACCAGCGGCCTGCCGGTGGCCGGGTCCGGGCATATGCTGTGGATCGGCGACCGGACGCGGCAGCCGGACGGGGCGCATGTGTCCTTCGCGCGCGGAGTCCAGAACCCGGTGGGGCTGAAATGCGGCCCCTCGATGGAGGTCAGCGACCTCAAGCGCTTGCTGGAGCGGCTGAACCCCGGCAACGAGGCCGGGCGGCTGACGCTGATCGCGCGCTTCGGCGCGGGCAAGGTGGGCGATCACCTGCCGCGCCTGATCCGGGCTGTGCAGGAGGAAGGCGCGGATGTGCTGTGGGTCTGCGACCCCATGCATGGCAACACCATCAAATCGGCCAGCGGCTACAAGACCCGGCCCTTTGATTCGGTCCTGCGCGAGGTGCGCGAGTTCTTTGCCATCCACAATGCCGAGGGCACCATCCCCGGCGGCGTGCATTTCGAGATGACGGGCAAGGATGTGACCGAATGCACAGGCGGGGTGCGGGCGATCACGGATGAGGACCTGTCGGACCGCTATCACACGGCCTGCGACCCGCGCCTGAACGCCAGCCAGTCGCTGGAACTGGCGTTTCTGGTGGCCGAGGAGCTTTCGGGGCGGCGCGCCCAGATGGCTGCGGCGGTCTGAGGCGGCCAGTGTTGCAGGGCGCGCCCGTCGCGCCCCGCCCACCCACCCTGCGCGCCGGGCGCGCCCGCGCCCTTGCCCGGCGTGGGGGGCGCCTCATTCGGTCGCGGTCATGCTGAGCATGTGCCGCAGCCCCTGGGTCACATCGGTGCGCAGGGCCAGACGCAGGGCGGGTTCGTCCCCGGCCTTGAGCGCGGCGATGATCATGCGGTGATGCGGCGGCGCGCCGTTGCGGCGCAGCCGCGCATAAAGCGCGCGCATGGTCGGGCCCAGTTGCAGCCAGACGGTTTCGACCATTGCCAGCATCGCGGGGCTTTGGGCGCGCAGGTAGAAGGCGCGGTGGAATTCCAGGTTGGTGCGGATATAGGCCACCGGGTCCCGGCGCATGGCCGCTTCAAGGTTGGCGGCGTTGATGCTTTCCATCCGCTCGATCAGCGCGATATGGACGCGCGGGAGCGCACGGCTGGCCAGTTCGGGTTCCAGCAGCGCGCGGATGGCGGCCAGTTCCTCGATCCGTTCGCCGCTGAGCGCAGGGGTGGTCACCCGCCCCGAGGCCGAGAGCGTCAGCGCCCCTTCGGCGACCAGACGGCGCAGGGCCTCGCGCGCGGGGGTCATGGAAACACCGAATGTCTTGCCGATGCCGCGCAGGGTCAGGGCCTTGCCCGGCATCAGTTCGCCATGCATGACCTGGGCGCGCAGGCTGCGATAGACCCGGTCATGGGCAACGACGGCCAGTGACGGATCGGTGCTGCGCGGGTTGCGGCTGGGCGGGATCATGCGCGGGCCTGTGCCGCGTCAGGGGGCGTGAAGTCGAAGCGGTGCAGGCCGTGACCGTTCCGGCGCAGCCAGTCCCGGGGGTGCTGATAGCCGGGGTAAAGCCGTTCCACATGGGCCCAGAAGGCGCGGGAGTGGTTCATCTCGGCCAGATGGGCCACTTCATGGGCGGCAACGTAATCCAGCACCGCGGGCGGGGCCATGACCAGCCGCCAGGAAAACATCAACCGCGCCGCGCTGCTGCATGATCCCCAGCGCGAGCGGGTGTCGCGCAGGACAATGGCGCCGTGGGGGCGGCCCAGCCTGGTGGCATGGCGCGCGCAGGCGGCGGCCAGGTCTGCCTGCGCCTGCATCTTCAGCCAGGCCGCCAGCCGTGGTCCGCTGCGCCGCCCCGAAGGGTCGGCGGGCAGGATCAGGGCATCGGCAGCCGCCTCGATGCCGCGCTGCGGGCCGGTTGTCAGCGTCAGCAACTGCCCCCGCACCGGCAGCCGTGCCCCCGGCGCCACCTGCACCCGCTCTGGCAGGCGCGCCAGCGTGCTGCGCAGCCAGGGCTCCTTTTCGCGCAGGAACGCCAGCGCGATCGCATCGTCAAGCCGGGTCGGGATGGACAGGGTCACGTGGCCTTCGGGGTGCGACACCCGCAGCGACATGCGCCGCGCCTGTGCGCGCCGCCGGACATCGACCTCCAGCGGCGGATCGCCCGGAAGAACTGCGCGTGTCAGCACCATCGCCCCTGTGCTCCGTGTTGCGTGCCCCACCATATCGTGATTGTCCTGCGGCGCAAAAGCCGCATTCTGCGCGGCAGGGGCCCGTGCAGGTGGGAAAAACAGGTTTACACGCTGAATCACATGTGGCACGGCAGCGCAATTCGCACATGGCGTCCAGAATCAAGGGGGTTACCATGCCCAAGGAAGAATGGGGTGTGAAGCGTGTCTGCCCGGTGACCGGCAAACGCTTCTATGACCTGAACCGCACTCCGATCGTCAGCCCCTATACGGGCGAAACGGTCACGATCGATGCATCCGGCGGCAAGACCATGGCCGGGCCGGCGGTCACGCCGCCAAAGGCCAAGACCAAGGAGGCCGTCAGCGATGACGACATTCTGGTCGATGATGATGATACGGTGGATGTGGATGACGATCTGCTGGATGATGATGAAGATGACTCGGTCGCCTTCGATGATCTGGCCGATGTCGCCAGCGACAATGACGACTGAAGCATCGGTCTGATCTGCCGGGAAATCCTCGGGAAGTGCATTTTTGGGCTTGCGATGCCCGCGGGCTTTTCGTAGAGAGCGGCATCGGCAGAGACCGCAAAGTGGGGCCATAGCTCAGTTGGGAGAGCGCTTGAATGGCATTCAAGAGGTCGGCGGTTCGATTCCGCCTGGCTCCACCAAATAAAACAAAGGCTTAGCAGAAAAACAGCCCCGCCAGTGCGGGGCTTTTTCATGCCCGGAAGGGGTCAGGGCAGTGCTCTGCGCCCCCTTTGCGCGACCCCGTGCAGGCCGCCTGGATGTCAGGTCAGAGTGCCCGGAGAAGTCCGGCGGCGCGGGTGGTCCTTGCCCCCAGGGCAGCGGTTTCGGGCGGTCATCTGATCTTTGGCATGATGGGTGCTGCTGAACGGCGCGCCATTTGCGCAAATTCCTGGCAGAATCGATCTGGACTCCCTCTGTTGCAGGTTTCGCCAACAAAATCGTTGACAATAATTTTGTTGATTGTCACCGTTCATATGTCGGGATCACCGGCGCAGGTGCGTGGCAGGAACCGCCAGGCGCGTCGCAACCACCGGGCCAGATGCCATCAGGTCCGGCCGCAACAGGAAAGGTATGGGTTATGAAAACCTTGAAAAAATCACTGCTAGGCGGGGTCGCGCTGGGGCTCCTGGCGACCTCGGCTTCGGCTGAAGTGCTGCGCTGGGGCGCGGCGCGGGATATCGTATCGCTGGATTCGTATTCCTATGGTGATTCCTTCACCATCGGCTTTCTGGATCACGTCTATGACGGTCTGGTGCGCTACGACCCCGATTTCAACATCGTGCCTGCGCTGGCCACGGACTGGGAAATCGTGGATGACACCACCTGGCGCTTTACCCTGCGTGAGGGCGTGACCTTCCACAATGGCGCGCCCTTCACCGCCGAGGATGTCGCCGCGTCGCTGGCCCGGGTCAGCCACCCCAATTCCCCTCTGCGCGGCAACCTGCCGGCGTTCCAGTCGGCCGAGGTGATCGACGATCACACCATCGAAATGACCGTTGACGCCGGCTATCCGCTGCTGCTGAACGATCTGACCAACATCCATATCTTCAACGCCCAATGGCTGATCGACAATGACGCGATGGAGCCCACCGATGTCGGCGCCGGGGTCGAAGGGTATCCGACCTTCAACGCCAATGGCACCGGCCCGTTCAGCGTGGTCGAATGGGTGCCCGACAGCAATGTGACGCTGGTGGTCAACGAGGACTGGTGGGATGAGGCGCAGCACAATCTGACCGGGATCGAATTCACGCCCATCAGCTCGGCCGCGACGCGGGTGGCGGCGCTTCTGTCCGGCAGCATCGATTTCACCGAAAACGCCCCGCTGCAGGATCTGATGCGGCTGGAGGCTGCGCCAGGGGTAAACCCGGTGGTCACGCAGGATCTGCGCACGGTGATGTTCGGCTTCAACCGGCGCGAGACGCTGTCGAACGGGCAGGAGAACATGTTCAACGACCTGCGCGTGCGCCAGGCCTTTGCCCATTCCATCGATGCCGAATCCATCCGTGACGTGATCATGCAAGGCAATTCGCGGGTCACCGGCGCGCTGGTTGCCCCCGACATCCCCGGCTATACCGAAGAGATGGATCAGCCCTACGCCTTTGATCCTGACGCCGCCGCCGCCCTGCTGGAGGAGGCCGGCGCCACGGGCTTCAGCTTCACCCTCAACTGCATGAACAACGGTTATGTGAACGAGGAAGAGCTGTGCAACGCGTTGATCCCCATGCTCAACCGCGCCGGGTTCGATGCTTCGCTGGATATTGCCGAACGCGCCCAGCAGACGCCGAAACGGACATCGGGTTCGGCGGATGTCTGGAGCTTCGGCTGGGCGAACCTGCCGATGCTGGACAGCTATTCGATCCTGATCCAGGTGCTGCACAGCAACGAAGGCAACTCCGGGGTGTTCAACTGGGGTGCCTGGTCCTATCCTGAGATCGACGCGCTGATCCAGTCGGCCGCGACCGAGCTGGACTATGACACGCGGATCGGCATGCAGACCGAGGCGCTGCAGATTGCCAGGGATGAGCTGATCTTTGCGCCGCTGCATGAACAGCCCATGGCCTGGGCGGCGTCGGACCGGGTGGTCGATGTGCTGCAGCAAGGCGACAACAAGCCGCGCCACTGGATGACCCGCGTGGCCGAGTAAACAGGCCAAGCCGCCGCGGCCTGCCCGCGGCGGCCCGCCGATATCCTGCCCGGGTTCTGGCCGGGCAGGCCCCCCCAGCCGGAGCCACCCCATGCTTGCCTTTCTGATCAAACGCATCGGCAGCGCCATCCTGGTGATGCTGGCCGTGGCCTTCCTGGCCTTTCTGATCTTCGCGGTCGCGGGCGACCCTGTCGAAATGATGGTCAACGAACAGGCCACCCAGGCCGACCGGGACGCGCTGCGCGAACGCCTGGGTCTGGATCAGCCCTTTCTGGTTCAGTATTTCACCTTTGTGATCAATGCCGCGCAGGGTGAATTCGGCATTTCCTACCAGACCCAGCGCGATGTGATGTCGCTGATCGCCAGCCGCCTTCCGGCCACGCTGGAGCTGGTGTTCATTGCCTCCATGCTGTCGCTGATCGTGGGCATCCCGCTGGGGGTGATCACCGCCATTCACCGGGGCAAGTGGTTTTCCGAAGGGCTGCAGTTTCTCAGTATCTTTGGCGTGTCGCTGCCCAGTTTCGTGATCGCCATCCTGCTGATCCTGGTGTTTTCGGTCTGGCTGGGCTGGGCGCCGGGTTTCGGGCGGGGGGAGACCGTGGCCCTTGGCTGGTGGACCACCGGGTTGCTGACGCCTTCGGGGCGCAATGCCATCATCCTGCCCGCCATCGCGCTGGCGCTCTATGAAATCACGCTGGTGATGCGGATCGTGCGGGCCGAGATGCTGGAGGTGTTGCGCTCGGATTTCGTGAAATTTGCCCGCGCCCGGGGTGTGCCGCGCCGGATCATCCATTACCGCCACGCGCTGCGCAACTGCCTGATGCCGGTGGCCACGCTCACGGCGATGAATTTCGGCACGCTGATCGCCTTTGCGCTGGTCACCGAAACGGTATTCCAGTGGCCGGGCATGGGGCTGCTGTTCATCCAGGCGGTGCTGAACCTCGATTTCCCCATCATGGCCGCGTATCTGGTCATCATCTCTGCCATTTTCGTCACCCTGAACACGCTGGTCGATATCATCTATGCGGTGATCGACCCGCGCCTGCGTCAGGAAAAGGTCTGAAGGAGGCTGCACGATGACCCTGCAAGCGGATCAACAGACCCCTGTGGCAAAGCCCTCGCAGCTGGCGCGGATGCGCGACAGCGATCTGTGGCATTCCTTCGTCACGCATCGGGGCGCGGTGGTGGGGGCCTGCCTGCTGGTGTTCCTGATCGTCACGGCCTTTGCTGCGCCGCTGATCGCGCCACAAAACGTCTATGACTCGGCCGAGCTGCAACTGATGAACGCCCGCATCCCGCCAATCTGGCAGGAGGGCGGGCGCTGGCCGTTCGTTCTGGGCACGGACATTCAGGGGCGCGATGTGCTCTCAGGCATCCTCTATGGCTCGCGCACGTCGATCCTGATCGCGGTCTTCGCGGTGGTGTTCTCGCTGGCAATCGGGGTGATCGTGGGGCTGGCGGCGGGGTTCTTCGGCGGGATCATCGACAATGTGCTGATGCGCTTCGCCGATGTGCTGCTGTCCATTCCCACGATCCTGCTGGCCATCCTGGCCAGTGCGGTGGCCATGGGCATGTTGCCGCCGGAATGGCGGGCATTGGGGGCCGCCGGGGTGATTGTCTTTGCCATCACGCTCAGCAACTGGGTCCAGTATGCGCGGATCGTGCGCGCGCAGACCAGCGTGGAGCGGCGCAAGGAATATGTCGAAGCCGCGCGCCTGTTGCGGGTCAGCCCGCGCCGGATCATGCTGCGCCATATCCTGCCCAATACCATGACCCCGGTTCTGGTGGCGGCCACGCTCAGCTTCGGCATGGCCATCCTGGCCGAGGCCACCCTGTCCTTTCTGGGCGTGGGGATGCCCGCCAGCCTGCCCAGCCTGGGCACGCTGATCCGCATCGGCAACAACTACCTGTTCTCCGGGCAGTGGTGGATCGTGCTGTTCCCGGTGCTGCAACTGTCGCTGCTGGTGGTCTCCATCAATCTGGTAGGTGACTGGCTGCGCGATGCCCTGAACCCGAAACTGAGGTGATACCCTTGAGTGATCTTCTGCTGCGCAACCTGCGCCCCATGGGCGGCCCCGCCTGCGATCTGCTGATCCGCGGCGGCACCATCGCCGAACTGGCCCCGGGGCTGGACGCCCCCGGCGTGCCGGTCGAGGATGCCCGCGGCGCCATCGCCTGGCCCGGGTTCATCGAGGCCCATACCCATCTGGACAAGACCGTCTGGGGCATGGACTGGTATGCCGACCGCAAGGGCGGGCCGCTGCAGAACCTGATCGACAACGAACGCAATGACCGCAACCGGATCGGGCTGGAGGTGCACCGCCAGTCCATGCGCCATGCGCTGCATCTGGTGGCCAGCGGGACCAGGATCATCCGCAGCCATGTGGATGTGGACACCGACCATGGGCGCAGCCTGTTCGACGGGCTGCAGGCCACCCGCGCGGCGCTGGCGGGGATGATCGAGATCGAAATCGTGGCCTTTCCGCAATCGGGGCTGATGGTGCGCCCCGGCACGCTGGACCTGATGGACACGGTGCTGGCGTCCGGCGCCGATATCGTCGGCGGGCTGGACCCCTGCGCCATCGACCGGGACCCGAAGGGGCAACTGGATGCGCTGTTTGCGCTGGCCGAAAAACACGGCAAGCCCATCGATATCCACCTGCACGAACCCGGTGAGATGGGCGCGTTTTCCATGGAGATGATCCTGGAGCGCACCCGCGCCCATGCCATGCAGGGGCAGGTGGCGATCAGCCATGCCTTCTGCCTGGGCAGCCTGCCTGAAAGCCGCGCAGCCGCGCTGATGGCCGATCTGGCCCGCGAAGGGGTGGCGGTGATGACCACGGGCTCACCCTCGGCCAGTGTGCCGGCGCTGCGGGCGCTGCGCGCGGCGGGCGTGCGGGTTGGCGCGGGCTGTGACGGTATCCGCGATACCTGGGGGCCGTGGGGCCTGCCCGACATGCTGCACCGCGCGCAGATCCTGGGCATGAAAAACGGCTTTCGCACCGATGCCGAACTGGAGGTGCTGCTGGATGTGATCGGCCCGGGCGGGGCAGGGGCCATCGGGCGCAAGGGGCATGGGCTGGACCCCGGCGCGCCCGGCGATCTGGTGTTGCTGGCGGGCTCCTGCCCGGCCGAGGCGCTGACCCTTTGCGCCCCGCGCCCGCTGGTGGTCAAGGGCGGCGCCGTGGTGGCGCGGAACGGCGCGCCGTTGCGGGACATCCCATGACCGATGGGCTGGACATCCTGCGCCTGGGCGCCCGCCCCGAAGGCCCCACCGCGCTGACCGCCGACTGGGTGCTGGCCTGGCGCAACGGCGGCCACTGCCTGCTGCGCGGCGCCGAGGTGGTGATCGACGGCGCCCGCATCATCAACGCCGTCCCCGCCGGGCGGGGCGAGGCCATGCGCCGCATCGACTTCGGCCACGCGCTGATCAGCCCCGGGTTCATCGACCTTGATGCGCTGTCGGACCTCGACACCACCATCCTGGGTGTGGACAACCACCCCGCCTGGGCCAAGGGCCGCGTCTGGCCCGAAAGCTATGTCCAGCGCGGCCCCTATGAGATGTATTCGCCCGAGGAACTGGCCTTTCAGAAGCGCTTCGCCTTTGCCGAACTCTTGCGCAACGGGATCACCACGGCCGCGCCGATCGCCTCGCTCTTTTACCGCGAATGGGGGGAAACGGTGGCCGAATTCGACGCCGCCGCCGAAGCTGCGGCCGAGCTGGGCCTGCGTGTCTATCTTGGCCCGGCCTATCGCGCCGGGGGCATGGTCCTGACCGCCCCGGGCCGGATGGAGCCACGCTTTGACGCGGCGCGCGGCATGGACGGGCTGGCCGATGCGGTGCGTTTTGTGGAAACCCATGACATGACCCATGGCGGGCTGATCCGGGGTCTGCTGGCGCCGGACCGGGTGGAAACCTGCACCGCCGCGCTGCTTCAGCGCACCATGACCGAGGCCGAGCGACTGGACTGCCCCGTCCGCCTGCACTGCGCGCAAGGGGCGATGGAGGTGGACACCGTGCAGGCGCTGCACGGCACCACCGCGCCGCGCTGGCTGGCCGAACTGGGTGTGCTCTCGCCGCGCCTGCTGGCGCCGCACGCCACCAGGGCCGATGCGGGCGATCTGGCGCTCTATGCCGAACATGGGGTGCATATCGTGCATTGTCCGCTGGTCTCGGCGCGGGGCGGGGGCACGCTGGATGTGCGGGCCGCGCGCGCGCAGGGGATCAACGTGGCCATGGGCACCGATACCGCACCGCCGGACATGCTGCTGAACCTTGCCGTGGGGCAGATGGTGGGGCGGATCGTCACCGGCGACCCCGGCGCGCTGAGCGCTGCAGAGATGTTCGATCTGGCCACCACCAGCGGCGCCCGCGCGCTGGGGCGCAATGACCTGGGACGGCTGGAACCCGGCGCCTGCGCCGATATCGCCGTGTTCGATCTGGATCAGGGCATCACCCCGACCATCGACCCGGTGCAATCGCTGGTGCTGGGCGCCAGCGGGCGCGTCACCCGCGCGGTGTTCGTGGACGGGCGCCTGTCCATGCGCGACGGCGCCGTGGCGGGGCTTGATGACACCGCCCGCGCACAGGCGCAGGGTCAATTCGACCGGCTGGTCGCCCGCTACCCGGACCGGACCTGGGACCACCCGCCGGTGACCGACATCTTTCCGCCCAGCTTTCCCATGGAGGACCTGCGCGATGCCTGACACTGCCCCTGCCGAAGCCGTGGCCACCGCGTCACCGACCGCTGAGCCGGTCCTGAGCGTGCGCAACCTCAGCGTCTCCTTTCCCGGGCGGCGCGGGGTGCTCAAGGCGCTTGATGACATCAGCTTCGATCTGGCCCCGGGTGAGATCCTGGGCATGGTCGGCGAATCCGGGGCGGGCAAGTCCATGACCGGCCTGGCCGTCCAGCGCCTGCTGGAACCCCCGGGCCATATCTCGGGCGGCGAGGTGCATTTGCTGGGGGCGCGCATTGACCAACTGCCGGAATCGCAGATGGAACGCCTGCGCGGCAAGCAGATCGGCGCCATCTTCCAGGATCCGCTGACCAGCCTCAACCCGCTGTTCACCGTGGGCCACCAGATCGCCGAAACCATCCGCGTGCATCTGGGCGCCTCCCGGCGCGAGGCAATGGACCAGGCGCGCGACCTTTTGCGCCGGGTCGGCATCCCATCGCCCGATGAACGAGTGAACCACTACCCGCACCAGTTTTCCGGCGGGATGCGCCAGCGGGTGGTGATCGCATTGGCGTTGGCGGCGCAGCCGCGGCTGATCATCGCCGATGAGCCGACCACCGCGCTGGATGTGTCGATCCAGGCGCAGATCATGTCACTCCTGCGCCGCCTGTGCGATGAAACCGGCGTGGCGATGCTGCTGGTGACCCATGACATGGGCGTGATCGCCCAGACCGCCGACCGGATCGCAGTGATGTATGCGGGGCGGCTGATCGAACTTGCCCCGGTGCAGGAGGTCCTGCGCCAGCCCCGCCACCCCTATACCCGCGGGCTGATCGGGGCGATCCCGGCGCTGCGCAAGCGGGTTCCGCGCCTGACCCAGATCGATGGTTCCATGCCGCGGCTGGATGCAATCCCGCCGGGCTGCGCCTTCAACCCCCGCTGCCCCGATGCCGGTCCGCGCTGCCGGGTTGACCGCCCCGAACTGACCGCCACCCCCACGGGCATCGTCGCCTGCTGGATGAATGCCGGAGGTGTGACATGAAACAGGCGCTTGTGGTGCGCAATCTCTCGCGCGTGTTCGATGTCTCGGCCCCGCTGCTCAACCGGATCATCGAACGCAAGCCGCGGACGCTCCTGCGCGCGGTGGATGATATCAGCTTTTCGGTGCCTCTGGGGGGGTGCCTGTCATTGGTGGGCGAATCCGGCTGCGGCAAATCCACGGTCGCGCGGCTGGTGACCGGGCTTTACCGTCCCAGCGCCGGGCAGATCGACTTCAGCCTGGGCGACAGCGGCCATCGGATCCAGGCGCATATGATCTTTCAGGACCCCTATGCCAGCCTGAACCCGCGCTGGCGGGTGCGCGACATCATCGCCGAACCGATCCGCGAGCTGGGCCTGCGCGCGGGCGAGGCCGCGACCCGCGCCCGGGTGGACGAGCTGCTGGGGATCGTCGGCCTGTCGCCCCGCGATGCCGAGAAATTCCCGCATGAGTTCTCGGGCGGGCAGCGCCAGCGCATCTCCATCGCGCGTGCCCTGGCCGGAGAGCCGAAGTTCCTGGTCTGCGATGAACCGACATCCGCGCTGGATGTGTCGGTGCAGGCGCAGATACTGAACCTCATGCGCAGTCTGCAGGATGAGTTCGGCCTGACCTATCTGTTCATCAGCCATGACCTGAGCGTGGTGCGCCACATGTCCGACCGGATCGCCGTCATGTATCTGGGCCGGATTGTGGAAGAGGCCGACACCGAGGCCCTGTTCGACCACCCCCTGCACCCGTATACGCAACTGCTGCTGGAAACGATCCCCGATATCGAGGCCCCGCGCCCCGAGGTTGCCCCCGCCACGGGCGAGGTGCCCAGCCCCCTCAACCCGCCGCCAGGCTGCACCTTTCATCCCCGCTGCCCCCAGGCCGATGACCGCTGCCGGGCCGAGGTGCCGCAGGTGCTCGAGGCCGGCGAAGGCCGCCGCGTGGCCTGCCACCGCGTGGCCGAAATGCTGGAGCGCAACGGCATTCCCGCCCTGTCGGCCTGATCCGTGCGGTGTGGCCGCCGTGCCCGCGCGCCCGCTCGGCGCCATACCGGCAGACATCGCACCGCTGCATCGACAGGTCTGGCCACCTCTCCCTGCAAACATGTTGTGTGGCGCCAACCCCTATCCTGACTGCTGCGCCTGCGCAGCAGTCAGCGCCCGCCGCAGGCGCGCAGGGTGGGCGGGTGGGCGCGGCTCGGGGGCGCTTCTGCATCGGCTTGGGGAATGGGGGCTCAGCCGCTTTCGGAAACCCGCGCTGGTGCCATATCTGCGGATTTCAGGCGTGGATACGCATAGGCGCCGGTCTTGGCGGTGCGGAAGCCGCCACCGACCAGGGCCTCGGCCAGCTTGACCGCCGCCTGCACCCCGTCGATCACCCGGATCTGCAGGCTCTCTTCCAGCGCGCGGCAGAAATCCGACATGCCCGCACAGCCCAGCACTACGGCATCCACCTTGTCCTGATCCCGGGCGCGGGTGACTTCCTCTTTCAGTCGCGCGCGGGACAGGGCGGCATCGGCCTCGAAGGCCAGCACCGGCAGGTCCACGGCGCGCACCCGGCGGCAGGCCCGCCCGGCGCCATAGTCTTCCACCAGATCCTCGATGATAGGCACCGACCGGTCCAGCGAGGTCACGACGCTGAACCGTTTGGAGATCATCATGGCCACCTGCACCGAGGCCTGGCACAGCCCCAGCACCGGCCCGCCTGCGACCTCGCGCGCGGCGGCTAGCCCCACATCGTCGAAACAGGCGATGACATGCGCGTCCATGCCCTCGGCCTCACCCGCGCGGATGGCCTCCAGTAGCGGCGGCACGCAGACGGCTTCGTCGTGGTAGCCTTCGATGCTGACCGGCGTGCCGCTCAATGTCAGCGCCGAGATGCTGCTGCCTGGATGGGCCACCGCACGGGCGCTGCGCGCGATCTGCTGCGTCATGGCGTCGGTGGAATTGGGGTTGATCAGACGCAGCTTCATTCGGCGGCCTTTCGCTTTGACAGGGTTTCACCAAGATCGGGGGGCAGTAATTCGAACTGACGGTCCGAGGCGATGTAATTGTCATCATGCAGCCGCGCGATGGGCTGGTAGTGGCCTGGGTCCACGCTGCGACCGTCAGGGCCCAGGCAGGTGTCATCGGCCCAGAAATGGACCACCTCGCCAAAGACGATGGCGCGGCGCGGGTAGTCGATGATCCGCTCCACCCGGCATTCGAAGGCGCAGGGGCTTTCCACGATCCGCGGTGCCGCCACGGCGGCCCCCGGGGCTGCCGTCAGCCCGGCTAGGGCGATCTCATCCACATCCGGGCCAGGGTCCAGACCGCAGACCAGCATCTGCTGCGCCAGGCGCATGTCCACCATGTTGACCACGAATGCGCCGCTGTCGCGGATGTTGCGCATGCTGTCCTTTTCGGTGCCATCCCGGCGCGGCTGCATGCCCAGCACCAGCAACGCCGGATCATGCGAGAACACGTTGAAAAAGCTCATCGGGGCGGCGTTGTCGCGCCCATCGCGCCCGCATGTGGACACCAGCGCGATGGGGCGGGGACCGACAAACCCGGTGAGGTAGCGGTATCTTTCGCGCGCGCTGATGGCGGTGAAGTCTATGTCCATCCGTGCCGTCCGGTTTCCGTGGCGGGTGCAAGGACCCTCACCAAAGCTATAAACTTCATCAACAACTTTGTCTACAATCTTGCCGCCGATCTGACGCGGGAAGTGACGACATTATTGACTCTGCGCGTTTCTTGGTCTTTGACCGAATGGAAAGGAATTTGCCATGTCGCGCACCACCGCTCAGACCCCCATTGACGAGATCTGCAACCGCCTCTGGCTGGCAATTGCCGAGCGCAAGCTGCGCCCCGGCGCCCGGCTGAAGGAAGAAGAGCTTTGCGCCATCTTCTCGGTCAGTCGCGCCCGGGTGCGCGCGGCGCTGGCGCGGCTGGAAAGCAGCGGACTGGTGACCCTTGTGCCCAATCGCGGCGCCTTTGTTTCGGAACCCACAATCGAGGAGGCCCGCGACATCTTCTTTGCCCGGCGCACCATCGAGGCGCGGCTGGTCGAACGGTTGTGCACCAATGTCACGCCCCAGGCCCTGTCGCGCCTGCGCGCCCATCTGGAGGATGAGCGCGCCGCGCATGCGCGCAATGATACCTCGGCGATCATCCATCTGTCGGGCGGGTTTCACCTGCTGGTGGCCGAGCTTGCCGGCTCGCGGTACCTCTCCGATGTGCTGAACGAGTTGATCTCGCGCACCTCGCTGATCATCGCCATGTACCAGTCCCGCTCTGCCCCGGATTGCGGCCCCGAGGAACATGAAGAGATCATCCGCATGATCGAGGCTGGCGATGCCGAAGGCACCAAACGCGCCATGGACGCCCATCTGCAGCATCTGGAGGATGCGCTGGACCTGCAGGAGGACAAGCCGCGCCAATCCGCGCTGAGCGACATTCTGGCCTGAGCCGCGCGTCCGACCCGGCGTGCCCGTGCCATGGCCGAAGGCCTTGTCAGGCGCTCATCGGGTCAGCACAATCGGCACCTTGCAGGAGCGGATCATCTCGGTCGTGGTTGACCCGATGATCAGACTGCGGATGCGCGAATGGCCATAGGCGCCCATCACCAGCATGTCGAAGGGGGTTTGCTCGACCAGCTTGGCCAGCGCGGTTTCGGGCTGGCCGCTGACGATCCCGGTCTCGGCTTCGATCCCGGCGGCGGCCAGCATGGCTTTCGCATCGGCCAGCCCCTTGCGTGCCGTGTCACTGGCATTGCCGACGGTGATGACACTGACCTGCAGGTCCCGGTAAAGCCGGGTGCGCGCGACATGGTCCACCGCCCGCATGGCCGAGGCCCCGCCATCATAGGCGATCAGCACCCGTTTCATGGGCTTGAAGGCCCGCGCGGCCACAAAGACGGGTTTCGTGCTGGCCCGCACGATCCGTTCCAGGTTCGACCCAAGGTGCCCACGCGCGAAATCCGCCGCCTCGCCGCGTTTGCCGACAAGCACCATCTCGGCCCCGGCTTCCTGTTCGGCGACCGTATCGACGATATCGCCATGGCGCAGGCGGGTGGTGATCTCGGTGATGCCGGCCTGTTCCAGGATGGCGCGCGCGTCTTCCAGGATCGCCCGGCCCCGGTGCAGCACCAGCCGTGCACGCTGTGCGTCCAGTTCGGCCAGTTCCTCCAGCAGGGCGGTGCGTGCGCCCAGCGCGATGGAGCCGGAATAGTCGGCCGTCCCGGCCCCGTCGCGGCGGCCCAGGATGTGAAGCAGCTCGACCGCCCAGCCGGTCTGCTGCGCGGCCCAGGCCGCATGGTCGCACACGCTTTGCGCATAGATCGAGCCATCCACCAGCGCGATGATCTTGTTGGTCATGCCCTGTCCCCCCTCAATGCGCCGTCAGCTTGTCCATCGCGCCCGGCTTGTCATGGACGGCAAGCTTGTCAACGATGGTTTCGGACGCCTTGTTCATGCCCACGATTTCCACCTCGGCGCCGTCGCGGCGGAATTTCAGCACCGCCATGTCCAGCGCCTGCACCGAGGAGATATCCCAGATATGCGCGCCACTCACGTCGATAATGACACGTTCAGGTGCTTCCTTGAAGTCGAAGGCGGCCATGAAATCTTCGACCGAACCATAGAACATCTGCCCTTCGACCCTGTAGGTGCGCACGCGCCCGTCGGGGCTTATGTCAGTCGTGACACGGAACAGCTGCGCGATCTTGCCGGCAAAGAAGATGCCCGAAAGAAGCACGCCGACCAGCACCCCGATGGCAAGGTTGTGCGTATAGATCACTGTCGCCACAGTGGCGATCATCACCACCGAGCTGGACCGCGGATGCGTCCGCAGGTTACCGATGGAGGACCACGAGAATGTGCCGATACTGACCATGATCATCACCGCCACCAGTGCGGGCATAGGGATGATGCTGACCAGATCGCCCAGGCCCACCACCATGATCAACAGGAACACCCCCGCCGCGAACGACGAAAGCCGCCCGCGCCCGCCGGATTTCACGTTGATGATCGATTGCCCGATCATGGCGCACCCCGCCATGCCACCGATGAAGCCGGTCGCGGTGTTGGCAATACCTTGGCCCACGCATTCCTGATTGCGGTTGGAGCTGGTGTCGGTCAGGTCATCGACGATGTTCTGTGTCAGCAGGCTTTCCAGCAGGCCCACGACCGCCACCGCCACCGAATAGGGCAGGATGATCCACAGTGTTTCCAGGTTCAGAGGAATGTCCGGGATCAGGAACACCGGCAGCGTATCGGGCAGCGCGCCCATGTCGCCCACCACCCGCACATCCAGTCCCAGCGCCCAGGCCAGCGCGGTCAGCACCACGATGGTCACCAGCGGCGAGGGCACGGCCCGGGTCAGCAGCGGAAACAGATAGATGATCGCCAGCCCGGCGGCGACCATCAGATAGGTGATCCAGGTGACGCTGCGCGGGTCAAGCTCTGGAAGCTGCGCGATGAAAATCAAAATCGCCAGCGCGTTGACGAACCCCGTCATCACCGATTTCGACACATAGCGCATGACGAAGCTCAGGCCCGTCACTCCGGCGCCGATCTGCAGGAGCCCCGCCAGCACTGTGGCAGCGAGTAGATATTCCAGCCCGTGATCGCGCACCAGCGTGATCATCAGCACCGCGGTCGCCGCCGTCGCGGCCGAGATCATGCCCGGCCTGCCGCCCGTGATCGCGGTGATCACCGCGATCGAGAAACTAGCGTAAAGCCCCACCTTGGGGTCGACCCCGGCGATGATGGAAAAGGCAATCGCCTCGGGGATTAGGGCCAGCGCCACAACCAGCCCCGACAGCAGGTCACCACGGATGTTGCCGGTCCACTGCCGGCGATAAGCGTCAAGAGAGATCATTCATGTCCCGTTCCCGCCCGCATGGTCAGGGACCAGCAGTCCGGGAAGTCTTCTTTTTCATGTTATCCGGCGGATCGGCGGCCGGAAGAGCCACCCGGGAATCGCGCCCGGGTCCAGGGTTCCTGACGGCTGTCTACACGCCGCAGCGCAGAAAGCCAAGCGCCCCGGCGCCCGCGCAAGGTCAGGCGCCGGTCCTTGCGCCAGCCGCGCGCGCCCCCCGCACCGGGGGCGCTTGGTGGCCTGGGTCACATCGGGTCTGTCATGTTGCCCAGCAGGATTGCGGTCATGTCGAGGGGGGTGTCGGCGGGGTGGGTGGCAAGGTTGATGCCGGTGTCGTAGGCGACGGCCTCGCGGGTCATTGCGGGCAGGTCGGTGCGGCTGTCCACGAAGACCCATTCCGGCCCGGTGTCGCTTTGCAGTCCCACGGCGGCGCGCAGGACCTCCAGGGCATCAAGCGCGGTGATGCGGCCATCCTGGTTGACATCTGCGGCGATGAAGTCCATTGGCCCCGGCGCCCCGAAGGACGGCGTCAGGCCGACAGCCATGCGCAGGATCTCCAGGGCATCCAGGGCGGTGAGCGGCGGGACCCCGCGGGTGTGGTCAAGTGCGGCATCGACATGTCCCGCGCCGGGGGCCAGCCCGGCCAGGGTGAATGTGCCCAGCGCATCGCTGAGCGCGTCGATGCTGCTGCCGTCCGGCAGGGTGGCGGTGACCTCGGCCCCGGCCAGCAGAGTGCCGCCGCGGGTGGTGAGGGTGCCGGTCAGGTCGGTCTGCATCGGTGTCAGGAACAGCATGGCCATGTTGTTGTCCATGTCCCCATCGAACACCGCCGAGGACACATCGGCCATGACCGGGCGGGTCATCACCTCCAGCCCCGAAGGCAGGGCGAAATCGAAGCGCAGGCTTTCGCCGGGGGCGATATCGGGCAGGGCGATTTCGCTCACGGCGCTGGTCAGGGGGGCGGCGCCGGGCAGGGCGGGGGCATTCAGCACGGCCTCGGGCGCGGTCAGTTCCAGCCGCCCGGCGCCGCTGGCCATGTCGCCAGCATTGGCCACCGTCACCGTCAGCACCGAGGCCCCGCCCGCCGCCGCCTCCTGCTCCAGCGTGACCGACAGATCGGCGGCACCCGAGACCTCGATCGGGGTGGCGAACATGTCCACCATGGGAACCATCGCATCCGCGTCCGTCCGCGCGTGCAGCCACCAGACACCCGAGGCAAGGGCCGAGAAATCCCAGTCAAAGCTGAGCGCCCCGGCCTCTGATGCGGGGATCACCGTGTCGATCACCTGCAACCCCGAAAGCGCATCGGGGCTGTCCGAAACAAAGATCGAGAGCCCCGACTGCGCCGCATCGCCCAGGTCCATGTCCAGTTCGATCACGCCGGACCGGGTGCCGGGATCGATGCTGACATCGGTGATGGTGGCCTGCGGGCCCTGCAGGATCTCGCTGGCGTCATAGCGGATCTCGCCGCGGCCAGTCTCGTCCGCCAGGCGCAGGTCCCAGGTCCCGGCCACGGGGGCCTGCAGGGCGACATGGCGGCCGATGGGACTGCTAAGGTCATCGACCAGGGCAATATCGCCGGCCTGCCCGGTGCCGGGGCCGAAATCGGCCTCGGTCAGGACGGTGCCATCGGGGGCGATCAGCTCCAGCCGGGCGTCATCGGTGGGGGTGTCCCATTGCGCCGACAGGATCACCAGATCCTGCGCGGGGCCCAGCGCCCAGCTGCCGATGGCGTCGATGCTGTCGGTCCCCAGCCGCTCATAGCGCCCGTCCAGCCAGAAGCGCAGCCCGGCCGAGACCTCGCCATAGAAGGGGACGCTGAAGCTGGTCCAGGCGGCGGCGAAATCGTTGGAATTGTCCCCGTCCGAGGTGAACACCGCCAATCCGTTGCCCGCGCGCGACAGCCCCCCGATCAGCGGGATCGCCTCGGGGAAGGTGGCGCTGGCCCCGACCGAGGCATTGACCAGGATCACCTCCTCGCTGAGCATCTGGGTGGTGAAATTCGCCTGGCCGGTGATCACATCGCCCAGGAAATTCGCCCCCACGCTGGCCGAAAGCGTCGGCCGGGCGAAATCCACCATGACCGACCCGCCAAGGCTGAGAAGCTCGAACTCCAGCACGTCATCGGCATCGACGCCCAGCCAGCGGATCATCGGCTGGGCGATGCGCTCCACCTCGCCGGGCAGCAGATAGCCGACCTCGGTCTTCGCCTCCATCTCCAGGGTGACGCGGGCGCCTTCGATCTTGCCGCCGATATGGCCGCGCAGGGGTGACAGCGGCGTCGGCCCCAGCGACATCAGGATATCGGCGCTGAGCACCGGCCATTCATCGGGGTCCTGCGCGGCCAGCCCCTCGGCCGCCAGCTTGCCGCCCTGCACGAAGATCCCGGTGGTGCCCAGCGGCTTGTTCAGCCCGTCGATGCCGAAGGCGAAGCTGTCGATCGCCGCCGGGTCCCAGCCCGCGCCGACCTCGGCCTCCAGCGTCAGCCCCTTGAACAGCGTCGGCATGGTGCCCTTGAAGGCGCCGCCGAATTCCTTCTCCACCGTATCGAGCGAGAAGCTCATCTCCTCGATGAAGGGGCGGCCCGGGGCGGGGGTGCCGCCCTGCTGGCCCTCATACTTGATCTCGCCGACGATATCCCAGGTCCAGCCATCGCCATCGTGGCCGATGCGCAGGAACTTGTCGCCGCGGGCAAAGAACGACTCCGGGTCGTCCTGGTCTCCGGCCAGATCCAGCGTGAGCTTGCTGGTGGAGCTGTCCGACAGGAAGCTGTATTCCTTCGCCACCGTCTCGCCCCAGGTCAGTTCGGCCTTGCCGCTGAACCAGGCGCTGTCGGTGATCAGGTCATAGTCAATCCCCAGATCCGAAAACTCCAGCCCGAAGGGCGCGCCTTCGGGCAGGGGCAGCGCCAGCGCGTCATCGCTGAACCACCGCCCCGTGCCAAGCGCCGAAAGGCCAAAGGATGGGCCGTCGGCATCGATCCCCAGCGCCAGCAGCCCGCCGCTGGTGTCGAGCGCCTCCAGCACGCCGTCAAACCCCAGATCGGTGCGCAGGGTGATCCCTTCGGGGGCGATGACGATATCCGAGAACACCATCTCGATCAGCCCGCCCACCAGACTGTGCGAGCCTTCGACCGCGTTATCGGTGAAATCGCTCACCGCAAGGGTCCCCATGTCGATGCTGAACCCGCCCTCCATCAGCGGCAGATCGGTGTCGAACTGTTCGGAAAACAGCTTGCCCGAAACGCTCAGGATCCCGTTTTCGACCGAGGCTTCGGCGTCCTCGATGCGGATCAGCCGCTCAAGCCCGGCCTTGTGGCCGATATGGATCACTCCGCCCGGCACCGCCTTGATCGGCCCGCCCGGCCCCTCACGCCCCCAGCCGTTCGAGGCATTGACCACCAACTGCCCGGTGTTCACCACCGACCAGTCAAAGGCCGAGGCCGTGGCCCCGCCAAGGTCATTATTGGCCACCACCGTCACCGCGTAATCGCCCGGCGCCAGATCCGGCGTGGCCGCGACCCGGCCGCTGCGGGGGTCCAGGTCCACGCCTTCGGGCAGGTCGGGGATGGCATAGTCCAGCGGCCCGGCATCGCTGAAATAGCTGTTCAGGTCGATGACCGGGGTTTCCCCCTCCATCGAGGCGAATTCGGTGAAGAGGGTGGAGCCGGGCACCGGCAGCCCTTCGGTCCAGACATTGGTGAAGCCGCGCGGGTTGCTGTCCAGCGTGCCCGGCGCGATATCGGCCAGCATCCGTGCCGCGCCGGTGTTCAGATCCATGACCCAGGGTTCGCGGTTATGGGTCGTATCATTATAGGCAAAGACGATCTTGTCACGGCCCAGCGCGGTGATCTGCTCCATGCCGTTGATGCGGATATCCTCGCTCAGCAGCCGGGTGCCGGACGGGGTGCCGTTGCTGATCCACAGATCGGTGCCCTGATCCGCGCCCATCCATGCCGACATCAGGAACCGCCCGCCCGGAAGGTCGGCGGGAAGGATGGTGAAGGACGTCGCCCCGTCGACGACCATGGTGCTGGAGCGTGCGGTCAGATCGGTGATCCAGATGCCGCGGTCTCCGCCGGTGGTGGTGCTGACATGCATGATGCTTGACGCATCCAGCCATATGGTCCCGCCGATGCTTGTCAGATCCGCGTTGAGCAGCGAGGTGCCCGAGGCCGTGCCGTCGGTGATCCAGAGCGCTTCCTCGCGCGGAAAACGCGTTTCCGCAGCAAAGGCAACGCGTCCGTCGGGCAGGATGCTCATGCCAAGGTTGGTGTATGCCGGGCCGGGGATGCTGTCGTCGTCGGAGGATCCGAACAGCAGATCGGTGCCGCCGATCGTTCCATCCGTGACGAGCAGCCGGTTGGCAGCCCAACCGCTGCCGCGGTCGATCTCATACACGACAGTGCCGGTATAGAGGAGTTTCTCTCCGGGGAGTGCCACCATTGGAAACATGCTGTAGGACGTGACGCCCCAGCCCCCTCCCGACGGCATTTCGAACACAACAGGACCGGGGGCCGGCTGCGTGGTCTGATGCGATTCTGTCCGGGTCACGGTTCCGGCCGGGGTGCCGTCGGTGATGATATTCTGCGCAAAGAATCCCGCAGCCTCGCGGGCCGCCACCTCCACCCGGCCATCGGGCAGGGTCAGATAGGTGATGACCCCGTTGCCTTCCTCGCCCGCGCGGATGTCGCGCAGCATCCTTGTGCCACCGGCGGTGCCATTGGTGATCCACAGCTCGCGCCCATGGATGCCGTCATCGCCGCCGAAAAGCGCCTGCCCGCGCCCCAGAGGGTGAAAGAGCGTGTCTTCGTGGCGGGTGTCGATCGGCGGGGCGCCATCTGCGCTGCCCGGGTTGATATCGGCGACCAGGCGCGTGCCTTCGGGGGTGCCGTTGGTGACCCAGACCTCGCGCCCGTGGACCCCGTCATCGGCGGTGAAGATCACCTGCCCGGGGCGAAGCTGCAGGAAGTCACCGGGGTTTGACGACAGCGCATTGCCGTCGTCATCCACCCCGGGGTTGATATCCTTCAGCAGCACCGTCCCCTCGAACGTCCCGTCCGAGATCCACAGCTCACGCCCGCTGTGGCCCGCTTCGGCATTGCGGCCATCATCGGCGGCAAAGACCACGCGCCCATCGCCCAGCGCGGTCAGGCCCGAAGGCTCACTGCTGCGCCCGCCGCCGATATTGCGCACCATGAAGGTGCCCGATTCCGTCCCGTCGCTGACCCACAGCTCATCGCGCCCGCCGAACAGGTCATCGCGGGCGCGGAACATCACCCGCCCGTCGCCCAGATCGACCATGGATTGCGGGTTGCTGCCGCGAAAGATCGGCAGCGTGTCGTTGTTGGCGTTGATGTCCTTGACCATCCGGGTTCCGCCCGGGGTGCCATCGGTGACCCAGAGTTCGGTTCCCAGGCCCGGGGCGTCGCGCTCGCCGGTGATGTTCGTGTCGATGGCGCTGAAATAGATGCGTGCTGGCATGCTCGTGGTTCCCTGGTCCTGCGGCGCTGCGTGAGGTGCCCCAGACGCCGCGCATCGGGACTGCGGACAGGTTTGCGGCGGGCAGGCCTGTTCCACTGGCCCGATGCGCAGACCTTTCACCGGGGGGCATAGGGCCGCGTCAACACATCCGGTCCGCATCCCGGATGCATATGCCCCGGGGCAGTCGCGCGGAATGATATCGAAACGGCCTGTGGCCTCTGGCTGCGGAAATGAGCACCTTGCTGCCAAGGACGTTACGGATTCGCCAGAGATGCATCCTTGATGCAGATCAAGATCGGCCATCGGCACTTGGTTTGTGTGGCGCTGCAGGATTGTGCGTGTGCCGGATTTTTGGGCAAACGGCTGGAGCGGGCAGAATGTGCAACGGCGCAGCGGCCCGTGCAGCTTGACCGGGATCGCGCGGCCGTAAGAAGACCTTGGCAGAAGTGCTTACACTTGCCGAAGGACGCGCCGCCATGATCCGCCAGATCCTTGTCGCAACCGGGCTTGCCCTGACCCCTTTCGCGGCCATGTCAGGCTCCCTGACCCTGTATGCCAGCGCCGAGGATCTGGCGACCGAAGGTTTCACCGCGCCCAGATTGACCCGTGATGGCTGGGCGCTGGAGTTCACGCGCATCACCGCCCGGTTCGACCAGATCACCGCCTGGCAGACCGATCCCCCCTTCATGGCCGATGGCCCCCGGATTTCCGGCACGCCGCTGCCGCTTGACGGGCCGTTCACCGTGGACCTGGTTGCCGCCGATGCCGACCACCGCGTTGCGCTGGTCACGGTGGAGGCCCCGCCGGGGCATTACAACGCGCTGAGTTGGGCGATGGTCGCCGATGAAGCCATCCCTGCGCTGGTGCTCGAAGGGGTCGCGCGCAAGGATGGCACCGAAGTCGCCTTTTCCCTGCAAACATCCGAAGCGATCGCCCATGCCTGCGGTGAATATCTGGGCGATACGCGCAAGGGGTTTGTCACCGAAGGCGCCGGCGCCGATCTGGAGATCACCCTGCATCTGGATCATCTTTTCGGACGGGCCGACCGCGCGCCCGATGACCCCATGAACCTGGCCGCACCAGGGTTCGAACCCTTTGCCGGGGGTGGGGTGCAGGCGTTCTCGCTTGACGGGCTGCATCTGGGCCATGTGGGCGAAGGGCATTGCCATGACACGCGGCTATAGGCTGGCAGCCTTCGCGCTGTGCCTGGCGGCGCCGGTGCCCGCCCTGTCCCATGCCGCGCTGGTCACGGCTGAAACCGCGACCGCCATCCGGCTGCAGGCGGGGTATGACACGGGCGACCCCATGGCGCATGCGCAGGTGCGCATCTATGCCCCCGATGATCCTGCGCGCCCCTGGGGGCAGGGCGTGACCGACCGCGAGGGCGGGTTCGAGTTCATCCCCGATCCCCTCCCCGGGCGCTGGTCGGTGCAGGTGCGCCAGGCCGGTCACGGCGCCATGGCTTATGTGGAGGTCGGCGCCGCAGGGCCGGTCAGTCTGAGCACCGCCACCAGGCCGGACCGCGTGCAGCAGGCGGTGATGGTGGCTCTGGTGGCCTGGGGCGCGCTGGGCACGGCGCTCTTTGCCCTGCGCAAACGGGGGCGGGGCGATGCATCTTCCTGACGGGATCGTGCCGGTCAGCATGGCGCTGGCGGGCTATGGGGCCAGCGCGGCACTGGCCGGGCTGGCGCTGGCGCGTATCCGCGCCCTGCCGGACCCGCAGGGGCAGGTGCCGCGCGCGGCCATGCTGACGGCGGTGTTCTTTGCGGCATCGCTGGTGGCGGTGCCGGTGCCCCCGGCTTCGGTGCATCTGCTGCTGGCGGGGCTGATGGGGGTGCTGCTGGGCTGGTTTGCCGTGCCCGCGATCCTGGTGGGGCTGTTCCTGCAGGCGGTGCTTTTCGGTCATGGCGGGATCACCACGCTGGGGCTGAACGCCGTGATCCTGGGCCTGCCTGCGCTGATGGCCCATGCGGTGTGGCGGCTGGCGGGGCGGCGCTGGCCGGATCTGGCGGGGTTTGTGGCCGGGGCAGGGGCGGTGCTGGCGGTGCTGGCGCTGTTCGTGGCGATCGTGCTGGCGGGGCTGCCGGTGGCGCTGGACCCGGGGGCAGAGCGGATGGCGCTGGGTGCGTTGGTGCTGGCCCATCTGCCGCTGGCCCTGGCCGAGGGCATGATCGTCCTGGCGGTCCTGCGCCTGTTGCGGCGGATGGAGCCGCGGCTTCTGCCCCATGGCTGAGCGCGCCGAGGCGCTGAACCCGCGCGCACGCCTGGTGGCGGCGCTGCTGCTGGCCTTTGGCATTGCCGCGGTGCAGGGGGGCGCGGTTCTGCCGCTGGTTGCGGCGCTGGCGGGCGGTGTGGTGCTGGCACTGGGGCAGGGGCGGCGGGTGGTGCGGGGCCTGCGCGCCCCGGCGCTGCTGGCGATGGCACTGCTGCTGGTGCTGCCCTTTGCCGCGGGGGGGACGGTTCTGGCCCAGATCGGCCCGCTTGTATTGCGCCAGGAGGGGCTGCAGGCCGCCGTGCTCATGGCCACGCGGCTCCTGTCCATCGTGGCGCTGACCCTGGCACTGCTGGCGCCGCTGTCGCCTGCGCAACTGGTGGCTGGGCTGCGGGGCCTGGGCCTTCCGGGGCTGATCACCGATCTGGCGCTGCTGACCGCCCGCTATCTGGAGGAAACCCGGGCCGAGCTTGCCCGCGCGCAGCTTGCCCGCCGCCTGCGCGGGGGGCGCCCGGGCTGGCGCGCAGTGCCGGATCAGGCCGCGCTGCTGGCCTGCGCGCTGATCCGCGCCCAGACGCGGGCCGAGCGGCTCTGGGCGGCCATGCGCCTGCGCGGTCATGGTGCCGCGCCGATGGCACCCGCCGCCGCCTTGACCACGCGTGACCGGGTGGCCATGACCGGGGCTGCGGGGGCGGCGCTGGCGCTTGTGCTGCTGGACCGGATGCCATGACCCTGCTGGCGCTGGACGCGCTCTCGGTTGGCTGGCCGGGGCGGGCGCCGGTGCTTTCGGGCCTGTCGCTGCAACTGGACCCGGGCGCGCGGGTGGCCCTGATCGGCCCCAATGGTGCGGGGAAATCCAGCCTGTTTCACACCATCGCCGGGGTGCTGGCGCCGCAGGCAGGCGCGCTGCGGCTGCAGGGGCAACCGCTGCTGACGGGGGGCTTTGATCCCCGCATCGCCCTGGTCTTTCAGCAGGCCGAGGATCAGCTCTTCTGCCCCACCCTGGCCGAGGATGTGGCCTTCGGGGCCCGCAACCTGGGCCTGCCGGATGCGCAGGTGCAGGCGCGCTGCGCGCAGGCGCTGGCCGATTGCGGGCTGAGCGGGCTGGAAGATCGCCCCGTGCACCACCTTTCGGGCGGCGAGAAACGCCGCGCCTGTATCGCCGGGGCGCTGGTCATGCGCCCCGAGTTGCTGCTACTGGATGAACCCTCGGGCGGGCTGGACCTGCGCAACCGGCGGCGGCTGATCACGCTGCTGGCGGGGCTGGAGCACGCCATGCTGATTGCCAGCCACGACCTGGAACTGGTGCTGGAACTGTGCCCCCGGGTGGTGCTGATCGATCAGGGCGGTATCCGGGCCGATGGCCCCGCCCGCGCGGTGCTGGGCGATGCCGCGCTGATGGAGGCCCACGGCCAGGAGGTGCCGCCCTCGCTGACCCGCCCGCGCGCATCACCGGTTCAGAAATGATCCTTCACGCGCAGATGCGCATGGGGCGCGGCACCATGGCCGTGGTCATGGCTGGCCTGGCAGGTTTCCACCGGGATCAGGAACAGGTTGCCATGCATCACCCCGCGCTGGCCGAGGACCCCGTCGGCATAGGCCCGCAGCGCCTCCACCGGCCCGCGCAGGATCGCCGTTTCCAGGCAGCTGTCATGATCCAGATGCACATGGCTGGTGGTGATGCTCAGCGCATGATGGGCATGGTGGTGATGCATCAGGCGGCTGGAAAGATCCCGGGTGTGGTGGTCATAGACATAACTCAGCACGCCCATGGCTTCGGCGGTGGGGGGCTCTTCGGGGCGCGCGCGCAGGGCCGTGCGCAGCAGGTCGCGCATGGCTTCCGAGCGTGTGTCATAGCGCCGGTCCTGCACGAAGCGGTCCAGCGCGGCGCAAAGGGTTTCAGGCAGGGTAACGGTCACGCGTTGCATGGGCTGGTCCAATCCGCTGGGCAGGCGAAGTCTGGCACGGCGGGGCGCGGCGCGGCAAGAGAGCATTGCGCCGCGCCGGGTGCAGCACGGGGCCGCGCGCCACCCCGCAGGGGCCGCCAGGGTCAGGCCACCTCGGCCATGTTGCCCAGCAGGATGCCGGTCAGGCCCAGGTCCAGGTCGCTGTCACCGGCGGCGATGGTGATCCCGGTGTCGAACTGGACATTGCTGCGTGACAGGTCCAGCGCCTCCCAGTCAGTGGCGCTGTCGACAAAGACCCAGCGGGGCGCGTTGTCGCTGGCCAGCCCTACGGCGGCGCGCAGCACCTCCAGCGCATCCAGCGCGGTGATCTGCCCGTCGCCATTGACGTCAGCGGCGATGAAATTGAGCGCCTGCGCCGGGCCGAAGCTGGGGTCCAGCCCCACGGCCATGCGCAGCACCTCCAGCGCGTCCATGGCGCTGGGGCGGCCATCGGTGGCGGGGTCATGGTCGCGGCTGGCGGCAAGCTCCCCGGCCAGACCCTTGGCAACGCGCAGGTCGAATGCGCTATCTGGGCCGGTCCGGGTGGTCTGCATTTCCCAGCCGTCTGCTGCGGCGGTGAAAGTGACGTCGACATTGGCCATCGCATTGCCCGCCATATCGCTGACATGGCCCGCAACGGTGAGGTCCAGATCCAGATCGGCCACCTCGGTCGTGCTCGGGCTGCTGACATGTGTAAATTTCAGCATGTGGATATCCGACAAGGTGTCGGTGCCGTCCGGACTGCCCTCGCGCTGGTCGGTGACCACCAGCGTGTCCTGCGGACCGTGGGCGATGTCATAGTCTCTGAACACGCCCGAGAACACCGCCGTGTTCATCCCGCCGCCGCCGAACAGCAGGTCATCCCCCGGCCCGCCGGTCAGGAAGTCGTTGCCCGGCCCGCCGATCAGCGTATCGTTGCCCTCGAACCCGAAAATCGCCGTGCCGACATCGCCCGCCTGCAACTCATCATCCCCGTCCGTACCCAGCAGATCAGCTGCGAAGGGGAGCGCCAGGACATTGGTGACGTAGCCGACAGTCGCAGTGGCGGTCCAGACCCCCACCATGGGCCCATCGGGCAGCGGCACGATGGTGGCATTGCCGTGCAGGAAGCTCATGCCAAGGTCTTCCCAGGCGCGAACCGCGCGCGAAAGCTCGCCCACCGCATTGCCCTCGGCATCGAAGCGCTGGGCCGAGTTGATGCCGACTGACTGGCCCCAGCCCGGATGATTGGCGACCAGTAGCAGGAAGCCGCCATCCGGCATCGCCGCGACATCCACATCCAGGTCGATGCGCCCCAGCGGCAGCAGTGGCTGTTCGTCGTTCAGCGGGTTGCCTTCGGCATCGAAGCGGCGCCAGAAGGTCGCCTGCGCGTGAACCCCGGCTTCCACCCAGGCCACCACGATGCTGCCATCATCCAGCAGTGCGGCGGCGGGGCTGTTCTTGTGCGAGTCATGGCTCTGGGGCACCAGGAAGGGCTCGCCCAGTGGCGCGCCGGTCGCATCGATGATCTGGCCCAGAACGGTGTTGTATTGATCCGGCGCTTCCGGGTGCTGCGGGTTCGCAGCCAGGATTGCCAGGTACTGGCCATCGGTCAGCGGCACCGTATCGCTTACGTGACCGGTACTCCAGTCCATGATCCGGCTGGCTTGGGCTATGGGCTGGCCGGTGGCGATGAAGGGCTGGCTGAAGCTGCTACTGGCGGCACCATACATCGTCATCATGCCGCCGTGGCCAGCCTGCCACGCGACGGCAAAGCCGCCATGGTCCAGTGCAGTCAGCGCGGGCGCGATGTCCTGGGACGCATTGAGGGTGACATTGACCGGCATCCCGGTGTTGGCGTTGATGACCTCGCGCGGTGGCAGGATGCTGAGCGCATCGCTGGTCTGCGCGCCGTTGGCGTCATAAGTCTGGATAGCAGGTGCTGCGTTTCGAAATCAGACCAGGCGATGGCATAGCCGCCATCGGCCAGCCCTACCGCGCCCGGTGGGGCCCAAATCCCCGAATACCAGTGAGAAAACTCGGTCAGAGTTTGCGGATCGCCGATGCGGTTGCCGGCGCTATCAAGGCGCTGCGCGCGGACGCTATGGTCCCAGTCGTCTTCCGGATCGGGCTGGATGCGGTTCTGGTAGACAACCAGCATGCCGCCATCGGCCAAGGGGGTGGCGACGGCGCGGTCCTGGAAGCCGGTCATGTCCGGCTGGACGGCGAAGGCAGGTGCGGAGGGGTGAAGCTGATAGGCCATGGCTGTTCTCCTGGGATCCTTCAGGGCAGTATTCCGCACCGCCGCGCGCTGACCTTGACATGGGTCAAGTGATGCCTACTGCGAGCGCTATCACCCATGAGTACTCGGCGGTTGTGCCGTCCTGTGGTGTCCGCTCTGCGGGCAGGGGGCGCCGCGTTACACCACCTCGGCCATATTCCCCAGCAGGATGCCGGTCAGGGCCAGGTCCAGATCGCTGTCACCGGCGGCGATCTCGATCCCGGTGTCGAACTGCATATTGCTGCGGGTGATCTCCAGCGCCTCCCAGTCGGTGGCGGCATCCACGAACACCCAGCGGGGCGCGTTGTCGCTGGCCAGCCCCACGGCGGCGCGCAGCACCTCCAGCGCGTCCTGCGCGGTGATGGTGCCATCGCCGTTCATGTCGGCGGCGATGAAGGTCTGCGCCTGCGCCGGGCCGAAGCTGGGGTTCAGCCCCACGGCCAGGCGCAGGACCTCCAGCGCGTCCATGGCGGTGGGGCGGCCATCGGTGGCGGGGTCATGGTCGCGCGCGGCCTCCAGCCGGGCGCCAATGCCATTTGCCAGGGAGAAACCGAACATCCCGCCCGCGTCGCTGGTGGCGGTCTGGTCGGGCCAGCCTTCGGCCATCAGGGTCAGGGTGACACCCTCCATCGGCTGGCCCTGTGCGCTGGTCACCTGACCGGACAGGGTGACATCAAGCTCCAGATCGGCCACGGCGACGGTTTCGCGGTCGAACGTGCCCCTTCCGGAAAATTGCAGCAGGGCGATGTTTTCCAGCGTGTCGGTGCCGTCCGGGCTGTCTTCGCGCAGGTCGGTGACGGTCAGTCGGCCATCGGGGCCGCGGGTTATGTCATAATCCGCCGGGCGGCCGGAAAACACCGCCATGTTGGTGCCGCCACCGCCCAGCAGCAGGTCATCCCCCGGGCCGCCGATCAGGAAGTCATCCCCCGGCCCGCCGATCAGCGTGTCATTGCCCTCCAGCCCGTAAAGCGCGGTGCCGGTCGCGCCGGCTTCCAGCACATCGTCGCCGCCGCTGCCCAGCACCTCGGGCCCATAAAGCCTGACGAAGACATCATGATCGCCGCGCTGGGGGCCGTCTTCGGGGCTGTCGCTGACATACCCGTTGAACAGGCCAAAAAGCGGGCCGCCTTCCAGCGCGACGAAATCACCGGGACCGGCAAATCCCGTAATCCCGAAATCGCTGCGGTCCGGATCGCTGCGCACGCTGGCGATTTGCGTGACATCGCCGACCGTGTTGCCCTCGGCATCATAGCGCTGCGCGCGTTGCATATACGCTCGGCCCCCGGCAGGCGGCACAGCCATATGCCAGGAAACCAGCCAGCCTCCATCCTCCATTGGTGTGATCCAGGCGCTTGAAGACGAACCGCCCTCAATCCGCACGGCCGCGTCCAGCGGTGTGCCATCCTCGCCCAGCCGCCGCAGCTTTGCACCGCCGCCTTCGTCTATCCAGGCCGAGGTGTACCAGGTCGCCACCAGGCTTCCATCGGCCAGGGTGGCAATGTCGCTGGCATACTGATTGCCGGGCGTATCGGGATCCAGCAGGACAGGTTCCCCCGCCGGCGTGCCGTCTTCGTTGAACACGCGCACCGCCACGCTGATGCTGTCGCGCTCGGTGTCGTCCGGAGACAGGCGGATCAGCAGCGCGTATTTCCCGTCTTCCAGCATGGCGCCGCCGACCGTGGTGACGCTGGTCTGCCCGGCCGGGGAACTGGCCCAAGGCCCCAGCGCCACCGGCGTGCCGAGAGGGTCTCCGGCAGAATCGAACGTCTGGGTGAAGCTGTTGCTGGCTGAATTCAAGGAGGCCGTTCGTCCGTGCGCCGCAGTCCAGGTAAAGGCGAAGCCACCGGTGTCGAGCGAGGTCAGATCCCAGAACAGTGAACCGGCAGAGGAGGAAGACACCTCAGTATCGGCGGTGACTGTTGTGCCATCCGTCAGGGTATGGACACGCGTTGGCGCGGACAGGGCCCCCTGTTGAACAGGCGCATCCGCCGCATCGAACAGGGCGAAACGCGCCAGCCCGTCATCAAGCCAGCCGATGACGTAACCGCCGCCCTCCAGCCCGGTGACAACCGGGCGCAGGTAATTGTCCACCTCTGCCACAATCCGCTCTGGCCCGACCGGGTTGCCATCGCTGTCATAGCGGCGGGCCATGACCGCATTGTCGCTGAAGGTGCCCATGTTGCTGGTGTCGCGTGTATCGAACCAGACCACGATGGCGCCGCCGTCGGCCAGTTTCGCGCTTTGGGCGCGCCACTGTTCGAATGCGAAATCGTCATGCACCCGTTCCGTCGGGCCGATGGGGAAAAGCTGATAGGTCATGATCTGCTCCTGGTGCGGGGGCGCCTTGCGGGGCGAACCGATGTCAACGAGGCATGATTATCGCATGCAAACACGCCGGGTGGCTTTGCGGCAGGTCAACAACCAACAGGCGGCACGGGCCAAGGGGCGGCACGACGCAGGTTGCACCGTGCCGCGCGGTCGGTCAGGCCACCTCGGCCATGTTGCCCAGCAGGATGCCGGTCATGGCAATGTCCAGGTCGCTGTCCTGGGGGGCGATGCGGATGCCGGTTTCGACCGCGGTGTCGGTGCGGGACAGGCCCAGGCCGTCCCAGTCGGTGTCGGCGTCCATGAACACCCAGCGCGGGCCGGTCTCGCTGGCTATGCCCACGGCAGCGCGCAGCACGTCCAGCGCGTCCGTGGCGGTGATCTGCCCGTCGCCATTGACGTCGGCGGCGATGAAGTTCTGCGCCTGCGCCGGGCCGAAGCTGGGGTCCAGCCCCACGGCCATGCGCAGCACCTCCAGCGCGTCATTTGCCGTGGGGCGGCCGTCCGCATCCGGGTCAAAGGCGCGGTTGGCTGAAAGCGTGCCCGCCAGACCCTTGGCGACGATCATGTCGAACGCGCCATCGGGGCCGGTTTCGGTGGCCGGGGCATCCCAGCCATCTTCGGCCGGGGCGAAGGTGAGGGTCACATCGTCCAGCGCCTCACCCTGCGCGTCGGTGACCGCGCCGCGCAGCGCGATGTCGAGCTCCAGTTCGTCAACTCCGACCGTTTCCAGAGGCACGAAGCGCCCGCTGAATTGCAGCAGGTCAATCCCGGACAGGGTGTTGGTGCCGTCATTCGGCCCCTCGTCGCGCAGGTCGGTGACGATCAGGGTATCCTCGGGCCCGCGCAGGATCTCGTAATCGCGCTGTTCGCCGCCAAATCGCGCCAGATTGGTGCCGCCGCCCCCGATGATGGTGTCATCACCCGGGCCGGGGACAAAGAAGTCATTCCCCGCCCCGCCGATCAGCGTGTCATCGCCGTCAAAGCCAAAGAGCGCACTGCCGATGTCGGTGGCCTCTAGCAGGTCATCCCCGGCGGTGCCAAGGATATCGGGCGCGTGCATGCGGGCGCTGAAGCCGTCATTCAGCACCACGCGCTCTGCGCCTTCGTCATTCGCACCGGCGGTGGCCATGAACTGCAGCCAGCCAGCCTCTCCCATGTCGAAGACCTTGATCGGCGAGCCGAGGATGCGGTTGAAGTGATCCTCCTGAAAGGCGCGCAGCGTGGTTTCCAGCCCGCCGATCGGCTGGCCCTCGGCGTCATAGCGTTGCAGGTAGCGCGCATCGCTGTCGCCAGCCCGCTGGCCCACGATGAAGAAGCCGCCATCCCCGGTCGGATTGACAGTCGTCAGCGGGCGCGAGCTGGACCCGTCAAAGGACCCCTCGCCCGGGGCGACCTGAACCGCCTCGGTCATCGGCGCGCCTTCGCCGTCATAGCGGCGCCAATAGGCGTGCGTGTTCTCGCCCCAGATGGCAAAGGTCCAGGCAATGACAAAGCTGCCATCCTGCAGGGTTTCGACATAGGGAAAATCCCCGCCGTGATTGTCGGCCGAGGCCACGGGAAAGGCTTCACCGCGCGCGCTGCCATCGGCGTTGAAGAGCTGCGCGGCGACATTCAGTTGCGACCCCTCAGCCCCGCCAGGGGTGTTTTCGCCCGCGCGCAGGAGCACCACATAGCCACCATCGGGCAGCGCGGCGGACCCTGCGGGATAGATGCTGTCAGGCACATGGGCCTGGAACGGCAGGCTGACCACCCAGGGCTGGATCTGCGTGGGTTCAGATACCGGCGCGGCCCCGGCATCGAAGACCTGGGTGAACACGGCCCCAGCGCCTGAATACTGGGCCAGCAGCCCTGCATGCTGACCGGTGAAGGTCAGCGCCATGCCGCCATCTTCCAGCGCCGTGAGGGTGTTGCCGCCGCTGCCGGAATAGCTCTCGGGCGAGCGTTCGATCCCGTTGGCAATGAAGGGCGGTCGGCGCGGGGCGCTGACCATATGGCTGCCCGCCAGTGCGCCGCTCTCGTCATAGCTGCGCAGTTCCAGATTGTCCGACCCATCGGGGCGAAAAGCCACCGCAAAGCCCCCGTCGGCCAGCGCCGTCAGCGCTATCGGGTTGCTTTCGGTGGCGGACCAGATGTTGTCGGACAGAAGCTGCGAATGGGTGAAACTGCCCCCGGTATCGAAATGATAGGCGATCAGGTGGTTTTCAAAGGGTTCATCCGGATCAGGGCGAAAGCGCTGGGTGGCGATGGCAACAACGCGGCCATCAGACAGTTGCGCATAGCGCGGTGCGTTGAAATTGCCGGGCTCTCCGGCATGGGGACGGGTGAACGGGGTGGTGGGGAAAAGCTGATAGGTCAACGCCTGCTCCTGTCGCTGTGCATTTCAGGTCTGGTGCCGTCATCAGGGGGACGGCAGAGCATCCCTGGCAGTATCGCAGGCGCGGCAGGTTGGGGCTTTGACACAAATCAAGGATCTGAGAGCCAGGTTTTCCGGCGTCTGGCAGGTGCAGCGCAGCTGCCAGGCGTTGGTGGTCCCGCCGCCTGGCACCGCGTTGATCATCGCGGGTGCGCGGTTATGTGACCTCGGCCATGTTGCCCAGCAGGATGCCGGTCAGGCCCAGGTCCAGATCGCTGTCACCTGCGGCGACGGTGATCCCGGTGTCGAACTGCACATTGCTGCGGGTGATCTCCAGCGCCTCCCAGTCGGTGGCGGCATCCACGAACACCCAGCGGGGCGCGTTGTCGCTGGCCAGCCCCACGGCGGCGCGCAGCACCTCCAGAGCGTCCAGCGCGGTGATGGCGCCATCGCCGTTCATGTCGGCGGCGATGAAATTCAGCGCCTGCGCCGGGCCGAAACTGGGCTCCAGCCCCACGGCCAGGCGCAGCACCTCCAGCGCATCCATGGCGGTGGGGCGGCCATCGGTGGCAGGGTCATGGTCGCGCGCGGCCTCCAGCACGCCCGCGTCGCGCGCCAACAGGCTGAACCCCGCGGGGGGCACGGCGAAGGTCGCGCCTGCGGCATCGGTGAAGTTCAGGCTGACGCCGGCCAGCGTGCTGCCGTCCACGCCCTGCACGCTGACCGCGATATCGCGCAGCAGGATATCGGCCAGGGGTGCGGTTTCATCGGCGAATTCGGCCAGTTCGATATTCACCAGCCGGTCAGTGCCATTGTGATCTTCAGCCGCCTCGCGGGGGCGCAGGTCGGTGGCGGTGACCACCCCGTCCGTGCCCATGCGAAGGGCGTAATCGGCCAGCGCGCCGCTGAACACGGCCGTGTCCATGCCCACGCCGCCATCCAGCCAGTCATCGCCGGGGCCGCTGACCAGAAGGTCGTCGCCATCCAGGCCAAAGACCATGGTGCCAACATCGCGCGCGCTCAGCATGTCATCGCCGTCGGTGCCGAAGATCTGCGGCAGCAGCGTCTGGGTGAAGACGCCGAACTGGCCTGGGCCGGTCAGGCTGTGCCAGGCCAGCGTCACTGCGCCATCGGCATCGGTCTCCAGCGTCAGGGTACCGCCGACTGCGCGGGCGCCGATGGGTTCACCGGCCTCGATCCGCACCGGCGGGGCAAGCGGGTTGAAGTCGCTGTCCAGACGCTGGAACCAGCTGGCGACATCGCCGCGGGCAACGGGCGACCCTTCGCGCGCGGTATCCCAGACCAGCGCGATATCGCCATCGGGCAGGACCAGAGCCGACGCTTCGCGGGCATAGGGTTCGGTCGGTTGGCTGAGGGCACGCGGGCCGCCCAGGGGCTGGCCTTCGGCGTCATAGCGCTGCACGGTCACCGCCCAGCCGCCGATCACCGTGGGGTCGCCGCCCGGTGTGGTGGTCTCAAAACCGACCGGATCATTCCACAGCACGGCAAAACCGCCGTCGGGCAGGGGCAGGACCTCATGCCCCTTGGCGGTGCTCACGGTGCGGTCGGCGAAATCGGCAATCTGGAACGTATCGCCCGCCGGGCGCCCGTCGGCATCCAGCATGCGGCCAAAGAGGGCGTTGTGGCTGTCTTCGACCAGCGCGCGGAAGGATTGCCAGACGATGATGCTGCTGCCGTCTTCGAGCACTGCCGCCGATGGGGTGCCGGTGCGGCCGCCGAAATTTCCGAATGCACTGAGGGTATTGAGGTCCGAGACCGGCAAGGGCGTGCTTGGCGATCCGCCCGCATCGTCGAACCGTTGGTTGAAGATGCCGGTGCGGGTCTCCTGACCGAACCCGCCGCCAAGCTGGCCCGCCCATGTGACCGCGAAGCCGCCGCCGGGCAGGGCATCGACATTCACCCAGCCCGCGGCCCAGGTCTCGCCCAGCGCGTCAAGGGTCACGGGCGCGGAGCGCGGGGTGCCATCGGCGTCGAAGCTGCGCACGAAGTGTTCAAGGACGCTTTCGCGCGGACCCCAGGCAAGCGCGAAACCGCCATCCTCCAGCGCGGCAAGATCGAAGCGTCCGGCGCGGCCCATGACATGGTCGCCCAGAACGAATGGCGCGCCCTGCGGCTGGCTGTCGGCGTCAAGATGCTGGCCATAGTAGCGATAGACGGGCGCATCGTCTTCGAGGGTGCGCCCTTCGAAGACCATCAGGCGGCGCCCATCGGCCAGCGTGATCAGCTGCGGATGCAGCGTCTGCATCTCCTCGGTGTCATGACGGATCGGTTCGGTGCGGGGAATGGGTGTGAATGGCATGGTGAGCACTCTATGCAAACGCTGCGATGCAGGCGGTTGCGGCAAAGTTCAGGGCCCGGGCGCGGTGTCCCGCGCCCGGACGTGTCATACCTCGGCCATGTTGCCCAGCAGGATGCCGGTCAGGCCGAGGTCCAGATCGCTGTCACCGGCGGCGATGGCGATCCCGGTGTCGAACTGCACATTGCTGCGGGTGATCTCCAGCGCCTCCCAGTCGGTGGCGCTGTCGACAAAAACCCAGCGGGGCGCGTTGTCGCTGGCCAGCCCCACGGCGGCGCGCAGCACCTCCAGCGCGTCCTGCGCGGTGATCTGCCCGTCGCCATTGACATCGGCGGCGATGAAGGTCTGCGCCTGCGCGGGGCCGAAGCTGGGGTTCAGCCCCACGGCCATGCGCAGCACCTCCAGCGCGTCCATGGCGGTGGGGCGGCCATCGGTGGCGGGGTCATGGTCGCGCGCGGCCTCCAGCCGGGCGCCAATGCCATTTGCCAGGGAGAAACCGAACATCCCGCCCGCGTCGCTGGTGGCGGTCTGGTCGGGCCAGCCTTCGGCCATCAGGGTCAGGGTGACACCCTCCATCGGCTGGCCCTGTGCGCTGGTCACCTGACCGGACAGGGTGACATCAAGTTCCAGATCGGCCACGGCCACGGTTTCGATTCTGGGGGCGATCCAGCCCGAGAACTGCAGGAAGGCAATGTCTTCCAGCGTGTCGGTGCCATCGGGGCTGTCTTCGCGCAGGTCGGTGACGATCAGGGTGCCGCCGGGGCCACGCGCGATGTCATAATCGCCCTGCTGGCCGGAAAACACCGCCGTGTTCACCCCGCCGCCGCCCTGCAACAGGTCGTCGCCCGGGCCGCCGACAAGGAAATCATCCCCCGGCCCGCCGATCAGCACATCGTCGCCCTGACGGCCGAACAGCGCCATGCCGACCGCGCCGGCCTCCAGCACGTCATCGCCGGCCGTTCCCAGAAGATCAGGCGCGAAGGGGCGCAGGATCACATCCCAGCCAAGCTCACTTGTGCCCGCAGGATGATGGGCCTGCCAGACCCCCAGCATCGGGCCATCCTGCAGGGGGATCAGATCGACCGGGCCACTGAAATAGCCCATTCCCAGATCGTTGCGGGCGCCAGCATCGGATCTGGCATCGGCAAAGGGCACGATCTCGCCCACCTGGTTGCCTTCGGCATCGATGCGCAGGGCCGAACTTCGGGCGCTGGGGTTGCCCACATGGGTCAGGACCAGCATGAAGCCGCCATCCTCCATGGGCACGACCTCCTGATACGCGAAGCGCGCGCCGAGCGATTGCTCCGGGGTCAGGGGTGTGCCCTCGGCATCGAAGCGGCGCCAGTAGGTGCTGCTGTCGGGGCCGAAGGCGCCTGCATCGGACCAGGTCACAACAAAGCTGCCATCGGCCAGGGTATCGACCGCGGGCGCGGCCTTTCGATATACGAGCTGTTCGTTCACCAGAAAGCTGTCGGTGACGGGGGTGCCGTTGGCATCCATGATGCGGGCCAGAATGCCCGGCATGTCGGCGGGGTTGTCGGGATGGTTGTCGCCACCGCGAAACACCACGACATACTGCCCGTCCGCCAGCGGGGCGCTGCTTTCCACCCAGTCCATCCGGTCCTGCGCGAACGAGACTGTCGCCTCCCATGGCGTCACCTGGACCGGGGCGGCAATGGCGGTGCCATTGGCGTCAAAGGTCTGGGTGAAGGCGCTGCGCGCACCGGCAAACTGGTTCTGTTCACCGACATAGGCGCCGTTCCAGGTCAGCGCGAAACCGCCAGTGTCCAGGCTGGTCAGGCTGAGCGAGGCCGGGTCGGCCAGGGGCTGGACATCGACATCCCACCCGAAGAGGGCGCTGGTCACCGTGCGTGTGGGCAGAATGGCCAGATCGGCATTCACCAGCGCGCCATCGGCATCATAGGTGTTGACATGCGCATGATCGCGGGCCGTGCCGTCGCTGCTGAAACCGGCCCAGGCGATGACATAGCCGCCATCGTCCAGCCCGGTGACCACCGGATAGCGCAGCCCCACGCCGGTCTGGTCCTCGATCCGTTCGATCACCTGCAGGCCGCCATCCGGGGCGCCCGCGCTGTCGTATCGCTGCGCGACGATCTCATGATCGGGCCGCCCGTCTTCGGTGTCCGGGGGCAGCCGTTGCGCAAAGACGACAATCATCCCGCCATCGGCCAGGCGGGCGGCCTGCGGGGTGATCTGATCGCCCGCAAGATCGACATGAGCGGCGAAAGGAGCGCCGGATGGAAAAAGATGATAGGTCATGGCCCGACTCCTGGTTGCGAAGACAGGTTAACGACAGTTGAATCGTGCTGACCTTGATGAAGGTCAACTTGCGTCAGCCAATCATGAAATGGTGACCTTGGCGCAGCAGGGGCGTTTCGGAGCCATGCGTCTAGGCAACCTCGGCCATGTTGCCCAGCAGGATGCCGGTCAGGCCAAGGTCCAGATCGCTGTCACCGGCGGCGATGGTGATCCCGGTGTCGAACTGGACATTGCTGCGTGACAGGTCCAGCGCCTCCCAGTCAATGGCGCTGTCGACAAAGACCCAGCGGGGCGCGTTGTCGCTGGCCAGCCCCACGGCGGCGCGCAGCACCTCCAGCGCATCCAGCGCGGTGATGGTGCCATCGCCGTTCATGTCGGCGGCGATGAAATTCAGCGCCTGCGCGGGGCCGAAGCTGGGGTTCAGCCCCACGGCCAGGCGCAGCACCTCCAGCGCGTCGATGGCGCTGGGGCGACCGTCAGCCGCCGGGTCATAGTCGCGGCTGGCCTCCAGCGTGCCGGCGGCGCCCGGTGCGGCCTCCAGCGTGAAGCGGCCCTGGGCATCGGTCTGGGCGGTTGTGGAGGCTTGTTCAGAATCCGCGGGGGTGAAGGTCACGCTGACATTGCCCAGCCCGTCGCCGCCAGGCCGCGTTACCAGCCCTGCAAGCGTGCCCGGTTCGTCCGTGTCCCCGTTGTCGCCTGGATCGCCGTTGTCATCCCCGTTGTCATCACCATTGTTGGGTGTGTCCTCCGGCGTGGGGGCGGCAATCACCTCGACCCCGCCAGAGGCGCGGGCGAATTGCAGAAGCTGGATGTCCTGCAGCCGGTCGGTGCCGTCGTTGGGCCCGTCCGCGCGCAGATCGCTGACAATCACCGTTCCATCCGCGTCAACCTGGATGTCGTAATCGGCCCGCGTGCCGCCGAAGACGGCCATGTTCTGCCCGCCACCGCCGATCAGCACATCATCGCCCGGGCCACCGATGAAGATGTCATCGCCCGGCCCTCCGATCAGCGTGTCATCGCCGTCGAACCCGTAAAGCGCGGTGCCGGTGTCCCCTGCTTCAAGCGTATCATCACCCGCCGAGCCCAGGATATCCGGCGCATGCATCCGCGCGCTGATCCCTTCGGCAAGCTGGATGGTTTCAGGGCCTTCGTCATTGCGCCCCTGGGTGGCAAGAAGCTGCAGCCAGCCCGCATCCCCCATGTCGAAGACCTTGACCGGACTTTGCAGGATGCGCCCGAAGTGCTCTTCATCGCTGGCGCGCAGCGTGGCATCCAGGCCCCCGACGGGCTGACCCTCTGCGTCATAGCGTTGCAGCAAGCGGGTGCTGTCGGCGCCGACACGATGCCCGGTGATGAAGAAGCCGCCATCCTCCGTGGGGCTGACCGTCACCATCTGGCGCGTGAGCGACAGCGCGAAAGAGGCAGCGCCCGGGGCGACCTGCACCGCATCGCCCAGGGGGGTGCCGTCGCCGTCATACCGCCGCCAGAAGGCCTGGTTGGCGCTGCCGCGCTGTTCATTGACCCAGGCAACGACAAAACTTCCGTCCGCCAGCGCGGCGGCATGGGGAATGCTGCCATCATGGTTTTCGGCGCTGGCCACGGCAAAGGGGTCGGACCGGGGGGTGCCATCGGCGTTGAACATCTGGGCGGCAACAATCCGGTTCTGGCCTTCGACGCCGCCCGGGGTGTTCGCGCCCGCACGCAGGATCACCGCATAGCCCCCATCCGCCAGCGGGACCGAGGCATGGACACTGGCGCTGTCGGCCTCAGCATCGGCCCCCGGCGCCCGGACCACCCAGGGGGCAATCTGCAGCGGATCCGTCCGCGGTGTGGCATCGGCGTCGAAAACCTGGGTGAAGCTGGTCCCGGCCCCGTCATACAAGGCGAACACGGACGCGTGCGAGGCAGAGAAGCCGAGCGCAAAGCCGCCATCCTCCAACGCGCTGAGGGCATTGTCACGCCCCCCGGTAATGGTCACGGGCGCCTGTTCCTGCCCGCCTGCGTCAAACACCCGGGGTGGCGCGGTCACCGCATGGTCGCCCCGCGGGGTGCCATCGGCGTCAAAGCTGCGCAGATGCAGAAAATCGGACCCGTCGCGGTTGAAGCTGACCACAAAGCCGCCATCGCGCAGGCCGATGATCTCGGTGCCGCGGGAAAAGGGCGTGCCCGCATCCTGCACCAGCACCTGCGTATCGGTCAGCACGCCCTGCGGATCGAAGCGATGCGCCACCAGCCGGTTGACAACGGGGCCGTCCGGGTCGGGGCGGTATTGCTGGGTGGAGACCGCGATCACGCTGCCATCGGTCAGCTGCGCGTAATCGGGTTCCCGAAAGGCGCCGGGATCATCCGCATGGGGGCGGGTGAAGGCGGTGGCGGGAAACAGCTGGTAGGTCATGGGCACCTCAGGCATGTCAGGGCTGGCGGGGGTCCGTCAGCCCTTTATTGCCGGGGTAGCGCCGCCGGGCAAGCCCGGCGCGCAGGTGTCATGCACCCCTGGTTGCGGCAAGTGCCGGAGGGGCCATGAACGGCCGCTGCCGCGCGCCCGTTTGACGGTGGTTCAGCCCCGCGCGCGGCGCCCGCCGCGGCGCCCGGAACTGGCGGCGCTGGCGGCTTTCGAGGCCTCGGCAAAGCTGGCGCCTTCCTTCACCGCGTCCAGAACCTTGGCCAGGCGGATCCATTCGCCGCCGTTTGCGTCATGGTTCATCAGCAGGTTGGCGGCGCGGATGGCCTCCATCTCCACGGCGCGGACGGGGTTCATGATGGCGCTGGTCATGCCCGCGCCGATGGCCATGGGCAGGAAGGCCGCGTTGATCCCGTGGCGGTTGGGCAGGCCGAAGCTGATATTCGAGGCGCCGCAGGTGGTGTTGACGCCCAGTTCATCGCGCAACCGGCGGACCAGGGCAAAGACCTGTTGCCCGGCGGTGGACATGGCGCCGATGGGCATGACCAGCGGGTCCACCACGATGTCATGCGCGGGGATGCCGAAATCGGCGGCGCGTTCCACGATCTTCTTCGCCACGGCGAAGCGCACATCGGGGTCTTCGGAAATGCCGCTGTCATCGTTCGAGATAGCGACCACCGGCACGTTGTATTTCTTGACCAGCGGCAGGATCGCTTCCAGGCGGTCTTCTTCGCCGGTGACCGAGTTCAGCAGCGGCCGCCCCCTGGTGGCCGCCAGACCGGCTTCAAGCGCGGCCGGGACCGAACTGTCGATGCAGAGCGGCACATCCACCAGCCCCTGCACCAGCTCCAGCATCTTGGTCATCAGGGGCGGTTCGGTTTCGTTGGGGTTGGGGTTGGAGTTGTAGACCACCCCTGCATTGACATCGAGCACCATGGCCCCGCAGGCGACCTGCTCCAGCGCGTCCTTTTCCACGGTCGAAAAATCGCCGGCTTCCAGTTCGGCAGCCAGTTTCTTGCGGCCGGTGGGGTTGATCCGCTCACCGATGACGCAGAACGGCTCGTCAAAGCCGATGGTGACGGTCTTGGTGGCGGATTCGATGACGGTGCGGGTCATGGGGTTCTTTCTGTCAGCTCTGGTTTGCGGGACGCGCGGCGGCGCCGCCATGGTCGATGGCCCAGGTGGCATTGGTCTTGATGCCGCCCAGCGGGAAGAAATGCACACGCTCGATGTTGAACGCGGGGTGCGCGGCCTTGTGCGCGGCCAGATCGGTGACAAGCTCGGTCGGCTCGAACGGCAGCAGCAGCTTGGTGACGTCCTTGGCGCGTTTCTGCAATACCTTGAGCGAGGGGCCGACGCCGCAGGCAATGGCGAACTTGATCAGCGTCTGCAGCTTGGCGGGACCGGCCACGCCGATATGGACGGGCAGGTCGATGCCCTCGGCCGCCAGACGGTCGGCCCAGGCGATGAGGGGTTTGGCCTCGAACGCGAATTGGGTGACGATGGCCATGGGGATGCCGCTCTGGCGGGCGAACTCGGCCTTCCAGCGCAGGGCCTCCATCACCGTGCGGTCGCCGCCCTGGGGGTCGATGTCGCGGTTGCCTTCGGGGTGGCCTGCGACATGCAGCCGGTCAAACCCGTCAAAGAGGCCGGTTTCCAGCAGTTGCATGGAGTTGTCATAGGCGCCATGGGGCTTGGCCACGCCGCCGCCCAGCATCAGCGCCTGGCGCACGCCCGCCTCACCCTGGTAGCGGGCGACCCAGTCGGCCAGGGTGGCGCGGTCCTTGATGATGCGCGCGGGGAAATGGGGCATGGGCTCCATCCCTTCGGCACGCAGGCGCGCGGCGGTGGCGACCATGTCTTCGATGGGCGTGCCTTCGATATGGGCGATGTAGACGCGGGTGTTCGCGGGCAGCAGGTCGCGGAAATCGGCGACCTTTTCGGCGGTGCGGGGCATGACCTCGATGGAGTAGCCATCGAGGAAGGCCTCAACCTGCGGGTTTGCGGCCCCGGCAACCCGGGGGGTCTCCGCGCGACGGAAATTCAGCAATGCCATGACCAGCTCCCGGATACGCCTCACGCCCAGCCTTCGTTTGCAATGAGGGATTTCAACCTGGCGCTGTCATACTCGGCTTCCAGCGCCGCTGCGGTGGCTTTCGCGACATCTTCATCATCGCCAGCGACCTCGACCGGCGGGGCCTTGCGCCATTCGGCCAGATAGGCATCGGCATCCCTGGCGCCGACCTTCATGGCGCAACGGTCGATGGCCTGTTCGAAGCGTTCCGAAAGCGCGATCTTCTGCGCGCGCCGGCCCTTGCCGACGATCACCTGCGCGGGGATGTCGCGCCAGTAGACGATGACCAGTTGTGCCATGGCTGTTTCCTCTGCCCGCTGTCTGGCCGTGTCATAGGACAATCCCGGGCGCGGGGTGCCATGATAGCGACATCGGGTCCGCCGGTTGCGACCAGGGCGGGCTGTCAGGCGGGGGACCAGTCGCGCGGGGCGTTGAGGAAGGTTTCGACGGCATCCAGCGTTGCGGCGTCGAAATCGCCGCCGCGCCGGGCCTCGGCCAGGACATCATGCCAGGTGCAGAGGGCGTGCAGCCGCACCCCGTGTTCGGCCAGCCGCGGTTCAGTTTCCGGAAAGATGCCGTAATAGAAGATCACCGCCGTATGGGCGCAGGTGGCGCCGGTGTCGCGGATGGCATCGACGAAGCTGAGCTTGGAGCCGCCATCAGTGGTCAGATCCTCGACCAGCAGGACGCGCTGGCCGGGGGTCATGGCGCCTTCGATCCGGGCGTTGCGGCCATAGCCCTTGGGCTTCTTGCGCACATAGGTCATGGGCAGGCCCAGCCGTTCGGCCACCAGCGCGGCAAAGGGGATGCCCGCGGTCTCGCCCCCGGCGATATTGTCGAAGGCTTCGAAGCCCGCATCTTCGAGCACCCGGCAGGCGAGGAAATCCATAAGTGTGGAGCGGATGCGCGGGAAGCTGATGAGCTTGCGGCAGTCGATATAGGTGGGGGCTTTCAGCCCGCTGGCCAGGGTGAAGGGCTCGGCCGCGTTGAAATGCACGGCCTGGATGTCCAGCAGCATCCGCGCGGTGAGACGGGCGGTGGTGGCGCGGTCGGGGAAGGTGGCGGGCAGCATGGGCGGTCCTTTTGGGCGGGGGTGCTGGGTGGACAGGGCGCATGCGGGGGTTTCACACCCCCGCACCCCCGTGGAGTATTTGCGGCAAGAAAATGAACATGCGCTCAGGCCTTGTCGGTTGCCGGTTCGGCGACCTGCCAGTGGAGTGGAAATCCCGGATCGAAGAGGGTGACGGGACCGTCGCCGGTCTGGAGCTTTTCGGGCAGGGTGAGGGGGGTGTCGGCGCGGGTGAGGGTGATGCGATCCTCGTTCGCGGGCAGTTGGTAGAAGGCGGGGCCGTGGAGCGAGGTGAAGCCTTCGAGCCGGTCGAGCGCGTCCTCGGCCTCGAACACATGGGCGAGGATGGGGAGCGTATGGGGGGCGGTGAAGCAGCCCGCGCAGCCGCACGCGCTTTCCTTGGCGCCATCCGGGTGCGGCGCGCTGTCGGTGCCCAGGAAGAAGCGCGCATCGCCCGAGGTGGCGGCGGCGCGCAGCGCCAGGCGGTGGGTTTCGCGCTTGGCCACGGGCAGGCAGTAGTAATGGGGCCGGATGCCACCAGCGAGGATATGGTTGCGGTTGATCACCAGATGGTGCGTGGTGATGGTGGCGCCGAGGCCCTCGGGGGCGGAGCGCACGTAATCGGCGGCGTCCGATGTGGTGATATGTTCCATCACCACCCGCAGCCCCGGCGTGGCCTGGCGCAGGGGATCGAGGATGCGGTCGATGAACACCGCCTCGCGGTCGAAGATGTCGATCTCGGGGTCGGTGACCTCGCCATGCACGCAGAGGGGAATGCCGGCCTCGGCCATGGCCTCCAGCACCGGGCGGGTGCGGGTGAAGTCGCGCACGCCCGAGGCCGAATTGGTGGTGGCGCCCGCCGGGTAGAGCTTCACCGCATGGATGATGCCCGCGGCATGGGCGGCGGTGACGTCGGCGGGGTCGGTGTCCTCGGTCAGGTAGAGGGTCATCAGCGGGGTGAACCCGCTGCCCGGGGGCAGGGCGGCGCGGATGCGGTCGCGGTAGGCTTCGGCCTGGGCGCCGGTGACCACGGGCGGCACAAGGTTGGGCATGATGATGGCGCGGGCGAAATCGCGCGCCGATTCGGGGGCCACGGCGCGCAGCATCTCGCCGTCGCGCAGGTGCAGGTGCCAGTCATCGGGACGGCGCAGGGTCAGGGTCGGTGCCATGGCATCGGGGTTACACAATGCCGCCGCGCAAATCCAGATCGCAAATGGGTGTGGCTGCGCTTCAGGCCGGGGCCTTGCAGCGGGCCTCGGCCTGTTCGAGCAAGGTTTTGACACGCTCTGACGGCGCGATGCGCAGCGCCGCGCGGGCGGCCAGCACTGTCAGCCGTGGCCGGCCCAGTGATTCGGTGCGCAGCACGATCCGGGCGACATAGCTGGCCAGGGACTGGCGGCGGCGGAACAGGCGGAAGAAGCTGGCCCGGGTCAGCGCCCCCTGGCAGGCCAGTTCCAGCGCCGGGGTCAGCACATTCATGCGCATGAGTTCGCCCGCCGTATCACGCCCCAGCCAGCGGGTGCGCAGCGCGGTGACATTGGCGCCGTGAAAGAGGCTGGCGTGCATCGCATCCAGACGGCGGGCCGGGTCATAGATCAGGGTCATCTGCGCGGCAGCCTCGATCATGTCCGGGGCGTAGCCGAAGCGCGAGGTGAAATCCAGCCGCCGGGTCTGCGGGAAGCGGGTGTCCCATTCCGCCCGGGCCGTGTCCAGGGTGGCCTGCGGGGCAACGGTCAGCACGGTGGCACCGGGGGCGGCCACCGAATAGCTGGCCGCGGCATAGCCGCAGGGGCCGGTGCCAAAGAACACCACCTGGTCGAAGCCCTCGAAGACCCCGTCATCGATCAGCCGGTCGAAATGGTCCCACACGGCCGGGTCACGAAACCAGCTTTGCCCCCGGGCCACCAGGGTCAGCGAAGACCAGCCGTTCTTTCCGGCGATCTCATAGCCAAGCGGGCGCTGGCGGCCACCTGCGGCGCGGATCTCGGCAGCGATTTCGAAGGTGACCAGAAGCACCTTGTCATTGCCACGGCAGAAGAACGCGGCATGTCGGCGGCCAAGCGGGTCGAAGCTGCCGACCTCCTCGCCCAACTCGTCCAGACGGGCCAGCCATTCGGCCTCGGTCTGGGCCTTGGAGAGGTCGATATCGGTGAATTCCTGGTTCATGGGGCCCCCGCGCCGGTCTGTATTCTGGTCAGACAGGGTGATCGTGCAGGAGCATGTCGGCATCCCGGAGGAAACACGGCAAAATGTAGAAGATTCGTCAAGTGCGCGTGGACAGACTGTTTCCATATGCACCTTCAGGTTGTATTTACTTTTTGTATGCACGTTTTAGGTTCGCGCGCGGTCGCGGGACTGCGCGAATTTCGGCGGGTATGCACATGAAATATCCGCTTGCTAGCCGATTGTGCAGGTTTCATAGTCATGCCGGGCGAAAGAGCAGGGAGAGGCGCGGTGCCGGGAACTTGGATTGCGCGCGCAGTGCTCGCCGGTTGGATGCTTGTTGCACCGCTGGCGGCCATGGCCGATCCTGTTCCGGGGCAGCAGGAGGCGGCCTTTGAGGAGGCGGTCGAACTGTGGCTTGCCGATGCCGAGGCCGATGCCCTGCCGATGCTGTCGGACCTTGCACAGGAGGGGAATGCCGCAGCGCAGCTTCTGCTGGCGCTGATCGACAAGTCGCCTGCACTGCAGGGGCCGTGGCTGTCACAGCTGCCGCGCGCGGAACGGGTAGAGCTGATGCGGATGCCCGGGGGGCTTTCGGGTCGCAGCTGGATGCATGAAGCGGCTGAACAATCGCCGCTTGCGGGATTGTGGCTTCGACTGTGGGCGGCAGATGCGCCGGCCGCGCTGGCCCTGGACTTCGCTGCCGAAGGAGAGGCCCGCGCCGCGCGCGAGGCATTGATATATGCCGCCAAGCGTGAGGCAGGCGGCATGGCCGCGCTGGTCGATCACCCGGACTACCCGCCCGGCCTGCGGTTTCTGGCCTGGCAGGACGGCGCCGCGATTGATGGTGAAGACCTGGCCCCGGGCGATCCGCAGCGGCGCATGATGGGGCTGGAGCTTGCGACCGATGAGGTTGCCGATTGGCTGTCCACAGCCCCCGAAGCGCTGTCGGTGCGCCGGTTCTGCGACAACCGCTGCGCGGCCAGTGCCCGGTCCTGCACCATGGCCGCCGCACAGGCGATGGGCGCCCACAGCATTCTGCTGACCTTTGGCAGCCCGTCGGAACGGTTGATCGATGCGGCGCGCTTTGCCGCCAGTGCGCGGGGCCAGTCGGCGCTGCTGCGTCGCGTGGCGCTGAGCACCGATGCCCGCGGGCGCCGACACCTTCTGGCCGATGCCGAGGCCACGGACCCGTGTTTTGCCGTGCATCTGCAAGAGGCCATCGAACGTTATCGCGCGCCGCTGATCACGTCTCCGCTGCCTCCGGCAACCGACTGAGGCGGCTGCCGGTTGTTCGGTGCATCGGCGGTGTTCCGAGGGCCGAAGATGCGCCCATGCGGCGGCGCTGCAGGTGATGCGGCCCGCGCAGGGTGACAGCGACCGGATCCGGTTTCTTCGGGATTGCGGCGCAGGGTCAGCCTGCGCCGCGGCATCTGCCCGCCAAGGGCCGGGGGCCTCAGCAGGCGGGGAGGGTGCTGCGTTCCATGCGGCGGCTGCGCTTGACCGCGCGATGCCAGGGCAGGGCCTGAGTCTGGGCGGCGCTCTCGCGGGTGACCCAGTCGATCCAGCGCTTGCGAACAGTCATGGCGGCGTCCTTTCTGCGACCCGAAGTTCTTTCGATGTTTCGAAAAATGCCGGGCGTTTGGGGCAGGAACTTGGCGCCGTCGCGGAGAATTCCGGGCGCGGCGCGCGGTCAGATCACGCCGTCGCTCATGGCGCGGGCCAGATGGTCCACGGCCTCGGCCAGATGGGCGTCCACCACATGCAGGTAGTCCGTCCAGTCCGAGATCCCCTCCAGCGGCCGCGCCCCGTCCGAAATGCCGCGCAGCGCGATCAGCGGGACTGAAAACCGCTGGCAGGCGCGCAGGATGGCAAAGGTCTCCATATCCACCATGTCCTGGGCAATCCCGTCATATGCGGCGCCCGAGACGATATTCGCTCCGGTCGACAGGCTGGCCCCGGGAATGCCGGGAATACGCAGGGGCAGGGCGATTTCCGCCGGCAGGTCCAGAAAGGGCGTGACCCCTGCGGCAAAGCCCAGCGGGGTTGCATCCATGTCTCGGTAGGCAACGCGGGTGGCCTGATAGACCGCGCAATGTTCCAGCCGGGCCGAACCGGCCGAACCCAGTGACACCACCAGATCCGGCGCGCGCCCCGCCCCGCGCGCCTGTGCCAGTGTTGCGGCGGCCGCCACCCCGCCCTCGACCGGGCCGACCCCGGTGATGACCGGACGAAACCGGGCGCGCAACTGCGGGCCGTATTCGGGCTCGGCCGCCATCAGGAACAGGACCCGGCGCCCGGCGATATCGGCAAGGGGCGGATCGGTCGGGGCAAGCTGGGACATGGGGTGGCACCTGGCGCGGGTTGAACAGTGACTGTCAGCTGTTGTTGGCCATAGCCGCCACCGGGTCAAGGGTGGGGGTGCGTTGCTCTTCGACCGCCTGCCAGAGGTGCCGTGCTTCGCTTTCCCGCTGCCGGGCCGGATCGCCTTGCCCTGGCGGTTTTACGGGCGTATCGGGGTCTGATGCGCCTGTTTCGTAATCATATTGCCGATGCCAGGCTGGTTCTGGTTCTGGGCCTGCCGCTGGCAGGCAGCCATCTGGCGCAATTTGCGCTGCAGATCACCGATACGGTCATGCTGGGCTGGTATGGCGTCACCGACCTTGCTGCGGGTGTGCTGGGCGCGACGGTGTTCTTCACGCTTTTCATCCTGGGCACCGGGATCGCCAATGCGGTCATGCCCATGGTCGCCACCGCCGCCGCCAGCGATGATGATACCGAGGTTCGCCGCGCCACCCGCATGGGGCTGTGGCTGTCGATCGGCTTTGGCGCGGCGGTGATGCCGCCCCTGTGGTGGTCCGAGGCGATCCTGCTGGCCCTGGCCCAGCCCGCCGATGTGGCTGCCCTGACCCAGGATTACCTGCGCATCCTGGCCTTCGCCATGGTCCCCGCGCTGGTGGTCATGGTGCTGAAATGCTATCTGGCGGCGCTGGAGCGCACGCAGGTGGTGCTGTGGGTGACGGTGGCGGCGGTCTTCGTGAATGTCTTCGTCAACTGGGTGTTCATCTTCGGCAATCTGGGGGCGCCGGAGCTGGGCGTGCGCGGTGCGGCCATTGCCACGATCATCGTGCAGGTGCTCAGCGCGCTGGCGCTGATGGTCTATTGCGCCTGGCTCCCGGCGTTGCGGCGCTACACGCTCTGGGCGCGGTTCTGGCGCCCGGACTGGGTGGCCATGGGGCAGGTCTGGCGGCTTGGCTGGCCCATCGGCATCGCCCTGGTGGCCGAAGCCGGGCTGTTTGCCGCCACGGCGGTGATGATGGGCTGGTTCGGCACCCGCGAACTGGCCGCGCATGGAATCGCGCTGGAAATCACGGCGGCCTTCTTCATGATTCACCTGGGCCTGTCGAACGCTGCGACCGTGGTGGTCGGGCGTGCGCGGGGGCGGGGCGATCAGGCCGCATTGCGGCGTGGAGCGCAGGCGGCGGTGGCGGTGTCGCTGGTCTTTGCGACCCTGACCATGGGGATCTATCTCCTGTTCGGCGAGCTTCTGGTGGGTCTGTTCCTGGCCCCGGACGACCCCGAGCGCGCGGTGATCATTCCCATCGGCGTGTCGCTTCTGGTTGTGGCCGCGCTTTTCCAGCTGGCCGATGCCGCGCAGGTGATGGCCATGGGGCTGCTGCGCGGGGTAAAGGATACCAAGGTGCCCATGTTCATCGCCGCGGGCAGCTACTGGCTGGTCGGGATCAGCGCCAGCTATGTGCTGGGGGTGGTGCTGGGATTCGGCGGGCAGGGCATCTGGTTCGGCCTGGTGATCGGGCTGACCCTGGCGGCGGTGCTGCTGATGGTGCGGTTCTGGCGCGGGGCGGGGCGGGCGGAAACCACCGCCGCCGTCTGATCCCGCGCGTTGCCCCGGCGGTGGGCACTACCTGAAAAGGGGCACTCCCGCCCCCTGCGCCGCCACAGCTGCGCTGTGACGTCACAGGCGTTGGGGCGGGGGGCGGCGGGGGGGGGGGGGCCGGCCCCCCCGGGGGGGGGCCCGGGGGGGGCCCCCCCCCGGGGGGGGGGGCCCCGGGCGCGGGGGGCGGGGC
>NZ_JACBXS010000098.1 GCF_013415485.1 Rhabdonatronobacter sediminivivens | reverse complement strand
GCCGGGCGCTTCGACGCATGAACGTATCTGAAAACCGCATGGGCCCGATCAGATACACAGAGTTTCAGACACTCCCCTGGATGGTCCAGCCGATGGCGCGCAAAGCTTCCCATCCGCGTTGCGGAGCCACCGAGGCCTGCCCGAGTTCACAGGCCATGACCGCCGCCACCTTCTTCGCTGTCCATACCCCACCATCGTCGGGCGGGGTCTTCACCCGCTCGCGCAGCATCGCAAGCACCTCGGGCGTCAAGAGGCGGGGCTTCGCGCCATTGCCCCGGCGCTGGTCGCCCAGGCTCGACGGCCCGAACCGATTGTAACGCTCGACAAGTTCCTCGACCCACCGCCGCACGAAACCCGTCAGCCGCGACACCTCCGCACAACTCCGCCCCTCCGCCAGCAACCAGATTACCTGATAGTGCCGCGCCAGAGTTGCGTCCTGGCACTCTCGCCAACCCGCCTGAAGCTCAGCGACGCTGAGATGATCCACAACCTGCACCATGCCTGCCTCCTTCGTTGTCGTTGGGCAGACAGTAAAACACTCGATTCTCGCTGGGAATACCTGCCAACGCGAGTCAATCAGCCGGAAACCGTATGATACGGGGCGCGGCAATCGCGCGGGCGGTGATCTCCTTGCGGGCGCAGGGGGTTCGCGAACGCGAATGGATGGCGAGGGACGCAGGCGCAGTTCGGGTCCGACTGCACCTCTGAAGCCTCGTTGAAGCGTATTCAACGGGCGGTGAAAGGGGTTGATCCGATCAACTTTGCGCCTGCGCTGCTGGATGATTACGGCAAGTGCGGGTCCGCGCGGGCCGGAATCTCGGATGACGCCTGGGCGTTCTTCATGGCCACGATCCGCAATGCCTACAAGGATTTCCCCCTGAAGCAGGCATGGCGGGACACGCGCAACGTGGAGCGCGGCATGGGCTGGGCGGTGCCGTCCTTCCCGGCCTTCTACCGGCGCTGGCAGCAACTGCCCGAGGCGCACAGGCTGCATGCGCGGCTGGCCGAACGCACCTACGCCACGTTGTCGCGGGTGATTGATGCCAGAGCCAGATCAGGGCCCCGAGTTCAAGGGCGCGCATACCGGTCACGCGCCGGGGGCCGCGCCAAGAACCGTCAAGGGGGGCCTGATGTGGTGCCGGTGCCGTTCGATATGGCCGAACAGGTTCTTCCGGCGGGAAGTGAAACGGCACAATGCCGAGACGGACCGCAGGGCGCAGGGCGCGCATGGGCGGTCCTATGACCTGATCTTCAAGTCGTTTCTGGCGGAACGGGTCACACGCCATGCCACGGCGCGGCAGCTCTATCTGGCTGAGTTTGTGTGGAAGCCGGTTTCGGTCGATCGATTCGGGCAGGTGAAACGCGACGGCTGGATTTATGGAGGGCCTTCCACGCAAGAGGCGCTGCTGAGGTTTCACGGCAAGGGGCAATTCCTGCTGGGCCGTGATCCGGATGACCTGAGCGCGCCCGCCCAGGCCGATGATGCAGAGGGCAACATGATCTGCGAGGGCATCGAGCCTGTCCGGCGCGGGGCCTATGACAGTGTCGATTGTATCCGCGACGCCGCGCATGGGCCGCAAGGCTGCGCGCATGGCCGTGGCGCAGGCCGAGGCGGCGAACGGATATCTGAGCAGCGATGCCGACCGCAAGGCGCTGGCGGTGCTGGATGAAATCGACACAGCCGAGCGTGACCTGGCACCGCGCGACACGGCGGTTGTGGCCGGGGCCTTCAGTGGCCCGCTGCGCATGAAGGTTAAGCGAGAGCCAGAAGACACATGAAGCGCATTCCCGAAGAATTCCTTCGGGATATGGATACCACGCGCGGATCGAGGCGGGGCAGGCCGTTGTCATCGATCTGACGCCTGACCGCACTGCAGAAATGCTGCGAGGGTTCGAGGACATGGACGACCTGTTGCAGGAAATCCGGGGCGCGGTTGGCGTGCTCTCATGTGTCGCGCGGGCATATCCTGACAGCATTGCCCCGATTGATATCGCGGGTCCGGGCGCGCTGATCCAGCGCAGCCTTGAAGCCCAGACCAAGCGGGATGACAGGACTCTCGGGGATCTGGAATTCATGCTGTGCAACCTGCTGGCCTTGTCGCGTGAGAAACGGCGCACCGCTGACATCAGGCCGGGAAGGACGTGTCATGTGCATGACCCGCAGCGACCTGATGCGCGACCGCAACGAGCGGATCGCAAGCATGAGCGAACCGCGGGCGCGGGTCGAAAGCGCGACCCAGCGCGGATCGATCACGCCTGCGATGCGCGGCAGAAGCAATTTCAGAAACAAATCTACAGATTTTTTCGGTTCGAAATTGCGGCGAACAGAAAAACAGAGCGTTTCGGCGAGAAGGCGAAGCGCTCTGGGCAACCGCCCGGTGCAAGAGGGACCCGGACAGCCTTGACGCCTTCGTGTCCAGCCTGCCGCCTGCCTTCGCGCACCTTGGCAAGCCGGTGATCGCGGGCGCAGCCCCGCCCAGACCCATACGAAAACCGGGCACCGGCCTGGGTGTTGTCCGGTCAGACGCCGCAGACGCGGTATGCGCGCAACTGGGTCTGAATCCCGGTTCGCTGACCGGTCCATCGCAACCATGATCGCAGCCGCGCCGCACATATGCGACGGAACACGCGCGGGGGGGGCTGGTGCCCGCGCGCTGGCAGGGCCTTCCCGAATCTGCCAGCGCCCTCGCGCCCCCGTTCATCATTGGGCCCCGCTCTGGCAGGGGCGCGGTGGGTGGTTGTCTGTCACGAGGTGCAATGATGGACACTGACAAGATGGGGCACAGACCCGTGCGGCGCTCGATCAGGCGCAGCGGGCGGCGCGCGCGATGCACGGGGCGCGAGAGCCGACGCCGCCTTCCCGCCTGGATGCCACCCCCGCCGAGCTGCTGGACCGCCTGCAGGCCGACCCGGACACCCTGCCCGACACCGAAGCGCTGGAGGCCGAGGCCGCGCGCCTGCGC
>NZ_JACBXS010000097.1 GCF_013415485.1 Rhabdonatronobacter sediminivivens | reverse complement strand
GCAGGATCGTCGCCGCCCTGGGCGACGAAGCTGCCCAGGCGCTTCAAGTCACGCTCGACGCCACGTCGCTGGCGATGGCCAGTGCCGAGCAGGAAGGACGGGATGGCACAGTTGACCTGGACAGTGACGATCGGTCCGGGCAGGAATGATCGAGGGCAAGACCCCAAGCCAGTGCGCAGCTGAGAACAAAGGGGGTCAACCATGGATCGGTATCCGCCCCGGGTGACAGGTATCAAAGATCTTGCCGAGCATGTCATGGCGGCCGCTCATGGCGTTGATCGACCTTTCATCCTGGCTCTTGACGGGCGCAGCGGCGCGGGGAAGTCCACATTGGCGGCAGCCTTCGCCACAGAGATTGAGGCGGCGGTCATCGAGGGCGACGATTTCTATGCGGGCGGTATCGACCTGCGCAGTGACAGGCCCGAGGCACGCATCGACGCCTGCATCGACTGGACCAGGCAGCGGCAGGTCCTGCGCGGATTGCATGCCGGGCAAGCCGTCGAATGGCGCGCCTTCGACTGGGATGCGTTCGACGGGCGGCTTTGTCACCCGCCGAAAAGACTGTCACCCGCGCCCTATGTGATCCTCGAGGGGGTCTATGCCGCAAGGCCGGAACTGGCCGATCTGCTTGACCTGCGCGTTCTGGTCGAGGTCGCGCCCGGCATTCGCACGGCGCGACTTCTTGACCGTGAAGGGGCCATCGGTGGGTGGGAGCGGCAGTGGCACGAGGCCGAAGAGCACTACTTTCGAGACGTCATGCCCCCGGAGTGCTTCGATCTGATCTATCGCGATCCGGCCTGATCGCCGCTGCCCACATCACGCGACCATGTGCCTGACAATCCTTTCAACCGCGTCGATCAGTTCCACGGCCCCATATAGATGTTCGTTCCCGGCTTCATGCGCCACCCTGCCGCTGGCGATGCCGCCATACATCCCCAGAAGCGCCTCCGCGACGTCCGGCGACACCCCGTCCTGCACGAGAATCGCCAGGCGCGCCTCAACTGGCACGAATGCCGTCTTCACCGGACGATCCAGGACACGGCCAAATGCGGTGGCAACATCATCGGCGCACCAATCCCGCGGCCCGGAAAGCTCGACGATCCGTTGACCGCGGAAGTCGTCGCACAAGAGCTCGGCGGCAGTACGCCCGACATCGATTGTGCTCACCATCGGGATCTTCTGCTCGGGCGCGAGAAAGCTCGGCAGCACGCCATCAGATATCGCGAACTGGGCCACCTCGCCCCAGGTTTCGACGAAATAGCCCGGCCGCAGAAAGGTGGTGGACGGCGCAACCCCATAGAGATGCTTCTCCAGGATGTTGAGCATCGCGATGATGCCCGTGCCCGTTTCATGCCGTGCACCGACAGAGGACAGGGCGACGACCCTCGGCAAAGCGGCCTCGCGCACCGCCCGGGCTAGCGCGCGGCCCAGCTCCTCGGCGCGGAGGTAGGGGTCTCCGCTTTCGGGCGGTGGGCAGAGAAGGAAGGCACCTGATGCGCCCAACAGCGCATCCGCAAGGCCGTGTGCATCCTCGATGCTGCCGATGGCGACATCCGCGCCGAGTTTTCTCCAGGTTTCAGCCTGTTCCGGGCGCCGCAGGAAGACGCGGAGGGGTTGTCCCATTTCGAGCAACGCGCGTGCGGTTTCACCGCCGGCGCGCCCATTTGCTCCCAGCACGACAAACATGATGTTTCTCCTGTGTTGACTTCACCGGAGACTACGCAAGGCGCTGGAATGCGTCCAATGCATGTGGCATATACTCAGCATGCGTGAAGTGGATTTACGGGCCATCGACCTCAACCTTCTGGTCGTGCTGCAAGCGCTCCTTGATGAGCGCAGCGTCACCCGGGCCGCCACCCGGCTCGGCATGAGCCAGCCCGCGGCCAGCAGGGCGCTTGCGCGGTTGCGCAAGCTTTTCTCCGATGCGCTTCTGGTGGAGGGGCAGGGGGGATATCTGCTGACCGCACGCGCCGAGGACGTTCGGCCCTTGCTGCGCGACACGCTCACCGGTGTCGGCGAACTTCTAGACGGCAGGTCATTTGACCCGGTGCAGGCCACCGGATCCTTGCGCCTGCTGATGGCCGATCTCGAGGCGGCGGTTCTGGCGCCACGCTTACTTGCGTTCCTCGCGGAACAGGCGCCTGCGGTCGATCTGGAAGTGGTGCCACCTGGCCCGAAGCCGCTCGGGGCCCTCGAAGCCGATGCGGTCGATGTGCTTGTCGGTCTTGTCGAGGACGCGCCAGCAGGGTTCCGCAAGCGAAAGCTCTATGGGGACGACTTTGTCACCCTCATGCGCGCGGATCATCCGTGCGCGGACGTTCCTCTCTCGCTGGATCGGTATCTTGCCCTCGACCATCTCGTCGTCAGCATCACCGGATCGGGTCCTTCCCTTATCGACCAGTCGCTTTTCCGTCTTGGCAGGCAACGTCGCGTGAAGGTGCGCGTCCCGAGTTTCCTCGCGGCCGTAGAGATCGCTGCCCGGTCCGATCTGGTCATGACGCTTCCATCCAGCCTTGCGCAAACCGCGGCGGACATGCGACGCTTCGTGCTGAAACGGCCCCCGCTGGATCTGGGCCGCGTGACGATCAGCCTCGCCTGGCACGCGCGCCACCACGATTCCCCCCGGCACAAGTGGTTGCGTCAACTTATCGTCGCGGCGGCCTCCGGAATCGGCACTCAGTAAACAGACTCCAATCTGGGTGCAGGTCCCTCTGACAGGAGCCAAGAATTTGAGGCAGAGACTCTGACCTTCGATGTTCCGGACGCCGCGCAGGTGTATCACACACTTCGGGCTGCGGGCCTGCCAATCTTGCTGACCTTGCGCGACGAACCATTCGGCCAGCGCCATTTCATCACCCGCGACCCTGCTGGCGTGCTGATTGACGTGATCACCCTCATTGCCCTCAGCGTTGAATTTCTTGCGCAATATGCGGATGACGCCGTGCCGCAGGGGATGTCCCGATGAATGTTGAAATCGGGTCGGGGCAGCGCTGCCGGGGTCATGGTTAGGCGGCCTCTGCGGTCTG
>NZ_JACBXS010000096.1 GCF_013415485.1 Rhabdonatronobacter sediminivivens | reverse complement strand
CAGCATTCACCCCAGAGGAATGCGCGCGATACCTCCGCCATGCAGGCTATGCGTCAACTTGATCGGGAGTCACTCTAACTTATTGTGGTCGCATGTTTTGCGCGCAAAACCGGTTCCCACTTTTGCGCAACATGCTCTAGCGCGGCAGGATCAGCCGCGCCCGCAGCCCCCCCAGCGCCGGGCTGTTGTCCAGTTCCAGCCGCCCACCGTGCTGGTGCATCGCATCTTCGGCAATCGCCAGTCCCAGCCCGACGCCCCCGCCCAGGTTCTGGTTGCGCGCGCTGTCCAGCCGAACGAAAGGACGCTTGGCTTCCGCGCGCCGCTCAGGCGGGATGCCGGGGCCGCAATCCTCGACCGTAATCGTCAGTTCGGTGTCGGATTGCGTCAGCGACACATGCGCCGAAGCCCCGTAGCGCAGGGCATTGCCGATCAGGTTCTCCAGCGCGCGGACCACCAGAAGCGGGCGCAGCGCCATCGGGGCGACCGGGGCTTCCTGGCAGTCGAATGTCACGCGGGGCTGCGCCTCACGCCGGGCCTCGACCACCTCGCGCACCATGGCGACGGGATCAACGGCTTCGACCTCAACCACCGAATGGGCGCGGGCGAAATCCAGAAAACTGCCCAGCAGGGTTTCCAGTTCCGCGATATCGGCCTCCAGCGCGGCAACATCCTCGCCCGGCTCCATCATCGACAGGGTCAACCGCATGCGGGTCAACGGTGTGCGCATGTCATGGCTGACGCCAGACAGCATCAGCGTGCGCTGCTCTATCTGGCGCTCGATCCGATCGCGCATGTCCAGAAAGGCGCGACCGGCGGCGCGCACCTCGGATGCTCCGCTGGGATAATACCGCAGGCTCTGCCCCTTTCCGAAGGCCTCGGCTGCGCGGGCAAGCCTGCGGATGGGGCGGACCTGATTGCGCAGGAACAGGAACGAGATGAAGGTCATCACAATCGTCGCCAGCAGCACGATCACCAGCAACTGATGGGGGTTGGACGGCGACATCCGGTTCCGGTTCAGCGAAGCCTGCAACACCCCATGGGCCGTGTCCGTCCAGATCACGACCTGCCGCGTGTCCGTTTGCAGATCGGCCGCCAGATAGCCGGGCAGGTCCTCGCGCAAGGTGGACAACAAGACCACACCGGCCAGGTCATGCACCCGGCGCAGGTCGGCGGGCGGAACGGGGCCGGGCGCCGGGGCCAGCTCCAGCCGCAGCGCGCGGGTCAGCGGGTCCAGCTCGGCCAGGGCATCCCCAAGCTCTGGCGCTGCATCGATCCGGCCCAGGATGTAGCGCAGCTCCAGCACCACCGCGCCCGTCAGCTGCTGGGTCACGCGGTCAAAATGCCGCTGGATGAAGACTATGGACAGCACGATCTGTATGGTGACGATGGGCACCACAAGGATCAGCGCGGTCCGGCCATAAAGCCCGCGCGGCAAGAGGGATTTGAGCCAATGCGACACCATCACCCCGCACCCTATCCCCATTCCGGCGCCAGCGGCACCCCCCGGTTTGGGGTCGGCGCATGACCGGCGCGCTCTGGCTGGACCCGGCCCTGCGCTGCCTGCGCGCGCCGAACCCCGGCCCGCTGACCGGGCCCGGCACCAACACCTATATCGTCGGGCGCGGGGCGGTCGCGGTGATCGACCCCGGCCCGCAGATCGAAAGCCATCTGCAGGCCATCCTCGCCGCGCTGGGCCTTGGCGAAACCGTGGCCCGGATCCTTGTCACCCACAGCCATCGCGACCACTCCCCCCTGGCCGCGGCGCTGTCACAGGCTACCGGCGCCCCGGTCTGCGCCTTTGGCGACAGCCTGACCGGGCGCAGTGCGGTGATGGAGCGGCTGGCCGCCGACAGCGCCCTTGGTGGGGGTGAGGGCGTCGATCCGGCGTTCCGCCCCGATATCACACTGCCCGATGGCGCCCGGATCGCTGTGGGCGCAGAGCAGTTGCAGGCCCTCTGGACCCCCGGCCATTTCGGCAACCACCTGTGTTTTCTCTGGCGCGGCCATGCCTTTAGTGGCGACCATGTAATGGGTTGGGCCACAACGCTGGTCTCCCCCCCGGACGGAGATCTCACGGCCTTCATGGACAGCCTGGACCGGCTGGAGGCCCTGGCGCCACAGCGGCTCTTTCCCGGCCATGGCGACCCGGTCGAGGACGGCATCCCCCGCATCCGCGCCCTGCGCCAGCATCGTCTGCACCGCAAGGCGGAGATCCTGAAGCACATGACCCAGGGCCCGGCCACCATCGCCAGCCTGACCCGCGCCATATACACCGACACCCCCCCGCATCTGCACACCGCCGCCGCCCGTAACGTGCTGGCACATCTGATAGATCTCACCGAAACAGGCCGCGTTGACGCCCATCCCGCCCCCTGCGCAGATGCCACATTCCGCTTGCGAAAAAACTCCTGAAACCCATGACATCAAGCCCCATTTCGCTCTGGACGCCCCGGAACGGAGTTGCTATATCGCCCTCGTGTTCCGGCGTAGCTCAGCGGTAGAGCAGTTGACTGTTAATCAATTGGTCGTAGGTTCGATCCCTACCGCCGGAGCCAAAAATCAAGCAAGCTACTGATTTATCTTCGAATTCCCTTTTGGGGTTCGTAGGTGTATCACCAGACTGTATCACCGCTGCGGCGGTGACCCGGTGCGGATCCCATGAATGGGACGACCGACCTATGCTTGCGCAAACCCATATGTTTCAGCGGGGCGATGTCTGGTACTGGCGTCGGAAGGCTCGCGGTTTTTCCACAAGAATCATCGACTTGCAGATCTCTCTGCGGACGACAAACCGGCAACGCGCGGTTATGATCGCCCGGCGTGTGACAGCCGAGAGTGACGACGTGATGGAAGCCGTGAAACAAAGTCAGATGACCCTTGAGGAAGCGAAGGCCTTCCTGCGTGCTGTGATCTCTCGGGAAACAGAGCTGCTTGAACGTCAGCGCATGGTCATCGCGATGGATATGGGGCCGGGAAATCCGGCTCTGTTTATAGCGCGACAATCTGGGTGAGAGGAGCGCGTCAATCAGGATGAGCATCCTTGGTCGCGACATCAGCGAGGATGGCGGGTTTGTGTGTCGCGGGCAAGGGGATTGTCGCCAGTGATTGTCGCGCGGC
>NZ_JACBXS010000095.1 GCF_013415485.1 Rhabdonatronobacter sediminivivens | reverse complement strand
CCGGGAACGCCGCGCACTCGACGCGCTGGATGAAATCAGAGGGAACCGGTAAGATGCGTCAGACTCAGAACACTAGAGACAAGCCCTGGAAGTTCTCGGTGTTCATAAGGACGCCAACGGTCTCGGCCTCTATCGCCTCGATCTCGGCCAAAAGACCTTCGCGAAACTGCGCATCGAAGAACCTAGTGTCGAGCAGAAGCGCGCTGTTTCTTTGCAGAAAATCTGTCGTCAGCGGGGCTGTGTATTCATCCAGAACATCAATTGCAAAAAGTCGGACCCACTCTTCCCGCTGAGCTTCATTCGCCGCAATCTCCGGATAGAACTCCTCCGGGATGCGATCGAGCGTGATGCAGTACTGGGTGTCGACGACGAACTTTTTCTTCAGCCACAGCCGTTTCTGAAAGTCTTCGAGCTGGGCGAGAAAGTCGATCAGGTGTTGCGCGATGCGTCGCAGCACCTTGACCTTGGCCAGATAGGCTTCCACTCGCGGCGCATCGGCGGACTCGATGTCGTCCAGCCGCATGACCTCGTTCTTGATGTAGAAGTCCAGCTCGCGCCGCAGGAACCCGCCCAGATCCTTGTGGATGAAGTAGTCCATCGTGTTCCGGCCCGTGTACTGGGTCAGGTACTTCTCCAGCAGCGTCCGGTCCTTCTCGGCCTCGGTCGGCGCCGGAGTCATCAGGGCGGTCACATAGTCACCCGCGCCATCCAGCTTGGGCAGGAGCGCCTTTACCTTCGCCGCTGCCTCGGCGAGGCGGGTCTTGCGCCAGGTGCCTTCCTGGCCGGTCTTCTCGGGGTCCGGGCGGTACTGAAACTGGATCACCAGCTCCGGCTCGCCGGTGTCGCCCGTCTCGATCTTCACCGGCTCCGGCTCGTGGATGATGAAGTAGCGTTCCGTCTGTTCGGACGTCTTGACGTTATTGTGCTCGCCCTCGGACGCCGAGACGATCCGGCAGTGGACCTTGAGTGGCTTCTGCTCAAACAGCGCGCCGTGCTTGTCCTTGAACTCCTTCGCCTGCGTCGGATCGAAGGTGAAGTTGGTCAGGTACTCGGACGTCTTGATGTAATACTGGTCGCGGTTGGCCCAGTGCAGATAGACCTCGCGCCCGTCATAGGGGACGGCGTAGGGGGCCGCCTTGCCGTCCGTCTCGCGCGCAAAGTAGCGGCGGCTCATGAAATCGCCGTTGTCGTAGTAGCGCTCGAAGAAGCGGTAGAGGTGGTCGTAGACGTCGCCCTCGTTGCTGCCGCTGTCTTTGGCCGCATCCCAGGCCGCCTTGGCTTCCTTCACTTTCGGAGCGGCATCCGGATCGGGTGCGCCGAATTCCTCGGCCTGCTTGCGCGCGGCCTCGTAGGCAGCCTTCGCTTTCTCGACACGGGCGCCGTCCACCTCGCCGAAGGCGTTGCGGATGATGCCAAGCAGATCTTCCTCGAGAAACTTGGTCACCTGACCGGCCTTCGCATGCATGATGCGATAGAAGCCGAAGTCCAGGTCGGGCTGGTCGAGCTGGAACAGCTCCTTCAGCAGGCTGATAAGGCGGTCTCTTTGTTTCTCGACGTTCGGCATGTGACGGGTTTCTCCTGCGTTCTGTTGGCTCACACGACCGCCCAACGGACGGCGAAGAGCTCTTGTTTGCTGATATCCTGCTGAAGGCGGACTTCCAGGTCGGAAATCATCTGGTCACGTTCCTCGATGATCTCGTCTTCCACCTCGAAGATGCGCTGGCGCAGCCGGCGCTTGGATTTCTCCAGATCCTGAATCTGCATCTGGATCCGGTGCTGCTCCTCGGGAGACTCGGCCGTACGCGCCTCACGCTTGAGTTCAAGGATCCGCGCCTTCGCGTCCTTCAATTCCTTCTCGGCGGCGAAGACCTTGTCCTCGGCCCACCTTTCGAGCTTCTGGCTTTCGGTCGAGAACCATTCAGCGTTCTGACGCTTCAGGGCTTCGGTCACTGCCCTCTCTCGTACCGCAAACGCGTCATCAAATTGAGACGTGTCGATTGATCCGGGGTTTTCGATTATCCGGCAGGGCATCTCGAACAGGCGCCGAGCGATCTCTTCCTCGATCAACTCGCCCTCATCCGTAATGGCTGCGAACAGGATGTGGTCCTGCGCGTCGAAGCCGGAGAAGCTCAGGCAGCGCGCCGCGAGTATACCGCCGCGCCCAACAAGCGGCTCGATGCTAACGGCCTTGGCTGGCCAAGCCGAGTAATCGAACGCCAACGAGGCCTCGCTGAGGGTTCGGTCCTTGGACCACTGGATGACAAGCTGTGCCAGCGGGTGACCCAAACGGTATCTGTGTTCACTCAGACCGTTCTTTGCGATCCCGTAGCCGCCAGCAGGCACAGCAAGCCCACCTGGCGGCTCCTTCAGCGTGAAGGTCAGGTGCTCATCATCGAACTGAGCTCGGTCGCGGAGCTCGTGCCGCGTAATGGCCCAGAGCATTCTTTCGTACCGCCCAATGTACTCCTTGCTCTTGTCGAGATTGATCTTCAGGCGGTCATGAACCTCGGCGTCGAAGTTCTCAAGAAGCTTTCGCCGAGTGTCCTCCATCGCGGCACTGATGTTCTCGTCCATTTCCCCCCGAAGGCGGGAAAACTCAGTTTCGATCTCTTCTGTCGATCTGCAAGTTTGGTAGATGGAGACGATGCGCTTCTCGAATTCGACCCCAGACTCGATGGATCCCAAAACCTCGTCAGACGCACCGAATACCCCAGAGAACAGTTGAAACTTCTCAGCCAGAAGCTCATAGACACGTTGGTCTGCCGCATTGTTTTTGTTTAGGAAGTTTACGACTACGACGTCATAGAGCTGGCCATAGCGATGGCATCGGCCGATCCGTTGCTCGATCCTCTGAGGGTTCCAAGGCAAATCATAGTTTACGACGATCGAACAGAACTGCAGGTTGATGCCTTCGGCGGCTGCCTCTGTTGCGATCATGATCGAGGCGTGTTCACGGAAGTACTCGACCAGTGCTGCCCGAATGTCGGCCGTCCGAGAGCCTGTGATGCGGTCGCTGCCCTTGTGTTTTGCAAGCCATGCATCATAAATCGCTTTTGATTGTGAGTCGGTGTTGGACCCGTTGAAAAGAACCAGCTGATCGCCGTAACCGTTGTCAGATAGAAGGCGAACGAGATAATCTTGGGTGCGGCGTGACTCCGTGAAAATGATGGCTTTCTGGGCGGCGCCGAGCTCTTGCGTCTTGGTGAAGCCCGCTCTAAGCGCGCTGAGAAGTGCTAGTGTTCTGAGTCTGACGCATCTTACCGGTTCCCTCTGATTTCATCCAGCGCGTCGAGTGCGCGGCGTTCCCGG
>NZ_JACBXS010000094.1 GCF_013415485.1 Rhabdonatronobacter sediminivivens | reverse complement strand
CCTCGGCGCGGGCCAGCTTCACGGCCATCTCGGTGGCCTCTGAGGTGGTGGACTGGTCCGGACTATCCCGGCTCACATGGTCCGGCTTAGTCCGGCTCACGGCCTTCTGTGGCGCTCTCGGCTGATACACGCGGGTCAGCTCGGCGGCGTCTATGCGCCAGTGTCCGGCCTCGGTTTTCTCGGCGCTCACGGTGCCATCCTGTAGGGCTTTCGTGAGCGTGGCGCGGCTCACCTGGTAAAGCTTCACGGCTTCGCGCGGCGATAGCTTAGGCATCCGGCTCACCCTGTGGCCTAGGCAGTTTCTGGTCCGGCTCATTGCGGCCTAGGTAGTCCGGTCTGAGCCGGTCTAGAGGTGGCGCGCTGGCAAGGCTCTCGGCTATGCGCTGGCGGGTCTGAGCAATGGTCTCGACCAGCTCGTCGCGGCGCGCGGTCCGACCGACACGCGGCCTGTCCAGTTCCTTCTGAGCCTCGACCAGCTCGTCGCGGCCTTTCAGTGACCAGCTCAACCGGACACCGACAACGCGGCGGCCTCGTTTCAACGGACCATAGGCGGCGTGAAACCCGGCAAGGTGGTTTATCTCGGCGACGGCAGGGTCGAGCGCGAAGCGGCGCATGTCCTGCCATCGGCTGAGCGTGCCACCAGACAAGCCTAGCATTTCGCGCAGCGCGTCGATGTCCATGTCCTCGGCGGTTTTGCGAAGGCGCGCGCGCAGGCTCAGATACAGATACAGGCGCAGGCTATACTTGCTCTCAAACGCCAGCACGGCGCGGCGCGAAACGGCGGTCCAGTGGGTGCTGTCGGCTATCACCCGGCGCAGGGTCGGCGAAAACTCAAACCGGACTTCGGCATCATCGAGGTCATCGGCTTCGCGCTCGACGTCGGACAGGATAGGGCCGGACTTTGTGAATGCGCGGCCTTTGCGGCTCACCAGCCGGACGCTGACAACGGTCGATTGCAGCTCGGCAATGGCCTCGACCAGCTCGTCGCGGCTCTTGTGAAAGGTCTCGTTGAGCACGGAGAAGGGCAGGCGGTGCTGCACCTGGTCAGCAATGGCGATACCGGCCTCCTGCACCAGAAGGCAAAACAACTTCGCGGCGCGCAGGCTGAGCACGTTGCCAGCGACGAAGCGCATGTCCACCAGCTCACCCGCCGCGACAATGGCGTCGGCGTCGGCGCGGTGCATCCGGATAGCGTCGAGCGTGGTCGGCTTCATGGGTGAAGGCTACCGGGTGAAGGCTCACCCTGACAACTCACCTTCACCCGCGATTTCTCACCTTTCACCCGCGATTTCTCACCTTTCACCCGCGATTTCTCACCCTAGACCCGCGATTTCTCACCTTCGGCGCGATTCGTCTTTTCTTTGCAATGGCTTGGCGGCCTCTGAAATAGAAACAGGAAAATAGAAAAGAGCGCGGCCTGTGGATAACTCGCCATCGGCGGCATCGAGTGCGGCTTCGGTATCGCCCTGGTGGTGCATCCGGTCGAGCGTGGCGCATGTGGTCGGCGTGGTGAAGGTGCTCAGAATATGCGTGCTCACGGTGGCGTGCTGCACCGGGTCAGTGGCAGTTCTGGTGGTGGTGGCGCGAGAAACAGCACCATCTAGGTATCGGCACCACGAATTGCGGTAGGACTCGTTTTGTTCTCATATACCTTGTAGCAAAAGCGTTGCGGTGCTATGATACCGCTAACGGCCTGTCGAGGCGAAAAACCCGTTTCTGCAATAGGCTGTTAGAAGGTCGAGGCTCTCACGGCGGCGGCGACGGCTCACAATAGTATGGCGAAGCGAGACGGCAGGCGAAAGTCTGAGGCGGCGAAGGCGGCGACGAAACGAGCGCGAATTGCACGCGCATCAGCTCGGCGGCGAGTCATCACCTGGTCGAGCGCGGCCTCGGCGGCTGAGGCGGCTGGTCATCCGCTCAACGTGGCGCTGCATGTCACGTGGTCGGCGCTGGTCGCGGGCGAGCGCAGTGACGGCAATGTCCTCGGCTTGTCAGCGGTCGAGCGCGAGCGGCGGCTCTGGTCCTCTCTGAGGCTGGTCGCGGCGCGTGCGCGGGTGCCATGGCTGGCGGTGCGCGCTCCTGAGCACGATACGCGGCGCGGCCTTCACCTGCACGTCGCGCTGCACCTGCCGGACGCGGCGGCCATCCGTGACGCTATCGGCGTGGTCGAGCGGCTCACCGGCTCACCGGCTGAGCGGGTGGATATGCGCGGCTGGTCGGTGCGCGGTGGTGGTCGGACGCATTACGGCGTGGTCGCGCGTTCGGACTGTAGCGGGTGGTTTCTGCAACGGCGGGTCGAGGCGCTCGGCGGCTCTGGCGTGGCGCTGGTGGCCTATGCAGCGAAGGGTGACGGCAAGGCGGCTGTCGAGGGACAACACCGGCTGAGCAACGAGCTCTCGGCGCTGGCGCGGTCGGCGGCCTAGTGCTGGCAGTGGCAACATATCGCTCGGCGCTCCTGGTCGATCCTGCCACGGCGGCGGCGCTGGTCTTTGTCCTGGTCAATGCCTTCGGACGGGTGGCGGCGTGGCTCTAGGGCGAAAATGCCTCTGCGGGCCATTTTACGGCTCACTGAGCGGCATGTCGGTTTTTATGGCGGGTTACACTGGCGAAGGTGACAACGGCGCTCTGTGGCGCTCTGAGCGGCTCTTGCGGCGCATTGATATTCATTCAAAGGATTTCAAACATGGCTAGAGGCGGGTCACGTCCTGGCGCTGGTCGGCCTGCCGGGTCCGAAAACCGCGACACGGCGGCCATGCGGCAGGCGCTCTCTGAGCTGGCCTCTGAGCACGTCGAGGTCGCGCTCGGCGCTCTGGCGGATATTGCCGCGAATGGTCAGTCTGAGGCGGCGCGGGTCTCGGCGGCCTGTGCCATCCTGGACCGGACATTCGGACGGCCTCGGCAGGCTCCGGTGGTGGCGCGATTGCGCGGCCTGCCGCACTCCGGACGCGAAGACGAGGATCCGCTCGGCGGCCTGTCTCTCGGCAACTGGCCTGCCCTCTAGGTTCTTCCGGGCATTGTCTGCCCTGGGTATTGCGCGAGCGCGACACCGGCCTAGGCGCAGCGATATTTTCGAGGGCTGTGGTTCTGAGCGGGTGCTTTGCGCAGCGATACGCGCGCGCGAGAGAAAAGGCTCTGTTACCGCTAACATCCCATAACCCGCATTATGTTAAGTGACGGCTTCAATGATTTCAGGGGCTTAGCAGTTTCAGCATTAAATACAGGGCGAAAACACCCGATTTCAGGCCATGATATGCGCGCACGGCATGGCTCAGGCGGTATTTTCTGACATGTTGGGCATGGCGGCGGCCTCGGCTCTGGTCACGGCGCTATCCTCTCAAAACGGCCACCAGCGGCGGCGCGGTGGCGGTGGTGGTGTCTCTGGCGCGGGTGGTGGCAGCATCCGGCGCAGGTCGGCGACGTGGCGCTCTAGCAGGGCGGTCTTTTCCCGCTCGGCATCGAGCGCGGCCTCGGCGCGGGCCAGCTTCACGGCCATCTCGGTGGCCTCTGAGGTGGTGGACTGGTCCGGACTATCCCGGCTCACA
>NZ_JACBXS010000093.1 GCF_013415485.1 Rhabdonatronobacter sediminivivens | reverse complement strand
GACCGCAGAGGCCGCCTAACCATGATCCCGGCAGCGCTGCCCCGACCCGATTTCAACATTCATCGGGACATCCCCCGGCATCGCGTGATAGCCGGTCAGAATGACCCCTGCAAGGAAGTGCTTCGAGCGCATCTTGGGATTCTCGGCCAGTGGCGGATGCGCCCCCGCCCCTTCGTCGCCACGCCCGTCCTCCATATGACAAGCCTGACAGGTGGCTTGATAGAGCTCCGCACCCCCGGACTGTGTAAAGCGGTCGGGATCGTCCGAGAAGCGCGACAGAAGCGCATCCAGGTCCTGCGCAGGGGCTGCTGCGTCGGGTTGCGTTGTTGTCTGCTGTGCCGGTGCTGGCAAAGCCAGCACGCAAAGCGCGATGAACACATAATACGGGTATCGGGACATCTCAGGCGTTCTCCCTCTGATCCAGACGCTTGATCGCATCGAGGGCTGACAGAAGCGATCCTTCCAGCCAGGCCGGGATATGCGAGCAATGCTCGCCCGCCAGCACCAGCCGGTTGTCGATCTTGCACAGGGTCTCATAATGCTGGTCGCGCAGATCTTGCGTCCATTGCCCATAGCAGCCCAGCGACCAGTCCACGCGGTGCCACACCCACGACGTGCCGGACAGGAATTCGGCGTCATATTGCGGGTGAATCTGGCGACCCAACGCAAGGGCGGCGTCGATGCGTTCCTGCGGGGTCATGCTGGACCACGAATACGTGAAACTACGCCCACCGGTGGCCGTGTCATAGGCCGCTTGCAGTACTGCCGGGCCGTCGGACAAGAAACCGTAATTGGGATAGGCTATTTGCACCAGCGGCAGGTCCGTATAGCTGACACCGCCCAGAATACCGTCATCCTGTTCCCAGAATCGGCGCCTGAATTCCAGCCCGACCTTGAAGGCCGAGGCATAGGGCACCGCCGCACTGGCCTTGCGCATCGCATCCGAGCAATCGACCTCGATCTGCGCCAGAACCGATAGCGGGATTGTGCAGATGCACCAATCGGCGGTTTCCTCGCGCACTGTGCCGCCGCGCCCGCCATCCTCGTATGTGATGGTCACAGCATCGTCGCCTTGTGCGATGCGGGTGACGCGGGCGTTGAGCTGGATCACATCCTCCACCTCGCGCGCGAAGGCATCCGTGATCGCATCCATGCCGCCTGCAGGTTCAAACATCGGTGGCTCGAAACTGTAGCTGTTGAAGCCAAACAACTGCTGCCATAGCCCCGATTGCAGCAAGGCCGAAAGGTCCGTCGGTTGCGAAGGGCGTGCCTCCGGCATCAGGCCGCCACCAGGGGGAATGTCCCAACCGCGCACCCCGCCGGTGGCATCGCTGGCGCGGTAAGCATAGCGGCTGTTCAGCACGCCCCAGCCTTTCAGCCCTTCCAGCAGCTTTTCGCGATCCTCGAGGGTGACAGCCTCATCCAGACTGCCCTGATTCAGCGCTTTGGACAGAAGTTCGGACACATGGCCGCGCATATCCTTTTCCACATCCCCGATCCGCTGCGGCTGGCCATCAAAGGCACTGGCAGAATGCAGAAACGCACTGTTGTTCTTGATGATGAACGGATGCAACTGGACGCCCAGCCTGCGGCAATAGTCGAATACGGCGCGATGATGCACCGGCAAGCGCCAGGGCCCTGCATTCAGGTAGCTATCGCCCTGAAAATCGCAGGCGATTTCATGCCCGCCCATTTCCGTATAACGGTCGCCGCCGCGCAAGGTCAGACAACGTCCGCCGGATCGGTCCTGATATTCAAGGATCTTCACCTCATAGCCTACACGCTGCATCTCATATGCGGCGGCCATCCCGGCAATGCCTGCCCCAAGGATCAACACGCGCCGTCCCTGACGGGGGCCTTGCAGCTCAGGCGTGCCCCTATAGCCCGACTCGGCTGCAAAGCCCATGCTGGTCATTGCCTGATACATTGCACCTGCACCGGCAACTTGCCCGATCATGGTCAGCAATTGCCTGCGGGTCGGGTTTGCGTATGTCATGGTCATGGCCTCACCCCTTCTTGCCGTCTGAGGCCGCGACGCCGCGCCAATACCCACCAAAGCAAGGTACCCCCCACCAGCAGCGTGATCCCTGCAATCAGGGCGACCCATGCCGCCACCTGCAAGCTGCGCAGGGTGGCTGGCATATCGTCATCCTGATCACGGGCTTGTCCGACATCCGCCGCGGTCAGGGTGCTATCCTGCCGCCCGCCGAAAGTGATGCGGGTGTAATTGGCCAGCATGGCGATCTGGTCATCGCTCAACTCATCCGCGAAACCCGGCATCGCGGGCATGCGGTACAACTTGCCTGCGGGCACGCCATGCGACAGCACCGTGAGCAGATTTCGGGGGTCTTCGCGACGCAAGGCTGCATTCTGGACAAGTGGCGGATAGAAGGCCTGTGGCTGGCCTTGCCCGCTGACGCCGTGACAGGCTGCGCAATGGTCCAGATACAGACGCTCTGGTTCTGACAGATCATCGCGCGCCTGCGCTTGGGTCATTTCTTCGCGGATCTGGTTGAAACGGTGCTGTGGGCGGTCACGCTCGGCCATGGGCACCAGCAGCGGAATATCCCGATTGCGGGTGTCGATTGCGGGAATGGTCTGAAGATAGGCCGCGATTGCAAACAGATCGTCTTCATCCAGATGACTGGTGCCGTGCTTCACGAACGTTCCCATCGGCCCTGCCGCCTGAACGATATTTCCTGCAGTGCCCTTGCCCAGATAGTCCACAATGTCCTGCGCGGCCCATGCCCCTAATCCGCTAACCGGATGCGAAGTCAGGTTCGGGGCCAGCCATCCGTCGATGACCTCGCCCGCCAGATATTGGTCATTTTGCACGCCAAAAAGGTCATTGCGCGGGGTGTGGCATTCGCCACAATGGCCCAGATGGTCGACCAGATAGGCGCCGCGGCTGAGCACTGGATCGTCGAATTGCGGCAAATCCCGATCCCCAAGATACAGCCAGTTCCACGCCATCACACCAGTGCGGATGTTGAACGGAAACGGCAGGTCGGTCTGCTGATCCGGCGCGCGCTCAACAGGCTCCTGGTCTTGCAGCCAGATATGCAGCACATCGATATCCGTGTCGGTCATGCCCCGGAAGGACGCGTAGGGCATGGCTGGATACAGCCGCCGGTCGGGGCTGACGCCCTCGCGCAGAACGCGCGCCAGATCATCCCGGCTGTAGCCGCCAATGCCATACTCCTGCGAGGGGCTGATATTGCTGGCCACGATCGTGCCCATCGGGGTTTCGACCTGATAGCCGCCGGCCAGATCTTCGCCATGGCACGACATGCACCCCGCTGCCCGCGCGACATATTCGCCTTGTTCGGACTGCGTCTGGTTGGTCTGAGAAAAAACTGGTGAGGACACCAACAGCAGCGCAGCACCCGCAACAAGATGGCAGAGCGCGGGGACGGATTGCGATGGTTGCCGTGACAGCAGGGCGTCGGGCTGCAAACCGGGCGCATCCGCGATCCGGCTGCCGGCCGTTGAAAGGCTCTCGTCGGGGGAAGTCCAGTGCCTTAGAGTCCGATTCATAATGGTCTGAATGATTTCAGGTTCTTGCGATGAGGCGGGTGAGGCGACGGATGTGGGCGATGA
>NZ_JACBXS010000091.1 GCF_013415485.1 Rhabdonatronobacter sediminivivens | reverse complement strand
CTCCATCCCGATTTCAATCAGGCGGGAGATCGCAGCTCAGGGCAAAACCTGGAAGGTGGGTGCCAGAACACGTTTACAATCGAAATGGGGCTCATAGACCCCCAGCTCCGCGAAAGAGAGGCGTTCGTCATAGATTGCGACCTGGGCTTCAAGCTTCTGAAGGATCGCCCGCTTCTCCGCGTAGGTTTTCCGCAAATCGGCTTGGCCCGCCTCTATATCCCCGGCGGAGGTCCGGAGTTTCGCGACCTCATCCTCGACCGAGATGATCTGCCCGTATCGGGCCTCAAGGGATTTCCGGGCGGTATCGGCCTCGTCCGCTGCGATACGCGCCTTTTTGTTCCGGGAGCGTTCCCGAAGCCAGAGGACCAGAAGGACGAGGGGTAGGATGAGCCAGATTATCAGAAAGATCGTAAAGGTATCCATTGGGGGCCTATTCTTGGAACGAAATCTATGGGGTTAACCTGCCCTGAGCGTCGGGGTATTTCAAGAAAACTCGGGGATCAGCGGTGCGAAAGAACCTTTGATCCGGTTTTCCGGTGTTTGGGCTATGCACCCGATGCTTCCTCGCATATCCAGAGGCATTCCCGCTCCACGTGATTACCCGACATTGCATATGACCGCCCTGCCCATATCGAACCCTGCCCCAGCCCACCGGGAGACCCTGTATTCCTACCTCAGCCGGGTGGCCGGGGTCTGGCGGACGGATGTGGCGGGGCTCGCATCTGATATGGGCGCCGGGTTCAAACCCCTCCTCGATAACGAGGAAGCCGCATTCAAGGCTGTGGCCGACTGGACCGATCTTTCCCCGGAAATCATGGATGAGCTCCTGTCTTGGACCGGGACCCGGGCCGGGAACGTCCGGATGCAGTTCCGCGGCGAGCTTTACGTCTCAAGGGCGCTCCGGAACCCGATCATGCGCGGATGCCCCGTCTGCCTGCGCGAAGACGCCGACGGCGCGACCGGGTCTGCCCATTCCGCGATGGTCATGCGGGGGGACTGGCAATTGCGCGAGGCGGCGCTCTGCGTGCGTCATCGCCACCCGCTGGTGCCTCTCTGGCAGGCCGCCGCGCCCCGAGACCGTTTCGATATCGGGGCCCGGCTGCGCGAGATCGAGGCGGAAATCCTGTCCGGCGCGTTTGAACGGCCGCTGCGGGACCCCTCGGCCTATGATCTCTGGCTTGACCGACGTCTGGAGGATGGGACGGATGACACATGGCTGAAGGAACACCCGGTTTTTGTGGTGACGACCCTGTGTCGCTTACTCGGGCAGGCCATGTTGAAAGTGAGCAGCCCGGGGGAGGAATACGCTTCCGGGCGGGCCCACGCCGCGGGGTTTGATATCGTCGTGGACGGTGCGGTGGAGATCAGGGCGGCCCTCGACCGGATCGCGACAGATGCGACCGGCGCGCTTGATGAACCCGGGAGGGCCTTCGGGCCGCTCTATACGAAGTTGAACCGGGATTATCTGGACGAGCCCGGGTTCGACCCGTTCCGGAGTATCCTGCGGGGGTGTATTCTCGATAACTGGCCGATCGCGGCGGGGGAGGTGGTCCTGGGTGAAGTGGTCCCCCAACGACGGCTGCACTCCCTGCGCACCGCGTCCCTTGAAGCCGGGATCGGGGTCAGGGCGTTGGAGCCTTTCCTGATCGAGGCCGGGGCGCTCCGGGAGGGCGATCCGCGCCCTGACAGTCGAAGACTGTTTGACGCGCAGGCCCAGGCCGGATTACTGGCCGAGATCCCCACCCTGGTCGGCCCGATCGCCATGCGTAACGCCATGGGCGCGACCCGGATGGAGCTTGAGGCCCTGGCGGAGGCCGGGGTGTTGAAGCCCCGGACGCGGGTCAGGAAGGTCAAGAACCCCTGGCGCCTGTCTGACGGGGTAGCCCTTGTGGCCGAGCTGTCCGATGGCGCGATCGCGGTTGAGGACGAGGACAAGGACTGGGAAACCCTGCTTCTCGCTTATCGGCGCAGCGGCGTCGCCTTGGATGATCTGATCCGGAACATCCGCAACGAGCGCCTGACCGTCGGGAAGAGGGCCAGGGTCCCCGGGTTCCACGGGATCGTCGTCCCGAAATCCGAGGTCGATGTGCTGGCCGCCCCGCGTCAGGTCACGCGGGACGAAGCTCTTGAGGAGGTTCCGGGCAGCATGGCCGCGGCCGATTTTGGACGATCCGTCGGGCTACGGGATGGCGGGGTGTTTCAGGCCATGATCGAGGCCGGTCATGTGAGCGCCTATCAGATCATCAACCCCCGGACGAGTCGCCCCCAACATCGGATGTCGCCGGAGGACATGGCGGCGTTTCACCGCCGGTTCGTGACCCTGACGACCCTGGCCGCTGAGACGGGACAGCACCGGAACACCCTGAAAGGGGCTTTCGCGGCCCGCCGGATCACTCCGTTCTCCCCGGAGGGCCGGGATTTCGGGGCGGTGTATCTGCGGGTGGATGTGGTGGGATTGCTGCGCTGACGAATAGACATCGCCCGGACGAATCAAACGGTTTCGAAAGTATTCAGATAATCGTCGAAGATCCTCCTTGGACAATCTTTTGCTTGTATGAAGTCACCGAACTGACTGAACTGATTTTTAATTTCCCTCACATCTTCAAACTCAGCTTTTCCATCTGACAAAATTACCTGCCACGAGCGGTACATGTACCACGTCGGATGATCGTAATCTTGGTTGTGTTCATCATCTGGTAATTTTCTGTTTATTTTCTCAGGTGTCGCGTCCAGATATGTCACCAACTCCTCATCAGTAAGGTCTGCCACGACCATTTTCTTAAAGATATCGCTTCGAATAATGCGAGCGATGATCATGCTGGCGGTAATGGCCCTCCACCCTGGAAACAGACGCGGGTTGAGAGCTTCAGGCGGTAATATTGAGACAGCGGCGAGTATCTTCCCGATATCGCGAATTGAAATAAGGTTGCGCCGCATAACTCCGGGAAGCTGCCTCTCGACAATCTCGGAGACATATTCTTTCGGGAGCTTCATCGCAGCTGCTGTGTGTTTCGCATAGGCGAGCACAGCCGGAATATCTTGATGGCGGCCACCAGCGCGGTCTGGAAGGGTGAATGTCAGGCTGATGAACTTTTGTAGGTATGCCGCAGCATCGATGTCATTCCCGTATCTCGCCCTCACACTGTTCTCCAGCGCGCTCAGGTTCACACCGAGCACGAAGTGAACCATGGGGACTGCGAAAAAGTGCTTGATTACCTCAAGGACTTCCAGTGCATAGTCCGGTCGACACCGATCAAGTTCGTCGATCACGATTATCAGTGGTGTTGGTTCGGCATCACCCTTCCCGTCAACCAGCTCGGACAAGGCATCCCGAAACGATTGCATCGCCTGTTGTCGGCCTTCTGCGCGATCCCAGAAATCATCAACGACCCTTTCCGCCTCGGCGTGAATAGCTTCTGCGGCTGCATCACCAAGGTCGTTCAGCGCCTCCTTCGCGCCGAAGGTCGCGATATTAAGCGCGATTTTCGCTAAGGGCTTCACGAATTTACTCGCCGTCGACTTGAGGCGTGTGAGCTTTGGTTCGTCTTGCGCCGGAACGCGATCCGCTAAGGCGCTGACCAACGCGACCAATGGGTCGGACAGATAGTCGTTGGCGAAGGCGTCGAAATAGAGCGTCAGAGCCCTACCCTTATTCTGCTCGCGATGCGCGCCCACCCACCTTTTCAGAAAGTAGGTTTTCCCGGTTCCCCAGCGGCCATCAAGAGCGATGACCAGTGGGTCCTCTATCCGGTCCAGCAGTGCTGACAGAGAGCTCCCCGCCTTTTCTCGTCCCAGAATGTCATTGTCGAAGGCTGTCTTGTAAAGGGTGACCTCGGGTTCGGGCGGTAAAAAGCGCATGGAGTACCTATCGTTTTATTGGGAACTTCTGATGAACAAGGTCGAAAAGGGAAGACCTATCTGGATGGTCGCACCCTTGTGATAGATTCGTCCAGCGCCGATATGAAGTGGCTCGCTCACAGTCCTTGGTCACGAAGGCGGCTGTCAAACTAGTGTTCTGAGTCTGACGCATCTTACCGGTTCCCTCTGATTTCATCCAGCGCGTCGAGTGCGCGGCGTTCCCGG
>NZ_JACBXS010000090.1 GCF_013415485.1 Rhabdonatronobacter sediminivivens | reverse complement strand
GCGCCCGTGGATCCCGAGGAGCCCGTCGACCCTGAGGAGCCCGTTGACCCTGAGGAGCCCGTTGACCCTGAGGAGCCGGTTGACCCCGAGGAGCCTGTGGATCCTGAGGCGCCCGTCGACCCCGAGGCGCCCGTCGACCCTGAGGAGCCTGGTGATGTCGACGACTCCACGGGAGGACAGCCCGCGGAGGATGATCGTGGCTCGACATTCGCGCCGCGCGAATCCGGAGGGCTGCGTGGCCTGCTTGCGTTCGTTCGGGATGGTATCCTGCGCGGTTCCGGGGAGCGTGGACAGACGCTGCGGGCGCGCGACCAGGATGAGCTGCGGGGGCGCCCGGTGAACATCACCTATTCGATAAATGGTGACGACCCCAACGCCGATGACGAACAGGACGGGCAGGAGGATAATGAGCAGTGAAACCCATCGTTGAGAGGAGCGCCTGCCTTGGCCCCGGGAGCAGGTTCCTCGCCATTGGCCTTGTTGGCGCCCTTGCAGTGCTGCACGCTGGCCCGTCACGCGCGCAGGAGCAAGGCCTGTCAGCCGCCGCTGCTGCCGCCGCCGCCGCCGCGGATGCTGCGGCCGCGGACTTCGAAACGCGGGGTGGGGCGGCAGAACCGGCAGTTGCGCCGCCGCAGCCAAGGCTGCGCAGTATCCGGCTCGGCGGCTCCGAATACCTCTCGGCCGCGGCGACCGAAGCTGCAGCCCGCCCATTTGTCGGGCGCATCCTGGACAATCGTACGGTTGCGGCCCTGCTCGATGCGCTGGCCGGTCTTTATGACGATGAAGGGATTTCCCTGGCCACGCCGGTTGTGGAGCAGGTGAACCTGACCAGGGGCGAGGTGCGGATTGCCTTTGTCGAAGCGCGTCTGGGCCGTGTTCGCGCGCAAGGCACTGCCATCAGCGACGATTACCTTGCTTATCGCCTGAACCTGACGCCCGGGGAGGTGGCCGATAACCGCGTCATCGCCCGGCGACTGGAGCGGCTGACCCTGACGGACAACATGCTGCTGGACGCCGATTTCGCGCCCGGGGCGCAACCCGGCGAAACCGATCTTGTCATCACTGCAGAAGGCGCAGCACCGGTATCGACCGTTGTTTCGGCGGATACCTATGGAAGCCGCGGCAATGGCCGTTATCGGCTGATCGCCAATACCCGCATTGCCAGCCTTACCGGGTTCAATGATCCGCTCAGCCTTGGTGTGACCCTGCGCGAAGGGGCGCAGAACCTCAACGCCAGCTATGCGCGCACGGTCCACCCCGATGGCACGCGGCTGACCCTTTCGTTCGACATGGGGCGCAGCCGGAATGTCCTGGGCGTCGATCTGCGCGGGCGCACGGCATTCCTGGGCGCGGGCTTGTCGCATCCGGTGATCGTCGAGGCGGATCGAAGCCTGAATGCCAATTTCCTGATCCAGCATTTCCGCGAGGACTCGCGCCTTGTCGGTGTGCGGACGCTGGACCAGCGCGGCTGGATCGGCTCGATCGGGTTCAGCGGTCTGAGAACCACTCCCGCTTCGGTGATTTCAGGCGGTGCCGATCTCCAGTTCGGCCGCTATACTGACAGGGTGGCAGATGCGCAGCGTCGGTTCTCGGCGCTGGCGTTCAACGCGGCGTTTGCGCATGACCTGCCGGGCGGGCGTCTTTCCGGCAGCCTGACCATCGGCGGACAACTTGCCCTGAGCGACACCATGCCCGCACCCTACGGGTTTACGGTGACATCGGCCTTCGCGGTGCGGGGGTATCCGCATGGCGCGCTTTCGGGGGACAGCGGGCTCTGGGCGCGCGCCCAGATCGAGGCCCGCGAACCGCTCGCCTTGCGCGAGACCGGGATCGCGTTCGTGCCGTTTGCCTTTTTCGACATCGGCACGGCGGCCAGCCGGGTGAACGGTCGCCAGGTGTCGCAGGGGCAGGCCTCGGCACTTGGGCTGGGTGCATCGATCAACTTCGGAACCGCGACCTCGGCCGAGCTGTTCGTGGCGCGCCCCATGCGCAAGCTGGCAAACCAGACGCGGCACCCGCTGCGCGTGGAAGCGGGGCTGCGGCATCGCTTCTGACGGCGCGGTGAAACCCGCGGGTGGCGGCGGCGCCAGGCGGAGGGCGCGCGCCTTCAGAAGCTATGCCGGACCCCGGCCCGAGTGTGCCGCCGCCTGTTCCGATCGCCGCTGTTCAAGCCGCCGCGGGGTCTGTCAGTGCCTTGGCGCGGGCCGCCAGCCGGGCGCGGAGCGCGGCGGGCAGGATCCGCTGTGCCGAGACGCGCGGCAGCTTCATTTCCGGAATGCGGGCACTCAGCGCCGGGGGCGCGTTGTCGAAACCCTCGCGGCCCACGTAGTCGATGAAGCTTTCGACCCCGATGCCTTCGGTCAGCAGCAGCTCATGCGCGTCGGTTTCAACATGGTAATAGGTGAAGCCCGCGCGCGGCATCGTGGCCACCCGGTGGATGGTGTGCCCGTTGACCAGCGCGCCCGCGTTCACCAATATCCCGTCGATCCCGATGGCATGATCGGCTGAAACCAGCACATCGCGCGCGGGCAGCCCCTCACCCAGCGCGCCTGCGCGGATGCAGATGGGGTTCACGCGGGCGGGATGGGTCAGGCGGGTGTCGATGAACTGCTGGCCCACCCATTTCACCGTGGTTTCACCCGCCTCGGTGCGGATGCGGTCGCCCGGATGCAGGTCCTCCACCGCCACCTGCGCGCCATCGGCGCGGGTGAAGCAGGTGCCCGCCAGCACGCAGGTGGGGGTGGCGGTGACGGAATGCAGCACGATGCCGTTCGGGGCGTTCGGTGCCTGAAAGACGATCTTGTTGAACTCCATGCCAGCGGGGGCGGTCACCAGCAGCGGGGGATTGGTGTCTGCGGCCACGCCGCCGATCTCGGTCCCTGTCGGCAAGGTAATGGTCTGCTGCGTGTCATTGACCGTATTGCTGAAGACCACATTGACAGTGCCTACATTCGGATCATGCGCGATAAGCTCGAATTCCAGCACGATATCGCTCAGGAACGCGTTGGACGGATCGGTATTGCCCACCAGAAGCGTCCCCGTGCCATCGCCAAGCTGGATCGCAGCCGGGCCGAACTGGTTGCCGCCCGGGTCGAACCCGCCAGAGGCAAGAAAACTGTCCACATTCGACGAATAAAAGAAAGTCACCCCGTTTTCGGTGAACTGGGTGTTGTCATGCTGCGTTTCGGTGCCGTGCTCGGGGTCGGCTGCGGTGAGGTTGTCGCCGTGGAAATTGAAGGTCGTCGGCATCTGGTCATCTCCTTGAACCAAGGCTCTTGGCCGGGCATCGCGGGTCTCAGTCGCGCGGGGGGAAAAGCCCCTCGGTGACGATGCAGTAGGTCATGCCCAGAAAGGGGCTGCGGTTGTCGAAGGGTGCGTTGCCGCCTGCAAGATCGGTGTCGGTGTCAATCTCCACCTGCACCGTGCCCCCGCGCATGGCGGTCGAGGGCTGGCCAATCGCCGTATAGGTCGACGCTGCCGCGTTCGACAGCGCATTGCCCGCCGCCGCCGTGGCGGTGGCCGGCCCCGAAGCCGCCTGCATGGTGCCCACCGCAGTGGTGGATACAGTGTGGCGGTGCGCGGGCATCTGCGACTGGGTCAGGGTGACGCTTTCCTGCCCGCCCTGTTCGCCCAGCGTCACGGGCGCAAGCCCCGGGGCCGAGCCCGCGCCCACCGCCGCCCGCGCGCGCAGGTCCGGCACGTTGAAGACAGTGGTCCCGTTGCCGCCGAAGTTCGTGCCCAGCAGTGCAAAAAGCGCCTGGTACTGATTGATCGCCAGTTGCTGGCCCGCGGCGGGAGCGGTGCCCCGCGGGCAAAAGTCCCAGGCGCCCATGATGATCTGGCCGATATAAAAGTCCTGCGCCGCAGCCGGGGTCGGTGCGGCAGTGCCCGTCATGGCGGCCAAGGCGGTGGCCAAAAGGGCCTTCGGGGTCGGAGCGGCCAGATCGCGCAGGGCGTGTATCGGCATTGGAAATTCTCCTTTTGTGTATTACGGTTAACGGAGCGGTTTCTTCAATATATGAAGGTGATTCCAAGCTAGTGTTCTGAGTCTGACGCATCTTACCGGTTCCCTCTGATTTCATCCAGCGCGTCGAGTGCGCGGCGTTCCCGGGTGAG
>NZ_JACBXS010000008.1 GCF_013415485.1 Rhabdonatronobacter sediminivivens | reverse complement strand
AAGGAGTCTGGCAACGGCGCCAAGGAGGGGATCAATGAGGCCATGAAAAGCTTCACAAACATCAAGACGTTCTCCGTGCCGTGGTGAGGGGGCCGTAGTGAGGGGGGCCGTGGTAAGCTGACCCAGCGCATGCGTGGTCCCGTTGCACCTGCCGCGGGAATTTGCGACTGTGCCGGACTGGACCCGCATGGAGCCGCGCGCGCGGTGTGGTGCGGGTTCTGATCCCCAAGGGAGCGACAGCGCACATATGGATATCCTTGCCTTTCTGAGCCAGCTTGCGGGCGCAACCCTGTTGCTGCTCTTTGCCGTGCGCATGGTCCGCACCGGGATCGAGCGCGCATTTGGCCCGCGCTTCCAGCGACTGGTCACTTCGGCGGATCATCCGTTGCGTGCGGCGTCGCTGGGGACGGGGCTGGCGCTGGTGCTGCAAAGCTCGGCCGCGGTGGCGGTCCTGGTGGCGGGGTTCGCCAGCAGCGGCGCGGTGCGCTTCGGCGTGGGGATCATGATGGTGCTGGGGGCGGATCTGGGCTCGGCGCTGCTGATCCAGATCCTGACCCTGCCGCTGGACGCGCTGGTGCCGGTGCTGCTGGCCGTGGGCGGGCTGCTGTTCCTGAAATCCGAACGCCGCGACCTGAAGCAGGCGGGGCGGATCATTCTGGGCGTGGCGCTCATCCTCATTGCCCTGCGCTTCCTGCGCGAGGCGGTGGACCCCATCCGCGACAGCGACCTGCTGCCCGCGCTTTCGGACTGGCTGGCGCGGGATTTTGTCACCGCCTTTCTGGCCGGGGCGGCGCTGGCCTTTGTGATGCATTCCTCGGTGGCAACGATCCTGATGATCGTCACCGTGGTGGCGATCGGCGCGCTGCCCGCGCAGGTGGGGCTGTCGCTGGTGCTGGGGGCGAATCTGGGTTCGGCGCTGATCCCGCTATGGCTGTCGCGCGGGATGGACGCCAAGGGGCGGCGGGTGCTCTGGGCCAATCTGTTGCTGCGCGGGGGCATGGCCATGGCGCTGCTGGTGCCCGCACAGCTTTGGGCCGTGGCGCTGTTTGATCTGGGCCTTGGCGCCGGGCAGACGCTGGTGCTGGTGCATATCGGCTTCAACCTGGCGGTGCTGATGATCGGTGCGCCCTTGCGCGGCGGGGTGGAGCGTCTGGTGCGCCTGGTCTGGCCGGACCCGCCCGCAGCCCATGCGGCGGATGTGCCCAGCCACCACCGTTCCATGCTGGATGAAACGGTGCTGGACCGCCCGCGTCTGGCGCTGGTGTCTCTTCGGCGTGAGGTGCTGCGGATCGCCCAGCTGGCCGAGGAGATGATCACGCCGGTCCTGTCGCTCTACGCCCGCCCGGACAAGGCCACGGTGCAGGCGATCCGCGCGCGTGAGCAGTTGGTCAACAGCGCCTTTGATGGCGCCCGGGCCTATGGCGCGCGGCTGGCGCAGGCCAAGCTGTCCAAGGCGGAAACCCGCGAGTTGCGGGAATTGCTGGACTATTCCATCGCGCTGGAGGCCGCGGCGGATATCGTGGTCAAGAACATGCTGGCGCTCGCCAAGGAGAAATCCGACAAGCAGCTGCGGTTCTCGGAGCCCGGCCAGCACGAGCTGGAAGAGATGCATGCCCGGGTTCTGGCCAATCTCAACCTGGCGTCGCGGGTGCTGATTTCAGGCGATGTCGAAAGCGCGCGGCTGCTCTTGCAGGAAAAGGATGAGATGCGCGCCCTGCATCGGGGCACGCGCAAGCAGCATCTGAAGCGGATCACCGCCGGGGAAAGGACCAGCCTGCATTCCAGCGATATCCATCTGGAAACGGCGCATGCCTTCAAGGAGTTCAACGCCAATGTTGCGACGGTGGCGCTGCCGATCCTGTTCCGCGAGGGGCATCTGCGCGACACGCGCCTGACCGAGGAATTCGAGGATGCGCCCCCCGATCGCCCCGAGGTGACGTGATCACCGCGTCACGCCATCGTGCTGGCGGGCAGGTCCCTGGGCACCACGAAATCCACCACGCGACCGCTGGCCGGGCGAAGTTCGGCCCATTCTGCCGCGTCAAACTCCACCACCAGGGTTGCGCAGGTGGGGTAGCGCAGGAAGCCCGGATGCGCCGGTGCCCGGGCGACCAGTGATGCCGCCAGTGCGCCGATGCCCGGGTTATGGGCAATGACCATGACGTTGCTTTCTCCCGTAGCGGCCAGGCAGCGCAGGATCGCCTGCGGTGAGGCCGCATAGAGCGCGCTGAGGGAATGCATCGGGACCGGCTGCGGCAGGGCGGGGGACAGAAGCTCCCATGTTTCGCGCGTACGGCGCGCATCCGAGACCAGCGCCAGCGCGGGGACATGGCCGTTCCCGGCCAGCCATTTGCCGATCTGCGGCGCGGCGCGGCGGCCGCGGTCATTCAGGCTGCGTTGATGGTCCGTGGCGAGCGGGTCTTTCCAGTCGGACTTGGCATGGCGGGTCAGGATCAGGCGCAGGGTCACGGGTGAAACAGGCTCATGTGATAGGAAGATTGCGCACTGATCCTGCCATAGCTTTGGGACAGGGGGCAAGCACGACGCACCGCGCATCCCGCATTCATGCAGTCCATGCCCGTTCTTGTATCCAGAAAGCCATGGCAGGCGGCGGTGTCATAGCCATCAGCGCGCCCCAGCGCCCCCACCGGGCAGGCGTTCAGGCAGGGCTTTTCGGCGCAGCTCTTGCAGGGGGATGGCTTCGGAGGGGCGGGCGGGAGCGCGTCACGCAGGGCGATGGCGCCGCGATAGGACACCATCAGCCCTGCCACATCATGCACCAGCATCCCCACCGGCGAGGACCACGCCCGCCCGGACCGCTGCGCCCAGGGCAGGAAGGGCGCATGGGGCGGCCCGCCAAAAGGAAAGCGCGCCTTGCCCCCTAGCGCGCAGGCCAGCCGTCCGATCACCCGGCGCGACCAGCGGTCCAGCGGGTCGGCGTGTCCATCCGAAAATTCCGGTTCGGCCGTGACATGGGGCCAGAAGCCCGGTTCCGCAGGTCCCAGCAGGACCAGGGTTGCAAAGCCTTCGGGCAGGCCGTCGCCGGGTTCAACGGCGCAATGGCCCATCACCATCAGCCGATGCGCCGCGGCGCGTTCGGCAATTGCGTCAAGCGCCGGCATCATGCGCGGGCGTGCGCGGCGCCGTGGCGCGGATCAGACTGCCCGCACCATGTTCGGTGAACAGTTCCAGCAGGCAGGCATTGGGCGCGCGCCCGTCCAGAATCACCACGGCCCGAACCCCGCCGTCGATGGCGGCCAGGGCGGTTTCGGTCTTTGGAATCATCCCACCGGCGATGATGCCCTGCGCGGTCAGCTCCTGCACCTCGTCCGGTGAAAGCTGGGTGATGACTTCGCCCGAGGAATCCTTCACCCCGGCCACATCGGTCAGCAGCAGCAGCCGGTCGGCCTTCAGCGCGGCGGCAATAGCGCCTGCGGCCGTGTCGCCGTTTATGTTGTAGCTTTGCCCATCCGCCCCGGCCCCCAGGGGCGCAATCACCGGTATGATCCCTCCGGCAAACAGATGCTGCAGCACGGTGGGGTCGACATCATCGGGGCGGCCGACAAAGCCCAGTTCCGGGTCATCGGGCGTGCAGGTGATCAACCGCGCATCCTTGCCCGACAGCCCCACCGCGCGCCCGCCTTCATCATTGATCGCCTGCACGATCCGCTTGTTGACCAACCCGGACAGCACCATTTCTACCACTTCCATGGTGGCGGCATCGGTCACGCGCTTGCCGCGCACGAAGCTAGAGGTGATCCCCAGCCGTGTCAGCAGGTCGTTGATCATCGGCCCGCCGCCGTGGACGATCACGGGGTTCACCCCCACCTGCCGCATCAGCACCACATCGCGCGCGAAGCTGGCCATTTCAGCGGCATCGCCCATGGCATGGCCGCCAAACTTGATGACAACAATCGCGCCGGTGTAGCGCTGCAGATAGGGCAGGGCTTCGGACAGGGTGCGGGCGGTTGCGAACCAGTCTTTGTTCATGGCGGTCTGAGTCTTCATTCTGGTTGGGTCCGATCTGGCATGCGCAAGCCTCGTAGCGCGATTTCTGCGCAGGGGGAAGCCTCAGCCCAGCCCGGCGATGATTGCGCGCAGGCTGTCCAGCCCATCGCGTTTTTCGGATGAGGTGACCAGCAGTTCCGGGAAAGCCGCCGGGTGGCGGGCCAGCGCGCCGCGCACCTGTGCCAGCGTCTTGTCCTGTGCGGCGGCGCCCAGCTTGTCGGACTTGGTCAGGACCACCTGAAAGGTCACGGCGGATTTGTCCAGAAGCGTCATGATCTCATGGTCCACGTCCTTGATGCCGTGGCGCATGTCCACCAGCACGAAGGCGCGGCGCAGGTTCGCCCGCCCGGCCAGATAGGCCCGCAGCAGGCGCTGCCATTTTTCCACCACCGGCACCGGCGCCTTGGCAAAGCCATAGCCGGGCAGGTCCACTAGGTAGTGGCTTTCGCCCAGGGTGAAGAAATTGATCTCTTGCGTCCGGCCCGGCGTGTTCGAGGTCCGCGCCAGCGCGCGGCGACCCGTCAGCGCATTGATCAGGCTGGATTTTCCGACATTCGAACGCCCGGCGAAACACACCTCTGGGCGGTCCGCGGGGGGAAGGCCGTCCATCGCCACGACCCCCTTCAGGAAATCCACCGGGCCGGTAAACAGCTTGCGCCCGCGCTCGGCGGCCAGCGGGTCCGGATCCGGGGTCAGGGGGAAGGGCAGGGTCATTGTGCGGTCCTCAGTGCTTCCAGATCACGGCCCCGGATGGCGTTCAGATTGCGGCTGATCCGGTCAACCGGCCAGTCCCACCATGCGATGTCAATCAGTGCGGCGATGGTCCGGTCATCGAAGCGGCGCCGGACCTCGCGCGCGGGGTTTCCCGCGACTACGGCAAAGGGCGCCACATCGCGCGTGACCACCGCCTTGGCAGCGACGATGGCGCCGGGGCCGATGGTGACGCCGGGCATGATCCAGGCCTCGGCACCGATCCAGACATCGGCGCCGATGACCGTATCGCCCCGGTTTCCGGCGGCCCAGGTTTCCGGGTCGAACCCTTCTTCCCAGCCGTTGCCGAAGATGTTGAACGGATAGGTCGAAAACCCCTCCATGGCGTGGTTGGCGCCATTCATGACAATTCGGCAACCGGTTGCAAAGGCACAGAACGGCCCGATCTCCAGACGGTCACCGACGAAATCGAAATGGTGCAGCACGTTGCGTTCGAAGAACGCAGTCGCCTGGTCCGGGTCATCGTAATAGCTGTAGGGGCCAACGCGAACATTGGCGCGCCCGGCGGCCAGGGGGCGCAGGGCGACGACACGCGGAAACCCCGGCATAGGGTGCAGAGTGTCGGGGCCTGGGCCGGTGTTCATGGCAGCACCGTCACCGTATCGCCTGCGCTGATGCTTCCGGGCCGGGTTACGACCGCATAAACCCCGAAATCCGTGTGGTCATAGGCCGCCTCCAGCGCGCCCAGCGTATCGGCATCAATCTTGCCGGTGGCAGGGTTGGCCATGGTGGCGCGGCAGCGGGTGATCCGTTCGGCCACCTTCAGCCGGGCCTCGCCGATGGCCAGCGTGCGGCCGATCAGGTCGAATTCCTCCCACGGGGCAAGCCCGTCCAGCCACAGGTTTCCCCGCCAGCGGCCCAGGTCCAGATCCATCCCCATACGCTTTGACAGGATACGATTGGCGGTCAGCGACAGAACCGAGACCGATTCAAAGAAGGTGTCGGTCATCCCGCGCCCGGTGGCGATGATTCGGGCTGGCTGGGCGCGCCCCTCGGGCACCAGGGGGCGCACCCAGTCCAGAAAGCGGGCCGCATCTTCGGGGTCATCGGGGCGGAACCGCAGTGTCGGGCGGTCGGGGTGCGTCAGCGTCAGCGTGGCCGTGCCTTCATCCAATGCCGCGTCGATGGCCTGCAACGCCGGCGCCTTGGCGCCGCGCAGGAAGTTGGCGCATTCGCTCCAGTCTCCAAGCAGCCGTGCGGCCTCATGCGCCACGGCCCAATGGCGGTCCCAGGGCAGGCAGCGCCCTTCCAAGAGGGCCACCTGGCCCAGTTCCTCACGCCCGTGCGACTTGATCGGATGGCGGAAAATATGGGCCAGGCGCAGGCTCACTTGCCCTTTCCGCCCTTGGCCTCGGCCGGTTTGTCAGGTTTTGATCGCTTGAAGGCGCCCAGGATATTCCCCACCAGATCAGGCTTGTGCCCGTTCATCCGCATGATCGTGTATTGCTGGCTGAAGGTGATCACGTTGTTGGCAATCCAGTACAGCACCAGCCCCGAGGCAAACCACCCCAGCATGAACATGAAGATCCACGGCATCCAGTTGAACACTGCCTGCTGGATCGGATCCGTCGGCGCCGGGTTCAGGCGCATCTGGAACCACATGGACACACCCAGGAAGATCGGCAGGATCCCGATGAAGATAAGCGACAGGAAGCTTTCGGGGTGCGGCGCCGCCCAGGGCAGCAGCCCGAAGAAGTTGAAGATCGAGGTAGGATCCGGCGCCGAAAGGTCATTGAACACCCCGAACCACGGCGCATGCCGCAGTTCGATGGTGACGAAGATCACCTTGTAGAGCGAGAAGAAGATCGGGATCTGCATCAGGATCGGCAGACAGCCCGCCGCCGGGTTCACCTTCTTCTCCTTGTAGAGCTTCATCATCTCCTGCTGAAGCTTCTGGCGGTCATCGCCCGCGCGCTCCTTGATGGCCATCATCTCGGGCTGCAGTTCCTTCATCTTGGCCATGGAGACATAGGATTTCCAGGCCAGCGGCAGCAGCACCGCCTTGATCAGCAGCGTGAGCATGATGATCGACCAGCCCATGTTGCCGATGATGCCGTTGATGAAATAGAGCGTGGCGAAGATCGGCTTGGTCAGGAAGAAGAACCAGCCCCAGTCGATGGCATCGATGAAGCGGTCGATCCCGCCTTCGCGCTCATAGGTGCGGATGGTGGTCCATTCCTTGGCCCCGGCGAACAGCATCGTGGTGATCTCGTCCCGCTCGCCCGGGCCGACGACGACGACGGGCAGATCGGCGCGGGTCTGGTAGAGTTCGCGCGAGGGCACATAGCGCGATACGGCGGTAAAGGGCTGCCCGGGCTGCGGGATCAGCGCGGCCATCCAGTATTTGTCGGTGAAGCCCAGCCAGCCGTTTTCGGCAACCTCGATCACGCTGGCCTGGGTGCCTTCGCGGTCGGAGACGCGGTAGTTGCGCGCGTTGCGATAGCTGTCTTCGCTCAAAGTGCCGTCGGTGACCTTCAGGATGCCTTCATGCAGGATGAAGAAGTTTTCGGCGTCCGAGGGTTCCCCGTGCCGCGCAATCAGCCCGTAAGGCGCCAGACGCGCGGTTGCGTCGCCGGTATTTTCAACCGATTGCGTGACCGAGAACATGTAGTTCTCATCAATCGCGAACCGGCGCATGAAGGTCAGGCCCTGGCCGTTGTCCCAACGCAGGGTGACGGGGCGGCCGGGCGACAGGGTGTCGCCCTCGACCAGATCCCAGGGCGTGGTGGCGCCGGGCACAGCGTCCCAGTCCAGATCCCGCCCGGGGCGCCAGCCGTAAAGCGCGTAAAAGGCCTCGTCGCGGGTTTCGGGGCGCAGGAATTCCACGATATCGGCGCCGGGATCGGTGGTTTCGCGGTAGTCCCGCAGCGACAGGTCATCCAGACGACCGCCCAGCAGGTTGATCGACCCTTCCAGACGCGGGGTGTCGATCGGCACGCGGGGCAGCTCGGTCACCTCAGCGTCGGTCGGCGCGTCAAGGGCTGTGCCCGGGGCAACATCGTCCCCGGCCAGCGGCATCTCGGCGGTGGCCGCATCTTCGGTCTGGGGTTGTGGCTCTGGCGGCGGGAACATCCACATCCAGACGATGAGCACCATGAGGCTCAACACGAAAGCCAGCAGGAGGTTTCTGTTCTGTTCGTCCATGAGGCCGCGCCACCCGTATATTTGCAGGTCTGTCTTGTGCGGGTCCGGTTCAACAGACTGGGCCTGCAAAGGTCAAGCGGTTTTCCCCGGATGGCGGTCAAATGGGCGCGTCCGGATGTGGCAGAACCTGCGCGGACAGGCCGCCGGGGCGGGGCGGTGCGCTCAGGGGGCGGTTTCAGCGGTGGCGGGTCCGGCGCTGCCTGGCCGTGCGTGTCTGCGGGAATCGGCACGCAGCCAGGCCTGGATTTCCGAAAGCGGCAGCGGGCGGGCGATGTGATAGCCCTGCAGCGCCTCGCACCCCAGGTCGGCCAGGGCCTTGGCCTCGGCCCCGGTCTCCACACCCTCGGCCACGGTGCCCAGCCGCAGTTCCCGGGCCATCAGGACAATGGCGCCGACCAGTCGGCGCTGCGCGGGATCCGTGTCCAGACCGCTCACAAAGGAGCGGTCGATCTTCAGCCGCCCCACGGCGAAGCGGCGGATATTCGCAATCGAGGCGTGGCCGGTGCCGAAATCATCCAGATCGATGCCGCAACCCGCCCGCGCCAGGGCTGCGATATTGCGTTCGATCACCCCGTCCGCGGGGTCGGCCACCACGGATTCCAGAACCTCGATCACCAGCCGTTCAGGCTGTAGCCCGCGGCGGTCCAGGTCCCACAGGATCAGGTCCGCCAGTCCGGGGGCAAGCAGTTCGGTGCGCGACAGGTTGAGGGCCACATTGGGGATGATCTGCCCGATCGCATCGCCGGCTTCCAGCGCGTCCAGAGCTTGCGCAAGCATGCGCCGGGTCAGGCCTTCGGACAGCCCGAAGCTGTGCAGCTGCGGCAGGAAGTCCGATGGCGGGATGACCTGGCCATCACGTGACCAGCGCACCAGTGCCTCCATCCCGGTCAAGGCGCCGGTTACGGCGCAGACCTGCGGCTGGAAGACCGCGCCGATTTCGCCATTGCCCAGGGCGCGGGACAGGGCGTCGCGCAGGGCAGCCTGACGGGTGCTGTCGCTCTGCATTCCGCGCTGATAGATGCACAATGCACCCGGGCCGTCGTTCAATGCGCGCTCGGCGGCTATCTCGGCGCCTTGGAGCATGGCCTGCGCCTCGGTCTGCCCTTGGTCTACCGTGTCGCTCAACCCGACCGAGACCGAAGGGTCCAGCCAGCCCGCATCGGTGCGCAGCCGCTGCGTCAGCGCCATCTGCAGCCGCCGGGCCGTTGCGATCATCTCGCAACGGCTGGATTGTTCCTGCGGACCCAGCGCAACGCCATAGGTGATGTCATCCAGCCGCGCCACGAAATCGGCAGACCGTGTCAGATGCCGCAATTTGCGGCCCATGTGATCCACCAGTTCATTCACTGCCGTGCGGCCATGGGTGTCGCGCAGGTGGTCGGCGCGGTCCAGGATGAAGACCACGACCCCGCAGTGCAGCCCGACGATCTGGCAGGTTTCAAGATTGTCCTCGACCTCGGCCAGCAGGGCCTCGCGCAGGGGCAGCTGGGTGTCGTCGCTATAGCCTGCACGCAGGCGCGACAGCTCGGACAGGGTTCCCTGCGCCGCGGCACCGGCGAAGGCAACGGGAACCGCCAGTGCCGTGATGACCAGCCACCCTTCGCCCCCCAGCCAGTAGGCGGCCAGCGTCAATGCCGGCAACAGGGCCAGAAGTTCCGGCCGGGCTGCGGCTTCGGACAGGCTGCGCCGAAAGCTGGACTGGATCAGAAACGGAAGACGCATGCCGCAGGCCCCGGAAATGCCCCGCGAAGGTGGGGACAGGCCCATTGCTGCCCTGCAAGGTTGAGGCAAATCTTAATGCGGCGTGCGAAAATGCCTCAAATTGTCGGCTTTTCCTGCGGCGACAGGGTCAGCCCGGCGAAATCGAACAGCGCAGGATCCACCAGATGCGACGGGCGCGCGTTCATCAACGCGCGAAACATGACGCCGCGGCGCCCGGGGCTGCGTTGCTCCCATTCATCCAGCATCGCCTTGACCTGCATCCGCTGCAGGCCATCCTGGCTGCCGCACAGATCACAAGGGATGATCGGGTAGTCCATGGCCCGGGCGAAGCGGTCGCAATCGGCTTCGGAGACATAGGCGAGGGGGCGCAGGACGAACAGATCGCCCTCTTCGTTCACCAGCTTGGGCGGCATGGTCGCCAGTCGCCCGCCGTGGAACAGGTTCATGAAGAAGGTTTCCAGGGTGTCATCGCGGTGATGGCCCAGCACCACCGCGGTGCAACCTTCCTCGCGCGCGATTCGATAGAGGTTCCCGCGCCGCAGCCGCGAACACAGCGCGCAATAGGTCCGCCCCTGGGGCACCTTGTCCATGACCACCGAATAGGTGTCCTGGTATTCGATCCGGTGCGGCACCTGCATACGGGTCAGGAACCCGGGCAGCACGGTGGCCGGGAAGCCCGGCTGGCCCTGATCCAGGTTGCAGGCCAGCAGGTCCACGGGCAGCAGACCGCGCCATTTCAACTCGATCAGTGCGGCCAGCAGCGTGTAGCTGTCCTTGCCGCCCGAAAGGCAGACCAGCCAGCGCGCGCCGGGCTGGACCATGGCGAAATCCTCCAGTGCTGCGCGGGTGTCGCGCACCACGCGCTTGCGCAGCTTGCGAAATTCGGTCCCGGTCGGCGCGCCGCGCAGGATCGGCGGCAGGTCAGGGGTGTCATCAAGCATGGTACGGGCTCCGAAATCAGCTGTCGCTGTCATGCCATAGCGCGGTGCGAAAGGCAAAAGCCAAGGCGCAGCCCCAGGAGGCCGCCGGTGTTGCAGGCTTTAATCCGCGCCGCAATTGCGCTAAAGCCCGCCCAACACGTCAAGGAGGACGCAATGGGTTACAAGATCGTCGTCGTCGGCGCCACCGGCAATGTGGGCCGCGAAATGCTGAACATTCTGGACGAACGCGAGTTTCCGGTGGAAGAGATTGCCGTTCTGGCCTCGCGCCGGTCGCTGGGCACCGAGGTGAGTTTCGGTGACCGCACCCTGAAATGCCAGGATCTGGACACGTTCGATTTCACCGGCTGGGATATCGCGCTCTTTGCCATCGGTTCGGATGCCACGAAGAAATATGCCCCCGTCGCCGCCAAGGCGGGGTGTGTGGTGATCGATAACTCGAGCCACTATCGCTATGACCCGGATGTGCCGCTGGTGGTGCCCGAGGTGAATGCCGAAGCCGTGGAGGGCTACACAAAGAAGAACATCATCGCCAACCCGAACTGTTCCACCGCGCAGATGGTCGTGGCGCTGAAGCCGTTGCATGATCGCGCAAGGATCAAGCGGGTGGTTGTCAGCACCTATCAGTCGGTCTCGGGGTCCGGGAAGGATGCGATGGACGAATTGTGGAACCAGACCAAGGGTCTGTTCGTGCCGGGGCAGGAGGTGGCGCCCAGCGTCTATCCCAAGCAGATTGCGTTCAATGTGATCCCGCATATCGATGTGTTCATGGAAGACGGCCAGACCAAGGAAGAATGGAAGATGGTGGCCGAGACCAAGAAGATCATGGACCCGTCGATCAAGCTGACGGCCACCTGCGTGCGGGTGCCGGTCTTTGTGGGCCATTCCGAGGCGATCAACATCGAGTTCGAGGACCATCTGGACGAGGAAGAGGCCCGCGATATCCTGCGGGAAGCGCCGGGGATCCTGGTTGTCGACAAGCGCGAGGATGGTGGATACATCACCCCCGTTGAATGTGTCGGCGAGTTCGCCACCTATGTCAGCCGCATCCGTCAGGACCCGACGCTGGATAACGGGATCAACCTGTGGTGCGTCAGCGACAACCTGCGCAAGGGCGCGGCGCTGAATGCGGTGCAGATTGCCGAGGTTCTGGGGAGCCGTTGCCTGAAGAAGGGCTGAGGGTTCGTCGCTGGGGGGAAGCGCCCCCTCAGCGCCCCGCCCACCCACCCATGGCGCTTCGGGGGCGCTGCCGCTGCTGGCGCAGCGGCGGGGTCAGCTGGACAGGTGGGTCAGGACGGACCGTGCGGCGCGCAGGCCGGGGGGATCGCCGCCCTCGCCCAGGCGCTCCATGGTGAGGGCCATGGCCTGCATCTGGGCGGCGCGGGCCTGTGGCGCGCGCAAGAGCGTTGAGAGCGCTTGCGCCATGGGGCCGGGGCAGCAGTTGGCCCCGAGGAATTCAGGGATCGCGCGGGTTTCGCTGACCAGGTTGACGAGCGTGACCGTATCGATCTGCAGCATCCGCGCGACCAAGGCGCGGGTCAGCGGGTTGAAATCATAACCGATCACCATGGGCGTGACGCTGGCTGCAAGCTCCAGCGAGACGGTGCCTGAGGCCGCCAGTGCCGCATCGGCGGCAGCGAAGGCGGCGCGCTTGGTCTGCGGCCCGTGTTCCGGGGTCAGCAGCAGCGGGGCGCCGGGCCAGTTGCGCAAAGCCTCGTGCAGGGTTTGGGCCTGATCGGCGACGGTGGGGACGACCACGCGCGCGCCGGGGTGGTCGCGCAGCACCAGGCGCAGTGTGTCGGCGAAACGGGGGGCAAGGCGCGCGATCTCGCCCCGACGTGACCCCGGCAGGGTCAGGATCAGCGGCGCGTCCGGGGCAATGGCGTGGGTGGCGCGGAAGGCGCTAGCCTCGGCCCGCGTGGCCTGCGGTTCAGCCACGACGGGGTGGCCCACAAAGTCGCAGGACATCCCGGCGGCCTGCATGTAGGGGGGCTCGAACGGCAAGAGCGCCAGCACGTGATCCACCAGTGGCGCCATCCGGGCCGCGCGCCCCGGTCGCCAGGCCCAGACCGAGGGCGCGACATAGTGGATGGTGCGCAGGCGCGGGTTTGCGGCGCGGGCCAGGCGCAGGACGCGCAGGCAGAAATCCGGGCTGTCGATGGTGATGACGGCATCGGGATTTGTCCGGGCGATGGCCTGCGCTGTGTCACGGATGCGGCGTTTCAGCGCGCGGTAGCGGGGCAGGACCTCCCACAGGCCCATGACCGACAGTTCGGACATGGGAAAGCGGCTGCGCAGCCCCTGCGCGGCCATTTCAGGCCCGCCGATGCCGTCGAAGGCCACGCCGGGCGAAAGCTGAGAAAGCCCGGCCATGAGCGCGCCGCCCAGCCGGTCGCCCGAGGGCTCTCCGCCGATGAGGAAGAGCTTCATGCCGCCCGCGCCCAGAGGAACAGGCCCAGCTCATCCGCCAGCGCGGCCATGGTGGCGCGCTCGAGCACCAGCACGCTCCCGGCTGCGAAGGCGATGCCGTTCAGCCCGGCGGCATGGGCGGCGCGAAGCGTATCGGGGCCAAGGGCGGGCAGGTCCATGCGGCGGTCCTGACCGGGTTTGGCGGCCTTGAACAGCACCCCGCCGCGCTGTCCCGCCCAAGGACCATCCCGGCCGCGCAGCGCCGCCACATGGACCAGCATGGCGTCGGTGCCGGGCAGCGCCTCGACCGCCAGACACAGCTTGCGCGCAACCACGCAGCCCTGGCCGATATCTACCGCGCCAAGGGCTGCCACGATCGCGGCGGCGCGGGTGGCATCCTCGCGGTCTTGCGGGCCGGGTTCGCGCGTTGACAGCGCGCCGGGGCCGGGCAGCAGATCGGGGCAGAGGGTATCGACGCCGATGACCTCCAGCCCCCATTCCTCGAACAGGGCCACCACCGCGCGGAGGGTCGCGTCATCGCCATCGTGCAGCGCGGCCATGATGCGGGGCAGAAGCTGCATTGTGCCCGGGTCCAGCAGGGCCGGGTCCAACCGGGGGCGGTGGACGGCGCCGGCGAAACAGACATGGCTGACGCCCTCATCCACCAGATGATCCAGGAACGGCACCAGCCGTTCCAGCCGGAACCGGGTTGCGCCCGCGCCGAGGGGGCTTTCGAAACCCTCAAGCTCGGCCACCAGCCGGGAAGTGCCGGCGGCATCGGCGGCCTCGGCCACCAGCCGGGGCAGCGTTCCGCGCCCGGCGATGATGGCCAGCTTGCGGATCATTTCGGCTTCAGAAAGGCGCGGTCGGAGCCTTCGGTGATGAAGGCCGCGATCTCGCGCACATGGGGGCTGTCGGTGCTGTCCAGCAGGGCGCGGGCGGTATCGGAAAGCGACTGGTCAGGGTTGGAAAGCGCGGCATAGGCGGCGCGCAGGGCGCGCAACTCGTCACGGCTGGCGCCACGGCGCTTCAGACCCACCAGGTTCAGCCCGTCCACCTCGCCCCTTGGGCCGCGGACCATGGCATGGGGCAGCACGTCATGGGCGACCATCAGCACCGCGCCGATCATGGCACCGGTGCCGATGCGCACGAATTGATGCACCCCCGACAGCCCGCCGATCACCACGCGGTCGCCGATCTCGCAATGCCCGGCGATGGCCACCTGATTGGCCATGATAACGCCATTGCCCACCTGCGCGTCATGGCCGATATGCACGCCGGTCATCAGCAGGCAGTCATCGCCGACCCGGGTCACCCCGCCGCCACCCTCGGTCCCGGTGTTGAGCGTGGCGCCCTCGCGGATGCGGCAGCGGGCGCCGACGATCAGGCGCGTCCGCTCGCCCGCGTATTTCAGATCCTGCGGGACCTCGCCCACGCAGGCATAGGGAAAGATGACGGTTTCGGCGCCGATATCGGTCCAGCCGGTGACCACGGCGTGGCTTTTCACCTCGACCCCTTCGGCCAGAGTGACCTCGGGTCCGATAACGGCAAAGGGGCCGATGCGGCATCCGGGCGCGATGCGGGCGCCCTCCTCGATCACCGCGCTGGGGTGGATCGCCGCTTGCATGGTTCAGGCCGTGACGCGGGCGTTGCGGTCGATCATCGCCGCAAACTCGGCCGAGGCGGCAACCTCGCCCTCCACCATTGCGGTGCCCTCGAATTTCCAGACCTTGGTCGAGGCGCGCAGCACCTTGATATGCATCTCCAGCACATCGCCGGGCACGACCTTGCGCCGGAACTTGGCCTTGTCGATATTCATGAAATAGACCAGCGGTTTCTTGTCCACCAGATCCTGCGACAGGCCCACCAGCACGGCCGAGGTCTGGGCCATCGCCTCGATGATGGTGACGCCGGGCATGATGGGGGCGCCGGGGAAATGGCCCTGGAAATGGGGTTCGTTGAAGGTGACGTTCTTGATCCCCGTGGCCGAGGTATTCGCCACGACATCGCGCACCTTGTCCACCAGCAGGAACGGGTAGCGGTGCGGGATGATGCGCATGATCAGGTCCAGATCGGCGGTTTGCGGCGTCTGTTCGGCGTCGGTGGTCATGCTGGCGTGATCCTTGTTCGCTGCGGCCTTGCCCGCGGTCCTGATGGCGGGGGTGGCGGGTCGTCTAGCAATTTGCCCCCGGCGTGACAAGCGCGCCGGCAAGCGCCGCGCGAAGGCAGGGTCACTCCAGACCGGGCGAGGGAAGCTCCAGCGGCGCTGATCCTTCAGGGGCGCGCGGCGCAGGTGGTGTGCTTTCATCATCCGGCGCGCCCAGGTCGGGCAGGGTGGCGATGACGCCATCGGCGCCATCGCCCAGCGTGGCGTCTATCCGTTCGATTGCCTGATCGGTCAGGTCCACATCCTCATCCGACAGCAGCACAACCCGCGTGTCCAGCAGCACCCTGGCGCCGACATCCTGCAACAGCGTGTCCAGCAGCGGGACCACCAGATCGTAGAAGCGGCCCTGCTCGGCCTCCTGAAACTGGCCGATCTGGCGGGATTTGCGCTCCTGCTGGTCGCGGATCACGCCAACCTCTTCGTTGAAGGCATCGGCCTGGGTGCGAAACGCCTCGGGGCTGAGGGTGGGGCGCAGCGCCGTCAGCTCTGCCTCGCGTTCGGACAGGTCGTCAAGCAGGCGCTGGTTCTCTGCCTCCAGCGCGCGCGAGGCCTCGATGATCTGGTCACGCACCCGCTGGCCAAAGCGCGAGTTGAAGAACAACCGTTCCTGATCGATTGTGCGGATCTCGCTGCCCGGCTGTGCGGGCTGGCCCAGGCTGAAGCCAAGCGGCTGCGCCAAGGGCGCGGTTGCGGGGGTCATCCCCGCAACCGCAATAGCTACGGCCAGAGAGGCGCGTTTGAGCGGCATCAGAACCGGGTGACGATGCTCAGGTCGAAATTCTGGGTCCGGTCATAATCCTCCTTGCGCAGCGCGCGCGAGAAATCGAACCGCAGCGGGCCGATGGGCGTGTCCCAGAACAGCGACACCCCGGCCGAGGCCCGCAGGTTCAACCCGTCCGAGCCGCCCAGGTCGACGGCAGCGCCGGAATTGTCCAGCCCCCAGACCGAGCCGACATCCATGAACACCCCGCCCGTAATCCCGTATTCCTCGGGCAGGCCAAGGGGGAATTCGGCCTCGAACTGGGCCACGGCATAGCGCACACCGCCCAGGGCATCGCGGTTGTTCGCGCCCAGATCGCGCGGACCGGTGCCGCGCAACTCGAACCCGCGCATCCGCCCATCCAGGAAGAAGCGTTCGGTGATCCGGGTGTCGCCTCCGCTCATCACCAGCGCCCCGGCGGTCAGGTCGGCGCGCAGGGTGACTTCCTCGTTCAGCACCTGCTGTTCATAGCCCGCGCGTGCGGTGGTTCGCAGGAACCTGCGGCTGCCCGAGGTAACGCCGAAATCCTGCGAGAGCTGAAGGATATAGCCGCGCGTCGGATCATAGCCGCTGCCGCGGGTGTCCAGCGTGTAGGTATAGCCCAGGCTGAAGGAGTTCACCCGGCCCATGTCCTGATCCAGGATGATCCGCGGCGAGGTATCGGCCGGATCGGCGCCGGTCACCCGGTCGCTGCGCACCTCGAACCGTCCTTCCAGCCGCCCGAATTCGCTGACAGGAAAGGACAGCGCATTGCGCAGCGTGGCGGTGCGGGTGTCAAAATCCTCGTTGAAGTCGCGGGTGGAACGATAGTTCAGCCCGAAGGTGTAGCGCAGATCGCGGTCCAGCAGCGCCGGTTCGGTGAAGTTCAGCCCGATCTCACGCGATCCGGGGATCGTGCTGAAGGCAACGGCGATATTCTGACCGCGACCGAGGAAGTTGGCTTCCTCGAAATTGATGGCAAAGCCGACACCGACGCCGACGCCATAGCTGATGCCAAAGCCCAGCGACCCGGTGGGCTGTTCCTCGACATCGACATCGACCACGGCCAGATCATCGGCGCTGCCCTGGCGCGGTTCAACCTGAACGTCGCTGAAGAATCCCAGCGCGCGAATGCGTTCGGCGGCCTCGCGGATCTCGCGCGGGTTCAGCGGGTCACCCTCGGCCGAATCGAACTGGCGCCGGACAACACGGTCGAGCGTGGTGGTGTTGCCCTGAATGTCGATCCGTTCGATCACGATCCGCTCACCCTCGACCAGGGTCAGTTCCACATCGACGGTCTGGTTGCGGTTGTTGCGGGTCAGACGCGGTTCCACCCGCACGAAGCGGCGCCCTTCCAGCGTGGCCACGCGCTCCAGCCGGCGGACATTCGCTTCGATCACCGAGGGCGCAAAGACCACCCCTGAGCGCAGGCGCACCTGCTGCTCATAGGGGGCCAGGTCGATTCCGTCGATTTCCGAGGCGACCGAGACGTTGCCGACACGGTATTGCAGGCCTTCGCTGATGTTGAAGGTGATGAAGAAGCCATCACGTTCGCGCGCCATCTCCGATGTGACGGAGTTGATGCGGAAATCGACATAGCCCCGCGACAGATAGAAATCGCGCAGCAATTCGCGGTCAAGGTTGATCCGGTCTTCGACAAAGGTGTCGCGCTGCACCAGGACGCGGAACAGTCCGGCCTGCTTGGTGTCCAGCACCCGGCGCAGGCGGTTGTCGGAAAACGCGCGGTTGCCGACGAAGGACAGGCGCTCGATCTCGACCACATTGCCTTCGCGGATTTCAAAGGCCAGATCGACGCGGTTGCTGCCGCGGGGGATGATCCGGGGCGTGACCTCGGCGGCGAAGCGGCCGCGCTGGCGGTAAAGCTCGGCGATGGCGACAGCATCCGCATCGACCTGGCTGGGCGAGAGGACGCGCCCGGCGGTGGTCTGCACGACCTCGCGGATCGCATCGTCACTGATGCGGCGGTTGCCTTCGAAATTGACGAAACTGATGGTCGGCAGTTCAACAACGGTGATCTGCAGCGTGTTGCCGCGGGGGGTGAACTCGACCTCATCGAACAGGCCGGAGTTGGACACCCGGCGAAAGGCCTCGTTCAGGTCGCCCGCCGACAGGGCCTGGCCCGGCGGGATCCTTGCAAACCCCAGAATCGTCTGGTCATCGACCCGCTGGTTGCCTTCGATCTGGAACGAGGTGAACCGGAAGTCCTGCGCCAATGCGGGCGAAAACGCCGCGCTGACCAGAACCATCGCCATTGTCGCCGCTGACAGGATCGCAAAAAACAGGCCGGGCCTGTTCGCTATCCTGCGCACCGGGATCGCCCGTGTGGATGCGCGCATCATGTGCCCCGTCTTGTCCGCCATTTTATTTCGTTCTGCGTAGCTGGAACGGGGGGATTTGTCAAAGACCCGCAAGCCCGGCTTCGGGGGGATTTCGCCGACCGGGGCACGGCCGCATCAACGGGGAAATTCGGCGCACCAGCCCGGGCCGCCACGGTCCGTTCGGGCGGTTCCGGCTGCAGCGATGTGACGAGGGCGCGCGCGCCTGCGGGCTGCTCAGAGCGGCAGCGCGCCCGAGGCCCATAGTTCGGCGATCCAACCGGCCAGCAAGAGGCACAGGACCACCGCAAGGGCAAAGGTCAGCCGGTCGCGGCTGAGAAACCAGAGGGTCTGGGCGCTACGGGGCATGTAATCCAAAACGTGCATGGTCACCTCCTGTCGCTTCTGCATCGCGCCGGAAGATGGCGAAATAACGGCACAAAGCGGTCATTCCGGTGGAGTCACGCCGGCCCGCGCGCAGGTGAATGGGCCGGGCGCCCGAAAGTGAAACGGGCGCCGGTTCTTTCTTATTCGGCCGCAATGCGCGCGCCGGTGCCACCGTCGCGCAGGGTCGCCAGCAGTTCCTCGCGGCGTTTCGCGGCCTTGGCCTCGTTGGCCTCCTTGACCGGGCCGAAGCCGCGGATGTCCAGCGGCAGGAGGGCCAGGGCGATGACCGTGTCCCGGGTCTGGGCATTCAGGCGGGGCAGGGCCTCGGCCATGTCGGCTTCATACTGGCGGATGAGGGCGCGCTCCATGCGCCGTTCGGCGGTGTAGCCGAAGACATCCAGCGGCGTGCCGCGCAGCACCTTCAGCTTTGCCAGCACGCCAAAGGCGCGCAGGATCCACGGGCCGAAGACGCGCTTTTGCGGCCGCCCATCGCTGCCCATGCGCGAGATCAGCGGCGGCGCCAGGTGGAATCGCGGTGTCACCTCGCCATCGAATTCGGCGCGGGCTTTTTCCATGGTGCTCAGATGCAGGCGGGCGACCTCGTATTCATCCTTGTAGGACAGCAGCTTGTGATAGCCCTCGGCCACGGCTTCCCTAACCTGCGGATCCTCGATCCCGTCCACCAGCTTGCGGTAGCGTGCGGCCAGCCGCTTTGACTGATAGGCGGTCAGATGATCGGCGCGGAAGGCGATGCGTTCCTCCAGCGTTTTCGGCTTGGCGACCACCTTCGGCTGCAGGCGCGCAGCCGCTTCCTCGGGGTGCAGCACGCTCCAGCGACCGATGTCGAAGGCGCGTTTGTTGCCCTCGACCGCCGCGCCGTTCAGCTCCACCGCCTGCATGATCGACGCCTTTGACAGCGGCACCAAACCGCGCTGCCAGGCGGCGCCCAGGATCATCATGTTCGAGAAGATCGAATCACCCAGCAGCACGCGGGCCAGTTCCGAGTAATCGAACAGCGCCACGCGGTCCGTGCCCAGCCGCGATTGCAGCGCCAGTTTCAGATCCTCCGACGGGATGCGGAACTCGGTGTTGCGGGTGAAATCACCGGTGATGATTTCGTGGCTGTTGACCACGGCGCCGGTGCGGCCCTGCCGCATCAGGCCCAGGGTGCGCGCGCCGGCGGTGACCACCAGATCGCCGCCGATCACGGCATCAGCTTCGCCCACCGCCACGCGGATGGCGCTGATATCCTCGGGGCGCTCGGCCAGACGGCAGTGGATATGCACCGCACCGCCCTTCTGCGCGAGGCCTGCCATTTCCATCAGCCCCGCGCCCTTGCCATCGATCTGCGCGGCCTGCGCCAGGATCGCACCCACGGTCACCACACCGGTGCCGCCGACGCCGGTGATCACCACGTTATGCGTGCCGTCGATGGCGGGCAGGGTGGGTTCCGGCAGGTCCGGCAGGTCCAGCGACTGCGCTGGGGCCTTGCGGACCTTGGCGCCTTCCAGCGTGACGAAGGACGGGCAGAAGCCCTTGAGGCAGGAGAAATCCTTGTTGCAGGCGGACTGGTCGATGGCGCGCTTGCGGCCCAGTTCGGTCTCCGCCGGGACAATGGCGACGCAGTTGGACTGCACGCCACAGTCGCCGCAGCCCTCGCAGACATCGGTGTTGATGAAGATGCGCTGGTCCGGGTCCGGGAACTGCCCGCGCTTGCGGCGGCGGCGCTTCTCGGCGGCACAGGTCTGGACATAGACAATGGCCGAGACGCCCTTGTGCTGCGCATAGCGCTTCTGCACCGCCTCCATGTCGGCGCGTTCGTGCCAGTCGATCCCCTTGGGGAAGTCGGCGCGGCGCGGTTCTTCCTTCTCGTCATAGACTACGGCTACATGGGGCACGCCCATGGCCTGCAACTCGCGCACGATCCGGTCGGCGCTCAGGTCGCCCTCGTTCTTTTGCCCGCCGGTCATGGCGACGGCGTCATTATAGAGGATCTTGTAGGTGATGTTGGTGCCTGCGGCCAGCGCGGCGCGGATCGCCTGCGCGCCCGAGTGGTTGTAGGTCCCGTCACCGAGGTTCTGGAACACGTGCTCACGGGTGGAAAACGGCGCCTCGCCGACCCAGTTCACGCCCTCGCCGCCCATCTGGGTGAAGCCCACGGTGTTGCGGTCCATCCACTGCACCATGTAGTGGCATCCGATCCCGGCATAGGCGCGGTGGCCCTCGGGCACTTTGGTGGACGTGTTATGCGGGCAACCCGCGCAGTAATAGGGCAGGCGGGCGGCCAGTTCGGGGGCGTTGTTGGCGCGCCGCGCTTCGGCCAGCGAGGCGAGGCCCGCCTTGATCCGGTCAGTGCCGCGGCCTTCCTCGATCAGGATATCGCCCAGCTTCTCGGCGATCATGATCGGGTCCAGGGCGTAGCGGGTGGGGAAGAGTTCCAGTCGGCGGCCATGTTCCCAGGTGTCGCCCTTGTGCCAGCCATAGACGCGGCGGCCGCGGCGATCGTCGAAGATCGCCTCCTTGACCTGCACCTCGATCAGTTTGCGCTTCTCTTCGACCACGATGATCAGGTCCAGGCCCTCGGCCCAGTCGTGGAAGCTCTCCATGTCCAGCGGCCAGGTCTGGCCGACCTTGTAGGTGGTCAGATTCAGGCGCAGGGCTTCCTCGGCGTCGATCCCCAGAAGATTGAGCGCATGCACAAGATCCAGCCAGTTCTTGCCTGCCGCCACCATGCCGATCCGCGCCCCGGGTTTGCCCCAGACGCGCCGGTCCATGCGATTGGCGCGGGAAAATGCCTCGGCGGCGAAGCGCTTGTGATCGATCATACGCGCTTCCTGCGCCACCGGCGTGTCGATCAGGCGGATGTTCAACCCGCCCTCGGGCATGGTGAATTCGGGGGTGACGAACTGCATCCGCTGCGGGTCGCCATCGACCACCGCCGTGGCCTCGACCGTGTCCTTCATGGTCTTCAGCCCCACCCAGACACCCGCGAAGCGCGACAGCGCATAGCCGTAATGGCCGAAATCCAGGATCTCCTGCACCCCGGCGGGCGAGAGGACGGGGATATAGGCGTCCACCATGGCCCAGTCGGACTGGTGCAGGGTGGTGGAGCTTTCGCCGGTGTGGTCATCGCCCATGGCCACCAGCACGCCGCCATTGGGCGAAGTTCCGGCCATGTTGGCATGGCGGAACACATCGCCGGTGCGGTCCACGCCCGGCCCCTTGCCATACCAGAGGCCAAAGACACCGTCATAGCGCCCCTCGCCGCGCAATTCTGCCTGCTGGCTGCCCCAAAGCGCGGTGGCGGCCAGATCCTCGTTCAATCCTTCCTCGAACCGGACCTGCGCGGCCTCCAGCAGCTTTTTCGCGCGGTTCATCTGCATGTCCACCGCGCCCAGCGGCGAGCCGCGATAGCCGGTGACGTAGCCCGCAGTGTTCAGCCCCGCCGCACGGTCACGCGCCGCCTGCGCCAGCATCAGCCGCACCATGGCCTGCGTGCCGTTCAGCAGCACGGGCGATTTCTCCAGATCGAACCGATCGCTCAGGGATATCTCTTGCCGTCCCATTCAGCGCCTCCCTGCGTCATGAACAAGCATTTCGGACATTATAGGTCAAAAATGCTGACCTACAAAGCAGATTTGCGTGATCTTCACTTTTACGCGGGACAAAGAGCGCGTAAACACGAACCCGAAAGTCGGCCGCGCCATGCGCGCAAGTGAGATATCGGATGGACTGGGACAAGCTACGAATATTTCACGCGGTGGCCGATGCAGGCAGTCTGACCCATGCGGGTGAGACGCTGAATCTGTCACAATCCGCCGTCAGCCGCCAGATCAGGGCGCTTGAAGAATCGCTCAGCGCGACGCTGTTCCACCGCCATGCGCGGGGGCTGATTCTGACCGAACAGGGCGAGTTGCTGTTCGAGGCGACCTCCTCCATGTCGCGCAGGCTGGATGCCGCCGCGGCGCGCATCCGCGACAGCGAGGATGAGGTCTTTGGCGAATTGCGCGTCACCACCACCGTCGGTTTCGGTACCCTCTGGCTGGCCCCGCGTCTTCCCGCGCTTTATGCGCAATATCCGGACCTGAAGATCGACCTGATGCTGGAAGAGCGTGTGCTGGACCTGCCCATGCGCGAGGCCGATGTCGCCATCCGCATGAAGGAACCCAGCCAGGCCGACCTGATCCGCCGCCGGATGATGGCCGTACGGATGAAACTGTATGCCACGCCCGAATATCTGCGCGCCAACGGCACGCCCGAATCGCTGAATGACCTGGCCAGTTTCCGGCTGATCTGCCAAAGCGTGACAGCCACCCAGGTCAGCGCCGGGGCGACGCTGGTGCGTGAGCTGCTGTCCCATCCGGTGCGGTCAACCTTTACCGTCAACAACTATTTCGGCGTGCTGCAGGCGGTTCTGAACCATCTGGGAATCGGCCTGCTGCCCGATTACGTGACCGAGGACTTCACCGACCTGGTGAACGTCCTTCCAGATGTTCAAAGCCATGAGATCCCGGTCTTCCTCGCCTATCCTGAAGAGTTGCGCCAATCCAAGCGGATCGCGGCTTTCCGCGACTTTGTGCTGGAAGAAATCATAGCCTACAGGAAGTCGCGCAGCCGGGCGGATTCTGCTACCCTGGGTTGATTCCCATACTGCGGTATGAATGCAACGCATGGCGGCGTTGTCATGGCGTCAAAGATATTACACTTGCGCAATGAATGCCCCGACCCCTAAATATGTATCGAGGCGAGGGGTTATCCCCTGCCTTTACCTCCCTGTTGGACTTAGGCCGAGCTTAGCTCGGCCTTTTTTTTGTCCAGCGCGGAGAATTTCCGAAATTTGTGCGCCTTTTCATGATCTTGCCCAATTTCTGATCGGTTCATGTATGCGGTGCTGCGGCCCGGCGCAGGGCCTGGCCCCGGGAATCATCGCAGGGCGGGAGCATCCGCCGGGCCGGTGCCCCCTTTCCCCCGCGGCGGGCATTCTTTATGGAATGCCCAAATCTCTGCGGGGGCTGCCATGACGGAACCTGAAATCTCGCCGGACCTTGTTGCGGCGCATGGGCTCAAGCCCGATGAATACGAGCGCATCCTCGAGATTCTGGGCCGCGCGCCCAGCTTCACCGAGCTGGGCATCTTCTCGGCCATGTGGAATGAGCATTGCTCCTACAAATCGTCCAAGAAATGGCTGCGCACCCTGCCCACCGAAGGTCCGCAGGTCATCTGTGGCCCGGGTGAGAATGCGGGCGTGGTGGACATTGGCGACGGCCCCGATGGCAAGAAGCTGGCGGTGGTGTTCAAGATGGAAAGCCACAACCACCCCAGCTACATCGAGCCCTATCAGGGGGCGGCGACCGGGGTGGGGGGCATCCTGCGCGATGTCTTCACCATGGGCGCACGCCCCATCGCCGCCATGAACGCGCTGAGCTTCGGCGAGCCCGCCCACCCAAACACCGCGCATCTGGTGCGTGGTGTGGTCGAAGGGATCGGCGGCTACGGCAATTCCTTCGGCGTGCCCACCGTGGGCGGCGAGGTCCGGTTCCACCCCGCCTATAACGGCAATTGCCTGGTCAACGCCTTTGCCGCCGGGCTGGCCGATGCCGATGCAATCTTCTATTCGGCCGCCAGCGGGGTGGGGATGCCCGTGGTTTATCTGGGCGCCAAGACCGGGCGCGATGGCGTCGGCGGCGCCACCATGGCCAGCGCCGAGTTTGACGACACGATCGAGGAAAAGCGCCCCACGGTGCAGGTGGGCGACCCGTTCACCGAAAAGCGCCTGCTGGAGGCCTGTCTGGAGCTGATGGCCAGCGGTGCGGTGATCTCCATCCAGGATATGGGCGCGGCGGGGCTGACCTGCTCGGCGGTGGAAATGGGCGACAAGGGGTCCTTGGGCATCCGGCTGGATCTGGATCGCGTGCCCTGCCGCGAGGCCGGCATGACCGCCTACGAGATGATGCTGTCGGAAAGCCAGGAGCGGATGCTCATGGTTCTGAAGCCCGAGAAGGAGGCCGAGGCCCGCGCGATCTTCGAGAAATGGGACCTCGATTTCGCCATCGTGGGCGAGACCATCGCCGAGGACCGCTTCCTCATCCTGCACGGGAACGAGACAAAGGCCGATCTGCCCCTGTCCAAGCTGTCCTCCGAGGCGCCTGAATATGACCGCCCGTGGGACGAACCCGCCGCCACCGCCGAACTGGCCGAAATCCCGCGCGTGGATGCCATCGACGCCCTGCGCGCCCTGATCGGTTCGCCCAGCTACGCGCACAAGGGCTGGGTGTGGGAGCAATATGATACGCAGGTCATGGGCGATACGGTCCGCACGCCGGGACTGGGCGCCGGGATCGTGCGCGTCCACGGCACCGACAAGGCGCTGGCCTTCACCGCCGATGTCACGCCGCGCTATGTGCGCGCCAACCCGGTCGAAGGCGGCAAGCAGGCCGTGGCCGAGGCGTTCCGCAACCTCTGCGCCGTGGGCGCGCGCCCCTTGGCGGCCACCGACAACCTGAACTTCGGCAACCCCGAAAAGCCCGAAATCATGGGCCAGTTCGTCGGCGCCATCAAAGGTATCGGCGAAGCCTGCCGCGCACTGGACATGCCGATCGTTTCGGGCAACGTGAGCCTGTACAACGAAACCGACGGCCAGCCGATCCTGCCCACGCCGACCATCGGCGCGGTGGGGTTGATCGAACATATGGACCAGATCATTGCCGGGCACCCGCGCGAGGGCGATCTGGCACTGGTGGTCGGGGAAAGCCGCGGTCATCTGGGCCAATCCGCCCTGCTGGCCGAGGTCTTCCACCGCGAGGATGGCGACGCCCCGCCCGTGGACCTGGAGGCCGAACGCCGCCACGGCGAATTCCTGCGCGAAAACCGCGCGCTCCTGGCCGGGGCAACCGATCTCTCGGACGGTGGGCTTGCTCTCGCCGCCTTCGAAATGGCCGAGGCCGCCGGCATGGGCGTCACGCTCGATCCCGATGATCCGGCCATCCTCTTTGGCGAGGATCAGGCCCGCTATCTGGTCGCTTGCGATTTCGACTGCGCCGAGGCGCTGATGGTCGCCGCCGGGCAGGCCGGTGTGCCGCTTGCCACCGTCGGGCGCTTCGGTGGCACTACGGTGCGGCTGGGCAGCGCCGAGGCCCCCCTGGCCGAGTTGTCGGCCCTCCATCGCTCGGCGTTCGCCCGCGCCATCGGCGACGCTTGAAGAAGTCACAGGCCGGGATTACCTTCTTCGAAGCCACATGAAAGGGACCTGCATGGCCATAACCGCGCAAGAGCTTGAAACTTTGCTGCGTGAGGGCTTTCCCAACGCCAGGATCACCATCACCGACCTGGCCGGAGACGGCAACCACTACGCGGCCGAGGTCATCGATGAGAGTTTTCGCGGCAAGAACCGCGTGCAGCAGCAGCGCGCCGTCTATGCCGCGCTGAAGGGCAAGATGGATGGCAGCCAAGGCGAATTGCACGCGCTTGCCCTGACCACCAAGGCCCCCGAATAACCCCGCAAGAGGACACCAGAATGAGCGCCCAGGACCAGATCAAGCAAACCGTCGAAGCCAACGATGTCGTATTGTACATGAAAGGCACCAAGACCATGCCGCAATGCGGGTTCTCCAGCCGCGTGGCCGGGGTGCTGAATTTCATGGGCGTGGACTATGCCGATGTGAATGTGCTGGAGGATGAAACCATCCGCCAGGGCATCAAGGACTACTCTGACTGGCCCACCATCCCGCAGCTTTATGTGAAGGGCGAGTTTGTCGGCGGCTGCGACATCATCACCGAAATGACCCTGTCGGGCGAGCTGGATCAGCTGTTTGACAGCAAGGGCGTGCAATACGACAAGGACGCCGCCGAAAAGATCCGCGAAGCCAACGCCTGACCTGGCACGGCGGGCTGCGCGCGCAGCCGCCATCCGCGCATCACGCAACTGTCAAGCGCCTGTCACCTTGCGCTGTTACATGCAAGGGGTCAGAGCGCGAGGCCAGTGATGCGTGATTCCGCCCCCCATATCAGCTATGCCGCATCTGCCGGTACCATCGGTGCCCGCGCTGCCATCCGCATGATCGAGCACATCACCGGTCGGCAGCGCCTGCTGCGCCGGCTCGATGCACGGCAGGTCGGCTCGGCACAAGGCCACGCGTTCTGGCGCGATACAATGGATGCCTTCGGCCTCCATCTGGACCTGCGCCGCGGTTGTCTGGAGAACATTCCCGAAACCGGCCCGCTGGTGTTGGTGTCGAACCACCCCTACGGCATCCTTGACGGGCTGGTCATGGGGTATCTGCTGTCCGGCACCCGGCGGGATTTCCGCATCCTCGCGCATCAGGCGTTCCGGCAGGCCCCGCAGGTTTCTGGGTGTATCCTGCCCATCGATTTTTCGGGCACCCGCGCGGCGCTGGACGCCAATCTGCAGACCCGGGCCGATGCGCTGCGCTACCTCTCCGGTGGCGGTGCCATCGGCATCTTTCCGGGCGGCACGGTCTCCACCGCGCCCACCCCGTTCACCCGGCCAAGCGATCCCGCCTGGCGCGGGTTCAGCGCGCGGCTGATCCAGCGTTCGCGCGCGACTGTGGTGCCGGTCTGGTTCGACGGCCACAATTCGCGGCTGTTCCAGGTTGCAAGCCACTTGAACTACACCCTGCGCATGGCGCTCCTGATTCGCGAATTCCGCACCCGCATAGACCGGCCCGTGCGTATGGCCATCGGCCAGCCCATTGGCCCGGAAACCCTGGCCCGCCACAGCGGCAACGCCAAAGAACTGCTGGATTTCCTGCGCGCCGCAACGTATCAACTGGCCGAAGAGCGGCTGGACCCAACCCATCTTGGCTATGAGTTCGAGGCCGCCTATCGCAACTGAGGGCTGCGGCGAATGGCGGTTGGGGTTTTTGACAGCGGGCTGGGTGGTCTGACGGTGCTGCGGGCGCTGACCAATCGCCTGCCCGATGTCCCCTTCGTCTATCTCGGTGACAATGCCCACACGCCCTATGGTGTGCGCGATGCCGAGGATATATACACGCTCACCTGCGCCGGGGTGGAGCGCCTCTGGGATGAAGGCTGCGATCTGGTGATCCTGGCCTGCAACACAGCCAGCGCCGCCGCCCTGCGCCGGATGCAGGAAACCTGGGTCCCCGCCGACAAGCGCGTCCTTGGCGTCTTTGTCCCGCTGATCGAGGCGCTGACCGAACGGCAATGGGGCGACAACTCCCCCCCGCGCGAGGTTGCTGTGAAACATGTCGCCCTGTTCGCCACCCCCGCCACCGTGCAAAGCCGCGCCTTCCAGCGCGAACTGGCCTTCCGCGCCATCGGTGTGGATGTCGAGGCGCAGCCCTGCGCCGGTGTGGTCGATGCCATCGAACAGGGCGACCTGATCCTGGCCGAGGCGCTGGTCCATTCCCATGTCGAAGCCCTGTTGCGCCGGATGCCCCGCCCCGAAGCGGCCGTGCTCGGTTGCACCCATTACCCGCTGATGGAGGAGGCTTTCGCCGCCGCCCTGGGCCCCCAGGTCGCCGTCTTCTCGCAGCCCAATCTGGTTGCAGCCAGCCTGGACGATTACCTGCGCCGCCATCCCGACATGCTGGGCAGGGGCACCGAAACGCGCTTCCTGACCACGGGCGATCCGGTCAATGTCTCGCGCAAGGCCACGCAATTCCTGCGACGACAGGTCCCGTTCGAACCCGCCTGACCCATTTTCTTGCTTCAAATACTCCCCGCGCGGAGCGCATCCGACACCAACCGCCCGCGCGGGCGACCGATCAAGGGACCGACCCCCTCATGCAGACCCCCAAGCACAAGATCGCCATCCTGGGCGCCTCGGGCTATACCGGCGCCGAGCTTGTCCGGCTGATCGCCACCCATCCGCACCTGCAGATCGCCGCCCTGACCGGCGAGCGCAAGGCAGGCCAGCCCATGGCGCAGGTGTTCCCCTTCCTGCGCCACCTGGATCTGCCGGATCTCTGCCGGATCGAGGAGGTGGATTTCGCCGCCATCGACCTTGCGTTCTGTGCGCTGCCCCATGCCACCAGCCAGGCGGTGATCCGTGATTTGCCGCGTGACCTGAAGATCGTGGACCTGAGCGCCGATTTCCGGCTGCGTGACCCGGCGGCCTATGAAAAATGGTATGGCAAGCCCCATGCCGCCCCCGATCTGCAGACCGAAGCGGTCTATGGGCTGACCGAATTCTACCGCGAGGATATCCGCAGCGCGCGGCTGGTCGCTGGCACGGGCTGCAACGCGGCCACCGGGCAATACGCGCTCAACCCGCTGATTGCCGCAGGCGTGATCGATCTGGACCGAATCATCATGGATCTCAAATGCGGTGTGTCTGGGGCAGGGCGGTCGCTGAAGGAGAACCTGCTGCATGCAGAGCTGTCCGAGGGCACGCACGCCTATGCCGCCGGCGGCACCCACCGGCACCTGGGCGAGTTTGACCAGGAATTCACGCGCCTGGCCGGGCGTCCGGTACATGTGCAGTTCACGCCGCATCTGATCCCGATGAACCGCGGCATCCTGGCCAGCATCTGGGTGGATGGTGACGCTGCGGAAATTCACGCGGTTTTGCAGGACGCATATTGCGCTGAGTCATTTATACATGTGCTTCCTTTTGGCACACTCCCCTCGACCCATGATGTGCGCGGCTCCAACTACGTGCATATTGGGGTGGTCGGTGACCGGATTGCGGGCCGGGCGCTGGTGGTGGCCGCACTGGACAACCTGTGCAAGGGCTCATCAGGGCAGGCGGTGCAGAACGCGAACCTGATGCTGGGGATCGAGGAAACAACGGGGCTGCTGGGTGTGCCGGTCTTCCCGTGACATGAGGAACAGATGAAAAGCCTGAAGAAGACACGCCGCATCCAGGTCTTTGCCGTTGCCGCCGTGGCGCTTGCGCTGTCCACGGCGCTGATCGGGTATGCCATGCGCGACGGCATCAATTTTTTCCGCTCACCCTCCGAGGTTCTCGCCGAACCCCCACATGAAAACGAGGTGTTCCGCATCGGCGGTCTGGTCGAGGAAGGCTCGATCATTCGCGGGCAGTCCGATACGATCGTGTTCCGGGTCACCGATGGCCCGGCCTCGGTCGAGGTGCGCTACCGCGGGATCCTGCCCGATCTCTTCTCCGAGAATGAGGGCATGGTCGGAACCGGGCGTTTCATCAATGGTGTCTTCGAAGCCCAGGAAATTCTGGCCAAGCACGATGAAACCTACATGCCGCGCGAGGTGATGGAGGCGCTGAAAGCCCAGGAGCACTGGCGTGCGGATGACCCCGAAAACTGATGCGCCGCGGTGGCGCGGCCCCCTTGTCCAAGGGGCGCGCGCTCAGTGCGGCAGATATCGGATATGGATGTCCGAATCTCCGAACCATACATCCAGCGTTCCCGGCAGCGCGGCGCTCTGGCGCCCGGCGAGCGCGAATTGCACCACTTGCGGCGAGGTGATGCAGGGCTCCCCCGACGCGCTGACGCATGCCCACAGGTCCCGGTTGACCTGCAGCCGCGCGGCCTGTGCATCGATCGCCCAGCCTTCGCCTTCGGAGCGGATAACGACCGTCCCGCTCCAGGGCAGGGTGGTTTCAAGGCACTGGATCAGCAGGAAAATCAGCTTCACCTCCTGCCGCGGGCGCGGTGCTTCCAGATCCCAGGTGACCGACAGGCGCGCCTCCCTGAACAGGCCGGAGAGGATGGACCGCGCCTCGGCCGGTTTCATCAACTGTTCCGCGCTGAAGTCACCGAAGGCGATGCGAAAGAACCGCACGCGCGCCTGCGCCTGTTCCACGCTGGCAGCGATCAGCGACAGTTCCGGGTTGTTGCCCGCCGTTCCGTTGAGGTTGAGCAACTCCACCCCGTTGCCGATTGCGCCCAGCGGGCTGATCAGATCGTGGCATATGCGCGAGGCAATGATCGAAACAAGTTCGGTTTCAGAGGGTTGGCCGGGGAAATCCTGGAACTTGGACATCAAACTCTCCGCTTGGGCAGGAGGCACCCATACATGACATATCCCGCAAGCCTGCTTGAACCCGGGATGCTGGTGCGCGCGCCTGAAAAGCCGGAGTGGGGGGTTGGACAGGTCCAGTCACGGATCGGCACACGCGTGACTGTCAACTTCCAGCATGAAGGTAAACTAACCATTGACGCAGAACTTGTCCCACTCGTTCCTGATACTGACATCTGACCGATGTACTTGTACGCATGCTGCACACAGCCATATGCTGAGTCAATCACTCTGCTTGCAATCTGCAGTATAAGTAACGGCAAAGCAACAACATGTCCCTGAGCCTCGTCCAAGACCATGAAAACGGGTCAGCACCCGCTCCGCAGGATCGGCGCCTGCAGCTGCGCCTTGCAGCCACCGCGCAGGACCGGCTGGCCGCGCAGCGTCTGCGCTATGATGTTTTTGTGGCTGAACGTGGCGGTGACGGGGTTCTGGTCGATCATACCGCGCGGCTGGAGCGGGACCGCTTTGATGAATTCTGTGACCATCTGCTTCTGATCGACCCCGCGCGCGACCCGGAGTCATTGCGCCATGTGGTGGGTGCCTATCGGCTGATGGATCAGGCTGCCGCCGCGCGGGCCGGGGGGTTCTATTCCGCAGCAGAATACGATCTGTCGCCCCTGATCGATTCGGGGCGGCGCTTGCTGGAGCTGGGGCGATCCTGTGTGCACCCTGACTATCGGGGGGGCACGGCGGTGTTCCTGCTTTGGAACGGGCTGGCCGATTATGCGCTTTCGCGCGGGATCGATCTGTTGTTCGGCGTGGCCAGCTTTCCGGGCACTGATGTGCAGGCTTTGGCGCAGCCCCTGTCCTGGTTGCACCATCACCACCTGGCACCGGTCGCGCTGCGTCCGGAGGCGCTGGGTGCGGCCGCCCATCGGATGGACCTGCTGCCGCCCGAGGCGCTGAACCGGGCCGCTGCGCTTGACGGGATTCCGGCGCTGATCCGGTCCTATCTGCGGCTGGGCGGCAGCGTCGGCGAGGGCGCCTTTGTGGATCATGCCTTCAATACGACCGATGTGCTGCTGCTGCTGGATGTGGCGGCCATGGCCAGTCGCCGCCGCGGCCTCCAAAGCCGACATACCCTCGTGCGCTGACTGTGCAGACCTGGCAATCCCCCCAGCCACCGCCACGGACGGCGATCTCGCCGTTGGGCTGGGCATTGGCCGCGCTGCGCGGCGCGGCGATTGCGCTGTTGATCGGCCTGGGGCTGGCCCTGCTGTTGACCTTGCGCCTGGCCGAGCGTCCGCTCTTCGGTCTGCGCCGCCCGGTCACGCCCTTCATCACACAAGGGGTCTGCCGAGCCACGCTGCGGATCATGGGGGTGCGGCTGATGCTGCACGGGCAGCCCATGGTCCAGCGCGGTGCATTGGTGGCGAACCATGCCTCATGGCTGGATATCTTTGCACTGAATGCGGCGCAAAGGGTGTATTTCGTGTCCAAGGAGGATGTTGCGGGCTGGCCCGGGATCGGCTGGCTGGCGCGGGCCACCGGCACCCTGTTCATTCGCCGCCATGGCCGTGATGCCGCACGCCAGAAACTGCTGTTCGAGGCAAGGTTGCGCGCGGGGCATCGGCTGCTGTTCTTTCCCGAAGGCACCAGCACTGACAGTCTGCGGGTTCTCCCGTTCAAGACCGCGCTTTTCGCGGCCTTCTTTGCGGAGGGTCTGCGCCATCTGATGCATGTGCAGCCGGTCAGCGTTGTCTATCACGCTCCCGATGGTGCCGATCCGCGCCTCTATGGCTGGTGGGGGGATATGGAGTTCGGCTCGCATTTCCTGTCGGTCCTGGCCCGGTGGCGGCAGGGGCGGATCGAACTGGTGTTTCATCCGCCCCATGCAGTGGCCGACGCCCCGGACCGCAAGGCGCTGGCCGCCTGCTGCGCGGCCGATGTGCGCGCCGGGCTGGAGCGGGCGCGGGGGGCTGCGGTCAGATCATCCTGATCACATCGCGGTCGATCGCCAGCACATAGCCCTGCCGTGTGATGTTGCGGATCAGAACCTCGCTGACCAGCTGGTTGCCCAGGGTGTCGCGCAAGCGCTTGATGCGCGTGGCCCCCGATGCCTCGTCACATTCCGCACTGTCGCGCCCTGAAATCATCGCCTCGATCGCCGCACCGCTGAGGATATCGCCATCCATCCGGGCCTCGGCCAGCACGGCCAGGGTTTCGATGGCGGCCTGGGTCAGACGGAACTCCATGTCGTTGATGGCAACCGTGTTGGTGGCGCGGCTGATGACCAGCGAGGACACCTGAATCCCCGCCTTTTCCACCTGCGCCATGCGCCGGTTCAGCACGATCAGCGTGGCCACCAGAACCAGCGACGTGATCAGCAGCGCCGTGGCAAAGACCATGAGCACAAAGATCACGACCCGGTAGGAGGCCAGGGTTTCGGCAAAGGCCGTGCCCGACAGCGCCAGGATTTCCAGCAGCTTGATTTCCGCCTGGGTGGTCAGGTCCTGTTCGACAAAGATACGCTCGACCCGGGCGTTGAAGGCGCCGGCATCGGGCAGGTTGTAGAACAGCAGCACCGCCGCCACCAGCAGGATCACCACAATGGCAATCATGCCCCAGACGACCGCCCGGCCCCCCCTGCGCGACAGGTCAGTTGCGGAGATGGATGGCCCCTGCACGCGACCTCCTTTGTGCAAAACCGTCTTCGCCAAAGGTGGACTCGATCTGCAACAAGGTCCAGCCGTGTTCGGCCAGCACCGCCCCGGCATGGCGGGCGGCGGCAGCCGGATCGCCGCAGGCCTGGGGCGGCAGTTCGACAATGCCGTATTGCAGCCGCAGCGGGTTGTCCTGCTTGGCCTTGTAATCCGCATAGCATTGCGCGGCGGCCGGTGCGGCCGCCAGCACGGCGATCAGGACAGCGATGGTGAGGGCGATGTTTCTCATGCGCTGACGATGCCGCGCCACGCGCTGACAATCAATATCACCGGGCCAGGCAGGTGCCTGTTATCCGATAACCGGCGCACGATATTGAGCGACAGCCTCCTTCGGGCGCACCCTTTGGCAGATAGTCGCGGGCGGCCTGCGTTGGCGGCGCGCACGGGAAGGAAAGGACAGGATGATGCTGATACCTGCAAGATTGACCGGGCTGGGGGCGGCGCTGGCGCTGGCCCTTGCTGCGGCCTTGGCAATACCCAAACCGGCGAAGGCCGCCGATGATGACCTGATCGCCCTGCTTCTGGGGGCGGCGGCCGTGGCCGTGATCGTCCACAGCTTCAGTGACCGACCCAGTGAGCGCGCGCCGGGGCGCCGCCAGGATGCCCGGACACTTCCGGACCATTGCCTTGAAACCCTGCGCGTGCGCGGGCGGCACATTCAGGTCTATAACGCCCGCTGTCTGGAGCGCGCCGGTGTGCGCCGTCTGCCGCGGCAGTGCATGGAAACCATCCGCACCAACCGGGGTGAGCGGCGCATCTATCGCGAGGGCTGCCTGGTCTCGGCGGGCTTTCGTTCGGAAAGCCGGGCTGCACCGCCGCGCCAGCAGCACCCCCGGCGCGATGCTCATCTGCCCCGCGAATGTCAGATCACCTATCGCATCCGCGGCGCGCGGACGCAGGGGTTCGATGGTGCCTGCCTGCAGCGCGCGGGTCTGCGCAACCTCCCCGACCGCTGCGCCCTGCGCGCGCAATATGGGCAGGGGCAGATGACCCTCTATAACGCGCAATGCCTGCTGGAGGCAGGGTATCGGAGCGAACCTGGGCGGGGGCGCTGGTAAGCGCCCTTTCCTGCCCCTTCCGCCCCGCGCGCGTGTGAGGGCAAGATCCCGGGCGCCCCCGATTCCCCATTGCGAAACCGCTGCGTTCGGGCGATCCAGAGCCATGGTCGCCCGTTCCCCCGATGACAGTTTTGAAACCCGGCTGCGGCAGGCCGGGTTTCACCGCATTGCCGGGGTCGATGAGGTCGGGCGCGGCCCGCTTTGCGGCCCGGTCACGGCGGCGGCGGTGATCCTGGACCCGGCGGCCATTCCCGAGGGGCTGCGGGACTCCAAGACCCTGAGCGCTCCGCGGCGCCGTGTGCTTCATGCGGCGCTGATGGGCTGCGCCGAGGTCTCGATCGCCCATGCCGATGTCGAGGAAATCGACCGGCTGAACATCCTTCAGGCCAGCCTGCTGGCCATGCGGCGCGCCATTGTCGGGCTGCGCCGCCCCCCGTGCCATGCGCTGATCGATGGCAACCGGTTGCCCCCGGGCCTGCCCTGTCCGGCGGAGGGAGTGGTCAAGGGCGATGCCCGCTGCCTGTCGATTGCAGCGGCCTCGATCGTGGCCAAGGTCGCGCGCGATGCCATCATGGCGGATATGGCGCGCCAGTATCCGGGCTATGGCTGGGAGAGCAACGCAGGCTACCCGACGAAGCGTCACATAAATGCCATAGCAGAATTGGGCGTCACCCCGTTCCATAGGCGTTCGTTCAAGCCGATCCGCAATATCTTGTGTAAAGAGCATTAAATAACACCCTGATTCAAAAAAGAAATTGACGGCGAATCGGCTTTGACTCATCTTATGGCCCAACAACAAGACACGCCGGAACAGGCGGTCGAACGAGGCAGAGATGACAGTGAAAACCCCCAAGGTGGGCGCCGCGGCGCTGCCCCTGAACCAGATTCTGGCCGGCGATTGCATCGAGGTCATGCGCAGCCTCCCCGAGGGCAGCGTGGACCTGGTCTTTGCCGATCCGCCCTATAACCTGCAGCTGCGTGGCGATCTGCACCGCCCCGACAACAGCCGCGTGGATGCTGTCAATGACGCCTGGGACCGGTTCGGCAGTTTCGAGGCCTATGACCGCTTTACCCGCGACTGGCTGGCGGCGGCGCGGCGGCTGCTCAAGCCCGGCGGGGCGATCTGGGTGATCGGGTCTTATCACAACATCTTTCGCGTCGGCGTGGCGATGCAGGATGCCGGGTTCTGGATCCTCAACGATGTGGTCTGGCGCAAGTCCAACCCGATGCCGAACTTCCGGGGCAAGCGGCTGACCAACGCCCATGAAACCCTGATCTGGGCGTCGAAATCCGAAGGTGCGAAATACACGTTCAACTACGAAGCCCTGAAGGCCCTGAACGAAGGGGTGCAGATGCGCAGTGACTGGGTGTTGCCGATTTGCACCGGGCATGAACGGCTGAAGACCGAAAGCGGCGAAAAGGCGCATCCGACCCAGAAGCCCGAAAGCCTGTTGCACCGGGTGCTGGTGGGCAGCACCAACCCGGGCGATGTGGTGCTGGACCCGTTCTTTGGCACGGGCACAACCGGCGCAGTGGCCCGGATGCTGGGGCGCAGCTTCATCGGGATCGAGCGCGAGGCCACGTACCGCGACGCCGCCACGAAACGGCTGGAGAAGGTGCGCCCGCTGGACCGGGCAGCGCTGGAGACCACCACCTCGAAACGGGCCGAGCCGCGGATTCCGTTTGGCCAGCTGCTCGAGCGTGGCCTGCTGCGGCCCGGCGAAATGCTGGTCAGCCCGCGCGGCAAGGCGGCGAAGGTACGGGTCGATGGCTCGCTCGTCAGTGCCGAACACCGCGGTTCGATCCATCAGGTGGGCGCCGCATTGGAAGGCGCGCCATCCTGCAATGGCTGGACCTACTGGCAGTTCAAACGTGACGGAAAGCTGATCCCCATCGATATCCTGCGCCAGCAATTGCGGGCCGAGCAGGGTCAGGCCTGAAACGGAGATACCTGAGGCGTCACTGGCAGAGGCTTCACATCAGTTACCGCCGTGCCCGGAACTACCCCTTTCGGGCACCACTGACCCCGCCGGTTTCGGCGGGGTTTTTTTTGTGCCTCCGTCGTGATGGCCGAAAGCGGGCCACATGCGCCCCCGAGCCGCGCCCACCTTCCCACCCCGCGCGCCTGCGGCGGGCGCTGCACGGTGCCGCGTACCGTGCAGAGAACCGCCGATACGCGCGCGATGCGTTTGCGCGGGACGTCAGTGACGCCGCAGATTTGAAGCTGATTCGTGGATTGCAGCGTATTGGCCCGCGGGGCGATACGACCAGAGGTAGCCGGGCAGGACAGAGTCCATGGGCGTGGGTTCGATCCCCAGATCTGCAAAGCCGCGCGCGCCTTCGGCAACCACGTTGTCGCGCCGCAACTGGCGGACCTGATCGCGGGTGAGCAGCGAATTGGTGAACAGCCCCAGTGTCATCACCTGCAAGGCCCCCAGCACCGTCGCCATGGCATTGGCCACAGGGAAGGGGACATTGACGATAAGCCGTTTGCGACGAACCTCGTCCAGCATCATCTGCATCAGCTCACGGAAGCTGCCGACCTCGGGGCCGCCCAGTTCATAGATGCCGGGTTCGGCGCGGCCCAATATGCCCTGGACCGCCGCCTGGGCGACATCATCGACATAGACCGGCTGGAAGCGGGTCGATGCGCCCACCAGGGGCAGCACGGGGCCAAAGCGGGACATGCCGGCGAAGCGGTTGAAGAAGCCGTCCTCGGGGCCGAAGATGATTGACGGGCGCAGGATCATGGCCCGGGGAAAATGCTGAAGCACACCCTCTTCGCCGAGCGCTTTCGTGCGGGCATATGCGCTGTCGGACCTTGCATCCGCGCCGATGGCCGAGACATGGACCATCTGCGCCACGCCTTCCTCGGTGGCGAGTCTGGCCACCCTTGCGGGGCCTTCGGCCTGCACCTGGTCAAAGCGATTCTTGCCGACCTCATGCAGTATGCCGACGCAATTGACCACCGCATCGGCGCCCTGCATCACCGCCCGCACCGAGGCGTCATCGCGGATGTTGCACAGGACAGGCTCCACCTGTCCCACCACGCCATAGGGGCGCACGTGGAGGGCCTCGTTCGGGCGGCGCACGGCCACGCGCACGCGCCAGCCTTCCATCGCCATGCGCCGGGCGATGTAGCGCCCCACAAAGCCCGAGCCGCCATAGATCGTGACCAGTTTCGACATGCTATCCTCCGCCAGCGGATTTGCCCTTGAATACCCCCCGCCCCCTTGGGTCACAAGGATTTTCCCCGGTCATGGGAAGGTGGTGTGATTTTTCTTTTGCGCCCCGTTGACACTTCTGGAACTCCCTCGTAAAGACCCTCTCACGCAACCTGCCCAGGTGGCGGAACTGGTAGACGCGCTAGCTTCAGGTGCTAGTGCCCGTACGGGCGTGGAGGTTCGAGTCCTCTCCTGGGCACCATATTCAAGGCCACCGGCAGGATATGGGAAGTGGTTTGGGCAGGTTGCGGTTTTTCAGACATACCCACACATCCGGCGCTGATGGCGATGATTGCGCCGTTGGCATGGCAGTTTTCGCCGGTCCTTGCAGGTTGATTCGTGGCGCCTGCGACTGCTAGGGACCATGCAGCGCCCGCAAGGCAGTCCTGCGGGGGTTCCATTCCCCCTGTGCGAAGGAAAGCACCGTGACGATCCATACCCATTTGCATGATCTGCCCGATGAATTGGACCTGGGCCCCGTGGTGGCCATTGACTGCGAAACCATGGGGCTGAATCCGATCCGTGACCGGCTGTGTCTGGTGCAGCTTTCGGCGGGGGATGGCGATGCGCATCTGGTGCAGATCGCGCAGGGGCAGACCATGGCGCCGAATCTGGTCCGGCTGCTGGCCGATCCGGAGGTGTTGAAACTGTTCCATTTCGGCCGGTTCGACATTGCCGCCATGGCCCATGCCTTTGGCGTGGTGACCGCGCCGGTCTATTGCACCAAGATCGCCTCGAAGCTGGTGCGCACCTATACCGACCGGCACGGGCTGAAGTACCTGCTGGCGGAACTGCTGGGTGTGGATATCTCCAAGCAGCAGCAGACGTCGGATTGGGGCGCGGCTGAGCTGAGCGCGGCACAGCGGGAATACGCCGCCTCGGACGTGCTGCATCTGCACCGCCTGCGCGGGGCGCTGGACGCCCGGCTGGAGCGCGAAGGGCGTGTTGAGCTGGCTCGCAGGTGCTTCGAATTCCTGCCCACCCGCGCTGCGCTTGACCTTGCAGGCTGGCCCGAGACCGATATCTTCGCCCATTGACCCCAGACCCGGTGGAGCCCGGCAGCATGCGCGATACCTACTCCAGCATCGTGGCTGTTCTGAAGGTGGCGCTGCCGCTGGGGGCGTTGGCGCTGATGTCGACGGTCTTCCTGATCTCACGCAATATCGATCCGGAACGCGCGGTGGCCACGGCGACGGTGGATATCGAATCGCTCGTGCAGGAGCCGCGCATCTCCGTTGCGCGCTTTGCCGGTGTGACCGATGGCAATGCCGCGCTGACGGTGATGGCCGATACCGCGCGCGCCGACCCGGATGAGGGGTTCCGGCTGGATCTGACGGTCCTGAGCGGGGCGCTGGAAACCCCGGCCGGGCAACGCACCGATTTCACCGCACGCCATGGCAGTCTGGATCAGCGCGCCAACCGTGTGGTCATGGAGGGGGAGGTGTCGTTTCACAGTGACCCCGGCTATGTCCTGCAGGTGGACCGGCTGACGGCGGCGCTGGATCGTTCGGGCATCCTGGGTGAGGGCAATGTGCGTGGCACGGGCCCGGCGGGCGCCGTGCAGTCCGAGCGGGTGCTGCTGACGCCTTCGGACCGGCAGGACGGGTCTTATGTGCTTGCGTTTACCGGCGCGGTCAGGCTGATATATGACCCGATGAACTGAAGGAGCCGTCCCATGTTGCGATCCCTCAAGGGTGCCGCTGCCGCCGGGGTGATCCTGGCGCTGGGGTCTGCGGCCCTGGCGCAGGGGACCAGCTTCTCGCTGGGTGGCGCGCGCCATGACGCCACTGCCCCGGTCGAGTTGTCCTCGGACCGGCTGACAGTGGACCAGGCCACGGGCGAAACCGTGTTCACCGGCAGCGCCGTGATTGCACAGGGCGGGTTGCGGCTGTCGGCCGACACCATCCGCATCGTCTTTGCCGAAAGCGGCACTTCAGGCGCGCGCCGGATTGACCAGCTCAACGCCAGCGGGGGGGTCACGCTGGTGACCGATGATGAGGCCGCCGAAGCGCAGGCCGCCGAATACCGGGTGCCGCAGGGGCTGATCATCCTGACCGGCGATGTGCTGCTGACGCAGGGCGCCAACATCATCTCCGGCGACCGGCTGGAGGTTGATCTCAACAGCGGGCAGGGCAGCATGGAAGGCCGCGTGCGCACGATCATTCAGCCGGGCCGTTGACGCGAATGACGGATGGGGATGAACCGGGCACGGGGCTGCGCGTCAGCCGGTTGAAGAAAAGCTACAAGCGGCGTGTGGTGATCCGGGATTTCTCGCTGGAACTGGGCCGGGGAGAGGTCGTGGCCCTGCTGGGGCCCAATGGCTGCGGCAAGACCACCTGCTTCTATTGCATCGCCGGTCTGGTCAGCCATGAAGGCGGCGCGGTCTATATCGACGGGCAGGATGCCACCGGCCTGCCCATGTATCGCCGCGCCCGCCTGGGGCTGGGGTATCTGCCGCAGGAAATGTCCATCTTTCGCGGGCTCAGCGTGGCCGACAACATCATGGCAATTCTGGAACTGACCATCCCCGACCGCTTTGCCCGCCGAGCGCGGCTGGACGGCCTGTTGCAGGAGTTTTCCATCGAACATCTGCGCGATTCCCCTGCGCTGGCGCTGTCAGGGGGCGAACGAAGGCGCGCGGAAATCGCCCGTTGCCTGGCCTCGGACCCCAAGTATGTGCTGCTGGACGAACCCTTTGCCGGGGTTGATCCCATCGCCGTGGGCGAGATCCGCGAACTGGTGGCCGATCTGAGAACGCGCGGCATCGGTGTTCTGATTACCGACCACAATGTGCGCGAAACACTTGAGATCGTGGACCGGGCGTATATCCTGCACGACGGGGTAGTCCTGATGAGCGGAACACCCGCCGAGGTTGTGGGTAATGCGGATGTGCGGCGTGTGTATCTTGGAGAGCGCTTCACCATGTCCTGAGGAGGTGACTTGGGCCGCGCGATGAGACCTTCTCTGGCGCCAAGGATGTCGACCGCTCTGGCGCTGGCTCCGGCGCTGCGTGACGGTATGCGGTTGCTGCGGCTGAACCAGCAGGACCTGGCCGAAGACATCCGTGCCGAGCTTGCCCGCAACCCTTTTCTGATCGGCGACTGGCCCACACCCCGCTCGGCCGCGGCGCAACCCGTGCCCCTGGAGTCGGTTCCCACGCCGGCGCCGTCGATTTTCCAGCGCCTGTGCACCCAGATCGAACTGGCCGCGCTGCCCTGCGCCGTGCGCATGCTGGCGCTGCAACTGGTGGGTGAGTTGCGCGAAGACGGCATGCTTGATGCCACGGTCGTGGACCGGATGCTTTCGGCCGGGGCGAACCCGGCCCGCCTGCAGGCGGCGCTGGAGGCGCTGCAGAGCTGTGATCCGCCGGGTGTGGGCGCGCGTAGCCTGACGGAATGTCTGGAGTTGCAGTTGCGCGACATGGGGCTGGACCCCGATGCCGCCCGGCACACCGTTGCCGCGCTACCCTTGCTGGCTGGCGGTGATCTTCAGGGCGCGGCGCAGGCGCTGGGATTGAGCCCGGCGCAGACCCGCGTGCGTCTGGCCATGGTGCGCCGTCTGCGCGCGACGCCCATGCAGACCGGCCCGGAGCGGACAACCACCGTGCCCGTCGAGGCCGTGGTAACCCTGGCGCGGGGCCGGACCATGCAGATCGACCTCAGCACCCGGACCACGCCGCGCCTGCGGCTGGACCGGTCGATGGTTGCCCATGCCCGCGCCACGGGCTTCGGAGGGGATCTGCTGGACCGGGCTGAGGCGCTTCTGGCCGCTCTCAGCTTTCGCCACGACACCCTGCGCAGGGTGATCGCGGGACTGGTCGAATACCAGCACCGGGCCCTGACCGATGGCATCGAATGGCTGCGCCCGCTCACCCGCCGCGCGCTGGCGCAGCAGCTTGAACTGCATCCCTCGACTGTATCGCGTGCCGTCGCGGGCAAGGCGATCGAGGCCCAGGGCCATGTCTGGCAACTGGCGGCGCTGTTCTCCAACGCCGTGCCACAGAAGGACGCCGGCGGCGCGGTCGCGGCAGCACGGGTGCGCAGGCGCATAGCACGGATGATTGCCGAAGAACGCCCGGAGCGTCCGCTTTCCGATGCTGCGGTCGTGGAGCAATTGCGCACCGAGGGCGTTGACATCGCCCGGCGAACTGTCGCCAAATACAGGGAAACGATGCGCATCCCGGGTTCCGCCACACGCCGCGCGAAAGCAGGCAGCAAGGCGATCCGGCAATCGCAGGAACAGGCGCATTCAAACCGTGGCCAAGGGGGCGGCAACCGCCGTTGATCGAGGTCACATACCAGAAGGAGAGGCACATGCGGTATCAGATCAGCGGGAAGCAGATCGATGTGGGCGAGGCACTTCAGACGCATGTCAGAACGGAAATGGACCTGATGCTGGAGAAATATTCCCAGCGCCCGACCGATGCGCTGGTGATCTTTTCGCGCAATGCCCATGAATTCGTCTGCGAGGCCACGGTCCATCTGTCGACCGGGCTGACCGCTTCCGCAAAAGCCCATGCCACGGAAATCTATAGCGCTTTCGACAAGACGCTGGAAAAGATGGACAAGCAGCTGCGCCGCTACAAGCGCCGCCTGAAGGATCATCACCGGGTGCGCAGCGCACCGGTTGAATTCGCGGGCGCACCATCGTATATCGTCGCCGGCCGGAATGAGACAGATGAGGTCGAGCCTGCGGATCTGCAGCCGGTCATCATCGCTGAAATGGAAACCCGGATACCGTCGCTTTCTGCGGGAGAGGCCGTGATGCAGATGGAACTTGCGCAATCCCCCGTTCTGGTGTTCCGCAATGAGCGGCACGGTGGGTTGAACGTGGTCTATCGCCGTGATGACGGCAACATCGGCTGGATTGACCCGCAACACTGACCCATTGACCCATGGCACCACCCGGCCCTGTGATCGGGCCGGGTGTGGCGCAGGAGGAAGAACTCATGGACATGTCGTGCCTGCTGAAGGCCGAAGCCGTGCGTGTGATCGGCAGCCCGTCAAGCAAGAAACGCCTGTTTCAGGAACTGGGCGAGGTCGCGCAGGCCGTCTACGGCCTGAACGCCGGGGCGGCCATCGATTGCCTGCAGGAGCGCGAAAGCCTGGGCCCGACGGGCGTGGGCCACGGGGTTGCCCTGCCGCACGCGCGCATTGATGGCCGTGACACGGTCTGTGGCGTGTTCGTGAAACTGGAGCGCCCGTTCGATTACGGATCGGTGGACAAGGCGCCCGTGGACCTGGTTTTTGCGCTGTTTGCGCCGCGCGATGCCGGGGTGGAGCACCTCAAGGCGCTGGCCTATGTCTCGCGCACGCTGCGTGACCCGGCGGTCTGCGCCAAGCTGCGGGCCAACAGCGAACCGCTGACCCTGCATGCGATCCTGTCCAGCGCAAGCAAAAGCAAGGCGGCCTGACGCTTTCCTGCGCCGTTGCCAGGGCTGCGCTTGTCTGGTCGCTATCCTGCGCGCGGTCGACTGGGGCAGCGCCTGTCCATCCGGCGCGCGCGAAGGGGCGGGTTGATCCGGCTCAGCCTTGGCCAAACCGTTCGCACCAGGCGGGGGGGCCAATCCCGCCGGACGGGCTGGCCGCATGCACGCCACGGGCAATGGCGCGGGACAGGCAGGCGGCAGCGGCATGGCCCAGCAGCACAGGATCGACCGGCGCCCGGGCGTGGCCGGTGGCCATGGCAAAGATCAGATCTCCGTCCAGGGGCGTATGCGCCGGAACAATCGCGCGGGCGATGCCGTCATGGGCGCTGGTGGCCAGGCGCTGGCATTCGGCCTTGTCCAGGGCGGCATCGGTGGCAATGATGGCGATGGTGGTTGCCTCGCCCGGGCGCTTGGTGCGGAGCGGGACACCCGGCGGATAGGTCGGCGCCGGGCCCAGCCCGCCGAATTCGGCCCCTGATTCGAAGGGCGCGGCCCAGAAATGCGGCCCATCACCGACCGTGGCTGCGCCTACAGCATTCACCGCGACCAGCGCGCCGATGGTGACCCCGTCCTCCAGCCGGACCGAGGCTGAACCCAGCCCGCCGCGCAACCCGGCGACGCTGGCGCCATGGCCCGCCCCGGCGCTGCCGATGGCGAAATCCCGCCCGGCGGCGTCCAGCGCCGCCCGCCCCAGGGCGCGGTAGGGGTTGGTGGTCCAACCCTTGTCGCCGCCGTTGAGCAGATCGAACAGGATCGCCGCCGGAACGATCGGAACCCGGACGTCCCCCACCGCAAAACCGCGTCCCGCCTGTGCCAGGGCGTCCATCACCCCCGAGGCTGCGTCCAGCCCAAAGGCGGACCCCCCCGAGAGCACCAGCGCGTCCACCTCCTGAACCCTCTTGTCCGGCGCCAGAAGATCGGTTTCGCGCGTGCCCGGCGCACCGCCCATCACATGTACCGAGGCGGGGCAGGGGGCGTCCGGCACCAGAACCGTGACACCGGACCGCAATGTCCGATCTTCGGCATGGCCGACCCGCAGCCCGGCGACATCGGTGATCAGGTTGCGCGCACCTGGTTGCAAGGGGAGGGGCGGCATGCGGGGTCTCCTTCCCGGGGCAGGAAATCAGGTCGTTGACCTTCCCCATATGCCACAAACCGGCATGCGGGGCCATGTGCCCAAACGCATTCGGGTCCGGGGGATGTCCCCGGACCCGTCTTTGAATTTTGTTGCGCTGGCTGGCGTCAGGGCTCGGTGCTATCGGGCTTGCCGCTGCCAGGCTGGTCGGGCTCGCAATAGGTCGACCAGCGCGTGCTGCCTTCGGGCGAGGGCAGATCCTCGGGCTTCCAGTTGCGGTGCAGATGGGCCTTGGCGATGAAATGGGCCACAACAGGCGCCGTCACAAAGAGGAAAAGGGTGATCATCAGCTCATGGAAGGTGATCCCCTCGGCGAAGAACAGAAAAAACAGCATCGAGGCAATCAGAACCCCGCCGACCCCCAGCGTGGTGGCCTTGGTCGGCGCGTGCAGGCGGGTCATGGGTTGATCCAGCTTCAACAGGCCGAAGGAGCCCACCAGCCCGAAGAACCCCGCCCCCACCAGCAGAACCGAAATGATGATCTCGCCGATAATGCTCATGTCAGCCCCTCATTCGATGATGTTGCCGCGCAGCATGAAGCGGCAATAGGCGACGGTGGAGATGAAGCCGACCATGGCGAAGAGCATCGACACCTCGAAATAGACCGGGGTGGCGTGCAGGATGCCGTAGAGGATCATCATGGCGATGGCATTGATCACCATCGTGTCCAGCGCCAGGACGCGATCGCCCACCCCTTCGGCCCGGGCGACCACCCAGATGTTCATCAGAAGCGCCACGCCGAAGCTGAGGATGGCAATATAGAGCGCAATCGTCATCATTCGAAAATCTCCTTCAGGCGACGTTCGTAGCGGTCCTTGATCTGGGCGACGACAGCATCCGGGTCATCGGTATCCAGGCAATGCACCAGCAGGGAATGGCCGTCCTCGGACAGGTCGCTGGACACGGTGCCAGGGGTCATCGTGATGGTGCCGGCCAGGACGGTGATCGCCTCGGGCGAGCGGAGGTCCAGCGGTACGGTCACCCAGCCGGGTTTCATGTCTTCATTGCGCTTGCCCAGGATGATCAGCGCCACCTGGATGTTTGCCCGCACGATATCCAGCAACACCACCAGCAAGTATTCGATGATCATCATCGGGTTGCGCAGGGTCGGACGCTCAGGCCAGTAGGCCGAGGTGACAATGGGGATGATGATCCCCAGGATCAGGCCAAAGACAATGGCGTTGAGGGTGATCACATTGACCAGCATCACCCAGACAATGGTGACCACCAGCGTCAGCCAGGGATGGGGCAGGAATTTGCGCAGCATTCCGGGGTCCTCCCTCAGTGGCCCATCACAGCGCCGATATAGGCGCTGCTGTCATAGAGTTGTCCGGCGGTGGCCTGCATGTAATCGGTCACCGGCCCGGCCGCCACAGTCATCGCCACGATCAGCGCCAGCAGCCCCAGCACCGCCGCAACCGGCAGGGCCACGGGCTGGGCCGGAATGGCCGCCATGGTGCCGTCCGGGTCAGTGGTCTCGTCGGCATGGGCCTTCCAGAAGATCTGGCTGCCGGCGCGGGCAAGGCCCACAATGGCGATGAGCGATGCAATCAGGATCGCGCCCCAGATCCAAGCCACGCCGCCCTGCTCGCGCACCGAATCGAGCACCAGCAGCTTGCCCAGGAAGCCCGAGAGCGGCGGCATCCCCGCCATGGCGATGGCCCCGGCAAAGAACAGCGAGGCGATCAGCCCGGTCTGCGCGATGGGTGGCAGAACCTGCAATCCGCAGGTGCCCCGGCGCGATTGCACCATGTCCACGATCAGGAACAGCACCGCCGCGGCAAAGGTCGAATGCACCATGTAATAGAGCGCGGCCAGCGTGCTTTCAGGCGTGAACGCAGCGACGGCAATGAACATGGTTCCCATGGAGCCGATGGCCGCAAAGGCCACCACCCGCGCCAGGTTTCCGCCCGCCAGCACCCCGATCATGCCGACCACCATGGTGATCACCGCCACAGGCATGATCCAGTCCCCGGGCATGGAGCCTGTCACCGCGGCATCGGGGCCAAACACCAGCGTATAGACGCGGATGATCGCATAGGCGCCCACCTTGGTCATGATCGCAAACAGGGCGGCCACCGGCGCAGGGGCGTGAACATAGGTGTTGGGCAGCCAGAAATGCAGCGGCAGCAGCGCGCCCTTGACCGCGAAGACCACCAGCAGCATGGCCGCCCCGGTGCGCAGAAGCGCCATGTCGGCCTCGGGCAGGGACTGGGCCCGGATGGCCATATCCGCCATGTTCAGCGTGCCGGTGACGCCATAGAGCGTGGCCAGCGCAAAGACGAACAGCGTGGACCCGGCCAGATTGTAGATCACATATTGCACACCGGCCTGCATCCGCAGCTTGCCGCCGCCATGGACCATCAGCCCGTAGGAGGCAATCAGCAGGATCTCGAAGAACACGAACAGGTTGAACAGGTCCCCCGTCAGCATGGCGCCGGTCAGGCCCATGAGCTGGAACTGATAGAGCGCATGGAAATGCGCCCCGCGCCGGTCCCAGTCGGTGCCCACCACATAGACCAGAACGGCCAGGGCCAGCAACGATGTCATCAGCAGCATCAGCGCCGACAACCGGTCCAGCACCATCACGATGCCGAAGGGCGCAGGCCAGCTGCCCAGTTCATAGACCTCGACCGTGCCGCCGGCCGCGGCGACCGTCAGCAGGATCGATATTCCCACCAGCGCCACGGTCGCGCCAAGCGACAGGATGCGCTGCAAGGTCATGTCATAGCGCGCGGCAAGCACGATCAGCGGCGCCATGAGCGATGGCAGGATGATCGGGGCAACAATCCAGTGCGACAACATCAGGCGCCTTCTCCGGTCTTCGTGGGCGTGTCGGTGGTCTGGTCAACCTCCGGCGAGGCATTCTCCATGTCCAGCGCATCCGTCCCCGAGGTGAGGTAGGAGGCCAGCGCCAGGATCACCGTCAGCGCCGTCATGCCGAAGGCGATCACGATCGCTGTCAGCGCCAGTGCCTGCGGCAGCGGGTCCGACCAGGGCCCTTCGTAGATCTGCACCGGTGGCTGGTTCAGGGTCAGCCGTCCGCTGGCAAACAGGAACACATTGACCGCATAGGCCAGAAGCGCCAGCCCGATCACTACCGGAAAGGTCCGCATGCGCAGCATCAGATACACGCCCGCAGCGGTCAGCAATCCGACACTGCTTGCAACGACGAATTCCATCTCAGTGCCCCTCTACCTTGGCCGCCGGCGTATCCGCGCGGGGGTCTATGTCCATGGCGTCCTTGTTCACCGAAACCGAGGTGTGCCGCCCGATCCGCGACAGCTCGGCCAGCGCCAGCATCACCGATCCGACCACGGTTAGGAACACGCCCACATCGAAGGCGATGGCGCTGGCAAGCTCGAACTCGGACAGTGGGGGGATGGTGTAGTAATCGAAGGCGCTGGACAGGAACGGCGCGTCATAGAACCACGACCCCACACCGGTGAGCGCGGCGATGATGATCCCGGCCGCAATGATGGCGTGATAGTCAAATCGCTGGCGCTTCTGTGCCCAGGTGAACCCCGAAGCCATGTACTGCATCAGCAACGCAATCGACACCACCAGCCCGGCGATGAAACCGCCGCCCGGCTCGTTATGGCCGCGCAGGAAGATGAAAACCCCCACGGTCAGCGCCACCGGCAAGATCACCCGCGTGGCCACGACCATCATCATGGGGTGGCGGTCGCCCGCACGGCGGAAATCGGGTTTGAAATTTGCCAGCCTGCGCGAAGCCGGACCCCGCAGCGCGGCGTCGATGATCGCATAGATCCCCAGCGCAGCCACGCCCAGAACGATGATCTCGCCAAAGGTGTCGAAGCCGCGGAAATCCACCAGGATCACGTTGACCACATTGGTGCCGCCGCCCCCGGGATAGGATTGTTCCAGGTGGAACCAGGAAATCGTGTCGTGGTCGCGGGTCATGATCGCATAGAGCAGACCCGTCACGCCCAGCCCGGCAAAGCCCGCGATGGCGCCGTCACGAATGCGCCGGCCGGGTGTGCTTTCAACCGGGGTTTCCTTTGGCAGATAATGCAGCGCCAGCAGCAGCAGGATCACGGTCACCACCTCGACCGACAGCTGCGTGAGCGCAAGGTCGGGCGCCGAAAGATAGGCGAAACCGATCGAGATGATCAGCCCGATCACGGCCACCATCACCAGCGACAGCAGACGATTGCGATGCACCATCAGGGTGACGATCGTTGCCGTGATGATCAGCAGCCAGCCGATGATGGGCACCACCGACATGGGCAGTGTCTCGCGCGTGCCGCTGCCATGGGTCCCGCCCATGAAAGCCGCAAAGCCGAACAGCACGGCCGAGGCGGTGAAAATCGCCAGATAGCGGGTCATCGCGCCGTCATGCAACAGGTTGGTCACCCGGTCTGCCCCGCGGGCGCAAAGATCGATCAGCGCGTCGAAGATTTCCTTGGCCTCGGGGCGGCGGGCATCGTTCCACAGTTCCTCGAACAGCGGGTGGAAGCGCAGCACCAGATACCCCAGCGCAACGGCCGCCACCGACATCAGGAGTGCAATGTTGAACCCGTGCCAGAGCGCAAGCGAGTAATAGGGCAGGTCGGTGCTGCCGATCACCGCACCGCCCGTGGTGGCTACCAGCGGGCCAACGATGGTGTTCGGGAACAGCCCGATCAGCACCACCAGCACCACCAGAAGCGCCGGCGACACCCACATGCCGAAGCCCGGGTCATGCGGCTTTGCCGGATAATCATCGCGCTTGGGGCCCAGGAAGACATGGACGATATAGCGCAGGCTGTAGGCGACCGAGAACATCGCCCCGATGGTTACCATCAGCCCGAAGAAGAAGCCCACATCTGCGGCCTGCTCCAGCATCATCTCCTTGGACAGGAAGCCGTTGAGCGGCGGTATCCCGGCCATGGACAACGAGGCCACCGTGGCCAGAACAAAGGTCACCGGCATCAGGGTGCGCAACCCGCCAAGGCGCTTGATGTCGCGCGTATGCGCCTCATGGTCGATGATCCCGGCGGTCATGAAGAGCGCGGCCTTGAACGTGGCGTGGTTGATGATGTGGAAGACGGCGACTACGGCAGCCACATCGGTGCCGATGCCGAGAAGCATGGTGATCAGGCCCAGGTGACTGACCGTGGAAAATGCCAGCAACCCCTTCAGGTCATCCTTGAACAGCGCAATCACCGCGCCCATGACCATGGTGATCAGCCCCGCACCGGCGACCAGCCAGAACCACAGATCCGTGCCCGAAAGCACCGGCCACAGCCGCGCCATCAGGAACAGCCCGGCCTTCACCATGGTGGCCGAGTGCAGATAGGCCGACACAGGCGTTGGCGCAGCCATGGCGTGCGGCAGCCAGAAATGGAACGGGAACTGCGCCGATTTGGTGAACGCCCCCAGCAGGATCAGCAGCAGCGCGGGCGCGTAAAGGTCCGACTGCTGGATCAACTCGCGGTTCTCCAGGATGACCGTCAGCTCATAGCTGCCGACGATATGACCCAGGATCAGCATGCCCCCGATCAGCGCCAGCCCCCCCATGCCGGTAACCGCCAGCGCCATGCGCGCACCCTGCCGACCTTCGGGCAGGTGCCGCCAATAGCCGATCAGCAGGAAGGAGGACAGCGAAGTCAGTTCCCAGAAAATCAGCAGAAGCAGGATGTTGTCCGACAGGACAATCCCCACCATAGCGCCCTGGAACAGCAGCAGATAGGTATAGAACTGGCCCATCGGATCGGATTTGGCCAGATAGAACCGCGCATAGGTGATGATCAGCAGCCCGATCCCCAGGATCAGCCCGGCAAACAGCAGCCCCAGCCCGTCCAGAAAGAAATTCGCATTCAGCCCCAACAGCGGCATCCAGGTGATCTGAGTCTGGATCACCTCACCCTGCAGCACCGCAGGCGCGTGCAGAAGCAGACCGATCAGCGCCAGCGCCGTGACCGATCCGGTGGCCAAGGCGCAGGTGTTGCGGCCAGCGCGGATCATGATCCCGGGAAGAAGCGCGCCAAGGAAGGGGAGCGCAGCAATCAGAGCAAGAGACATGACTGTTGATGTTCCGTTCTTTTTCCGGCCCGCCGGGGCGTGAATGTAACGATCTGGTGATCAGTTGTGGTATACCCAATCCCACAACCGGCAAATCCGAGTCAAGGAAATCCGCCCGAATTCTGGCAGAATCACTCTCTGTCCGTGGGGGCAAACTCCAGAATCAGAGACCGGTTGTAAAGCGGATTACCCCGGTTATTCGGTGGTTTTGGCCGGTTCAGGCGGCCGGGCGCGCCCCACTCACCCGTGCCCGGCGCAGGGCTGAGAAATGCGACATCTCGGTGCGGGTCCAGGTACTGATGTCCCAGCGCCGGGCCGAGGCGCGCAGCGCTTTCATCCGGCCGGTGGCCTCGTCATGGTCCATGCCAAGGGCCTGGTCCAGCGCGCTGTCCATCGATGCGTGCGAGAACGGGTTGACCGGGATCGCCCCCTCCAGCAGCACCGCGCAGCCCGCGAACTCCGACAGGATCAGTGCCCCCGGATCAGCCTCGCGTCGGGCGGCACAGAATTCGCTTGCAACCAGGTTCAGGCCATCGGCCAGCGGCGTGATGGAGGCCACATCCGCCGCCGCGTAATAGGCCACCAGATCCGCCAGCGGGATCCCCTTGCCGATCAGCGCCACCGGCTGCCATTCGAAGCTGCCATAAGCGCCGTTTATGCGCCCGGTCAGTTCCTCGATCCGGGCCTGGATCTCCTGATAGGCGGTCATGTTGCGGTTGGCCTCAACCGACACCAGCATCAGCCGCACCTTGCCCCGCAGTTCGGGGCGCCGCTCTAGCAGCCGCTCAAAAGCTTCCAGCTGTTCGATATTTCCCTTGGTATAGTCGGTCCGGGACACGGACAGCACCAGCTTGCAGTCGCTCAGTTCGCGCCGGATGGCGCCGATCTTTTCGGTCACTTCATCGGTTTGCGCCAGCGCTTCGACATGGTCGAAATTCACCCCGACGGGGCTGGTATGGATCGCCACCTGGCGCCCCTTGTGGTCCAGACGCAGCGGCATGATCCTGTCATTCAGCGCCACGCCGCGCTGCACCAGTGCGTCAGGGGACTCCATGTCCTCGACCACCCGCGCCGCCCGGACCGAGCGCGCCACGGCGGCAAAGTTCTGGGCATACCGCGGGATATGAAACCCGACCGAGTCACATTGCAGCAGGGATTCCACGATCTCTTCGCGCCAGGGCAGCACGTTGAACATATCCGGACCGGGGAAGGGCGTGTGGTGGAAGAAGCAGATGGTGGCATCGGGCTTGAGCTGGCGCAGATAGCCCGGCACCAGCCACAGATTGTAGTCATGCACCCAGATAATCGCATCATCGGTGGCCTGTTCGGCCGCCGCTTCGGCAAAGGCCCAGTTCACGCTGCGAAAGGTGGGCCAGTCCACCGGGTCATAATTGTAGCGCTCCTTGAACCCGTGCAGGACGGGCCAGAACGCCTCTTTTGACGTGACGTGATAGAAGCTGCGCACCTGTTCCTCGGTCAGCGGCAGACGGCTGACGCTGTAGGTGCCGAAACTGTCCGAGATCTCGATCACCGGATCGAAGCCGGGATTCGATGTGTCCTCGGCCAGCTTCCAGGCCACCCAGGCGCCGCGGCTGACCTTGCCAAAGAACCCCTTGAGCGTGGGAACGATCCCGTTGGGGCTTGAATGTTCGCGGTATTCGATGCGCCCGTCGACCTCGACCTCCTCATAGGGTTGGCGGTGATAGACGATGACCAGATCGGATTTCATGAGAATACCTCGGGCGGTTCCGGGTGCAGATTATGGGCGTGGATGGCCTCGATGATCCCTGCGGCGCCCACTGCCTTGCAGACATGGGCGCTGGGCAGGCCGGCGACAGCCTCCAGCAACTCGGCCTCGGCCCCGCCGACAACGGCGCCAGGCAGGCCGGTTTCGAACATCGACAGGTCATTGAGCGTGTCGCCGGCCACCAGAACGCGGTCTGGCTCCAACCCCAGATAGCCGATCAGCCGCAGCAGCGATGGTCCCTTGCTGACCCCGGGGGGCAGAATGTCCACGAATCGCCCGTGCGACACCAGCACGTCGAAACCCATCCGGCGGATCGGCTCCATCCGCGCGGCATCAAAGGCCGCTGCGTCATAATGATAGGACAGGCGGAACCGAAAGGGCGTATCCTGCTCCCAGAGCCCTGGAACCTGCGATACGGCCGCGCGCAGCTCCTCCACGCGGTCCCCCCAGAGGCGGGCGATCTCTGCCTCCATCCTGGGGATGGGCTGCACCGTTCCGTTTTCGAATGTGGCGATGGTTGTCCCCACATCGCCGATCACAAAGGAGGGTGCCGGAACAAACCCGGATGCGCAAATGTCGCGGATGGCCCAGGGGTCGCGCCCGGTGACGAAAACCAGCGCCACGTCGGAGCGGCTGCGCAGCCAGTTATAAAGCCGTGTGCGCTCCGCGTCCGTGCCCCCCAGAAAGGTGCCGTCAAGATCCGTTGCCAGGACCATCCGGGCATCGGCGATTGCCCCGGTGGTCGGCACTGATGGTGTTTGTTTATCTCGCATGGCGCTCAAGATGGGGCGCCCGGGCGGCGGGGTCAAATGTCTGGGGCGCAAAGATGCGCATTTCGCTGAAATATCATGCGCGGGCGTTGAATCTGCCAATTTTTCCCGCAAAAAGAAGAAAGCCGCCCAAAAATTGGGCGGCTTTCGAATTCTCGCATCCTGCGGATGCCGCAGGCGTCAGCGGTGTCAGGCCAGGGCCAGATTGCTCGCGGACTGACGGCCGTCGCGGCCGGTTTCCATGTCGAAGGTCACCTTCTGACCATCGTCAAGGCCGCGCAGGCCGGCGCGTTCCACCGCCGAGATGTGCACGAATACGTCTTTGGACCCACCATCGGGCTGGATGAAGCCAAAACCTTTGGTAGCGTTGAACCATTTCACGGTGCCAGTGGCCATCGTGATCACTCCTGTTTTCGTCTGCTGCCCACGGAATTGCGGCAGCCCGGCTCGTCAGTGCAAGATCGAAGTCACTGTAGCCGATAGCGGAAAACAGTCGTCGATAGAGATAACGTCGCAGTCTGCAGCTTACGCATATCTGCAGCGGATTCGCAAGGAGATTCGCTTAACCCTGCAACCGGGCGGCGATGTCCAGCATACGGCAGGAAAACCCCCATTCGTTGTCATACCAGCCAAAGACGCGCAGCAGGCCGCCCTTTGTGAGGCGGGTTTCGGGCAGGGCCATGACCACGCTTTCAGGCCGCGCGCGCAGGTCGGTGGATACCAGCGGGCGGTCGGTCCAGCCGATCACACCGCCCGCGTTGCGCAACAGCGCGTTGACCTCGGCCGCGGATGCGGGTTGCCGCGGCAGGAACGCCAGGTCAATGGCCGAAACACTGGCGGTGGGCACGCGCACGGCGGCGGCTTCCAGGCGTCCGCCCAGATCGGGCAGCACGCTCTCCAGCAGGCGCTGGGCGCTGGTGGTGGTGGGCACCATGGACAGCGCCGCAGCCCGAGAGCGTGCGGGATCGCCGCGCGGGGCGTCCACGGTGGGCTGGCTGCCGGTATAGCAATGGATGGTGGTCATCCAGCCGGTTTCAATGCCCAGGGTATCATCCAGCACCCGCGCCAGCGGGGCCAGTGCGTTGGTGGTGCAGGAGGCGTTGGAAATCAGCGCATGTTCGGGGCGCAGGTCGGCTTCATTGGCGCCCAGCACCACGGTCACTTCGGCGGCCGCGGACGGGCCCGAGATCAGCACACGGCGCGCCCCCGCCCGGATGCCGCGGCGGGCAACCTCAACCCGGTCGGCACGGCCGGTGCATTCCATCACCAGATCAACGTCCGCCAGATCGATTTCCGACAGATCGCTGGCATGGGTCAGCCGCAGGCGCGTCCTGTTGACCGACAGCGCGCCATCCGCCAGCGCCACATCGCCCCGGAACGGTCCGAAGATACTGTCATATTCGAACAGATAGGCGCAATCTTCGGGGGTGGCGATGTCGTTTACTGCCACAATCTCGATATCCGGCCAGCCGCCCTGCAGCCATGCCCGCAGCACCGTGCGGCCGATCCGCCCAAAGCCATTGATTGCCACCCTGATTGCCATGATGCCCCTCCGACACAAAGACGGGCGGCGTGCAGCCGCCCGTCCATTGCATCGCTATGCTTGTGAAGACTAAAGCGCAACCTCCTGAGCCAGGCCCTTTTCGCGGGCCAGATCCACCGCCCTGGCGGCCACGGCGATATCCTGCAGGCCGACCCCGGTGCCATCGAAGACCGTGATCTGGTCATCCGAGGTCCGCCCTGGATGCGCGCCGTTGATGACCGCGCCGATGGCGGTGATGGCAGCATCCGTCAGCAGCCCCTGCGCCACGGCGTGCTGGCATTCGCCGATGCTGACGGCCTGCGCCACCTCATCGGTGAAGACGGCGGCGCGGGTCAGGATCGCGGGCTCCAGTTCCTGCTTGCCCTTGGTATCGGTGCCCATACAGGCGATATGCGTGCCGGGGCGGACATGGGCATCCATCAGGGACGCAGCCTCGGACGAGGTGATGGAGACGATCACATCCGCCTGCGCGCCCAGCTCCTCCAGGCTGACCGCCTCGAACGGCAGTCCCAGTTCGGCGGCGGTATCGGCCAGGCGCGGCAGCATTTCCGGGTGGTAGTTCCAGCCGACAACCTTTTCAAAACGCCGCTGCCGCACGGCGGCACGCATCTGAAAGGCCGATTGATGGCCCGCGCCGATCATGCCCAGCACCTTGGCATCCTTGCGCGCCAGATGCGCGATGGACACGGCCGAGGCCGCGGCGGTGCGCAGCGCTGTCAGCAGGTTGCCGCCCACCGCCGCCTGCAAGACGCCGGTGTCCGGGTCGAACAGGAACACCGTGGACTGGTGGTTGATCATGCCCTTGTCGGCATTGCCGGGGAAATAGCCGCCCGCCTTCACCCCCAGTTGCCCGCCCGCGCGGTCAAGGCCCGACTTGAACCCGTATTGCCGCCCGCCGCCAAGCGCCTCGCGCACCACGGGGAAGTTATAGGCGTCATCGCGGGCCATGGCGCCAAAGACGGCCTCGATGGCGGTAAAGGCGTCATCATGGTCAAGCAGGCCGTTGATCGCGGCTTCGGGCACAATCCACATGCGCAGTCCTTTCTAGTGCAGGTCTTCGTGAAAACGGCCCCGGGCCGAACCCGGGGCCGCGATGGCATCCTCTGAAAGCGGGTGCGCTCAGTAGGCCTTGCCGCGGGCGCTGACGGGCCAGACGGTTTCGACCTTGCCGTTGCGCACGCCCACATACCAGTCATGCACGTTGCAGGTGGGGTCGCAATGGCCCGGCACCAGGCGCAATTTCTCATTGACCTTGAGCACGTTGCCGGTGTCTTCGATGACGCCGTGTTCGTCCGAGCATTTGACGTATTTCACATCATCGCGGCCAAAGACGAAGGGCAGGCCGCTGTCCACGGACTGCGCCTTCAGACCGGCATCGACGATTGCCTTGCCCGGTTTGGCGCGGCTCATGACGCTGGTCAGCAGGAACAGCGCGTTCTCCCATTCGCCCTGGTCGATGCGGTTGCCGTCCTTGTCCAGGATCCGGCCGTAATCGGCATCCATGAAGGCGTAGGAGCCGCACTGAAGCTCGTTATACACGCCGCTGGTGGATTCGAAGTAATAGCTGCCGGTGCCGCCGCCGCCGACGATGTCGCACTCCAGCCCCTCGGCCTTCAGCGTGTCCACCGCGTCCTTGACCATGGCCACGGCCACGTCGATCTTGGCTTTGCGGTCCTCATAGCTGTCCATGTGCTGCATGGCGCCCTGATAGGCCTGCAGCCCGGCGAATTTCAACCCCGGCGCGGCGTCGATGGCCTTGGCGATTTCAACCACCTCAGGGGTGGTGGTGACGCCGCAGCGCCCGGCGCCGCAGTCGATTTCCACCAGGCATTCGATTTCCGTGCCGTGCTTTTGCGCCGCCGCCGACAGATCGGCCACGTTCTCCACATCATCCACGCAGCAGATGGTGCGGGCGCCCAGCTTCGGCATGCGGGCCAGCCGGTCGATCTTGGCCGGGTCCCGCACCTGGTTCGACACCAGCACATCCTTGACGCCCGCGCGGGCAAAGACCTCGGCCTCCGACACCTTCTGGCAACAGACGCCACAGGCGCCACCAAGCTTTTCCTGCAGGAAATACACATCCACCGATTTGTGCATCTTGCCATGCACGCGGTGGCGCATCCCGTGTTCGCGCGCGTAGTCGCCCATCTTCTTGATGTTGCGCTCCAGCGCGTCCAGGTCCAGCACCAGGCAGGGGGTCTGGATATCGGCCTCGTCCATCCCGGGCAGGGCAGGGACGTCCATGCCGACTTCGAGTTCGTCGAGTACAACAGGCTTGTTCATCGTCTTATCCTTTCATCCAGGGAAGCTTGTCCAGATCGACATTGCCGCCCGTCACAATAACACCGACCCGCTTGCCGCGGAACACTTCGGGGTTTTTCAGAATCACCGCCAGCGGCACGGCGCAGGACGGCTCCATCACGATCTTCATCCGCGCCCAGGTCAGTTTCATCGCATCGATGATTTCCTGTTCGCTGGCGGTCAGGATGTCGGTCACATGGTTGGACACGAAATGCCAGGTCAGGTCCTTCAGCGGCACTTTCAGACCGTCTGCCACCGTGTTCGGTGCGTCATCGGCGATGATATGGCCCGCCTTGAAGCTGCGATAGGCGTCATCGGCCTGTTCGGGCTCGGCGGCATAGATTTCCACATGGGGGGCGATGTTCGACAGCGTCAGGCAGGTGCCCGAGATCATGCCGCCGCCGCCGATGGGCGCGATCACCGCGTCCAGCCCCTGAACCTGCTCCATGAACTCGCGCGAGCATGTCCCTTGCCCGGCGATCACGCGCGGATCGTTATAGGGGTGGACGAATTCGGCGCCGGTCTCGGCCTCGACCCTGGCGAACACCTCCTCGCGCGAGGTGGTGGAGGGTTCGCATTCGGTGATGATCCCGCCATAGCCGCGCACCGCGTCCTTCTTTGCCTGGGGTGCGGTGCGGGGCATGACCACATGGCAGGGGATGCCCCGGCGCCCGGCGGCATAGCTGAGTGACAGCGCATGGTTGCCGCTGGAATGGGTGGCCACGCCACGCCTGGCGTCTTCATCCGACAGGCCGAAAACGGCGTTGCAGGCGCCGCGCACCTTGAAGGCGCCGGCCTTCTGGAAGTTCTCGCATTTGAAGAACAGCTCGGCGCCGGAAAGCTGGTTCATGTATTCGGATGTCAGCACCGGCGTGCGGTGGATATGGGGTTTGATACGCTCATGCGCGTCCACCACATCCTGGAATTCGGGCACCATCAGCCCGGAGACGTCTTTCATCGTTTCCCTCCCCTGCGTTGCGCGGGCGTGCGGCGGGTTGTGCACCCGTCCGCACCGGCGTCTTCACTATCTAGGCCGCGACGCGCTGTTCTTCCAGCGCAGTGGAACGATAATACTCCTGCGCGGCGGCGACGCCAGAGCCGGGCGCTACCGGCCAGCCCAGATCGGCCATGCACATTTCCGCCGTGGCCAGCCCCGAGAGCATCATCACATCCGTCAGGCTGCCCAGGTGTCCGATGCGGAACACCTTGCCCGCAACCTCGCCCAGCCCCACGCCAAAGGCGACGCCGTATTTCGAGGCCGCCAGGGTCACCACATCGGTGCCGTTGAACCCTTCGGGCGCGACCACGGCGGTGACCGTGTTGGAATAGAGCGCCGGACGCGCCGCACAGGGGCGCAGACCCCAGGCCGCAATCGCGCGGCGCACACCTTCGGCAATGCGGTGGTGGCGGGCATAGACATTCTCCAGCCCTTCGGCCTTGAGCATCTCGATGCTGACGGCCAGGCCGTTGATCAGCCCCACGGGCGGGGTGAAGGGATAGCCGCCGCCGCTGTAGCTGTTGAGCATGTCGCGCAGATCGAAATAGGCGCGGCGCAGGTTTGCGCCCTCCATCGCCTTGACCGCGCGGGGCGACAGACCAAGGATCGCCAGTCCGGCGGGCAGCATGAACCCCTTTTGCGACCCGGCCACGGCGATATCGACGCCCCAGGACACCATTTCGAAGGGCACCGACCCGATGGAGCTGACGCCATCCACCATCAGCAGCGCAGGGTGCGCTGCACCATCCATGGCGCGGCGCAGCCCGGCAATGTCCGAAAGCACACCGGTCGCGGTTTCATTATGCGTGGCCAGAACGGCACGGATCCGATGTTCGCGGTCGGCGGCCAGCGCCTCGCCCATGGCCTGAACGGGGCAGCCTTCGCCCCATGGGGCTTCGATCACCTGCACGTCCAGTCCGTGACGGCGGCACAGGTCAATCCAGCGCTGGCTGAACATGCCGTGGCGCGCGGCCAATACGCGGTCACCGGGGGACAGCGTGTTGGTGATTGCCGCTTCCCATCCACCGGTGCCGGTGGCGGGCAGGATCAGGACCTCGCCCGCGGTGGGGCTCATGCCCAGAACCTCGCGCACACCGGCAGCGGCGGGGCGGAACATCTGTGCAAAGCTGGGCGAGCGGTGGTCGATCGTGGGCATGTCGCAGGCCTTGCGGATGACCTCGGGCATATTGGTCGGACCGGGGATGAAGACCGGGTTCTGGAATGACATGGGCTGAGCCTCCCTCAAGATGGGGCGACTGTACTGCCGGGTGTCCGGCGGTGCAATTTTTTTGAAAATAACTTTCATAAGGTGAAAAATAGGAATTGCGCCATATGAATCAATGCGGTAGCATTTTTCATAGTCGGAAACCGTTTTTCATTTCCTTGAAAGATCGCGCAAACAGGGGGTGCCGATGACCGAATCCACACCGCGCGCCGCCCGGCGGGGGCGGCCCCGTGCGTTTCAAGATCGTAGCGAACAGAACACCATACGGGCGCTGGACCGGGCCATGGCGCTTCTGCACCGCCTCAGCCAGACCGACGGGTTGTCGCTGACCGATCTGGCGCAGGAGGCGGGGGAATCCCCCGCGACCGTCTACAGGGTGCTCATCACGCTGCAGGCGCATGGAATGGTCGAACTGGACCCGGCCACCCAGCTTTGGCATGTCGGGGCGGGCACCTTTCGCGCCGGAACAGCCTTCTTGCGCCGCACCAGTGTGGTTGAGCGCGCCCGCGGCCCCATGGCTCGGCTGATGCGCGACACGGGCGAAACCGCCAACCTGGGCATCGAACAGGCAGATGAGGTGCTGTTTCTGAGCCAGGTGGAAACCCACAGCGCGATCCGGGCCTTTTTCCCGCCCGGAACGCGCAGCCCCATGCATGTGTCCGGGATCGGCAAGGCATTGCTGGCCTGGATGCCCGCCACGCAGCTTGAGGCGATCGTGGCACGCAAGGGGCTGGAGCGGTTCACCTCCAGTTCGCTGGTCACGCCTGAGGCGCTGGCCGATGATCTGAGCGCGACGCGTGCGCGCGGATACGCCCTGGACGACGAAGAGCGCGCCGAAGGCATGCGCTGCATCGCCGCCCCGGTGTTCAACGCCCATGCCGAACCTGTGGCCGGGCTGTCCGTCTCGGCCCCCAGCTTTCGGCTGGCGCGTGCAGATGCTCCGCAGATTGGTGGATTGGTTCAGCGCGCGGCCGCGGAGGTGACCCGCGCCATCGGGGGGCTCTGGCCCGAAGGCGAAAAGACAGAGTAAAAGAATCGGGAATTGACAAATCCGACTGCATGAGTCAGAAATTCTGTCAGCCAGTGCCTCTTGGCCCGCCAGAACCCGCAATCCGGGCGCGGCCTTGCAAGGCCTGCGCCGCGAAAGACAGAGGATCTTGTCATGACCATTGCCCTGCGCCCCATCCGGCCAAATCCCGTCGAAAGCGTGCCCGTGCATGATGCCCAGGTGTTGACCCAGGGCGGCCAGCAGGCCCGGATCGTACTGGATGGCAAGGTGTATCAGTTGCGCATCACGCGCGCCGGCAAGCTGATTCTGACCAAGTGATGTGCGAAAGGGCCGCCCGATGATCGTCTGTCACTGCGCCACCATCAGCAGCCACGAGATCCGCGCCGCGGTGGACTGGATGCGCGCCGCCGACCCCGAGACCATCATCACGCCGGGCAAGATCTATCGCGCCCTGGGCAAGCGCGCCGATTGTGGTGGCTGTCTGCCGGTTTTTCTGGCTCAGATGGAACAATGCGACACGTTCGGCGTTCCGGACCTGCGTGGCGCAGCACGCTTTACGCCAGCCAAAGGAGTACGACATGAAGGGCGACGCAAAGGTCATCGAGTATCTGAACAAGGCTTTGCGCAGTGAGTTGACGGCTGTCAGCCAGTATTGGCTGCATTTCCGCCTGCAGGAAGACTGGGGCTATGGCCGTCTGGCCGCCAAGTCCCGCGCCGAGAGCATCGAGGAAATGCATCACGCCGACAAGCTGATCGAACGTATTCTTTTTCTGGAGGGGCATCCGAACCTGCAGAAGCTGGATCCGATCCGCACCGGCCAGGACCTGCGCGAAACGCTGGAATGCGATCTGGCTGGCGAGCATGACGCGCGCACCCTCTATATCGAAGCGCGCGATCATTGTGACAGCGTGGGGGATTACGTGTCCAAGAACCTGTTCGAGGAGCTGATCGCCGACGAGGAAGGCCATATCGACTTTCTGGAGACGCAACTGTCCCTGTATGAGCAACTGGGCGGTGAGCGTTACGGATTGCTGCAGGCCCAACCGGCGAACGAGGCCGAGTGATCCCTGCGCGCCCTGCCTGCTGTCGGGGGGCGCGCGATCCCAGACCGCTGAAGCGCCCACGAGCCGCGCCCCACCCACCCACCCGCGCGCCTCGTGGGCGCTGCCCTGCATGCAGGGCAGTTTCGATGATCAAGGGTGGGGTGGCCTCATCTTGGCCAGCTAATTTCTTCAAGCTTGAAATATACTGCGATGCATGGCAGGGTCTGGATGGTCAATCGCGGAGGCTTGCATGCGGATTCTGTGTCTGGGCGGCGGCCCCGCGGGGTTGTATTTCGCCATTTCCATGAAGCTGCGCGATCCTTCGCATCATGTGACAGTGCTGGAGCGCAACCGCGCCAATGACACTTTCGGCTGGGGCGTGGTGCTGTCGGATGATGCGCTGTCACGGATGGAGCGCAACGACCCGATCTCGACCCGGGCGATCCGCAGCCAGTTTGCCTATTGGGATGACATTGCCGTGGTCCATGGCGGGCATCGGACGGTCTCGGGCGGGCATGGGTTCGCGGGCATCGGGCGCAAGGCGATGCTGGTCCTGCTGCAGGAGCGTGCGCGCGCGCTGGGCGTGGACTTGCGGTTCGAGAGTGAGTTCGAGCGCGCCGAGACCTACCGCCCGGATTACGATCTGGTGGTCGCCTGCGACGGCATCAACTCGCGCGTGCGCACGGAATATGCCGAGGTCTTCTGCCCTGACATCGACACCCGCAAATGCAAGTTCGTCTGGCTGGGAACGCATGCGAAATTCGACGATGCCTTTACCTTCATCTTCGAAAAGACTCCGCATGGCTGGGTCTGGGCGCATGTCTACCAGTTCGATGACAGCACCGCGACCTTCATCGTGGAATGCCTGCCCGAGACATGGGACCGCTGGGGGTTCGCGCATATGTCGAAGGAGGAAACGGTCGAAACCTGCCGCCGGATCTTTGCCGATCATCTGGACGGGCATGCGCTGATGTCCAATGCCGCGCATCTGCGCGGCTCGGCCGTGTGGATGCAGTTCCCGCGGGTGATCTGCGAGCGCTGGTATCATGAAAACGTGGTGCTGATGGGGGATGCGGCGGCGACGGGGCATTTTTCCATCGGGTCCGGCACGCGGCTGGCCTTCGACAGCGCCATCGCCCTGGCCGAATACCTGCATTCCGAACCGGACATGCAGTCCGCCTTTGCCCGCTATCAGGATGAACGCCGGCTGGAGGTGCTGCGCCTGCAATCGGCGGCGCGCAACTCGCTGGAGTGGTTCGAGGAGGTGGAGCGCTATCTGGACATGCCGCCCCTGCAATTCGCCTATTCCCTGCTGACGCGCAGCCAGCGGATCAGCCATGAGAACCTGCGCCTGCGTGATCCGGACTGGCTGCGCGGGGCCGAGGACTGGTTTGCCACGCAGGCCGGCGGGCAGACGGGCCGTGCGCCCATGTTCCAGCCCTTCCGGCTGCGCAAGATGGAGGTGAAGAACCGCATCGTGGTCTCGCCCATGGCGCAGTACAAGGCGGTCGACGGCTGCCCCACCGACTGGCATTTCGTCCATTACGCCGAACGCGCCAAGGGGGGCGCGGGGCTGGTCTTTACCGAAATGACCTGCGTCTCGCCCGAGGGGCGGATCACGCCGGGTTGCCCGGGGCTTTATGCTCCGGAACACGAGGTCGCGTGGCGCCGTCTGGTGGATTTTGTCCATGCCGAGACAGACGCCAGACTCTGCTGCCAGATCGGGCATTCGGGGCGCAAGGGGTCCACCCAACTGGGGTGGGAAGAGATGGACGCGCCGCTGCCTGCGGGCAACTGGCCGATCATGAGTGCCAGCGCCATCCCATGGTCCGCGCGCAATGCCGTGCCGCGTGACATGACGCGCGAAGACATGGATCTGGTGCGCGATCAGTTCGTGGCCGCCACGGAAATGGCCGCGCGGGCGGGGTTCGACATGATCGAATTGCACGCCGCGCATGGATACCTGATTTCCAGCTTCATCAGCCCTGTGTCGAACATCCGCACGGATGCCTATGGTGGCAGCCTGGAAAACCGCCTGCGCTACCCGCTGGAGGTCTTCGCCGCCATGCGCGCGGCCTGGCCTGCGGAAAAGCCGATGTCGGTGCGGATTTCGGCCCATGATTGGCGCGGCGACGACGGCATCACGCCCGAGGATGCGGTGGCGATCGCGCAGGCGTTCAGGGCGGCGGGGGCGGATATCATCGACGTCTCCGCCGGGCAGACCAGCCCCGAGGCCCGCCCCGTCTATGGCCGCATGTTCCAGACGCCGTTCTCCGACCGCATCCGGAACGAGGCGGGGATTGCGACGATGGCCGTGGGCAACATCTATGAACCCGACCATGTGAATTCGATCCTGATGGCCGGGCGGGCTGATCTGGTCTGTCTGGCGCGTCCGCATCTGGCAAACCCGTATTGGACTCTGCATGCCGCCACCGTGCTGGGCGATACCGCAACGCAATGGCCCGCGCCCTATCTGCCCGGCGCCGAGCAGGCGCGGCGGCTGGCCGAACGCGCCGCGCAGCAGGCCGAGGAGTTCCGCGCATGACCCGCCGCGTGCTGATCACTGGCGGCGGCTCGGGCATTGGCCGCGCGCTGGCCCGCGCCTTTGCCGAAGCGGATGACAAGGTGACGATCAGCGGGCGCCGGATGGACGCCTTGCGCGAAACCGATGGCGGGCGCGGGATGGAATGCCGCAAGGCGGATGTGACCGATGAGGCATCGGTCGCGGCGCTGTTCGATGCCTCCTTCGATGTGGTGATCGCCAATGCGGGCGGGGGCACAGCGGGCAGGCTGCGCAACATCACGCTGGAGGACTGGAACCGGACGCTGGCGGTGAATCTGACCGGCACCTTCCTGACCTTTCGTGCGGCGCTCGAAGGGATGGGCGCAGGCGGGCGGCTGATCGCCATGGCCTCGACCGCCAGCCTGAAGGGCGGGCCGACGATCGCGGCCTATGCGGCCTCCAAGCACGGGGTGCTGGGGCTGGTGCGTTCGGTCGCGCTGGAGGTGGCGAAAAGGGGCATCACCTGCAACGCCATCTGCCCCGGCTTCGTGGACACACCACTGGCCGAAGCCGCTGCGCAGGCGGTGCAGGAGCGCTACGGGCTGGAGCGCGCTGCGGCCGAGGCCCGCGTGGTCGAAGGCAACCCCGTGGGGCGTCTGGTGGCTCCGTCCGAAGTTGTGGCGGCTGCGCGGTTTCTTGCATCGCCCGAAGCGTCTATGGTGAACGGACACGCGCTGTCGGTGTCGGGGGGAGAGGTATGAGCGAACCGGTCGATGACCTGCTGTCCAGGCGCCGTCTGCGCGCATGGTTGCGCCTGCTGGGGGTGGCGCGCAAGGTGGAGAACCATCTGCGCGAATTCCTGCGGGTGGAACACGCCACCACCCTGCCGCGGTTCGACGTGATGGCCGCGCTGCACGCCAATGGCGGGCCGATGACGATGACGGAACTCAGCCGCCGGTTGCTGGTGTCCAATGGCAATGCCACGGCGGTAGTGGACCGGCTGGAGCGCGACGGGCTGGCGCGGCGCACGCCCTCGCCCGATGACCGACGCACCGTGCATGTGGCGCTGACCGAAGTGGGGCACCGCCGGTTCGAGGAATTGGCTGCCGATCACGCGCGCGAGGTGAACAAGCTGCTGGCCGGGCTGACGGCCCAGGACCTGGACGCCTTGCGCGGCGTGATGCATCGGATGCGCGGGGGGCAGGGATGAGCGGTTTTGGCACCACCAGCATGGCCGGGCACAAGCCTGTGCATTTCCTGTGGGACTGGCGCGACCGGATCGCCGTGATCCGCCTGAATCGGCCCGAGCGCAAGAACCCGCTGACCTTCGACAGTTATGCCGAATTGCGCGACACTTTCCGTGCGCTGGCCCATGCGCGGGACGTGGATGTGGTGGTGATCGCCTCGAACGGGGGGAATTTCTGTTCGGGCGGGGATGTGCATGACATCATCGGCCCCCTGGTCGGCATGGAGATGAAGGACCTGCTGGCCTTCACCCGCATGACCGGCGATCTGGTCAAGGCGATGATCGGCTGTGGGCGCCCGGTGATTTCGGCGGTGGACGGGGTGGCCGTGGGGGCCGGGGCGATCATGGCGATGGCGTCCGACCTGCGGCTGGCCACGCCCGAGGCCGTCTGCGCCTTCCTGTTCACGCGTGTCGGGCTCGCGGGGTGTGACATGGGGGCCTGCGCCATGCTGCCCCGGATCATCGGGCAGGGGCGGGCGGCGGAACTGCTGTACACCGGTCGGTCCATGCGGGCCGAGGAGGGGCATGCCTGGGGGTTCTGGAACGCGCTGCATCCGGCGGCGGAACTGGAGGATGCGGCGCTGGCGCTGGCGCATCGGCTGGCCGCGGGGCCGGTCTTTGCCCATGGGATCACCAAGACGCAGCTCAATCAGGAATGGAACATGGGGCTGGAGCAGGCGATCGAGGCCGAGGCGCAGGCCCAGGCGCTCTGCATGCAGACCCGCGATTTCGAGCGAGCGTATCGGGCGTTCGTCGCCAAGGAAAAGCCGGTGTTCGAGGGGGACTGAGCGGGGTTTGGGGGCGCTGCCCCCGTCGCCGCGTTGCGGCGACTCCCCCGGAGTATTTGGAGCAGGAAATTTGGCGGATCGGAGCTATATCGACTGGCCGTTCTTCGAGGACCGGCACCGCGATCTGGCCGCGGGGCTGGAGGCGTGGTGCGCGGCGCATCTGCCGGTGGATCATGGCGATGTGGACGCGGCCTGCCGTGGACTGGTGGCGGCGTTGGGGGACGCGGGCTGGTTGCAGTATACCGGGGCGGAGGCGGGCGTGCGGCTGGATGTGCGCACGCTGTGCCTGATCCGCGAGACGCTGGCGCAGCACGATGCGCTGGCTGATTTCGCCTTTGCCATGCAGGGGCTGGGGATGGGGGCGGTGACGCTGTTCGGGGATGGGCCGCAGCGGGTGTGGTTGGAGCAGACGCGGGCGGGGGCGGCGATTGCGGGGTTTGCGCTGACGGAGCCGGGGTCGGGGTCGGATGTGGCGGCGTCTTCGGCAACCGCGGTGCGCGCGGGCGGTGGCTGGGTGTTGAACGGCGAGAAGACCTATATCTCGAACGGTGGGATCGCCGATGTCTATGTGGTGATCGCCCGCACGGGCGAGGCGCCGGGGGCGCGGGGGCTTTCGGCTTTCCTGATGCCCGCCGATACTCCCGGGCTGGAGGTGGTGGAGCGGATCGAGGTCATGGCCCCGCATCCGCTGGCGCATCTTCGGATGACCGACCTGCGCCTGCCCGGGGGCGCGCTGATCGGCGCGCCTGGGGCGGGGTTCAAGCAGGCCATGGCGGTGCTGGACCATTTCCGCCCCACGGTGGGGGCGGCGGCGCTGGGGATGGCGCGGCGTGCGCTGGACGAAAGCCTGGGCCGGGTGCGGGCGCGGCAGCTCTTTGGCGCGCCCATGGCCGAGTTGCAGATGGTGCAGGGGCATCTGGCGGACATGGCGCTGGGGATCGATGCCAGCGCGCTGCTGGTCTATCGCGCGGCCTGGGCCAAGGACATGGGCGCGGCGCGGATCACGCGCGAGGCGGCGATGGCCAAGCTGCACGCCACCGAGACCGCGCAAAAGGTCATTGACGCGGCAGTGCAGCTCTTTGGCGGGGACGGGGTGCGCAAGGGCATGGCGGTCGAAAGCCTCTATCGCGATATCCGCGCCTTGCGCATCTATGAAGGGGCCAGCGACGTGCAGAAGATCGTCATTGCGCGGTCGGTGCTGGAGGGCAGCCCATGAGCTATGCGCGCGTCATTGCGGTGGAATTCAACCATTGTGACCCGGCGGGGATCGTCTTCTATCCGCGATATTTCGAAATGATCAATTCGGTGGTCGAGAATTTCTTTGATGAAGAACTGCATTACCCCTTTTCGCGGATGCATGTCGAGGAAGGCTATGCCGTGCCCACCGCGCGGATCGAGACCGAATTCCATGCGCCGTCATGGTTGGGGGAGCGGTTGCAGTTTGAACTGGAAGTGACACGGGTCGGGCGCAGCAGCCTGCATCTCACCCTTGTGGCCCGGGGCGGCGATGGGCCCAAGCTGACAGCGTGGTCGGTGCTGGTGTTCGTGAATCGCGACGGGCGGCCCGAACGCTGGCCTGAAGATGTCCGCGAGAAACTGGAGCGTATGAGCACGGAGGCGCGCGATGTCTGATAGAGCCCATGAAATCCTGCACCCCGCGCATTGGAAGCCGGCGGTCGGCTACGCCAACGGGATCGCTGCGCGCGGGCGGATGGTGTTCTGCGGCGGCCTGATCGGGTGGAACGCGCAGCAGGAGTTCGAGACCGACGATTTTGCCGGACAGGTGGCGCAGACCCTGCGCAATATCGTGGCGGTCCTGGCCGAGGCGGGCGCGCGGCCCGAGCATCTGGTGCGGTTGACCTGGTATGTTACCGACAAGCGCGCCTATCTGGACGGCCTGCGCGATATAGGGCGCGCCTATCGCGGGATCATCGGGCGGCATTACCCGGCGATGGCGCTGGTGCAGGTTGTGGCGCTGGTCGAGGACCGGGCATTGGTCGAGATCGAGGCGACGGCGGTGATCCCTGAGGAGGAGGGCAGGTCATGACCGTGCTTGGCCCCAGCGGGCATGTGGACAGCTTCACCCGCGACCGCCTGCCCGCGCCCGGTGACTGGCCTGACCTGCGGCTTGAGGGGTTCGACTATCCCGAGTGGCTGAATGCGGGCGTGGAATTGACCGACCGCATGGTGGAGCGCGGCTTCGGCGATCATACCGCGCTGATCGGCAACGGGCGGATGCGCACCTACAAGGAACTGACCGACTGGACCAACCGTATCGCCCATGCGCTGGTCAGTGACTATGGTGTGAGGCCCGGCAACCGGGTGCTGATCCGTTCGGCGAACAACCCGGCGATGGTGGCCGCCTGGCTGGCAGCGACCAAGGCGGGCGCGGTGGTGGTCAACACCATGCCCATGCTGCGCGCGGGCGAGTTGGGCCGGATCATGGACAAGGCGGAAGCCAGCCTGGCGCTGTGCGACACGCGGCTGATGGATGAAATGGTGCAGTGCGCCAAATCCTCGAACGTGCTGACCAAGGTGGTGGGCTTTGACGGCACCGCCAACCATGATGCGGAACTGGACCGCGCGGCGCTGTCCAAGCCCGTGCGGTTCGAGGCGGCGAAGACGGGGCGCGACGATGTGGCGCTGCTGGGTTTCACCAGCGGGACCACGGGCAACCCGAAGGCAACCATGCATTTCCACCGTGATCTGCTGATCATCGCCGACGGCTACGCCAGGGAAGTTCTGGGGGTGACGCCCCGGGATGTCTTCGTCGGCTCGCCGCCGCTGGCGTTCACCTTTGGTCTTGGTGGGTTGGCTGTGTTTCCCCTGCGGTTCGGGGCGGCGGCGTGCTTGCTGGAGAATGCCTCGCCGCCCAATCTGATTGATATCATCCAGCAATACCGCGCTACGGTCTGCTTCACCGCCCCCACGGCATATCGGGTGATGCTCAAGGCCATGGATGATGGCGCGGACCTTTCCTCGCTTCGGGCGGCTGTGAGCGCAGGCGAGACCCTGCCCGCGCCGATATACGAGGACTGGATCGCGCGCACGGGCAAGCCGATGCTGGACGGGATCGGCGCGACGGAGATGCTGCATATCTTCATCTCCAACCGGTTTGACGACCATCGCCCCGGCTGCACCGGACGGCCGGTGACCGGGTATGAGGCCAGGGTGGTGGATGCGGAGGGCAACGAAGTGCCGCGCGGGCAGGTGGGGCGGTTGGCGGTGCGCGGGCCGACCGGATGCCGTTATCTGGATGACCCGCGCCAGCATGACTACGTGGAGGATGGCTGGAACATCACCGGCGACAGTTTCGTGCAGGACGCAGAGGGTTACTTTCATTTCGCCGCGCGCAATGACGACATGATCGTGTCCTCGGGCTACAATATCGCGGCACCCGAGGTCGAGGCGGCATTGCTGGGGCATCCCGATGTGGTGGAATGTGCCGTGGTCAGCGCGCCGGATGCCGCGCGCGGTCAGATCGTCTGTGCCCATGTGGTGCTGGCCGAGGATGTGGCGCCTGATGCGGCAACGGTGGAGCGGTTGCAGGCCCATGTGAAGGCGGTGATCGCGCCCTACAAGTATCCGCGCCGCGTGCTGTTCTGCGGGGCGCTGCCCAAGACCGCCACGGGCAAGATCCAGCGTTTTCGCCTGCGCGACGGCATATGAGGCCGGGCGGGGACGGGGGGCAGCCCCCCGTCTGCCGTTCCGGCCGCCCCCCCCCGGAGTATTTTTGGCAAGATGAAGGATGGCAGGGATGCAAAGGGACTGGGATGAGGCCTATGCCAATATGGCGCATGTGCCGGGGTCCGAGGCGTTGCCCGATGCCTGGGCGGCGGCGGCGGCAGGGTATCGGGTGGGGCTGGGCGCTGCGTTCGAAGAGGCGCTGGAATATGGCGACGGGCCGAGGGCGACCTTCGATCTGGTGCATCCCGAAGGCGCTGCGCGGGGTCTGGCAGTGTTTGTCCATGGCGGGTACTGGATGAAGTTTGACAGGTCCTTCTGGACGCATCTGGCCGAGGGCGCCCGGGCGCGGGGGTGGGCGGTGGCGCTTCCCAGCTATCCGTTGGCACCCGACGCAACGCTTGCAGAGATGACGCGCGCCATGGGGGCGGCGATCGAAGCGGCGGCCGCGCGGATTTCCGGCCCCGTGCGGTTGGCGGGGCATTCGGCGGGCGGGCATCTGGTGACACGGATGATCTGTGCGGACACGCCGCTGGCGACGCCCGTGCGCGACCGGATCGAGCATGTGCTGTCGATCAGCGGGTTGCATGATCTGCGTCCGCTCCTGAAAACGCAGATGAATGCCACATTGCAGCTGGATCCGGCCATGGCCCGGGCCGAAAGTCCGGCGCTATGCGCGCCCTTCGGGCAACCGGATCTGTCAGTCTGGGTTGGTGCGGCGGAACGGCCCGAGTTCATTCGCCAGGCCCGGTTGATGGCCTTGATGTGGGAAGGTTTCGATGGCCGGGTGCGCCTGGAGATCGAGCCCGGCCAAAACCATTTCACCGTGATCGAAGCGCTGCGCCAGCCTCAAGCGCCCCTGACATGTGCCTTTGTGGGGTGAACGCTCCGGGGCGGGCTCATGCGCAAATGCCTCCGGTGGGCATTCGCGCCGGAAAGCACCCGCCCCAGGCGTGCGGAGCGGGCGCTTTGGCGGTCGCTGCGGATGCGGATGTCGCGCTGCGGCGGGTCAGAGATCGAAGCTGGCAAAAACGGGCGCGTGATCGGAAGGTTGCTGCCAGCCGCGCGCCGCGCGCAGAATGCGCGAGCCATGGGCGGCCGGCGCAATATCCGCGCTGGCCCAGATATGGTCCAGCCGTCGCCCCTTGTCCGCGGCATCCCAGTCGCGCGCGCGATAGGACCACCAGCTGTACAGCTGGCCTTCGGGGATATCCTGGCGCGTGACATCGACCCAGCCGCCGCTCTCCTGGGCGGCGCCCAGATGCTCGGTTTCGATCGGCGTATGGCTGACGATCTTCAAGAGTTGCTTGTGGTTCCAGACGTCATCCTCGCGCGGGGCGATGTTCAGATCGCCCACCAGGATCGCGCGCTCCGGGCGGGTGTCCGAGAATTCCTGTTGCATCTGCGTCAGGAAATCCAGCTTGTGGCCGAACTTCTCGTTCACCTCGCGGTCCGGCACATCGCCGCCCGCGGGGATATACATGTTGTGAATCAGCACGCCGTTTTCCAGCCGGGCCGCGACATGGCGCGCATCGCCCCGCCCGCACCAGTCGATATGGCCCGCATCTTCCAGCGGCAGCCGCGACAGGATGGCCACGCCGTTGTATCCTTTCTGACCGCGCGCAACCCAATGGCCATAGCCTGCCTGGGCAAACAGCTCGAACGGAATCTTGTCGACCGGGCTCTTGCATTCCTGCAGGCACAGGATATCGGGCGCTTCCTCGTGCAGCAGCCGGGTCACCAGCCCCGCCCGCAGGCGAACCGAATTGATGTTCCATGTGGCAATGGTGAGGGGCATCGGGCGCTCCTGTTGGGTGATGCGCCGTTCCTAGCCGCTGTTCACCGGCGCGAAAACCCTGTTTGGGCTGAAATCCGGCGCAAGCTGGCCCTTTCGCTTCCGACGCCCGGCCATACTGCATTTGGGCATGCTTGCCCGGAGGGTTTCATGTTCAGGAGTTTGCCGATGGTCGCCGCGCTTGTTCCTCCAGGTCGCCACGGCCTGTGGGCCGCGCGGCACGTCGGTTACGCCAGTCGCAACCTGAAAAAAACGCCCGGGCACAATGCCCGGGCAGTCCAACAGGGAGGAGGGGGTGCGTCTTGCCCCACGCACCAGGGGATTGCTGTCAACCGTTACGGATCAATCCGTTCTGACACTGTGTATTGCAGCCGAATCCGGCAACAATATGGCGATCAGGACACCAGCTTGTAGCCGCCCGATTCCGTGACCAGTATCCGGGCATTCGACGGATCCGGTTCGATCTTCTGGCGCAGTCGATAGATATGCGTCTCCAGCGTATGCGTGGTCACCCCGGCGTTGTAGCCCCAGACCTCGTGCAGCAGCACATCGCGCGGGACCACGCCTTCGGGGGCGCGATACAGGAATTTCAGGATATTGGTTTCCTTCTCGGTCAGGCGGATCTTGCGCTCGCCTTCGTCCAGCAGCAGCTTTTGCGCCGGGCGGAACTGATAGGGCCCCAACTGGAACACCGCGTTTTCAGACTGTTCATGCTGGCGCAACTGGGCGCGCAGCCGGGCCAGCAGGACCGGAAACTTGAACGGCTTTGTCACATAGTCATTCGCGCCTGAATCCAGCCCCAGAATGGTGTCGGCGTCCGAATCATGGCCCGTGAGCATGACGATGGGGCATTTCAGCCCGGACTTGCGCATGCGCTTGCACAATTCGCGCCCGTCGGTATCGGGCAGGCCCACATCCAGAATGGTCAGATCGAACTGCCCGGCCTTGACCTGTTCCATCGCTTCGGCGCCATTGGCGGCCTCGAAAACGTCGAAATCCTCGGTCATGACCAGTTGCTCGGACAGCGCCTCGCGCAGGTCGTCGTCGTCGTCCACCAGAAGAATACGGTTCACTTTCGGCATGATAAGACCTCCTGATACATTGCAAGGCACATGGGGACCGCACGAAGCCGTGCAAGAATTGTGACAGCATGTTCACCCGGACGTGTCCCCGGGCGCTGGAATGTTTCAATTCCCTGCCGGGCGCGTTACATGAGAAGCCATAGCAACAGGCCCCGCATGAGTCTTGACCCAACCCCGAGCGAATTCCTCAACCGCGCCCGCGCCGATCTGCGCATGGGGCTGCCCGTTGTGGTGCACCATGGCCCGCGCGCAGCCCTTGTCATCGCGGCCGAGGTTCTGACCCCTGCGCGCCTGGCCGATCTGCATGTGTTGGGGGGCAGCGCCCATCTGGCAATCACCGCGCACCGGGCCGCGACGCTGCGCGCCCGCGCCTATGACGGCGATCTGGCGCGTGTGCACCTGCCCCATGGGGTCAGCCCGCAATGGATTCGCGCCGTGGCCGACCCTGCCGATGACCTGCGCATGCCCATGAAGGGGCCGCTGATGACGGCCCGGGACGGCCCTGCCGACCTGCACCGCGGTGCCATTGCGCTGGCGAAATCGGCGCAACTGCTGCCCGCCGCGCTGGTGCTGCAGCATGAAGACGCCTGCGGCCTCGCCCGGCGCCATGGTCTCAGCCAGATCGCGCTCAGCGCCATCGAGGCCGCCCGCATCGATGGCGCACCCCTGCACCCGGTGATCCATGCGCGCCTGCCCATGGCCGCCGCCCAGGCCGGGCGCCTGCATGTCTTTCGCCCCGATGATGGTGGCGTCGAACATTACGCAATCGAGATCGGCCAGCCCGACCGCTCCGCCCCGGTGCTGGCGCGGCTGCATTCGGCCTGCTTCACCGGCGATGTGCTGGGCAGCCTCAAATGCGACTGCGGCGCCCAACTGCACGGCGCGCTGGCCCGCATGGGCGCCGAGGGCGCCGGCGTCCTGCTCTACCTGAACCAGGAGGGGCGCGGCATCGGCCTCGCCAACAAGATGCGCGCCTATTCCCTGCAGGATCAGGGCTTTGACACGGTCGAGGCCAACCACCGCCTGGGCTTTGACGATGATGAGCGCGATTTCCGCATCGGCGCCGCGCTCCTGCGCCGCATGGGGTTCACACGGGCGCGGCTGCTGACCAACAATCCCGGCAAGGTCGAGATGCTCTGCGCCAACGGGATCGAGGTGGTCGAACGCGTTCCCCTGCGCGTTGGCGAAACCGATGAAAACCGCGCCTATCTGGCCACCAAGGCCGCCAAATCGGGACATCTGCTGTGACCTGGAACCGCGCCCCGGTCTTCATCTTGCCAGAAATACTCCGGGGGGGAGTGCCCGGAACGGGCGCGGGGGGGCGACAGCCCCCTCAGACCCTGCTACCCGCGCCATACGAACGCATATGCCATGACCCCGAATGATCTGGTCGTCACCCGCTGGGGGTGCCGGTTCCTCGGCCGTCACTTCCCCTGCGCCATCGGTCGCGGTGGTATCCGCGCGCGCAAGCGCGAAGGCGATGGTGTGACACCTTCGGGTGCCCACGGGCTGGTGGGGCTGCTCTACCGCCCCGAGCGGATCGCGCGTCACGCCTTGCCGGATTGGGCGCTGCCTGTCGGCCCGCGCGACCTGTGGTCCGACGATCCGGCGCATGAGGATTACAACCTCATGGTCCGCGCCCCCTATCGCCACAGCCACGAAGCCCTGCGCCGCGCCGACCCGCTTTATGATCTGGTGCTGATCACCGACTACAACTGGCCCCGCGCCGAGCGTGGCGCCGGGTCCGCCATCTTCATTCACCTGTGGTGCGGCCCGCGCGTGCCCACAGCCGGCTGCGTGGCCTTTCGCCGCGACCACCTGCTGTGGATCGTCAACCGGATCGACTACGGGACCCGCCTTATCGTGCGCGGCTAGGTATGGACCCCTTGGCCTTTGGGGTTTTGTTCCTCATATAGGGCAAAACACGGCAATCACGGAACACGGCTATCAAAGGGTGCGACATGCTGGAACTTGGGGGCGGGGCGAAACCTGCGGACGATCTGATCATCGAGGGGACCGAGCGCGATTTCATGGCGCAGGTGGTCGAGGCCAGCCGCGAGGTGCCGGTGATCGTCGATTTTTGGGCGCCCTGGTGCGGTCCGTGCAAGACCCTTGGCCCCGCGCTGGAGGCCGAGGTCAAGGCCGCAGGCGGCAAGGTCCGCATGGTCAAGATCAATGTCGATGAAAACCAGGCCATTGCCGCGCAACTGCGCATCCAGTCCATCCCCACCGTATATGCCTTCTGGCAGGGGCAGCCCGCCGATGGTTTTCAGGGTGCCCAGCAGCCCAGCGAATTGAAGGCTTTCGTCAAGCGGATGGCCGATCTGGCCGGCGACGGTGGCCTTGGGGACGCCCTGGCGGCTGCCGAGGAAATGCTGGAACAGGGCGCCGCCGTGGATGCCGCCCAGGTCTTTGCCGCCGTTCTGGGGCAAGAGGCCGAGAATGCGGCCGCGCTGGGCGGTCTGGCCCGGGCCCATGTGAAGATGGGCGAACTGGACCAGGCCGAGGCGCTGGTGAACAATGCCCCCGCGTCCATTGCCGGGGCGCCGGAACTCGATGCCGCCCGCGCCCAGATCGCCCTGGCCCTGCAGGCCCAGAACGCTGGTCCGGTCGCAGACCTGCGTGCCCGGGTCGAGGCTGACGCCAATGACCATCAGGCCCGCTTTGACCTGGCGCAGGCGCTTCACGCCAATGGCGAAACCGCAGAGGCCGTTGAGGAATTGCTGGAACTGTTCCGCCGCGACCGCGAGTGGAATGACGGCGCCGCCAAGACGCAACTCTTCACCATCTTCGACGCCCTGAAACCCGGTGATCCCATAGCGGCACGGGGACGGCGAAAACTCAGCTCGATGATCTTTGCCTGATCCGCAGAGCGGGCTAGGTTGTCAGTCATGAAAAGCCCCAGGGAACTGCCCGACACAATTCCGATCTTTCCGCTGCCCGGGGCACTGTTGCTGCCGCGCGCGCGACTGCCCCTGCATATCTTCGAGCCGCGCTATCTGGCGATGATCGAGGATTGCATGAAGACGCAGGCGCGGCTGATCGGCATGATCCAGCCATGCGAAGGCCCCGAGGGGGCGCGTGACCGGCTGCACAGCATCGGCTGTGCCGGGCGGCTGACCGCGTTTTCGGAAACCGAGGATGGCCGCTACATGATCACGCTGAGCGGTGCATCGCGCTTCCGCCTGCTGCGCGAGGTGGAAGGCTTCACCCCGTATCGGCGCGCTCAGGTGGATTGGGCCGGGTTCGAGCGGGACCGCGACGGTGCCGAACGCGATGGCGGTTTTGACCGCGACAGGTTTCTGGACCTGCTGGGCCGGTATTTTGCCGCGCAGGAGCTTTCCACCGACTGGAGCAGCCTGCGCGAGGCGGGGGATGAATTGCTGATCAATTCGCTTTCGATGCTCTGCCCCTTCGCGCCCGAGGACAAGCAGGCCCTGCTGGAGGCACCATCCCTGGCCACCCGCCGCGAAACACTGGTCACATTGATGGAATTCGCCCTGCGCGGGGGAGAGGAGGACCGGCTGCAATGAGCACTGCGCCGGTTGAACCTTCGCGTCCGCCCATAAACCGTCAGATGCTTGAGGCGCTGGTCTGTCCGGTCACCCAGGGGAGGCTGAGCTACGATGCCGAGCGGCAGGAGCTGATCTCGAAGGCCGCTCACCTGGCCTTTCCCATCCGCAACGGGATCCCCATCATGCTGGTGGACGAAGCGCGCGAGATCGACTGATCCGCGCGCCGCCGCCAGGCCTGTCCTGCGCCGCCATGACATGTCATCTCAGACCGCCGAGCTGTGCCCCTCCCTGGACATGGCATAGGCGTCAAAAGCCGCTGCGATCATGCGCGTCAGCGGACGCCCGGCAAGGGGGATCTCCAGACCACCGGCGCCCCGCTTCAGGAATGGATCGAAATGCGCCACCGCGGGGCGATACATGGCCTCAAGCTGCGCCTGCGTGGCCCCATATCGCGTGATCAGTTCGGCATCATCGGTTGCAAAATCGCACATCAGCATTTCGATGATCCTGGCGCGCAGGATATCGTCCCCCTGGAACACATGGCCCCGGCTGGTGGCGAACTGCCCCTTGCGCACGGATTTCGTCCAGTCCGACGTGCCGGGCGCGTTCTGGGCATAGCCCTGCGGAAAGCGCGAGATCGAAGACGCGCCCAGCCCGATCAGCACCGGCGCGGTATCGTCGGTGTAGCCCTGGAAATTGCGCTTCAGCCTTCCCGCCTGCGCGGCCTGTGCCAGCCCGTCATGGGGCCGGGCGAAGTGGTCGATGCCGATTTCGTCATAGCCGTCCCAAAGGAACAGGCGCCGCGCGGTTTCATAGAGTCCCAGCCGCTCTTCCGGCCGGGGCAGGCTGTCCGAAGGGATCAACTGCTGGCGCCGTGCCATCCAGGGCACATGGGCATATCCGTAAAGCGCCACGCGGTCGGGGTTCAATGACAGAAGTTTCTGCACCGAGTCAGTCATCCGCACCGTGGTCTGGTCGGGCAAGCCATAGAGGATATCCGCGTTCAGGCTGCGAATCCCGCGGGCACGGATGGCCTCGGCGGCGGCGTGGGTGATCTCGAAGCTCTGATCGCGGCCAATGATCGCCTGAATTTCGGGGTCGAAATCCTGCACCCCGATCGAGGCGCGGTTCATCCCCGCCTCGGCGAGGGCATCAAGCCGCGCGTCGTCGATTTCGTTCGGATCGATCTCGACCGAAAATTCGGCGTTTTCGCCCAACGGAACGGTGGTCAGCACATGGGCGGCCAGATCGCGCATCTGCTCGGGCGGCAGTAGCGTCGGTGTGCCCCCGCCCCAGTGCAGCCGCGAAAGGGTCACGCCCTCGGGGAGAATCGCGCGCAGCAGATCCAGTTCGGCCTTCAGCGTCTCCACATAGGCCAGCACCGGCGCCAGCGAGCGTGTGCCCTGTGTCCGGCACGCGCAGAACCAGCACAATCTGCGGCAAAAAGGCACATGCAGATAGAGCGATATCTGGCTGCCGGGGGCGATTGCGCGCACCCAGTCGGCAAATTTGTCCGACCCCAGGCCCGGCTTGAACTGCGGGGCGGTCGGGTAGCTGGTGTACCGTGGCACACGCGCGTCGAATAAGCCCAGACGGGCGAGTTGTGTATCGCTTTTCATTTGCCTAATGTGTAACGCTAAATCCGAAGTTTCCTTGACACAGATCAATCGACATGAACCGCACAGTCTCCATCCCAAAGACCGGACCACAAAGTTGCGGCGACTGTCCCATCCGTCACCGCGCTGTCTGCGCCCGCTGCGACGATGAAGAACTCGTGCAGCTGGAAGAGATCAAGTTTTACCGCAGTTATCAGGCGGGGCAAGTGATTGCCTGGTCTGCCGACCGGATGGATTTCGTGGCCTCGGTTGTCACCGGGATCGCCACGCTGACCCAGACGATGGAAGACGGGCGCCGCCAGATGGTCGGCCTGCTGCTGCCCTCGGATTTCGTGGGCCGCCCCGGGCGAGAGACCGCGCCCTATGATGTCACCGCCACCACCGATGTGGTCATGTGCTGTTTCCGCAAGAAACCCTTCGAGGAGATGATGCTGCGCACCCCGCATATCGGGCAGCGGCTGCTGGAAATGACACTGGATGAACTGGACGCGGCGCGGGAATGGATGCTGCTTCTGGGGCGCAAGACCGCGCGGGAGAAGATAGCCAGCCTGCTGGCCATTCTGGCCCGGCGCGATGCGTCGCTGCAACTGCGCGAGCCTGAGGGCGTGATCAGCTTCGAACTGCCCCTGACCCGTGAGGCCATGTCCGAATATCTGGGTCTGACGCTGGAGACCGTCAGCCGCCAGATCTCGGCCCTGCGCAAGGACGGGATCATTGAAATCCGCGGCAAGCGCCAGATCACCGTGCCGGATTTCGACCGGCTGCTGGAGGAAACCGGCGATGACACGGACGGCGGGTTCCTGGTCTGAGCCCGGGGCAGTGCCCGTGTGACCCGCCTGCCGGGGTCCTGCAGGCGGGACGCGCGCCATAATGTGACTGCGCAACGGGTGTTCCTGGCTGACAGATGGCTGACAGACCGCGCCCGATCAGGTCAGCGTGCAGCCTTGGTGGGCTGTCTTGACGGCATTGCCTCGGCCAGTTGCGGCACAGTGGCGAATGCCTCGGGGCGGTCCGGTACAGGATAGGCCAGAAGGATCAGTGTTGGCGCTGTGGCTTTGAAATCCGGCGCGCGGCCCAGCGGCCGCAGGAAGCCCACCGGAATGCTGAGTGCAGCCATCCACCAGCGCCGCCGCGCCCATCTGGAGGCGCATTCAAGCGTCTGGCGCGTTGCATCGCTGCCATCGGCAGCGTATCCGCGCAGGAAGGCGCGTGCTTCGGCATAGACATCGCGCTGCAACTGGAACGCCGCGAAAAAGGTGTGAAAGACAAAATTGACCAGGTTCGTGCGCCCGTTGCTCTGCGGATCAAAGGCAGCGGGCGATTCCTCAAGGTCGATGAAACGGACCGTCTGCCCGTCCCAGCAGAAATCCTTGGCCTTTCCCCGCCCCAGCGCCAGCCCCTGGCCATGCAGCTTTGCCAGCGCGCGCCCGGCTTCGAAAAACGCGCGCACACCATCTTCTCCACGGTAATCGGGGGACAGGAACAGGTCATTCAGGGTCAGACCGCAGTCGGCAATGACCAGGTAATCGTCATCAAAGGCGACGACATCGGGTACCGGCACGCCCCGCGCGGCCAGTTCTTTCAGGTTCGCGCGCTCCCGACGCAGGGCTTCGGTGCCGCAGCCTTTGCGCAGGCGCTTCTTGACGGTTTCATGGCGTTCGCTTTGCTTCATCCAGTAGACATGTTTGCCCACGACCAGTTTGGTCACCCGCGCATCGGGGTGATTTTTCCGCACGTTCTGAACGCCTTGTTCCAGCTTCAGCGCGGATACGGTCAGGATTTCATCAACATGTCGCTTGGCCATTGGAAACTCATGCAAGGGAAAAACCGGCCTGTTTGTAACAGTTTGGTGTCGCGATGGGAATGCTGAAAACTTGATGTGCCGCCCGCAGAGGTGTATCGCGGCGCCTGAACGGCGATCCTGCAGATATCCTGTCCGGGGTGATGCAGTCGCATTATGGACAATGGAAGTGGTCATGGTTGCGCGCAATCTCTCTCTGAGTTTCCTGAAGGTGCGAATCCCACGGCTGCGCTGGGCACTGCGCAAGCTGTTCCAGGGCAACCCGCCGAAGGGTGATATCTACTATGGCGATATGGCCGCGCTCTATGATGCCGAGCGTGCGGGGTCCAAGCGCTGGCAGCGGGAACAGGCAGCGGTGGAGGCTTATCTGGAGCGCCTGCCGCGTGAGCTGTGTGTTCTGGATGTCCCCGTGGGGACGGGCCGATACTTGCCGCTCTACAAGGACCGCGGGCATCAGGCGACGGGGTTCGATGCCTCGCATGAGATGCTGGGCGAAACGCGCAAGCGGGCCGAGGAACTGGGTCTGGCGGTAACGCTTGATCACGGCGATGCAACGCAACTGCCCTACGCGGACGGGCAGTTCGATCTGGTGGTCAGCACGCGCTTCTTGCGCCATGTGCTGCCGTTTGGTCTGGCAAAGCAGTCGCTGGCCGAAATGGCGCGGGTGACGCGCGAACATGCGATCATCGAGATGGGCATTTCCACCCGGCCCACCGTCTGGCCCGCCGAGGGCAAGCCCATGCGCGACAGCCTGCATCTTGATGATCTGGTGGCCATGTTCAACACGGCAGGGTTCGAGGTGCTGGACGACACCACGACCAACAAGCAGGGACGCCGCGCGCAGCGCGAAGGGCGCCGCCGGGCCGTATTCCTGTTGCGCAAGCGGGCCTGAACACCGGGCCTGAACACCGGGCCTGAACACCGGGCCTGAACACCGGGCTTGAAGGACCGGGCGCGAAGCCGGGCGTGCGACACGCGCACGCCCGCAGGGTCAATGTGCCATGAAAACCGGGGTTTTCAGCTTTTCCAGCATGTCACGGGTGGCCCCGCCCAGGATCGCCTCGCGCAGGCGAGAGTGGCCATAGGCGCCCATCACCAGCAGATCGGCCTGCTGATCGTCCATGTGGCGCATCAGCGTGTCACTGACCGAGGGCATGGTCCTCGCCAGCACCGATACCTCGGCCCGGACGCCATGGCGTGACAGCATCTGCGTCAGCAATCCACCGGGGTCCGAGCGTTCCGGCCCATGGGTCGGCGGGTCGATGATGGCGATGCTGACGTGATCGGCGGCTTTGAGCAGCGGCAGTGACCGGCGCGCGGCGCGCAGGGCTTCGTTGCTCTGGTTCCAGGCCAGGACAATCCGGTCGAAGCTGTCAATCCGGTCCATCCCTTCGGGCAGCACCAACACCGCGGCCTGACCGTCGAACAGGGCGGATTCGATCATCGCCTCATCGTTGATGCCGCGCTGATTGCCATAGGGGCGCGGCATCAGCACCAGGTCCGAAAACCGCGCCTTCAGCCCCACAAAGGACGCCACGCCCCCCAGGGTCACCACCGCGCTGTCAGTGGACCAGCGGATATCGGCATTGCGCAACTGATCGCGGGCCTTGGCCTCCAGCGCCTCCGCCTCGGCGCGGGCCTGGTCCAGGGCTTCCTGATAGATCATGGCCGGGGCACCGGCGTAGAAGCCCGCGGCCTGGGTATTGTCCACCCCCAGACAGCAGACATCCAGATGCGCGTCATGCAGTCGCGCGAAGCTGACAGCGGCGTCAACCGCCGTGCGCATGCCCGGCTCGGCTGCAAAAAACATGGTCAGGGACTTGTAGGGCAAGGCCGTATCCTCCCGGTCTGGCTGGTGTTCCAAGGCTTCAGTCTAGACGAAACCGGCCATGTTGCGTTGATTTGGCGCAAGGTCTGGGCGCTATTCAACTTGACCTGAATCAAAGTGTCCAACACCCTTGTCATGCCAGAAGGCGACCGTGCGAGACAAGTTTTCGGCGCAGTGAATTGTGCCGGCACCAAAAAGGGACACACAACATGTGGGATTACGTTAAGCTGATCGTGCTTGGCGTGATCGTGGTTTTTGCCGCGATTGCAGCCAATTTCGCGCGCGATCTGGCCTATTTGGTCCACGCCATCATCATTTTCCTGACTGCAGCGGGCCTGTTCCTGTGGCAGATTCGCCGTGTCGGTGAACCTGCGCCGGTACACAATCCCAATGAATACATGGATGGCGTCGTGCGCGCGGGCGTCATTGCGACGGCATTCTGGGGCGTCATCGGGTTTGCCGCGGGCGTTTTCATTGCCGCGCAGCTGACCTGGCCGCAGCTGAATTTCGACTGGGCACAGGGCTATCTGAATTTTGGCCGGTTGCGCCCGCTGCATACCTCGGCGGTGATTTTCGCATTTGGGGGTAACGCGCTGATTGCAACGGCCTTCTATGTGGTGCAGCGGACCTCGGCGGCGCGGCTCTGGGGGGGGAATCTGGCCTGGTTCGTGTTCTGGGGCTATCAGCTCTTCATCGTGATGGCGGCAACGGGTTACGTGCTGGGCTCTACCCAGGGCAATGAATATGCCGAACCCGAATGGCTGACGGACCTGTGGCTGACCATCGTCTGGGTGGCGTTCCTGCTGGTCTTCATGGGCACGATCATCAATCGGCGTGAGCCGCATATCTACGTGGCCAACTGGTTCTACATGGCGTTCATCGTCACTGTGGCGATGCTGCATATCGTCAACAACGTGTCGATCCCGGTGTCGGTCTTCGGTTCGAAATCCGTGCCCCTGTGGTCCGGTGTGCAATCTGCCATGATCCAGTGGTGGTATGGCCACAACGCCGTGGGCTTCTTCCTGACCGCAGGCTTCCTGGGCATGATGTATTACTTCATCCCCAAGCAGGCCGAGCGTCCGGTCTACAGCTACAAGCTGTCGATCGTGCACTTCTGGGCGCTGATCTTCCTGTATATCTGGGCCGGTCCGCACCATCTGCATTACACCGCGCTGCCGGACTGGGCGCAGACGCTGGGTATGACCTTTTCCATCATGCTGTGGATGCCGTCCTGGGGCGGCATGATCAACGGGCTGATGACGCTCTCGGGCGCCTGGGACAAGCTGCGCACCGATCCGGTGATCCGGATGATGGTGGTCGCCGTGGGCTTCTACGGCATGGCCACCTTCGAAGGGCCGATGATGTCCATCAAGACCGTCAACGCGCTGAGCCATTACACCGACTGGACCGTCGGGCACGTGCATTCGGGCGCGCTGGGCTGGAACGGCATGATCACCTTCGGCGCGCTCTACTACCTGGTGCCGAAGTTGTGGCAGCGCGAAGGGCTGTATTCGCTGCGGCTGGTCAGCTGGCACTTCTGGCTCGCCACGCTGGGGATCGTGCTTTACGCGGCCTCGATGTGGGTGACCGGCATCATGGAGGGGCTGATGTGGCGCGAGGTTGATGCGCAGGGCTTCCTGGTGAACTCCTTCGCCGACACCGTGGCCGCCAAGTTCCCGATGTATGTGGTGCGCACGCTGGGCGGGCTGATGTTCCTGCTGGGGGCGATCATCATGTGCTACAACCTGTGGAAAACCGTCACCAGCACGGCCGAGCGCAAGCCGGCCACCGCTGCCGTGGCCGCTGAATAAGGAGGGCGTGATGAGCATTTTCAGACATCACAAGAAGATCGAGACGCACGCCACCCTGCTGCTGGTCCTCAGCTTCCTGGTGGTCACCATCGGGGGCATCGTGCAGATCGTGCCCTTGTTCTACCTGGAAAACACCATCGAGGAGGTGGAAGGCGTGCGCCCCTATTCGCCGCTGGAAATCGCCGGGCGCGAGATCTACCTGCGCGAGGGGTGCTACAACTGCCACAGCCAGATGATCCGCCCCATGCGGGACGAGGTGGAACGCTATGGCCACTACAGCCTGGCCGCCGAGTCCATGTATGACCATCCGTTCCAGTGGGGCTCCAAGCGGACGGGGCCGGATCTGGCGCGTCTGGGCGGGCGTTACAGCGATGACTGGCATGTCCAGCACATGATCGACCCGCAGTCGGTGGTGCCGGAATCGATCATGCCCAGCTATGGCTTCATGATGAACCGCACCCTGGGCACATCGGATGCCGAACATGTGCGCGACATCATGCGGGTCTATCGCGTGCTGGGCCATCCCTATGACGATGAGATGATGGACAACGCCGTCAGCGACTTCTTCGCCCAGGCGGACCTCGATGGTGACCCCGGTGTGGTGGACCGCTACCCCGGTGCGCAGCAGCGCAATTTCGACGGCCAGCCCCAGGTAACCGAGATGGACGCGATCATCGCCTATATGCAGATGCTGGGCACGCTGGTGGATTTCGAAACCTTCGTGCCTGCGGCCAGCCGCTGAGGAGGGCGTTATGGAAACCTATACATGGCTTCGGACATTTGCCGACAGCTGGCACCTTCTGTTCATGTTCCTGTTTTTCATCGGGGTGGTAGTGTTCATCTTCCGCCCCGGGTCCAGGAAGGTCCATGATGAGACCAGGAACATGATCTTTCGCAATGATGACAAGCCGGCACCCCCGGAGACGCCGCGCAGCGATGATCGCCGCGCAGAGAAAGAGGCCCGCTGATGGCTGACAATCCCAAGGAAAAGATTACCCCCGCTTCGCGTCAGTATCCGGACCCGCAGTCCAAGCTGAAGCAGGATCCGCCCACCACCGGGCACAGCTGGGACGGGATCGAGGAATACGACAATCCCATGCCCCGCTGGTGGGTCTGGATCTTCCTGATCACCGTGGTGTGGTCGGTCGGATACTGGATCGCCTATCCGGCCTGGCCGGGCATCCAGAGCGCGACCTCGGGGCTGCTGGGCTATTCCTCGCGCGCCAATGTCGCGGCCGAGATCGATGAGTTCGAGGCCCGCAACGAGACCTGGTTCGCCCAGTTGGTGGAAACCGATCTTGATGCCATCCGCGAGGACCCGGACCTGCATCGCTTCGCTGTCAACGCCGGTGCGTCGGTGTTTGCGGCCCAGTGTTCGCAGTGCCACGGCACCGGGGGCGCGGGTGTGCAGGCGGCAGGCTATCCGAACCTGCTCAATGACGCCTGGCTCTGGGGCGGAACGATGGAGGACATCACCACAACCGTCACCTGGGGCATCCGCAACGATGATTACCCTGAGGCACGCTGGTCGCAGATGCCCGCCTTCGGGGTCGACGGCCTGCTGGATGATCAGGAGATCACCGAGATCACTCATTACGTCCTGCGCATGTCCGGTCAGGACCATGACGAGGCCTTGGCCGATGCCGGGGCCGAGGAGTATGAGTGGAACTGTGCCTCATGCCACGGCGACGGCGGTGAGGGAGATTACGAACTCGGTGCCCCGGCGCTGAACAACCAGGTCTGGTTCTATGGCGGCAGCGAAGAGGCTATTCGCCACAGCATTTACTACAGCCGCTTCGGGGTGATGCCGGGCTTCGAAACCCGCCTGCGCGAGGCTGAAATCCGCGCCGTGGCGGCCTATGTGCACCAGCTTGGCGGCGGCCAGTAATCCGGCCTGCGCCTGACCTTGTGGTGACCGGCCCCCGTTGGGGGCCGGTTTTTTCATGCGTTCTTCGGCTCCGCCGGTTTGCGGCTCAGCGGGGGCTGCTGCGCCGTGGGGCGCTGAGGTTCCCGGCGCGTGGCCAGGGCAAGGCTGTCTGCAAGAACTGCTAACATGGTTTTCTCCTGTTCCTTCGGGGGCGTTGGTGGTACGCCATGAATAGCAGCCATGCATGCGGGGCCCCAGTCAGGAAGATTTCAGAAATGAAAGCCAGGCTTACATGATTGACTGGCGCAACATGCCGCCACTTTCGGCACTGCGCGCCTTTTCCGCCTGGGCCGAAACCGGCTCCGTGGCGCAGGCCGGGGCGCGGATCGGTGTCACCCATGCCGCGATCAGCCAGCAGATCCGCGCGCTGGAGGAACGGCTGGGCGTGGCGCTGGTGTCGCGCCATGGGCGTGCGCTGGAACTCACCGCCGATGGTCATCGCCTGGCAGATGCCCTGCGCGAGGGGTTCGGCGCCATCCACTCCGCGGTGGCCGAACTGGGCCAGGCCGATGCGCTGCGTCCGCTGCAGATCACCACCACGCCCATGTTCGCCTCGGGCTGGCTGGTGCCGCGTCTGGGCAGCTTCCGCGTTCAGCACCCTGGTATCGACCTGGTCATCGACCCCACGCCCAAAGTGCGGCGGTTGGAGCCGGGGGGCTTCGATCTGGCCGTGCGCCATGGCACCGGCTCCTGGCCGGGGCTGGAGGCCGAGCTGCTGCTGCCCTCGCCACTGGTGGTGGTGGGGGCGCCGGGACTGATCGCCGCGCGGCGCGCGGGCGATCTGGCGGCGCTGGCGGATTTGCCCTGGCTGACCGAGCTGGAAACCAGCGAGGCCACGCGTTTTCTGGCCAGAAACGGCGTGACCCGGGCGCAGGGCATCGGGTTGACCCATCTGCCGGGCAACATGATGCTGGATGCGGCCCGCGCAGGGCAGGGGCTGGCGGTGGCCGCCCATGCCTTTGTCACGGCCGATATCGCCTGCGGCCTGTTGCAGGAGATGTATCGTGACCCTGCCCCCACGGGCTATTACCTGCTGACCCGCCCCGGAGTGCAGCGCCCGCCCCTGCGGGCCTTTCTGCGCTGGGCGCTGCGGCAGGTCGCCGCAGATCAGGCGGCCTTTCCGCCCGTTTGATGCAGGTCAAGGCGCCCTGCACCGAAAGAGCGCATGAAGGGGCACGCCCTGTTCGCAGGGCTGCACCGGTTCCCTTTCCTGTTCGCGCGTTTTGGGGGGCCGGTGCTTTTTCATGCGCAGGGCAGGCGTACCCTGCGCGCAGGGGTCGCAGGCGAAGATGCACCGTGAATGTCTATTTTTGACTCAGGTCAAAGTTGAGGCCATTCTGGCATGAAACAAGGACTGACCCCGCGCCACCAACCGGAGAATGCGCCGTGAGTTCCGAAGAAACGTCCCAATCCCTCTATGCCGCGCGCGAGCCGATCTTTCCGCGCCGGGTGAAGGGGTCATTCCGCACCATGAAATGGTGGCTGCTGGCGCTCATGCTGGGGATCTACTACGTCACGCCGTGGATCCGCTGGGACCGGGGGCCGAACCTGCCGGACCAGGCAGTGCTGCTGGATCTGGGCAACCGGCGCTTCTTCTTCTTCATGGTCGAGATCTGGCCGCATGAATTCTATTTCGTCGCCGGGCTGCTGATCATGGCGGGGATCGGGCTGTTTCTGTTCACCTCGGCGCTGGGGCGGGTGTGGTGCGGCTACGCCTGCCCGCAGACCGTCTGGACCGACCTGTTCATCCAGGTCGAACGCTGGATCGAGGGCGACCGCAACGCCCGGCTGCGTCTGCACCGCCAGCGCTGGACAGGCGAGAAGATCGGCAAATACAGCCTGAAATGGACGGTCTGGTTCCTGATCGCCATGGCCACGGGCGGGGCCTGGGTGTTCTATTTCGCCGATGCGCCGACATTGTTCGTGGAGCTGTTCACCGGGCAGGCGCATCCGGTGGCCTATATCACGGTGCTGATCCTGACCATGACCACCTTCCTGTTCGGCGGCTTTTTCCGCGAACAGGTCTGCATCTATGGCTGCCCCTGGCCGCGCATCCAGGCCGCGATGATGGATGAGGACACCATCACCATCGGCTACCGCGACTGGCGCGGTGAACCGCGCGGCAAGCTGAAGAAGGGGCAGGCGGCGCCATCGCAAGGCGATTGCATCGACTGCATGGCCTGCGTCAATGTCTGCCCCATGGGGATTGATATCCGCGATGGTCAACAACTGGCCTGCATCACCTGCGGGCTGTGCATTGATGCCTGTGACGATGTCATGGACCGGATCGGCAAGCCGCGCGGGCTGATAGGCTATCTGGCCCTGTCCGATGAAATCCGCGAGCGCGGCGGCGAGACGCCGAAATCCGTCTGGAGCCATGTGTTCCGCCCGCGCACGATCCTTTACACCGTGCTTTGGGCCGGGATCGGCCTGGCGCTCATCGTGGCGCTGTTCCTGCGGTCGGATATCGACATGAGCGTCTCGCCCATTCGCAATCCCACCCATGTGGTGCTCTCTGATGGTGCCGTGCGCAACGCCTATGACGTGCGGCTGCGCAACATGCATGGAGAGCCGCGCCCCTTCATACTGTCCCACACCGGCGCCGAGGGGATCACCCTGGCGCTGGAAGGGCAGCCCGGTCTGGTGGTCATGGTGCCCGCCGATGAACAGCTGTCACAGCGGGTCTACCTGACCGCCCGCCCCGACAGCCCCGCCGCCGTCGGGCACCAGACACCGGTGCGGATCTGGGCCTCGATCGACGGCGAGGCAGAGCGCATCTATGCCGACACAATCTTCAACGGGAGAAACCAATGACCGATCGCAGTGCGGGGCGGGGCAAGCCACTGACAGGGCGCAAGGTGCTGATGATCGCCGTGGGGGCCTTTGCCGTGATCCTGACGGCCAATCTGACCCTTGCGGTGCGCGCGGTGCAGAGCTTTCCGGGGCTTGAGGTGGACAATTCCTTTGTCGCCAGCCAGAATTTCAACGAGGAACTGGCCGCGCAGTTGGCCCTGGGCTGGGATGTGCGGGCGCGGGTAGAGGACGGGCTGCTGACGATCGCCTTCGCGGATGCCGACGGGGGTGCGGTTGATGTGGCCTCGATGCAGGCCGTGGTGGGGCGCGCCACACATGTCCAGGATGATTTTGTGCCTGAATTCAGCTACTACAGTGGCACGTTTACTGCGCCGGTGGATATCCGCCCCGGCAACTGGAACATCCGCCTTGTGGCCCATGCCCCCGACGGGACCGAGTTCCGCCAGCGGGTCATCCTGCATGTGACTGGCTAGGGGGCCGCACAAATGAATGCCCGGGTCCAGCCTTCGGTTTCGGCCTGTCCTGCCTGCGCGGCAGCCCCTTCGGCTGCCGATCTGGCGGAACGTGCAGCACCTGCGGGCGCGCGGCTGCTGCTGTCGGTGCCCGCGGTCCATTGCGCCGGCTGCATTTCCAGCATCGAGCGTGACCTGCACCGCATGGAAGGGGTGCGCTCGGCCCGGCTGAACCTGACGCTGAAGCGTCTGAGCGTCGATGCTGCGCCCGAGATTGACGCGCAGGCCGTCATCGACCGGCTGGACCGGCTGGGCTATGAGGCGCATGAGCTGGACCCCGGCACCCTGTCGATGACCGAGACCGACAAGCAGGGGCGTGACCTGCTGATGCGTCTGGGTGTGGCCGGTTTTGCCATGATGAACATCATGCTGTTGTCGGTGGCCGTCTGGGCCGGGGCGTCGGATGCCACGCGGGATATGTTTCATCTGATCTCGGCCATGATCGCCATTCCCACGGTGGCGTTTTCCGGGCAGCCCTTCTTTCGCAATGCGCTGGCCGGGCTGCGGGCGGGGCGGCTGGGCATGGATGCGCCGATTTCTCTGGCAATCGTGTTGACGGTGGTGATCTCGCTCTTTGAGACGCTGCATTCGGGGCAGCACGCGTATTTCGAAGCCTCGGTCATGCTGACCTTTTTCCTGCTGGCGGGGCGGTATCTGGATTTCCGCGCCCGCGCGGTGGCGCGGTCCGCCGCGCAGGAACTGGCCGCGCTGGAAGTGCCCCGCGCCATCCGGCTGGAGGGCGGGGCCGAGGTCCCGGTCTCGGTCGCCGATCTGGCGCAGGGGGATCTGGTGCTGGTGCGCCCGGGCGGCCGGATGCCCGTGGATGGAGAGATCGTTGCCGGCCGGTCCGAACTGGACCGCGCGCTGCTGACCGGCGAGACCCTGCCCGTGGTTGCGGCCCCTGGCGCGCAGGTCAGCACCGGCGAAGTCAACCTGACCGGCCCGCTGACCGTGCGGGTCACGGCGGCGGGGCGGGACAGCTCGTTGCACCGCATGGCTGATCTGGTCGCCGCCGCCGAATCGGCGCGCAACCGCTATACCACGCTGGCGGACCGTGCCGCGCGCGCCTATGCGCCAACGATCCCGCTGCTGTCGCTGGGCGCGTTTGTCGCCTGGATGTGGATTTCAGGTGGTGATCTGCGGCTCTCGGTCAATATCGCGGTGGCAACGTTGATCATCACCTGCCCCTGCGCGCTGGGCCTTGCCGTGCCGGCGGTTGTCACGGCTGCCAGCGGACGGCTGTTTCGAAAGGGACTGCTGATCAAGGACGGCACCGCGCTGGAACGGCTGGCCGAGGTTGATACGGTGGTGTTTGACAAGACCGGCACCCTGACCATGGGCATGCCGGTGCCCGACAATCTGGACGACCATCCGACGCGGGCGTTGTCGGTGGCGCTGGCCTTGGCCGAAGGGTCCGGCCACCCGCTGGCGCGCGCCCTTGCCAAGGCACTGCGCGATCGTGGTCTGGACCCGGCGGTTGTGGAGGAACTGCGTGAAGCGCCGGGTTATGGTGTGCAGGGCATCTGGCAGGGGGAACCGGTCAAGCTGGGCCGCGCGGGCTGGGTCGGGGCAACCCATGCCGCGACCACCGGCGCCTATCTGTGCATCGGCGATGCCACGCACAGCTTCACCTTCACCGATGCGCTCCGCCCCGGCGCCGAGGAGGTGGTGCAGGCGCTGAAGGCACAGGGCAAGGATGTCTGGCTGATTTCGGGCGATGTGGCGCCGGCGGTCGAGGCCATGGCCCGGCGGCTGGGCATCCCGCAGTGGCAGGCCGGTGCGCTTCCGCAGGAAAAGGCCGCAAGGATCGCCGCGTTGCAGGAGGCAGGGCACAAGGTGCTGATGGTCGGCGACGGGCTCAATGACACTGTGGCGCTCTCGGCGGCGCATGTGTCGATCTCGCCGGCCACGGCGCTGGATGCAGCCCGCGCGGCTTCGGACATGGTCCTGCTGGGCCGCGACATCGGACCGATTGCCGACGCGCTGCGCACGGCCCGAAGCTCGGTCCGCCGTATCCGCGAGAATTTCTGGCAGTCCGGGATCTATAATGCCGTGTTTGTGCCGGTGGCGCTTCTGGGGTATTGCACACCGCTATGGGCGGCCGTGGTGATGTCGCTGTCGTCGATCACCGTATCGCTGAATGCGCTGCGGCTGAAATGACCTCCTTGGCGGCCCTGGGGCGGGGACGTGCGAAAACGGAGTGAATGCAATGGAAGTGCTGGCAATCCTGATCCCGGTGTCGCTGTTTCTGGGGTTGCTGGGGCTGGGGGCGTTCTACTGGACACTCAAGCGCGGCATGTACGATGACCCCGAAGGCGACAGCCGCCGTATCCTGAACCCCGAATTTGACGACGCGCCCAAGCCTGTGGAGAAGGACAAGCCCTGAGTGGCTGACGGCGCCACTCCCCCCGGAACGGGAGGCTCCCGCCCGTCTTCGCCACGCGCAAGCGCGCGGCTCATCCCGTTGGGCGTGGCGGCCGCGCGCGCAGGGCGCGCGCGGCCGGGCCCAACGCCTGGGGCGCTGCAAGGAACTTGCAGGGTGCCAGGGGGCGGGAGCCCCCCTTTCCCGGCAGTGCCTGCGTTTCAGTAGCTGTATTCGGCGTAGATGCGGCTCAGGTCGCCGTTCCAGTCGCCGTGGTAGCGGGCGAGCAACTCATCCGCCGGGGTCTGGCCGGTTTCCAGGCTTTCTTTCAGCGCGTTGAGGAAATGCGTTTCATCGGGCAGCAACCCGCCTGCGCCGGGGCGTGCGCGGGATTTCAGCCCGGTTTCGGCGATCGCCACCACCTCGCGTGCAAGATCATGCATCCGGATATTGCCGACCTGCGCCTGCAGCCCGTCCACGCTGGCGGCAACGCGCAGCGCTTCGCGGGTGTCGGCGTCCCAGCCGCGGGCCAGATCCCAGGCGGCGTCCAGTGCGCCCTGGTCATAGGTCAGCCCGACCCAGAGCGCGGGCAGCGCGCAGAGCCGCCGCCACGGCCCGCCATCGGCGCCACGCATTTCGATGAAGCGTTTCAGCCGGGCCTCGGGGAAGATGGTGGTCAGGTGGTCGGCCCAGTCGCTGAGGGTGGGTTTCTCGCCCGGGAGCGCCGGAAGCTTGCCGGCCATGAAATCGCGGAAGCTCTGTCCCAGCGCGTCGATATAGCGGCCATCGCGATAGACGAAATACATCGGCACATCGAGCGCATAGTCCACCCAGGCCTCGAACCCGAAGCCGTCGTCGAACACGAAGGGCAACATGCCCGTGCGCGCCGGGTCCAGGTCGCGCCAGATGCGCGCGCGCCAGGATTTGTGCCCGTTGGGCTTGCCTTCGAAGAAGGGCGAGTTGGCAAACAGGGCCGTGGCCACCGGCTGCAACGCCAGCGCCACGCGCAGTTTCTGCACCATGTCCGCTTCCGAGCCGAAATCCAGGTTCACCTGCACGGTGCAGGTGCGATACATCATCTGCGTGCCATGGGTGCCGACCCGGTCCATATATCCGGTCATCAGCGCGTAGCGGCCTTTTGGCATCACGGGCATGTCGTCATGGGACCAGAACGGCGCGGCGCCCAGGCCGATGAACCCGGCACCGATGGTATCGGCGACTTCCTTGACCTCGCGCAGGTGGTCGTTCACCTCGTCGCAGGTCTGGTGGATGGTTTCCAGCGGCGCGCCGGAAAGCTCGAACTGCCCGCCGGGCTCCAGGCTGATATTGGCGCCGTCCTTCTCCAGCCCGATGATGTGGTCGCCTTCGCTGACCGGGCGCCAGCCGAAGCGGTCACGCATCCCCTCCAGCATCGCCCGGATCGAGCGGGGGCCGTCATAGGGCAGGGGGCGCAGCGTATCCTTGCAATAGCCGAATTTCTCATGCTCGGTGCCGATGCGCCAGTCTTCCTTAGTCTTGCAGCCCGCTTCCAGATAGGTGGCCAGCTCTGCCTTGGACTCGATCGGCGCTCCGCCGCCGGATTGGGGGATGGACATGGCGTTGGGCTCCGATCTTGCTTGTCTGCGGGGCGACACTTGGTCCGGGGCGGGGGTCAAGTCAAGGCGCGGCGATGCGCCATCAGCCGGGGATGGCGCCAGAGCACCTGGCTTGCGGGCGGGTCGGGCGCATCCAGCGCGCGCAGAAGCGCGGGCATGTTCATGCCGTCCAGGCTGGCAAAGGCGTCGAACAGCGCCTCGGCGCCTTCGGCACCAACGGGGATGGAGACCGGGACATCCTGCGCCTGCACCAGCAGCCATGCGCGGCCATGGTCGATCAGATGCAGCTCTTCCAGGTCCCGCAGGGCGACGAAACCGCCCTGGTGCGGGCCGAAATAGGAAATCTGCCCCTCGACCACCTGCACCAGCCCCGGCCCGGGCGTGGCACCGGCAAAGCGCACCCGGCGATAGCCGATCCAGCCGATGCCCAGTCCTGCCAGCACCACCAGACCGGCCAGCGCCTGGAAAAATCCCGCCCCGGCGGTGGCCAGCCACAGCAGGCCCGCCAGCGCCACCGCGGCACCGCTCAGGGCCTCGCGCCAGCGCCAGAGGGTTTCGCGCAGCTCAGGGCGGATCATGTCCAGTCTCCCAGATGGGCCTGCCACAGGGTCAGTGCCGCCACGGCAGCGGTATCGGCGCGCAGGATGCGCGGGCCCAGGCTGACAGGGTGCACATATGGCAGGGCCGCCAGCCGGGTACGTTCGGATTCGGCAAAGCCGCCTTCGGGGCCGATCAGCACGGCCCAGGCGCCATGGGGCAGCCCGCCCAGACCTGTGCCCTGCGCAAGCCCCTCATCCGCCCAGAGAATGCGGCGGCCATCATCCCAGCCTGCCAGCAGGCGGTCCAGACGTTCCAATGCGGCCACTTCGGGGACGAAGGTGGCACCGCATTGCTCGGCGGCCTCGACCGCATGGGCCTGCAGCCGATCCTGGCGGATGCGTTCGGAATTGGTAAACCGCGTCTGCACGGGGATGATCCGCGCCACCCCCAGTTCGGTGGCCTTTTCCACGATGAAATCGGTGCGCGCCTTCTTGATGGGTGCAAACAGCAGCCACAAATCCGGCGGGTCGTGCTGCGGCGCGATTTGTCGCACGCACTCCAGCGTGCCGCCACGTTTGTCCGCCTCGGCCACCCGGGTCAGCCAGGCGCCATCCAGACCGTTGAACACCGCCACGGCTTCACCCGGACCCAGCCGCATGACGTTGAACAGGTAATGCGCCTGATCGCGCGACAGCGCCAGCGGTTGCCCCGCCCCCAGCGGGTGCTTTACATAGAGCCGCACACGCGGGATGTCCGCTTCCACTTTCATGGGGCCGACCATATGACCGAGCCAGACGAAAGGCCAGAGCACCAGCGCGCTGGCGACACGGTGGCGGATGCGCCTGACGACAACTGGGTGGATACCCTGGCCCCGCCGCGCGCGCGTCCCTTTCTGCGGCTGTCGCGGGCGGACCGGCCTATCGGCACGTGGTTGCTGTTGCTGCCCTGCTGGTGGGGGGCGCTGCTGGGCGCGCTGGCGCTGCCCGAGCGCGCGGGCTGGCTGACCATCTGGATCCTTGTGGGCTGCGGCATCGGGGCGTTTGTCATGCGCGGGGCGGGCTGCACCTGGAATGACATCACCGACCGCAACATCGACGACAAGGTGGCGCGGACCCGCTCACGTCCAATCCCGGCGGGGCAGGTCACCGTGCGTGAGGCGTTGATCTGGATGGGCGCGCAATGCGGCATCGGCCTGCTGATCCTGCTGACCTTCAACTGGACGGCCATCGCGCTGGGGGTGCTGTCGCTGGGGCTGGTGGCGATCTATCCCTTTGCCAAGCGTTTTACCTGGTGGCCGCAGATCTTTCTGGGCCTGGCCTTCAACTGGGGCGCCCTGCTGGCCTGGACGGCGCAGACCGGATCCCTGGCCCTGCCGGCGGTGTTCCTGTACATGGCCGGTATCTGCTGGACCATCTTCTATGACACCATCTATGCCCATCAGGACAAGGAAGACGACGCGCTGATCGGCGTCAAATCCACGGCGCTTCTGTTCGGGGACAACACCATGACCTGGCTGCGCGGGTTCCTGGTGGCCACCGTGGTGCTGATGTCGCTGGCGGTGATCTATGCGCTGGCGCCGCTGGCAAACCCGTTGAAGATGTCGCTGGGGCTGGCGGCGGCCTGGGCTATGGGCTGGCACATGAACTGGCAACTGGGCAAGCTGGATATCGATGACCCGGACATCTGCCTGTCGACCTTTCGCTCCAACCGCGATGCCGGGCTGATTGTTGCGCTGTTTCTGGCCATTACACATTTCGTTTGATTGCAGCCCCCCGGCCCAGCGGATAGGAGGCACAGGACCATCCACAGGGGACGTTCGGGATGAAGCCTTCGCGTAATGCGGTTATTGCCATCGTGGCCTTTGTCGGCGCTGCGGTGCTGGCGGTAGGGGTGGCCGTTGCCTCGGTCAGTCTGATCGAGCGTCAGACCCGCGCCGAGATCGAATCGCGCCTGACGGCCGAAGGGCTGACCTGGGTCGAGGTCGGGATCGATGGCCTTCTGGTGACCCTGCGCGGACAAGGCCCGTCCGAGGCAGCCCGTTTCCGCGCACTGAGCCTGGCTGGCGCCGTGGTGGATGGCACCCGCATCCTGGACGAGATCGACGTCGCCCCGGGGATGGAGATCGAACCGCCCCGGTTCCAGATGGAGCTTTTGCGCAACCGCGACGATATCTCGATCATCGGGCTGGTGCCGACGGTCTATGACCCGGAAACGGTTGTGACGCGGCTGTCAGCGCTGGGTGACTCCGTCACCGTGACCGAAATGCTGGAAACCGCCGACCACCCGCTGCCCGATGGCTGGAGCCGCGCCGTCAGCTTTGCGCTGGACTCGCTGCGGGTCATGCCGGTCAGCAAGGTGTCGATCTCGGCCAACCGGGTGGAAATCGCGGCCCTGGCCGACAGCGCCCAGCACCGCCGTGAGATGGAAACCCGGTTGCGGCAGGGGCGCCCCTCGGGGCTGACCCTGGTGCTGGACATCACTGCGCCGCGCCCTGTGATCACGCCATTCACGCTGCGCTTCACGATCGAAGACGCCCGCCCGCGGTTCGATGCCTGCTCCGCCGGGTCCGAGGCTGCCCGTGACGAGATCATTGCCGCTGCCCGCGCAGTCGGAATGGAGAGCGCGATCAACTGCACCCTGGGCATGGGATCGCCCACCCCGCGCTGGGCAGAGGCCGCCGCGCAGTCCGTCACGGCGCTGGGCACGCTGGGCGCAGGGTCGATCACCCTGTCGGACACCGATATCTCGCTGGTGGTGCCGCATGATGTCTCGCAATCCGCCTTTGACCGCGTTGTGGGAGAGCTGGAAGGGGCGCTGCCGGATGTGTTCTCGCTGGAATCGGTGCGGTTGGACGCCCCCGAGGACGAGCCCGAATCCGCCGATGAACCGGTGGAATTCGTGGCTGCGCTGACCTCGGACGGAATGGTGCAGCTGCGCGGGCGGCTGACCGATGAGCGCATGCGCGATGCCGTCCATGCCTTTGCCCGCGCGCGCTTCGGGTCGCAGGCGGTGCAGATGGCGGCACGGCTGGACCCGGCGCTGCCCGAGGGCTGGCCGCTCAAGGCGCTGAGCGCGCTGGAGGCGCTGGCCGAGCTGGACAACGGCACCGTCACCGTGCGGCCGGACCGGATCGAACTGCGCGGCGTCAGCGGCAACGAGGACAGCAGCGACATGGTCTCGCGCATCCTGTCGGAAAAGCTGGGGCAGGGGGCGGATTTCCGGGTGAATGTCACTTATGATGAACGGCTGGACCCGGCGTCGCAGATCCCCACGCCCGAACGCTGCGAAGGCTGGATCCGCGAGATCCTTGCCGAGCGCCAGATCACCTTTGACCCCGGTGCGGCGCGAATCGATTCGGGGACGGGCGCCACGCTGGACCAGATCGCCGAGGTCATGCGCGAATGCGGCGCGCTGGAAATGGAGATCGGCGGGCATACTGACAGCCAGGGCAGCGCCGAGGGCAACATGCGCCTGAGCCAGCGCCGGGCCGAGGCCGTGCTGGATGCGCTGCTGGCGCGGCAGGTGCTGGTGTCCGGGCTGGTGGCGCAGGGCTATGGCGAAGAGCGCCCCATCGCCGACAACGCCACCGCCGAGGGGCGCGAGGCCAACCGCCGCATCGAATTCCGCCTGCTGAGCACAATTGCGGCAGAACCCGTCATCCCCACCGAACGCGACCCCGAGCTTGAGGCGCAGCTGGAAATTCGTGTAACCGAAGGCGCGGGCGAGGCCCCGCGCCCGGCGCCGCGCCCGGCGCGCGACTGAGGCGCCCGCGCGCAGGCAGGACAGAAGGACCGTCAGATCAATGAACCGCACCGAATTCGTCATTGTCACGGCGCTGATTCTGTTCGTGGCCTTTGCGCTGGGTTGGTTTGCCTATTGGCTGCTCCACCGGTTCACCGCTGTCAGCCATGCCGACATGGGCGAACTGGACCGCATGGCGCAGGAGCTGCAGGAGGCCGAGGATATCCGCGATCAGGCGATTTCCTATATCGAAGCCCGCGAATACGAGCTGACGCAGAAACTGACCCAGACCGAGGCCGAACTGCAGGCCGCCATGGACGGTTTGCGCGCGGCCCGCGGCGAAATCGAATATCTGCGCCGGCAGCTCGATCAATCCTGACAGGGGCCTCAGGCCCAGGCTCACGGCGTCTGGGCGCTGGTGTTCAGCATGTCGAACTGGCTGCGCGCAATGGCCAGAAGCACCGATTGCAGCCGCCGCGTGCGTTGCGAAAGCAGCATCGCCGCATGAACCGGCTGTCCCAGCACGGGGGCATCAGGGACTGGCTGCGCCACCCCTTCGGCCTGCAACCTGTGGGCCATGGCGCCCGGCAGATAGGCGCTGCCGCCGACCGCACGCAACAGGCTGGCCACCGCCGGGGCATGGCCGCTGGCCAGCGGCGCATCCTCCAGACCTGGCAGCGCCTGCCGATGCGCCGCTGCAAAGGCCGGGGCGACATTGCCGCGGATGTAGCGGTCTGGCGTGACCTCGGCCAGCCGTGCGGCGCAGGTGCTCATCATCTGATAGCGCAGTTCGCCCAGCCCCACGAAATGCAGGTCCGGCAGGGGGCGCGGCGTGAACATCACCGCAAAATCCAGCGTGCCGGTCTCGATGTTGGCGCACATCTGCGGTGAATAATCCAGCTCCACATAGACCGCCGTTTCGGGCAGCCTGGAGCGAAAGGCCAGCAGCCAGTTGCCCAATGCATCGCCCACCAGATCATGCTGGAAACCCAGATGCACGGTCAGGGCCTGCGCCCCGGACCCACGCGCCTGGCGGCAGGCGCCTTGCCAGACGCGGCGCAGGGCGCGGGCTTCGGGGATGAAGCGCAGCCCGGCGGTGGTGGGCCGGGTCCCTGCGCGTGAGCGTGTCAGCAGCCGCGCGCCGACGGTCTCTTCCAGCGCCTTGATCCGGGCGGATACCGTGGATTGGCCCACACCCAGCCGCTCGGCGCTGCGGTGAAAGCTGCCACTGTCGATCAGGTCCAGAAACGTGTCGATCCAGTCCATCTGCATCCGGGGCGCTCCGAGGTTTGATCGGTTATATCGATCAATAGCATCGGCCTGGCCGAATTGAAAATCCCTCAGGCGCGCCAGATACTGACAGATGATCGCAGGGCGCGGCCATTGGGGTGCCGCCCGCACCGGCAGAAGGAATGCGCCATGGAGGATGCCCCCGAACATGCAGAGGCCGTGATGGCGAAACGCGCGCCGCGCAGCGGCGGCCGGGCGGCGCGTGTGGCCGCGCGCGCCGCACCGCTGGACAAGGCCGTGCGCCCGGTCCGCCCCGGGATGGAGGGCGGACAGTACCGCCCCCTGGCCGATGCCGATGTGCTGCGCATTCACAACGCTGCACTGGATGCGCTGGAAACCATCGGTCTGGCGGATGCGCCGCCTTCGGGGGTGCTGGCGATGACAGCGGCGGGGGCGGTGCAGGGCGATGACGGGCGGTTGCGCTTTTCACGCACCCTGGTCGAGGACATGCTGGCCCTTGCCGCGCGCGACCTGACACTCTGCGCCCGCGATCCTGATCATGACCTGACATTGTCCGGCGCCCGGGTCCATTATGGCACCGCCGGGGCTGCGGTGCATGTGGTGGACCCTGAAACCGGCGATTACCGCGATTCCACAGCGCAGGACCTCTATGACGCAGCGCGTCTGGCGCAGCATCTGGATAACCTGCATTTCTTTCAGCGGGTCATGGTCTGCCGCGATATCGCCGACAATTTCGAGATGGATCTGAACACGCTCTACGCCTGTGTCGCGGGCACCAGGAAGCATGTGGGCACGTCATTTTCGGACCCGGCGCATGTGGCCGGCTGCATGGATCTGCTGCATCGGATCGCCGGAGGGGAGGACGCCTGGCGCGCGCGGCCGTTTGTATCCAACAGCAATTGTTTCGTTGTCCCGCCCATGAAATTCGCCACCGAAAGCTGCGAGACGATGGAACATTGCATCCGTGCGGGAATGCCGGTGCTGCTGCTGTCGGCGGGGCAGGCGGGGGCGACGGCACCGGCGCCGATCGCGCTGGCCATCGTGCAGGCGGTGGCGGAATGCCTGGCCGGGGTGGTCTATGTCAACAGCGTCCGGCCCGGGGCGCCCGCGATCTTTGGCACCTGGCCCTTTGTTTCGGACCTGCGCACCGGGGCCATGTCCGGGGGCAGCGCGGAACAGGCGCTGCTGAGCGCGGGCTGCGCGCAGATGCACCGATTCTATGGCCTGCCGGGTGGGGCCGCCGCGGGAATGGCCGATTCGAAACTGCCGGACATGCAGGCCGGATGGGAGCAGGCGACCTCGAACGTGCTTGCGGGGTTGGCGGGGTTGAACATGGTTTATGAATCGGTGGGGATGCATGCCTCACTTCTGGGGTTCTGCCCGGAATCGATGGTGCTGGGCGATGACCTGCTGGGGCAGGCGCTGCGCTGTGTGCGCGGGATCGATGTGAGCGATGAGTCGGTCTCGCTTGAAGCAATGCGCGCGGTCTGTCTGGACGGACCAGGGCATTACCTGGGCTCGGACCAGACCTTGAAGCTGATGCAGAGCGAATACCTGTATCCGGCGCTGTCAAACCGCATGAGCCCGCGCGAATGGGAAGAGGCCGGCCGCCCGGATCTGGTGGGCAATGCGCGCACCCGGATGCAGCGCATCCTGTCGCAGGCGGGTTGCACCATTGCCCCGGATCTGGACCGCGCGATCCGCGCCGAATTCCCGATCCGCTTCCGCTCCTGATGGCACACTTGCCGCCCTGACCGCCCGAGGCGCAAAAATCTTGCGCAGATGCGAAAGAATATTGCGCAATCTGGGTCCAGCGCCTACATGAGGGCAGTCACGAGGGAGCGCAAACATTCATGCCCGGAGCGAAACTGGATCCGATCGACCGCAAGATACTGGCCGAGTTGCAGGCGGACGGCCGGATGACCAATGTCGAATTGGCCAAACGCGTGGGTATTTCGGCGCCGCCCTGCCTGCGGCGCGTGCGCACGCTGGAGGAATCCGGCTTCATCTCAGGCTATCACGCACGCGTCAACGAGCGTGAACTGGGCTTCGAGGTCCAGGTCTTTGCCATGGTCGGTCTGCATTCGCAGGCCGAGGTTGATTTGTCTGCCTTTGAGCAGCGGTGCCGCGACTGGCCACTGGTGCGCGAATGCCACATGCTCAATGGCGAAATCGATTTTATCCTGAAATGCGTGGCGCCGGATCTGTCGACCTTTCAGCGCTTTCTGACCGAGGAACTGACGGCTGCAGAGAATGTGGCCAGCGTCAAGACATCGCTGGTGATCCGCTGTGCCAAGGATGAACCCGGCGTGCCCTTCGACGTTCTGGAAGACCGCTACGCCCGCCTGGGCTGACCGGCCCCATCTGCCGTGATTTTGGCGACTTGCGGTCAGGGGAAGCCCCCCGCGGGCCTGGCCCAATCCTGTGCAAGATGTCCAAAAGGCACATCAGGGCAGGCCAAGGCGCCAGCCGCGCAGGAGCGGTCTGGCCAGGGCCGGGGTTCCGGCAAACCGCATCATTCAAACGAAAAAGGGCGACGGATGACCGTCGCCCTTCATTCATGTGTTGCAGCGCTTATCAGCGTGCGGCCACAGCAGCGGCCAGAACGACCAGCAGCATGATCGGCACAACGATGCCAGCTGCGGTCGAGCGGGTGTCTTCCACGATCACTTCCGGCTCGATCACGGGCTCGGCGTATTTGCTGGTGCCGTGGCTGCCAGCGAAGGACGAGGTAGCTGCCATGGAAAGGGCTGCCGCCAGTGCGATTTTTTTCATTTCAACCTCCAGTATTTGCCCGTGTGCAGGTCTCACACGCGCACCCAAGACGATAAGTCGTCTCTTTTCTCAAACACCTTGTCAGGCGGATTGCAACGCCTCACGCCGTGTTCACGAGTCAGTTTGGCTGGTCGTCGTCAATTTGGCAACACCCCTCATGCGGCGGAGTGTGTCGCCGACAGGTAAACCTGAAAGATCAAGGCCTATCGTGTCGCATAACTGTCGCTCTTGAGCATCATCACGATCTCTTGGGTTTGAATCCGTGCGACGGAATGGATAAGACGCAGCGATGAACTCTGGGGGATGGCAGATGCGGCGATATGCGATTGCTTCCATGGTCGCGGTTGTGGCGCTGGCGGCTTGTGAAACCACGACGACGCCCATGCGGACGGGGCCCGATGGGCGCCCGGTGCCGGCGGTCTATCGGATTTCGGATGCGGATGCGCCCCGTGTGCAGACGCGCATGCGTGACGGTATCAACACGCTGCGCCAGCAAAACGGGCTGCAACCGGTGGAGCTGAACGCGCAACTGACCTCGGCCGCGGCCACCCATGCCAGCGACATGTCGTTTCAGAGCCGCCCGTGGCACTGGGGCTCGGACGGGTCCAGCCCCATGCAGCGCACCCGCCGTGCGGGCTATAGCGGCGTTTTCGTCGGCGAGATGGTGTCCGAGACCTTCGAGACCGAGACCGAGACGCTGAACGCCTGGATGCAGGAGCGCGAGACCCGCTCGGTCGTCCTGGACCCGCGGGCGCGGGATCTGGGCGTGGCCTGGCATCAGGATGACAACGGCAAGCTGTGGTGGGCGGTGGTCATGGGTGCGCCTGGCCTTGACACGCCGGTTCCGGTTCCGGACCTGGAACTTGCCGCCAACTGACGGCGGGCCGGATTTGCCGGGTCTGCCCTCTGGACGCTGTTTCGGCTGCGGCCTATAACGCGGCCCATGCCCTGGCAGGACGATATGGATATGCGAATTACCGGCCCGGTGCTCTGACCTCTCAGGGCGCCGGGATATTGCATGTGCCGCCATCTCCATGCACCACCGTCTGAAACCTTGCCCCTGACAGAAAGCACCCTTTGCCATGAGCGCCGATCAGCCTGATTTCAAGGACACGCTGTTCCTGCCCGAAACCGACTTCCCCATGCGTGCGGGCTTGCCGCTGCGCGAGCCCGAGTGGCTGGCCCGTTGGGAACGCCTGCGCATCTATGACCGTCTGCGTGAAACTGGTTCCGGGCGTCCGCCGTTCGTGCTGCATGACGGCCCGCCCTATGCGAATGGGCATCTGCATATCGGGCATGCGCTGAACAAGGTGCTCAAGGACTTCGTGGTCCGTTCGGCGCAGATGCGCGGCCATGATGCGCGTTATGTGCCGGGCTGGGATTGCCACGGCCTGCCGATCGAATGGAAGATCGAGGAGCAGTATCGCGCCAAGGGGCTGGACAAGGACGCGGTGGATATCGTCGATTTCCGACAGGAATGCCGCCGCTTCGCCGAGGGCTGGATTGATGTGCAGCGCGAGGAGTTCAAGCGGCTGGGGATCACCGGCAAGTGGGATGACCCCTATCTGACCATGGATTACCACGCCGAGGCGGTGATCGCCGGGGAGTTCATGAAATTCCTGATGAACGGCACGCTCTATCAGGGGTCGAAGCCCGTGATGTGGTCGCCGGTGGAAAAGACCGCCCTGGCCGAGGCCGAGGTGGAGTATCATGAGCATACGTCGCATCAGGTGTGGGTGAAGTTCCCCGTCACGGCTTTCGGGGATGCAGCGTCGGATTTGAGTATTTCCAGCAAGAAAATGGGGCTGTCGGTGGTGATCTGGACCACGACGCCCTGGACTATCCCGCAGAACCGTGCGGTCTGTTTCGGGCCTGAACTGGCCTACGGGCTTTATGAGGTCACCGAAGTGGCCGAGGGCGCCAAGGAGGTGCCCGGCGGGCTGGTGCTGGTGGCGGATGCCCTGGCGGAGAGCGTCTTTGCGGCGGCGAAGGTCGTGGCAGAGCGGCGGCGCGATGTCACGGCCGCAGAGCTGGCAGCACTGGTGCTGGCGCACCCGCTGCGCGGCGTTGACGGGGCTGCGGGCGAATGGGATTTCGACGTCCCCATGCTGCCCGGCGATCATGTCACCGATGATGCGGGCACGGGATTCGTGCACACCGCGCCCAGCCATGGTGATGACGATTACCAGATCGGGTTGAAGCATGGCCTGCCCATGACCTACAACGTGCTGGAGGATGGCAGCTACCGCGCCGATCTGCCGCTTTTCGGGGGTGAGGTGATCATCCGGCCCGATGGCAAGGAGGGCGGCGCCAATGTGGCCGTCATCAAGCAACTGGCCTGGGCGGGGGCGCTGTTTGCCAAGGGCAAGATGCGCCATTCCTATCCGCATAGCTGGCGGTCGAAAGCGCCGCTGATCTATCGCAACACCGCGCAGTGGTTCGCGGCCATCGACAAGCCGCTGGATGACGGGATGGGCGCGCATGGCAACACCATCCGCGCCCGCGCGCTGGAATCCATCGACCGGCTGGTGAAATGGACCCCGCAGACCGGGCGCAACCGGCTGTATTCGATGATCGAGGCGCGGCCCGATTGGGTGCTCTCGCGTCAGCGGGCCTGGGGGGTGCCGCTCACCTGCTTCGTGCGCAAGGGCGCCAAGCCCGAGGACCCGGACTTCCTGCTGCGCGACCCGGAGGTGAACGCGCGGATCGTCGCCGCCTTCGAGGCCGAGGGCGCCGATGTCTGGTATGTGCAAGGATTCAAGGAGCGTATCCTTGATGGGCTGCATGATGCGGACGCCTATGAACAGGTTTTTGACATTCTGGATGTGTGGTTCGACAGCGGCTCCACCCATGCTTTCGTGCTGCGTGACCGCGCGGACGGGGCCGAGGACGGGATCGCCGATCTGTATCTGGAGGGGACCGACCAGCACCGGGGGTGGTTCCATTCCTCGATGCTGCAAGCCTGTGCGACCAAGGGGCGCGCGCCCTATCGCGGGGTGCTGACCCACGGCTTTACCCTGGACGAAAAGGGCATGAAAATGTCCAAGTCCCTGGGCAATACGATCGGGCCGCAGGAGGTGATCGACCAGTATGGCGCCGATATCCTGCGCCTGTGGGTGGCGCAGTCGGATTTCACGGTGGACCAGCGGATCGGGGACAAGATCCTGAAGGGCGTGGCCGACAGCTACCGGCGTTTGCGCAACACGCTGCGCTTCATGCTGGCCAATCTGGAAGGCTGGGACGAGGCCGAGCGTGTGGACCCCGCCGACATGCCTGAACTTGAACGCTGGGTGCTGCACCGGTTGGCGGCTCTGGACGGGCAGGTGCGCGAGGGCTACGCGGCCCATGACTTCCAGGGCGTCTTTCAGAAGCTCTTTACCTTTGCGACCTCGGACCTGTCGGCGTTTTATTTCGATGTGCGCAAGGACGCGCTGTATTGCGACCCTGCGGACAGCCTGCGGCGGCGCGCGGCGCGGACGGTGCTGGATGCGTTGTTCCACCGGCTGACCACATGGCTGGCGCCGATCCTGGTGTTTACCATGGAGGATGTGTGGCTCTCGCGCTTCCCGGGGGAGGAGTCCTCGGTCCATCTGCAGGATTTTCCGGCGACCCCGGCGGGGTGGGAGAATGGCGCGCTGGCTGGCAAGTGGTTCGGCATCCGCGCTGTGCGCCGGGTGGTCACCGCAGCGCTGGAAGTGCAGCGCCGCGAGAAGGTGATCGGCGCCAGTCTTGAAGCTGCTCCGGTGGTGCATGTGCAGGACGCCAACCTGCGCGCGGTCCTGGAGAGCCTGGATTTTGCCGATCTGTGCATCACCTCGAACATTGTGCTGAGCAGCGACCCGGCCCCCGAGGGCGCCTTTACCCTGCCCGAGGTCGATGGCGTTGCCGTCGTCTTTGCCCGGGCCGAGGGCGCGAAATGTCAGCGCTGCTGGAAGGTCCTGCCCGATGTCGGACATCATGCGCATCCGGGCACCTGTCAGCGCTGTAGCGATGCCTTGATGCGGCTGGGCTGGGGTGTTGCTGTCGGGGGTTGATGTCGCACACTCCGAAATTACATGCGAATAGATGAATGTAATTGCGGAGCACGTGCGATGAAATTGAGGGTGCTGAACGGCCTGATCATGGGAACGATGATGTCCGTCATCATGTCGGGCATCATCACGGCGGTGAATACCGGGCTGGGAACGGGTTACATGGGGCGTTGGCTCGGTGCCTGGGCGGTGGCCTGGGTGATTGCGGTGCCGCTGGCCATGTTCGTGGGTCCTCTGGCCCGTGGATGGGCCGAAAGACTGGCCACGCGCTGATGCGCGGACGTGCAGCCCCGGGCGCCGAATTGTGACAATTCCGACAAATGCGCCAAGTTGTGCTTGCGTGTGCCGCATCAGCTTGGCAGCATCAATACAGGGACTGCATCAGGGAGACATGCTTGGGAATTAGTGCGCTGACCCCCCCGCCAGAGCCGGAAGGCAGCATCGAAACCCGTCTGGAATTCGAAGACAACCGCTTGTTGATCGACCTTTGCGGTGAATTCGACCGGAACCTGACCCAGCTTGAAAGCCATCTGGGCATCCAGATCATCCGCAGGGGCAATGAACTTGTGTTGATCGGGCCTGCCGAAAGCCGCGCGGTAGCGGCCGAGGTTCTGACCGCCATGTATGCCATGTTGCAGCAGGGCAGGGCAGTTGACCATGCCGACATCGCCGCGCTGATCCGGCTGGGGGCTTCGGCCCCCGAGGAGGGGGGGCAGGAACAGCTGGAAATGTTCCGCACCGGTCATATGGAAATCCGCACCCGCAAGAAGACCATCAGCCCGCGCACCAAGGCCCAGCAGGCCTATACCCGCGCGTTGATGGAGAAGGAGCTGAATTTCGGCATCGGCCCCGCGGGCACCGGCAAGACCTATATCGCCGTGGCCGTCGCCGTGCACATGTTCATCGAGGGGCATGTGGACAAGATCATCCTCTCACGCCCGGCGGTCGAGGCCGGGGAGCGGCTGGGCTTCCTGCCCGGCGACATGAAGGAGAAGATCGACCCTTACATGCAGCCGCTTTATGACGCGCTGAACGATTTCCTGCCCGGCAAGCAACTGGCCAAGCTGATGGAGGAGCGGCGGATCGAGATTGCGCCGCTGGCCTTCATGCGCGGGCGGACGCTGTCCAATGCTTTCGTGGTGCTGGACGAGGCGCAGAACGCCACCGAAATGCAGATGAAGATGTTCCTGACCCGGCTGGGCGAGGGCTCGCGCATGGCGATCACGGGTGATCGCAGCCAGGTGGACCTGCCGCGCGGGGTGCAATCGGGGCTGCGGGCCGCGGAGCGGATCCTCGATGGGGTCGAAGGCATCCGCTTCAGCTATTTCACCGCCGCCGATGTGGTGCGCCACCCGCTTGTTGCGCGAATCATCAAGGCCTATGAGGCGGATGAGGGCAGCAGTGGCTGAGCCTCTTGTGGCGCTGATGATCGATGATCCGCGCTGGGAGGGGGATGATCTGGCGCCCGTGGTCGCCAGGGCCGCCCGGGCCACGCTGGCGCATCTGGGTCACGCAACCAGCGGCTATGAAATCGTCCTGCTGGCCTGCAATGATGCCCGGATCGCCGCCCTGAACGCCGATTTCAGGGGCAAGCCCGCGCCCACCAATGTCCTGAGCTGGCCGGAATGGGATCTGGCCGCCGAGGAAGACGGCGGCCTCCCCGCACCGCCGCCGGACCCGCAGCCGGAAGAGCCGGAGCCGCTGGGCAATATCGCGCTGGCCTACGAGACCTGCAAACGTGAAGCCGAAGAACAGGGCAAGCGGTTTGACGCACATGTGGCCCATCTGGTCACACATTCCGTGCTGCATCTGCTGGGATATGACCATATCCGTGACAAAGATGCCGCGTTGATGGAAAATACCGAAGCAGAGATACTTGCCAGCATCGGGGTGGCGAACCCATATGAAGCCGGGGCAGAGGCCCCCTGATGACCATGGAAAGGACCAATGGGCGACACCACGGACGGATCTAGCGCAGCGCAAGGCGCGCTTGAAGATCCCAGGGAAGCAGAGCAGCGCGGCTTTTTCGGCCGATTATTTGGCGCTTTGACCCCCGAAGACGAAGATGACGACACTGCTGGAACCATGCTGAAGGGCGCCTTGCCCGGGCTGGCCAATCTGCGCAAGCTGCGCGTGGATGATGTTTCGATCCCCAAGGCCGAAATCGCCGCCGTGCCGTTGGATGTGGCGCGCGATGAGCTGGTGCGCGTGTTCCGCGAAAGCGGCTTCTCGCGCCTGCCGGTGTATCTGGACACGCTGGACCGCCCGCTGGGCATGTTGCACCTGAAGGATCTGGCGCTGACCTACGGGTTCAACGGCAACAGCCATGATATCGATCTGGAGCCGTTGCTGCGCCCGGTGCTGTTTGTCCCGCCCTCGATGCCGCTGGCGGTCTTGTTGCAGAAGATGCAGTCCGAACGCCGCCACATGGCGCTGGTGATCGATGAGTTCGGCGGCGTGGACGGGCTGCTGACCATCGAGGATCTGGTCGAGCAGGTGGTGGGCGAGATCGAGGATGAGCATGACACCGACGAGGAAGCGCCCTTCACCCAGGAGCGCCCCGGCATCTGGTTGGCCGAAGCCCGCACCCCGCTGGAGGAATTCGAGTCCGAAATCGGCATGAAACTGGCCGAGGCCGAGGATACCGAGGAGGTCGACACTCTGGGCGGTCTGGTCTTCATGTTGGCCGAACGGGTCCCGGCGCGGTCCGAGGTGATCGACCACCCCGATGGTGTCTCGTTCGAGGTGATCGACGCCGATGCCCGGCGGATCAAGCGGTTGCGCGTCAGGCTGCCCTCGGCGCAGGCGGCAAGCTGACGGGATGCGTCTGCGCAGGCGTATGGCCGGGGCGCTGCGGCGCGGGGCGCCCTTCGCGGCGGTGGGGGCGGTCATGGCCACGGGGCAGGCGCCGCTGGACTGGTGGTGGGCCACGCTTCTGGGCTTTGGTGTGTTGCTGTGGCTGCTGCCGGCGGCCCGGGCGCCCCGGGTGCTGGCCGCGCGGCTCTTTGCCACCGGCTGCGGGTTTTTCGCGGTCTCGCTGAACTGGATTATTCATCCCTTCATGGTGGAACCCCATATCCACGGCTGGATGGCGCCTTTTGCGTTGCTGGCGATGGCGGCGGGGATGGCGCTGTTCTGGGCCCTGGCCGGGGCCGTGGCGGCTTGGCTGAACCCGGGCCGCTGGTGCCCCCTGGCGCTGGCGGTGACCATGACGGCCGCGGAGATGCTGCGCGGATGGCTGTTCGGGGGCTTTCCCTGGGCGATGGTCGGACATGCCTTCATCGATACCCCCGTTGCCCAGTTGGCAGCCCTGGCCGGGGCGCCGGGGTTGAGCTTGCTGATCCTGACCCTCGCCGCCTTGCCGTTTCTGGCGCAGGGGCAGGCCGTGCGTGCGGCGCTTGCCGCCGCTGGCGTGGTGCTGCTTTCGGCGGGCTGGTTCTGGGGGCAGGCGCGGCTGGCACAGCCCTTGCCCGCCCCGCAGATCGCGCTGGACCTGCGCGTGGTGCAGGTCAACGCGCCGCAGCATCTGAAATGGCACCCGGATTACCGCTGGCATTTCTTCCAGCGCCATCTGGAGATGACCGCGGCCATTCCCGCCCCGGGCGATCCGGCGCCGGATCTGGTCATCTGGCCTGAAACCTCGGTTCCGTTCCTGCTGAACAACCCCGGTGCCGGGCTGGACAGCATCGCCGCTGCATCGGGCGATGCCCATGTGGCGCTGGGCGTGCAGCGGTTCGACAATGGCGGCTTCTTCAACAGCCTGGCGCTGCTGGACCCGGATGGCGCCGTGACCGAGATCTATGACAAGCACCATCTGGTGCCCTTTGGCGAATACATACCCCTGGCCGAGGCGCTTCTGGGACGCGGCTATGGGGGCTTTGCCTCGCAGATTCTGGCCGGCTACAGCGCGGGCGCTGGGCCGGAAACGCTGGATTGGGGCCGCTTTGGCCGGGTCCTGCCGACCATTTGCTACGAATCGATCTTCGCCCGCCACCACCGCCTTGCGCCGCGGCCGGACTGGATCTTGCAAGTGACCAACGACGCCTGGTTCGGAAACTGGTCAGGGCCGCATCAGCATCTGGCGCAGGGACGGCTGCGCGCGGTGGAAACCGGCCTGCCCATGGTGCGCGCCGCCAACACGGGCATTTCCGCCGTGATCGACGCCCGTGGCGGGATCATCGCATCGCTGCCGCTGAACCAGCCCGGTGTTCTGGATGCGGCGCTGCCCGGGGCGCTGCCGCCGCCGCCCTATGCGCGCCTGGGCGATACGCCCATGGCGCTGGTGCTGGCGCTCTTGGCACTGGCCATCGGGCTGGGCGGGCGCCGCATGTCACGGCACCCGCAGGATTAGGTCACAGGATTAGGTCAGGCGCCTGCGTCCAGCGCGGCGATGATGGCGTCACCCATCTCGGTGGTGGACACAAACCCGCCCCCGTCAGGCCCCAGCAAATCGGCCGTACGCAGCCCATCGGCCAGCACCTTCTCCACGGCGGCCTCCAGCCGGTCGGCCTCGGCCCCCTTGTCGAAGCTGTAGCGCAGCGCCATGGCGAAGCTCAGGATACAGGCGATCGGGTTCGCCTTGCCCTGCCCGGCAATATCGGGGGCCGAGCCATGCACCGGCTCATAGAGCGCCTTTGGCCGCCCGTTCGCCATCGGCGCCCCCAGAGAGGCCGAAGGCAGCATGCCGAGGCTGCCGGTCAGCATTGCCGCTGCATCCGACAGCAGGTCCCCGAACAGGTTGTCGGTGACGATCACGTCGAACTGCTTGGGCCAGCGGCACAGCTGCATGGCGCCGGCATCGGCATACATATGCGACAGCTCCACATCCGGATATTCCTCGTCTTGGACCTTCTGGACAACCTCGCGCCACAAGATCCCGGATTCCATGACATTGGCCTTTTCCATGGAACAGACCTTGTTCCCGCGCTTGCGCGCCAGCTCAAAGGCCGAGCGTGCCACCCGCGCGATCTCGGATTCCGTATAGCGCTGGGTATTGATCCCCACGCGCTCATTGCCCTCCATGACAATCCCGCGCGGCTCGCCGAAATAGATCCCCGAGGTCAGCTCGCGCACGATGACGATATCCAGCCCCGCAACGACCTCGCGCTTCAGGCTGGAGAAATCGGCCAGCGCGTCGAAGCACTGCGCCGGGCGCAGGTTGGAATAGAGGTCCATCTCCTTGCGCAGGCGCAGCAGCCCGCGCTCCGGCTTCACGCTGAAATCCAGCTCGTCGTATTTCGGCCCGCCCACGGCGCCCAGCAACACCGCATCGGCGGCTTGCGCGCGCTCCATGGTTTCGTCACTCAGGGGCGTGCCATGGGCGTCATAGGCCGCGCCCCCCACCAGATCCTCGGTCACGTCAAAGGCCAGCCCGCGCCTGGCGCCGAACCAGTCGATGACCTTGCGCACCTCGGTCATGACTTCGGGGCCGATACCATCGCCGGGCAGGATCAGGATCGAGGGATTGGACATGGGGCGCGCTCCTTCGCTATGTGACGCGCAATCGCTAGTGCCTGCTTGCCGCCCCGTCAAGCGCACCTCGCCCGCCCGTTCCGCAGCGCCGACCCGCGCGCCCGCGCGCGCGGGCCCGGCCCAACGCCGGGCTGCGCGGCTTGCCGCGCTGATCCGGGGGCGGGAGCGCCCCGCCCGGGACATGCGCCCAAGGTCGCATTGGCGGACCCCCGTCCGCCGTGGTTTCATGCGCCAACAGGAACAGGGAGGAATGCATGGGCAAGGTAACCATGACCGTCAACGGCCGCCAGATGACGGCCGAGGCCGAAGGCCGCACATTGCTGTCCACATGGCTGCGCGAGGGGCTGGGCCTCACCGGCACGCATGTGGGCTGCGATACCTCGCAATGCGGGGCCTGCGTGGTGCATGTGGACGGCCAGCCGGTGAAAAGCTGCACCGCCCTGGCCATGGATCTGGACGGGGCCGAGGTCCGCACCATCGAGGGCATGGCCAATGCCGATGGCAGCCTCAGCGCCATCCAGCAGGCGTTCCAGGACCATCACGGCCTGCAATGCGGCTTCTGCACCCCGGGCATGGTCATGGCCGCCGCCGCGCTGCTGAAGGAAAACCCAAAACCGACCGAGGCCGAGGTGCGACACTACCTCGAAGGCAACATCTGCCGCTGCACGGGCTACCATAACATCGTCAAGGCGGTGCTGGCGGCGTCAGGCCAGGATGTCAGCGGGCTTGGGATCGCCGCCGAATAAGCGCGGCACCGAATTTTTCAGGGAGGACAACATGCCAAAGGACGGCATCGGCGCCAGCACCAAGCGGCGCGAAGACCTGCGGTTTCTGACCGGCAACGGCAAGTATACCGATGACATCAACCTGCGTGGGCAGGCCTTCGTGCATTTCCTGCGCTCGGACGTGGCCCATGGGCGGATCAACGGCATCGACACCACGGTAGCCGCGGACATGCCCGGCGTCCTGCGTATCTTCACGGCGGCCGATTTCGAAAGCGCGGGCGGGCTGCCCTGCGGCTGGCAGGTCACCGACAAGCATGGCCAGCCGATGCAGGAACCCAAACACCCCATCCTGGCCGAGGGCAAGGTCCGCCATGTGGGCGACCCCATCGCCGCCGTGGTGGCCGAAACGGCGGAACAGGCCCGCGACGCCGCCGAGGCGATCGAGGTGGACATCGAAGAACTGCCCGCCGTCATCGACATGAAGGCCGCCCTCGCCGAAGGCGCGCCCAAGGTGCATGACGAGCTGACCTCGAACCTCTGCTATGACTGGGGCTTTGTCGAGGAGAACAAGGCCGCCGTGGATGAGGCTTTCGACAAGGCCGCCCATGTGGTCAGCCTGGAACTGGTGAACAACCGCCTTGTCGCCAACCCCATGGAGCCGCGCGTCGCCGTGGGCGATTATGACCCCTGGGGCGATCAGAGCACGCTTTACACCACCAGCCAGAACCCCCACGTCATCCGGCTGCTGATGGGGGCCTTTGTCCTCAACATCCCCGAACACAAGCTGCGCGTGGTGGCCCCGGATGTGGGCGGCGGCTTCGGGTCGAAAATCTATCACTACGCCGAAGAAGCCTTCTGCACCTTCGCCGCTCGCGCCCTAAAGCGCCCGGTGAAATGGACCTGCTCGCGCTCCGAAGCGTTCATTTCGGATGCCCAGGGCCGCGACCACCGCACCAAGATGGAACTGGCGCTGGATGCCGATCACAATTTCACCGCCATCCGGACCGAGACCTACGCCAATATGGGCGCCTATCTCAGCACGTTTGCGCCCTCGATCCCCACCTGGCTGCACGGGACGTTGATGGCGGGCAACTACCGCACGCCGCTGATCTATGTGAATGTCAAGGCCGTGTTCACCAATACCGTGCCGGTGGACGCCTATCGCGGCGCCGGCCGGCCCGAGGCCACCTATCAGCTGGAGCGGATCATCGACAAGGCCGCGCGTGACCTGGGCGTGGACCCCATCGCACTGCGCCGCCAGAACTTCATCAAGCCGGACCAGTATCCGTATCAGACGCCCGTGGCCGTGGTCTATGACACCGGCAACTACGACGCCACCATGGACAAGCTGCTGGAGATCACCGACCACGCCGGTTTCGCCGCCCGGGCCGCGGAGTCAGCAAACCGCGGCAAGCTGCGCGGCTTTGGCGTGGCCAGCTATATCGAGGCTTGCGGCATCGCGCCCTCGAACCTCGTTGGCCAACTGGGCGCCCGCGCGGGGCTTTACGAATCCGCCACCATCCGCGTGAATGCCACCGGATCGATCAGTGTCTATACCGGCAGCCACAGCCACGGACAGGGGCACGAAACCACATTCGCCCAGGTGGTGGCCGACATGATCGGGGTCGATGCCTCGACCATCGAAATCCACCACGGCGATACCTCGAACTCCCCCATGGGCATGGGCACCTATGGCTCGCGCAGTCTCGCTGTCGGTGGCTCGGCCATTGTGCGCGCCACGAACAAGGTGGTGGACAAGGCCAAGAAGATCGCCGCCCACCTGCTGGAATGCGCCCCCGAGGATATTGAGCTGAAGGACGGCAAATTCTCGGTCGCAGGCACCGATAAATCCGTGGACTGGTCTGGGGTGACGCTGGCCGCCTATGTCCCCCACAACTACCCGCTGGAGGATCTGGAACCGGGGCTGGAGGAAACCGCCTTCTACGACCCCTCGAACTTCACCTACCCCGCCGGCGCCTATGGCTGTGAGGTCGAGATCGACCCCGAAACCGGCAAGGTCGATATCGTGGGCTTCGCCGCCGCCGATGATTTCGGCAATGTGGTCAACCCCATGATCGTCGAAGGCCAGGTCCATGGCGGGCTGGCCCAGGGGATCGGCCAGGCGCTGATGGAGAACTGCGTGTTCGATGACAGCGGGCAGCTTCTGTCAGGCTCCTTCATGGATTACGCCATGCCCCGCGCCGATGACTTCCCCGGCTTCAAGGTGGACCATAGCTGCAACACGCCCTGCACCCATAACCCGCTGGGCGTGAAAGGCTGCGGCGAGGCGGGAGCCATCGGCTCGCCGCCCGCGGTGGTCAATGCGGTGATCGACGCGCTGCACCGTGCCGGGCACACGCATGTCAGCCATATCGACATGCCCCTGACGCCGTCGCGCGTCTGGGCGGCCATGCAGAAATAAGGGGACACGGCCATGTATGACTTCGATTTCGTGAAACCCGGCTCCATCGACGGGGCGGTCAAGGCGCTGGCGGCCGAGGATGCGATCCCGCTGGCAGGCGGGCAGACGCTGCTGCCCTCGATGAAACAGCGGCTCAACGCGCCCTCGGTCATGGTCAGCCTGCGCGGCATACCTGAGTTGCAGGGCGTCTGCCGTGACGGCGATGTGCTGGTGGTCGGCGCGGCCACCACCCATGCCCGCGTGGCGACCGAGGCGGCGGCGGAGTATCCCGGCCTTGCGGCGCTGGCGGGGCAGATCGGCGACCCGGCGGTGCGCGCGATGGGCACCATCGGCGGGTCGCTGGCGAATAACGACCCCTCGGCCTGCTATCCGGCGGGGGTGCTGGGCTCTGGCGCCACCATCGTCACCAACGCCCGAGAGATCGCGGCGGATGACTTCTTTGACGGCATGTTCGCCACCGCGCTGGAGGAGGGCGAGATCATCACCTCGGTCCGCTTCCCCATCCCGCAAAAGGCCGCCTATGCCAAGTTCCACCAGCCGGCGTCACGCTTTGCGCTGGCGGCGGCGTTCGTGGCGCGGTTCGCGGGGACGGTGCGGGTGGCGATCACCGGCGCCTCCGAAGGCGGCGTCTTCCGCTGGACCGAGGCCGAGGCCGCCCTGAAGGAGAGCTTCACCCCCGAGGCGCTCTCCGGCCTCACCCTCCCGGCCGAGGGCATGATCGGAGACCTCCACGGCACCCCGGACTACCGCGCCCACCTGGCCGCAGTGATGACCCGCCGCGCGGTGGCCGCGGCGGGGTGAGCGGGGGTGCAGTGAGGTGAAAACGCGCGTCGCCCGTCCCCCCGTGGGCTGCTGAAACTGGTGGCGACGCGTCGCAAGCTGCTGGACGACTTGCGCAGCAAGGGTGACGCGCGCGACCGCGTGCTGATTGCCAAGCAGGGCATCCGCCGCTGAGGGCTGGCCCGATTTCGCTTCCCGGACGCCCGCCGCACGGCGGGCGTTCTGCGTTTGGGGGGGCAGGTGTCGGAGACCGCGCGCATCAGGCGCCGACAGGGGACGCAACACCCCCCCATGACGCACCACCGCACCAACCGTCCCGCCCGGCGGCAACGCCGGGCAGCGCCTGCCATTCCGGGGGCTTACGCCGCGCCACTGGCGCGACGCTCCCCCTCCATCCCGGCAGGCGCTTCGGAGCTTACAACATGTTGTAACGCAGACTATTGTTTAAACGTCGCCTCGGTAGCGACACGGTCAGTGCTCTTGATCGAGCCATACGCATGTGTCATGTACGTGAAATGAAGTCAGGAAAGGCTCGTAGTCGTGGCAATTCGCGTAGTTTTCAGGGACGGTGACCATGTTCCCGCCTTCCCAGTTGAGGCGGGCGGGCAAACTTTGGTGATGGTGCCGTTCGCCAAGGACGATGTCGAAGATCTGCACGTCGTTGCGACTGCCTGTTCGCTGATGGTTCCTGGTGAGGATCAAGTCCGAGAACTGAGCTTGGAGCTTCTCATCTACGACCCCGCAACAGGTGGGACTTACACATATTCTTTACATGAGGCCCTGGAACGTCTTCCCGCAGACGTTTGGTTACCCTTCTGTCTTGCGACGTCTTTTGCTGTCCGAAAGCTACTTAGTCTTGAGAAATTGGAAACCTTCCACATATATACACAAGCCTACAGGCATGACTCGCAGCTTGCTGCGATGCTCAGTGTCGTGGCTAACACAGTGCAGCAAGAGTATAAGCTCTTGAGCGTAGACGAGTACTTGGGCTCTGTGTTATGGATCGGAACCTTAAAGAATGAAAGAGAGGCATCAGATGATTCGCCGTGACAAGCAGATAGAACTCATGCGAGCTGCTGCAGAGCGGAAGGACTCGCCTCTCCAGGCATGGATTGCTCGCAGCGAAGTGAAGCGTATCATGGAGCTTGATCCTGACATCATCCGTCAAGAAGCAAATTCTGACGTCAAAAGACGTTCTGACATGCCTAGGCAGGACGGTGGCGGGACCATGATGCTCGCCTGCGCATGATCCGACTGCAACAAGGATAAAACGTTAAGGGAGGGCCAAAGCCCTCCCTTTTTCACCTCGCAAACTTCTTGTACTTCACCCGCTTCGGCTCCAGCGCATCCGGTCCCAGACGCCGTTTCTTGTCCTCTTCATAGGCCTCGAAATTGCCCTCGAACCATTCCACATGCGCCTCGCCCTCAAAGGCCAGGATATGCGTGCACAGCCGGTCAAGGAAGAAGCGGTCGTGCGAGATGATCACTGCGCAGCCCGCGAAATCTTCCAGCGCCGCTTCCAAAGCCTGCAATGTCTCCACATCCAGATCGTTGGTCGGCTCGTCGAGCAGCAGCACATTCCCGCCCGCGCGCAAGAGTTTCGCCATATGCACCCGGTTGCGCTCGCCGCCTGACAGCAGCCCCACCTTCTTCTGCTGATCGCCGCCCTTGAAGTTGAAGGCGCCGACATAGGCGCGGGAGTTCACCTCGGCATCGCCAAGCTGGATCACGTCCAGCCCGTCGCTGATCTCCTCCCACACGGTCTTGTTGGCATCCAGCGCATCGCGGGACTGGTCCACATAGGCCAGCTTCACCGTGTCGCCGAATTCGATGCTGCCGTCGTCCGGCGCCTCCTGCCCGGTGAGCATGCGGAACAGCGTCGATTTGCCCGCGCCATTGGGGCCGATCACGCCGACGATGCCGCCGGGGGGCAGGGCGAAGGTCAGATCCTCGATCAGCAGGCGGTCGCCATAGCCTTTCTTGAGGTTGGTCACATCGATCACCTTGCCGCCCAGGCGCGGGCCGTTGGGGATGATGATCTGCGCGCGGCTGATCTTTTCACGCTCGGACTGGCTGGCTTTTTCCTCATAGGCGGAAATCCGGGCCTTGGATTTCGCCTGCCGGGCCTTGGCGCCGGCGCGGATCCATTCCAACTCGCGCTCCAGCGATTTCTGCCGCGCCTTGTCCTCGCGCGCTTCCTGGGCCAGGCGCTTGGCCTTCTGTTCCAGCCAGGCGGAGTAATTTCCCTCATAGGGGATGCCGCGGCCACGGTCCAGTTCCAGGATCCAGCCGGTGATGTCATCCAGGAAATAGCGGTCATGGGTGACGATCAGGATGGTGCCCTTGTACTCGATCAGGTGCTTTTGCAGCCAGGCGATGGTTTCCGCGTCCAGGTGGTTGGTGGGCTCGTCCAGCAGCAGCATGTCCGGGGCTTCCAGCAGCAGCTTGCACAGCGCCACGCGGCGTTTCTCGCCGCCCGAGAGCGTGTCCACCGGGGCGTCATCGGGGGGGCAGCGCAAGGCCTCCATCGCCACGTCGATCTGGCTGTCCAGATCCCACAGATTCTCGGCGTCGATCTGGTCCTGCAGTTCGGCCATTTCCTCGGCGGTTTCGTCCGAGTAGTTCATGGCCAGTTCGTTGAAGCGGTCCAGCTTGCCCTTCTTCTCGGCCACGCCCAGCATGACATTCTCGCGCACGCTAAGCGCGGGGTCCAGCTGAGGTTCCTGCGGCAGGTAGCCGACCTTGGCGCCCTTGGCGGCCCAGGCCTCGCCGGTGAAATCCTTATCCTGGCCGGCCATGATGCGCAACAGGGTGGACTTGCCCGCACCGTTGACGCCCACGACGCCGATCTTGACGCCCGGCAGGAAGGACAGGCGGATGTTCTCGAAGCATTTCTTCCCGCCGGGATAGGTCTTGGAGACGCCATCCATGTGATAGACATACTGATACGAGGCCATGCGTCCGCTCCACTGGTGTTTGGGGTTGCAAACACCCCTAGCGCGGCAGACCCTTCGCTGCAAGCGGCGCCAGTGGAACGGGGCGGGTCAATCGATCAGTGGAAGGATGGCTTAGCGCGGCAATCAGTGCAGGTGCGGGGCAGGGGCGTGATCCATCCGGATCGTCGGCAGCAACGCATGCAGCCCGTGGGTGACGATTGTCACGTCCCGGTCGCATTGCAGTTGATAGAGCCGCAGGGTCGGCACCCGCTGCATGCGCAGGCCAGGCATGCTATGGATCAGGCGGGAGGGTTCGGCCGAGCGCAGGGTGAGCCCGGATCCGGCCAGCATGTCCGGGCGTGCGATGGCCTGTTCCGGACCGATCACGATGCCGGTTCCCGTCAGCCCCCCTTCGGATGACGCCGGAGCAATGACAACCGCCAGCGCATCATGCAGTGTGACAACCTGCATCCCCCGAAGAACGGCCTGCGCGCCATCGGCAGTCAGCAACATGTCCCCGGCCAGAAGCGATTCGACTGCAACAGGGCCGCTTGCGGTTTCGATCAACGTTCCCGCACCGAACCCGCAAAGCCGCGGAACCCGTGGCAGGGTGGTTGCCTGTGGCGCGGTCGCGCGCGGGACGATCGTGGTGTCAAACATCGTCGGCTCCTACCTGTGGCCAGGTTGCAGGATGACGCGCAACCCTGAAGATTGCGTAAACTGGGATGATGGCTTGAACTGGGCAGGATTGCGCCGGCGGCAAGGCAGCCAGGCGCGGCTGTGCTTTGCAGGCGCCGGATCAGCGCGGCCCGGTCCGCAGTGTCGCGCGACGGGCACCCACGGGGACGTGTCCCGTTGCAACGCATGCGGGGCTGTGTTCCGGTATCGCGGGCGTGGTCAGTGCGTCCAGACCTGCCGCCGCGAATGGGCGAAATTGTCGGCATAGCCTCCAGGCCGGATATTCGCGCGGCGGGTCCGGGGTGCCACGACGACAAAATCCAGCCCACGCGATTTGGCGTAGGCCTCGGCGGCGTCGCGCGTGTCAAAATGCAGACGCACCTGGCTGTCCATATCCGAGGAACTGGTCCAGCCCATCAAGGGATCGATCCTCCGCGCCTCGGCCGGAGAGAACTCCAGCACCCAGTCGCGGGAGCGGGCAGTGCCGGACTGCATGGCATTTCGTGCGGGGCGATAAATGCGAGCGCGCATGACATCCTCTTGCAAAGACGCCCCCTTATCAAAGTTCCGGCGCGGTTTTGCAAGGGGGCGCGACAACCATCCGGGTGCAAGCGGAAAAACCGCACGATCCGAAAGGAGGGAGCGAGGGGTAGGTCTTCCGGCTGCGCGCCTTCCCGCCTGCACTCCAAAGATATGGCGCGCCCCCCGCGGGGCAAGCTTGGGCCTGAAAAAAGCGCATCTCAGGGACAGCTTTTCCCTTTGATGCCAGTTTTCAGCCCGCGCGGACTGCAGCACCCCCTGACGCAAACCGCCGCCGGATTGCTCCGACGGCGGATCCGTTTCGATGGTGCGGCCCGGTTCGGACTGCAGCCCCGGTTCAGCTCATACGGCTGATAACGCCCTCGATATCGCTGCGGGACAGGCCGATATCATCAAGTTCGCGGTCCGACAGCATGTTCAGTTGCGCGCGGGTGATCCTTTTGTCATTCCAGGTTTTGAACACAGCGATAATATCGGCGAACGAAAACCCCCGGAAAACACCGAATACACCCTCGGCATGAGGGCGGCTTTGCATGAAGAATGCCATGAGTTGCTCCATTGGCAAGGGGGGGTGGAAACTGCTGAAGCATTATGCCTCGCTGATGGGCATCTAGGCAGTTTGTGAACGCGGAACAAGCTGGATTCGGTGCATAGCACACATGCACAAAAGGCATGACAGAGCCTTGTGAGAGCGGGGTTTGCGGCGGGTGGCGGCGGTATTCAGACTGGAGAATGTTCTTGCTTCGTGCTAGGACTGGTCAAACACGGCAACAGGCCCGGGCGAACCGGGCGCGGGAAAAGGGGCAGGCATGCGGGTTATCGGGATCGATCCGGGGTTGCGCAACCTTGGCTGGGGGGTCATCGATGTGGCCGGAACGCGGCTGTCGCATGTGGCCAACGGGGTCTGTGTGTCCGACCCGGCGGCAGATCTGGCCAGCCGGCTTCTGGACCTGCACGGGCAACTGACCCGGGTGTTGCAGCGCCATGGCCCCACCCAGGCCGCGGTGGAACAGACATTCGTCAACAAGGACGCCGTGGCGACACTGAAACTGGGATCGGCGCGGGGGATTGCCCTGCTGGTTCCCGCGCAGGCGGGGCTGGTGGTGGGCGAATACGCGCCCAATGCGGTGAAGAAGGCGGTGGTCGGCGTGGGCAAGGCGGCCAAGGTGCAGGTGGATCACATGGTGCGCATGCAACTGCCGGGGGTGGCGATTGCAGGGCCGGATGCGGCGGATGCGCTGGCGGTGGCGATCTGCCACGCATGGCACTGCCAGTCGGCGGGCCGGTTGGCGGCGGCGGTGGCCGGGGGCGTACGATGATCGGGCGGATTGCGGGGCGGCTGGACTACCGCGCCAGTGACCATGTGCTGATCGATGTTGGCGGGGTAGGATATATCGTCCATGTCTCGGACCGGACCATGCTGGGCTTGCCCGGCCCGGGGCAGGCGGTCGCGCTCTATACCGATCTGGTGGTGCGCGAGGATCTGTTGCAGCTCTATGGCTTCCCGTCGTTGCTCGAGAAGGAATGGCACCGGTTGCTGACCTCGGTCCAGGGGGTGGGGGCCAAGGCGTCGATGGCCATTCTGGGCGCGCTGGGCCCCGAAGGCGTGGCCCGTGCGATTGCGTTGGGCGATGCAGCATCCGTGCGCAAGGCGCCCGGGGTGGGGCCGAAGCTGGCGCAACGTGTGGTCAACGAGTTGCGCGACAAGGCGCCCGCGCTGATGGCGCAGATGGCGCCCGCTGCCGCGCCCCCCGGTGCGCCTCCCGGTGTGCCCGAGGCGGACCATGCCCCTTCCGTGCCGGTTCCGCCGCCGCCCGCTCCGGTCAGTGCACCCGCCAGCCCCAACGCCGCCGCCGTGCCCGAGGCCATGTCCGCCCTGGCCAATCTGGGCTATGGCCCCGCCGATGCCGCCCGCGCCGTGGCCGAAGCCCAGGATGCCACCCCCGAGGCTGACACCGCCGCGCTGATCCGCGCGGCCTTGCGGCTGCTTGCGCCAAAGGGCTGAGCTGCAATGCAGTTCAACGACCTTCTGCGCGCCCATGACATCGACCCCGCCATGACCGCTCTGGCCCTGCACAAGCCGCGCGACCCACGCATCCGCGCAGCGCTTTGTGTCATGGCCGAATCGGCGCCCGGGCTGTTCGAGGCCTATCAATCCACCCATCCCACCATCCCCGAGGCCACGCTAAAGGCCCGCCGCACCATGGCCGCCTTTCTGTCACGGGCGGAGGGGGAGCTGACATTCATCGGCCTCTACCTGCAGGCGGGATGGCGCGACGTGCCCGCCGCCGAACTGGACGCCATGCCGTTGCAGGCCGAGATGCGCGCCCGCCTCGGCCAAGGCGGGCTGAGCGCCGAGGCCCGCGCCCGCGGTATCGCCGCGCGTGCGCTCTTTGATCTGCGTCCGCTGGATGTGCTGTCGGACCTGCGCGGGCGGCTGGTGGTCACCGACCCCGGCGCGCGCAACTACATGCGGCTGGCCGAGCGCACATCCCTGCCGGTGCGCGAGATCACGCTGCGCGCGACCCTGGCGCCGCCGGTGCCGGATTGGCGCGCGCTGCGGCTGACCACCGATGAGCTGCGCCACCTGCCACGCGACTGGATCACCACGCTGCACCAATGGCGCGGCGTGTATCTGATCGTCGATGAGCGCGACGGGGCGCGCTATGTCGGCGCCGCCTATGGCGAGGATAACCTGCTGGGCCGTTGGCAGGCCCATGTGGCAGGAGAAATCGGAGTCACGGTGGAACTTCGCCGGCGCGACACGTCGCAGTTCCGGTTCTCCATCCTGGAACTGCTCAGCCCCGCCGCCACCGCCGAGGAGGTCATCACCTGCGAGCAGAACTGGATGGACCGATTGCACACCCGGCGTTATGGGTTGAACGCATGACCCCCTCCGACCCAACCCTGCGCCCCGAACCGCTGCCCGATGACGCCCCCGACAAGGCGCTGCGCCCGCAGACGCTTGAGGAGTTCATCGGCCAGGCCGAGGCCCGCGCCAACCTGCGCGTCTTCATCCAGTCCGCCCGGATGCGGACCGAGGCGATGGATCACACGCTCTTCTACGGTCCGCCCGGTCTGGGCAAGACCACGCTCGCGCAGATCATGGCGCGCGAACTCGGCGTGGGGTTTCGGATGACCTCGGGGCCGGTGCTGGCCAAGGCGGGGGACCTGGCGGCGATCCTGACCAATCTGGAAGCGCGCGACGTGCTGTTCATCGACGAGATTCACCGCCTGAACCCGGCGGTTGAGGAAGTGCTTTACCCCGCGCTGGAAGATTTCCAGCTGGATCTGGTCATCGGCGAAGGCCCGGCGGCGCGCACGGTGCGGATCGAATTGCAGCCTTTTACGCTGGTGGGGGCCACCACGCGGCTGGGTCTGCTGACCACGCCGCTGCGGGACCGTTTCGGTATTCCCACGCGGCTGCAGTTCTATACCGTGGGTGAGTTGTGCGAGATCGTGGGCCGGGGCGCGCGGCTGATGGGGGTGCCCGCCGATCCCGAAGGGGTCGAGGAGATCGCACGCCGCGCGCGCGGCACGCCCCGGATCGCGGGCCGGTTGTTGCGCCGCGTGGTGGATTTTGCCCTGGTTGAGGGGGATGGAAAGCTGACCCGGGCGCTGGCCGACAGCGCGCTGACCCGGCTGGGCGTGGACCACCTGGGGCTTGATGGCGCCGACCGGCGGTATCTGTCGCTTCTGGCCGAAAACTACGGTGGCGGGCCGGTGGGGGTGGAAACCATCGCCGCCGCCCTGTCCGAAAGCCGCGATGCGATCGAGGAGGTGATCGAACCCTTCCTGCTCCAACAGGGGCTGATCGCCCGCACCCCACGCGGCCGGATGCTGGCGGCCAAGGCCTGGACGCATCTGGGCCTGACAGCCCCGCGCCCGGATGCCCAGGGGCGCCTGTTCGAGACGTGAAAGGCACAGCAGGCCGCGCCGGGCGTGTCTGGCTGCCACGCGATTGCAAAGCTACCTGACGCCCAAGTTCGGGCGGGCGCGGCGCTTTTCTTGCGTGGGCATGGGCGCCGTGCGTCCGTGGTGGGGAGGCAGCGCCGTCAATCAGTTCAGTCCACGCCCGGGACACCGTGGGGACTGCCTGCGCTTGGGGCGCGCGCGTCCTGCGCGCCGTAGCCCGGGTCAGAACCGGTCCAGAAGGCGACGCAGGTAGTCCAGTTCTGCATCCGGGCGGTCCAGTTCGGCCGAACGGCGGCGGATTTCGTCCAGCAGTTCCTGCGCGCGCCGCCGCGTGTCCTCACCCTGCAGCATGTCATCGTCCGTGCCGATCTCACCGCCAAGGGACCGGCCCAGCGGGTCACGGCTGCCGTCGCGGCCGTTTTCACCGGTCTGCTGGCCTTCCTCGCCCCGGTCGCGGCGGTCCTGGGCCAGCGCCTCGTTCATGTTGCGCATGCCTTCGCGCAGGGCCTCCATCGCCTCGGCCTGGCGGTCAAGGGCGCCGGTGGTGTCGCCGTCGCGCAGGGCTTCCTCGGCTTCTTCCATGGCGCGCTGGGCGTCTTCCAGCGCTTCCAGCGCGGCATCCCCTTCCGGCGTGCCTTCGCCGGGCAGGGGTTGCAGTTGCTGTTCGCGCAGCATGTCGCGTAGGGCTTGCTGGCGTTCGGCCAGCTCATCACTGCCCTGCGGCTCGCCCTCGCCATCGGCATCCGGGGCGCCGCGGTTGAATTGTTCCTGAAACTCGCGGAACGTGTCATCGGCCAGATCCTGCTGGTCGCGCAGGGTGTCGCCCAGGCCCTCCATCGCCTCGTTGCCCGGGCCGCCTTCGCCATCGCCTTCGACGAATTCAAGGTTTTCCAGCAGCATGTTGAGCTGCGCCATCAACTCGGCGGCCTCGTCCATGCGGCCTTCTTCCATCAGCTCCTCGATCCGGTCCAGAAGCTCCTGGATCTGATCCTGGGTGATTTCCATGGACTCGCCATCCGGGGGCGCTTCGCCGCGTTCGCGGGGCTGCTGGGCCATTTCCTCCATGTAGTCGCGCAAGGCTTCGCGCAACTCGTCCATCAGTTCCTGCACCTCGGACGGGTCGGCGCCCGAGCGCATGGCCTCATCAAGACGTTCCTGTGCGCGGCGCAGGCGTTCGCGGGCATCGGCCAGATCACCCTCTTCCAGCAGGATTGCCAGATCCCACAGGGTCTGGGCCAGCTCTTCGCGGGTGGACTCATTCAGCCCGTCATCAAGGCTGGCGCGCAGAAGCGCCTGGGCTGAGCGGAAGCGGGGAATGGCGTTGTCGCTGCGAAACGCGTCTTCGGGGCGGTGGGCGATGGCGCGCATCAGCTGGTCGGCGCGGGCCGTGTTCTCCTGCGACCACAGGATATCGCGGCGCAATTCGATCACGGCGGCGGCCATCGGGTCAAAGAAGCGGCGACCGGGGAGGGTGACTTCCTGCGGGCCGGTCTCGCCCATCTGGCCGCGCGCGTCCTCCACTTGCAGCGCGATGGTCACGGGCATGTTGGCCCAGGGGTGCTGGGACATATCGCCGAACAGGCTTTCGGTGAAGTCCGTGCGCGAGCCGCTGACGGGCATCGGCAGGTCCAGGGTGATCGGCTCGCGCGGGTCCGGATCGGCGGCAAGGCCAAAGCGGCGGTCCACCGCGTCCAGGTTCAGGGCGATCTCGGCGCTGCCGCCGGTGATGCCGTAGTCATCTTCGGCGCGGTAATCCTGCCGCATCTGGCCGCCGCGCTCCCGCTCCATCATGCCGATCAGTTCAACCTCGGGCGGCTGATCTTCCAGCATGGTGATCTCCCAGTCGCGCCCGGCGGGGCCGCGCACGCTCAGCCGCCCGGTGCGGGTGATCTCGAAATCCTGGGCCATGTCCTCAGGCTCGGCCTCATCCCGCCCGGAAACCGATTCGACCACGCTCATCACGCCGGGCTGGCCATAGAAGCGGACGGTAACGCGGGTGCCTTCGGGCAGTTGCAGCACGGTGCGGTCAACCTCGTTCAGATAGAGGCTGGGCCGCCCGGTATAGGACGGGGGCTGGGCCCAGGCCTCCCACGAAGGGCCAAGGCCCACGGCCTCGGCCCGGCCGGGAAGCTGCGCGATTTCCGTGGCTTCGGTGATGCGCGAAGGCGCGCCAAAGAGCAGAGACAGGCCAAAGGCGGTCAGCGCCACATAGCGCAGGGCGAAACGGTCATGGCGGGCCAGCCTCAGATCGCCCGGCACGGGCCGCGCGGTGGCCAGGATCGCCAGCATCCGCCGCAGATGCGCCTGCCAGACCATGCCGGAGGCCGGATCATCCCGCCCGATCGCCTGCGCATCCGCCAGTGCCGAAAGCGGGCGCGCGGGCAGGGAGCGGTCCAGCCGGTCCAGCGCATTCACCCGGCGCGGCGGCGAAAAGCGCCACAGCCCCAGCGCCAGCAACCCCAGCAGCGCCACCCCGGACCCCAGCGCCACCCAGGTCGACACCAGCGGCGGCAGCACATCCTGCAGGCCAAAGCCCAACGCAGCGGCGCAGAACAGCGCAAGCGTGGTGAAGGGCCAGAAGGCGCGCGACAGACGTTCGGCCCACAACCCGGAAAGGGTGCGACGTATCTGGCGCTTCAGGATGCTCGACGGGTCCAGGCCGTTTGGTCTCATGTCTCCCTTTCGGGCTGGGTTGGGATCACAGCCACGCGGGTATGGTATCGCGGTTGATGATTTCGTCAAAGGTCGGGCGCGGGCGGATGACCGCAAATTGATCGCCCTTCACCATGACCTCGGGGATCAGGGGGCGGGTGTTGTATTCGCTGGCCATGACCGCGCCATACGCCCCGGCCGAGCGGAAGGCGACCAGCGCGCCGGCCTCCAGCGGCGGCATGGGGCGGGCCTTGGCGAAGGTATCGCCCGATTCGCAGACCGGGCCGACGATGTCATGGGGCAGGGCTTCTGCCCCCGCCGCGGCCTGATCCAGCGGCACGATGTCATGGTGCGCCCCATACATGGCCGGGCGGATCAAATCGTTCATGGCAGCGTCCAGGATCAGGAAATCGCGCCCCTCGCCCTGCTTGCGATAGATCACCTGCGCCACCAGTACGCCCGCATTGCCCACGATCAGGCGCCCCGGTTCGATCTCGATCTCCACCTCCATATCGCCAAAGATGCGCTGCACCATGGCGCCATAGTCCAGCGGCAGGGGCGGCACCTCGTTCGAACGCGCATAGGGGATGCCCAGGCCGCCGCCCAGGTCCAGCCGGGTGATCTGGTGGCCATCGGCGCGCAGGGCGCGGGTCAGATCGGCCAGCTTGGTATAGGCGGCCTCGAACGGCGCCAGATCGGTCAGCTGGCTGCCGATATGCATGTCCACGCCGACCACCTGCAACCCCGGCAGGGTGGCGGCCTGCGCGTAGATCTCGCGCGCGCGGGCGATGGGGACGCCGAACTTGTCTTCCTTGCGCCCGGTAGAGATCTTTTCATGGGTCTTGGCGTCCACATCGGGGTTGACGCGCAGGCAGATGGGGGCGGTGGCGCCCATGCTGGCGGCAACCTCGGACAGGGCGTGCAGCTCGGCCTCGGATTCCACGTTGAACTGGCGGATGCCGTGTTCCAGCGCGTGGCGCATCTCTGCCTGCGTCTTGCCCACGCCGGAAAAGACGATCCGCGCCCCCGGCACGCCCGCGGCCCTTGCCCGGCGGTATTCCCCGCCCGAAACCACATCCATCCCCGCCCCCAAGGCGCCAAGGGTGCGCAGCACCGCCTGATTGCTGTTAGCCTTGACCGCGTAGCAGATCAGATGGTCCAGCCCGGCCAGCGCCTCCTGGAACAGGCGGAAATGGCGGGTCAGGGTGGCGTCCGAATAGCAATAGAAGGGCGTGCCGACCGTGGCGGCGATCTCGGCCAGCGACACATCCTCGGCGTGCAGGACGCCGTCGCGGTAAAGAAAATGATCCATGGCGGGGCCTCTGGCTGCTGTTGCTGCCCAGATAGCGCAGCTTGCCCGCGGATGCCACTGCCCGCACACTTGCGCTGGCCCGGGCTCTGGTGTCTGCTGCGCGCATGTATCGCCCGCCGCCCCCCCGAACCGCCGCGTGGTTCGAATTCCGGATGCGCCTGAAGGCCCGCCGCCTGCAGGCGCGCGCCCTGTGGAAGGGGCGGGAGCTGCGCTGCCTGCGCCGCCGCCGCTGGGGGCGGGGCGAGATCCTGCTGTTTTCCACTGTGCGGAACGAGGCCGCGCGCCTGCCCTGGATGTTGCAGCATTACCGGCGCCTGGGCGTGGGGCATTTCCTGTTCATCGACAATGCCAGCGATGACGGCACGCGCGAGTTTCTGCTGGAGCAGCCCGATATCTCGGTCTGGGGGACCTCGGCCAGCTACAAGGCGGCGCGCTTCGGGCAGGACTGGATCACCGCGCTGATGCTGCGCCACGGGCTGGGGCATTGGTGCGTGCAGGTGGATGCCGATGAATTGCTGATCTATCCGCATTGGCAGACCCGCCCGCTGCCCGCGCTGACCGCCTGGCTGGAGCGTAGCGGCCAGCGCAGCTTTGCCGCCATGATGCTGGAGCTGTATCCGAAGGGTCCGCTGAATGCGCAGCCCTACTGCCCCGGCACCGATCCGGTGGCGGTGCTGCCGTGGTTCGATGCCGGGAACTACACCTTGCGCCACAACCCGCTGCTGGATTGTCTGCTGATGCAGGGCGGGGTGCGGGCGCGGACCTTCTTTGGCGCCATGCCCAACCGCGCGCCCACATTGACCAAGCTGCCGCTGGTCAAGTGGGGGCGCGATTGCGTCTGGGTGAACTCCACCCATTCGGCGCTGCCGCGTGCGCTGAACCGTGTTTATGCGGCGGATGGGGGGATGCTGGCTTCGGGGGCGCTGCTGCACACCAAATTCCTGCATCTGGTGGTGGAGCGTGCCCGGGTGGAAAAGGCGCGCGGGGAACATTTCGGCAATGCCCCGGTGTTCGATGACTATTATGATGCGGTCATGTCGGCGCCGGACCTGTGGTGCGCGGCCTCGGCCCGGTATCAGGGCTGGCGGCAGTTGGAACGGCTGGGCCTGATCTCGCGCGGGGGGTGGGGCTAGGGTGATTGAAGGGGGGGCGGCGGCAGGCTACCTATAGGCGAACAATACCCGAAAGGACCGGCCGATGACCAACCCGCTTCTGGAGGACTGGCAGACCGATTTCGCCCTGCCACCCTTCGACCGCCTGTCAGACGAGGATTTCGCCCCCGCGTTCGAGGCCGCCATGGCCGAGGGCCGCGCCGCCCATGATGCCATCGCCCGGAACCCCGAAGCCCCCAGCTTCGCCAACACGATCGAGGCGATGGAACTGGCCGATGAAGCCCTGGACAAGGTGGCGGCGGTGTTCTTCAACCTGGCCGGAACCGATTCCAACCCCGCGCGAGAGGCCCTGCAGCGGGACCTGTCGCCGAAGCTGTCGGCCTATGCCTCGGAGATCACCTCGAACGCGGCGCTGTTCCAACGGGTCCAGACCCTGTGGGAGGGGCGCGCGGCGCTGGACCTGAGCCCCGAACAGGCCCGCGTGCTGGAGCTGTATCACCGCATGTTCCTGCGCGCCGGCGCCGCGCTGCAGGGCGAGGCAGCGGCGCGGATGACCGCCATCAAGTCCCGGCTGGCCAGCCTGGGCACCCAATTCGCCCAGAATGTCCTGGCCGAGGAGCGCGAGTGGGTCATGCCGCTGGCCGAGGATGAGTTGGAAGGGCTGCCCGATTTCCTGCGCGCCGCCGCCGCCGATGCCGCGCGCGAACGCGACATGCCCGGCCATGTCATCTCGCTCAACCGCTCGCTCATCGTGCCGTTTCTGGAGCATTCCCCGCGGCGGGAGCTGCGCCAGCGGGCGTATCAGGCCTGGACCTCGCGCGGGGAAAACGGGGGCGAGACGGACAATCGCGCGCTGATCAGGGAGATTCTGGAGCTGCGCGCCGAGCGTGCCGCGCTGCTGGGCCATGACAGCTTTGCCGCCTGGAAGCTGGAGCCGGAAATGGCCCGGACCTCGCAGGCGGTGCGCGATCTGCTGATGGCGGTCTGGGCGCCGGCAAAAACCGCCGCCGAGGCGGATGCGGCAGTGCTGGAGGCCATGCTGCACGCCGATGGCCATACCGGCCCGCTGGAGCCCTGGGACTGGCGCTACTATGCTGACAAGCGCCGCCGGGCCGAGCATGATCTGGAGGATGCCGCCATCAAGCCGTATCTGGGGCTGGAGGCGATGATCGCCGCCGCCTTTGACTGCGCGCACCGGCTGTTCGGGCTGGAGTTCCGCCCGCTGGATGTGCCGCTGCACCACAAGGATGCGCGGGCGTGGGAGGTCACCCGCGACGGGCGCCATATGGGGGTGTTCATCGGGGATTACTTCGCCCGGCCCAGCAAGCGATCGGGCGCTTGGTGTTCGGCCTTTCGCAGCCAGCGCAAGCTGGGAGGGGACCGCCGGGCGGTGGCGGTGAATGTGTGCAACTTTGCCAAGGGCGATCCGGCGCTGCTGTCCTGGGACGATGCGCGCACCCTGTTTCACGAGTTCGGCCACGCGCTGCACCATCTGCTTTCGGACGTGACGCATGGGTTTGTCTCGGGCACCTCGGTCGCGCGGGATTTCGTGGAACTGCCCAGCCAGCTTTACGAACACTGGCTGGAGGTGCCCGAGGTGCTGCGCCAACATGCGCGCCATGTGGTGAGCGGTGCGCCGATGCCCGCCGAGATGCTGGAGCGGCTGCTGGCCGCGCAGAATTTCGACCAGGGGTTTGCGACGGTGGAATATGTGGCCTCGGCTCTGGTGGATCTGGAGCTGCATGACGGCCCGGCCCCCGCCGATCCGATGCAGCGCCAGGCCGAGGTGCTGGCGGCGCTCGGCCTGCCGCGCGCGATCCGGATGCGCCACGCATCGCCGCATTTCCTGCATGTCTTTGCGGGGGACGGGTATTCCAGCGGGTACTACAGCTACATGTGGTCCGAGGTGATGGATGCGGATGCTTTCGCGGCCTTTGGGGAGGCGGGCGATCCATTCGACCCGGCGGTTGCGCGCCGGCTGGAGGCCTGCGTGCTGGCTGCGGGCGGATCCGAGGAGCCGGAGGAGCTGTATACCCGGTTTCGGGGCCGGATGCCGGGGGTGGATGCCCTCTTGCGCGGACGTGGACTGGCGGCCTGAGAAAACGTGACCTTGCGGTGCGCGCGTGCCGCGCGCAAGCTTTCTGGCACTGCGTGCGGATTGGGGGCGCTGCCCCCGTCCCCGCGGGGCGGGGACTCCCCCGGGATATTTGGGCAAGGATGAATGGGGGCGAGGACGGGGCATGACGGCGCTGTGTCGGGATTGTCTGCATGTGTTTGAGGGTCGAGGGCGGTGCCCGGCCTGTCGCAGTCCGCGGGGGATCGCGCATGACGAGCTGTTTGAGCTGGGAATTGCGCATCTAGATTGTGATGCCTTCTATGCCAGCGTGGAAAAGCGCGACAATCCGGCGTTGCGCGACCGTCCGGTGATTGTGGGCGGCGGGCGCCGGGGCGTGGTGTCCACGGCGTGCTATATCGCGCGCGTTCATGGGGTGCGTTCGGCCATGCCGATGTTCCAGGCCTTGCGTTTGTGCCCCGATGCCGTGGTGTTGGCGCCGCGGTTTGACGCCTATGTGGAGGTTTCGCGCGCGATCCGGGCGCGCATGGAGGCGCTGACGCCGGCCGTGGAGCCCTTGTCGCTGGATGAGGCGTTCATGGACCTGCGCGGGACCGAGCGGCTGCACGGGGCGCCGCCGGCGGTCGTGCTGGCGGACCTGGCGCGGCTGATCCGGGCGGAGTTGGGGGTTACGGTCTCGATCGGGCTGGCGCATAACAAGTTTCTGGCCAAGCTGGCTTCGGATCTGGACAAGCCTTCGGGGTTCTCGGTGATCGGACGTGGCGAGACGGCAGCCTTCCTGCGGGGAAAGCCGGTGGGGATGCTTTGGGGGGTGGGGGCATCCTTGTTGGCGCGGCTGGAAGCGGAGGGGATTCGCCGTATCGATGATCTGCTGCGGTGGGAGCGGGCGGCGCTGGAGGCGCGGTTTGGCGGTATGGGCGCGCGGCTGTGGCACCTGGCGCGCGGCGAGGACGCGCGGCGGATCACCGCGAATGCGCCGGTGAAGTCGATTTCCAAGGAAACCACCCTGCCCGAGGATCTGGCCGATCCGGAGCTTCTGGATGGCCATCTGTGGCGGTTGTCCGAGCAGGTGGCTGATCGTGCCAAGGCGAAGGGTGTGGCGGGCCAGGTTGTGACGTTGAAGCTGAAGCGGTCTTCGCACCGGATCCTGACGCGGCGCAGCACCCTGGCAGCGCCGGCGCAGCTGGCAGATGTGATCTATCGCAGTGCAGCGGCCTTGTTCGCGCGGTCCGGGGAACGCGGTCCGTTCCGGCTGATCGGTGTGGGGATCTCGGGGCTGGTGCCCAGCGATGATGCCCTGCCGATGCCGGATCTGGCTGATCCGGATGCGGGGCGGCGCGCGGCAGCCGAGCGGGCCGCAGACCGTATCCGGGCGCGCTTTGGTGCCGGGGCAATCATCAAGGGGCGGGCGTTGCGCTGACGGTGTTATTCAGCGGCGAGCGGCGGGGTGCTGGCCTGACTGCGTCCGATACTGGCGAGGTTGGCAACGATACCGTTCATCATGCGCTGGAAGGCGTTGAAGCCGCTGTGCGGGGCCATCCGGGTTTCATCCAGGTACAGCGCGCGGTCGATTTCGATCTGGACCGCGTGCTGGTCAAGCGCCGGCCGGCCATAGGCCTGCACCATATAGGCGCCTGCAAAGGGGACGTTGCGGGCCACGCGCAGGCCTGTATCCGCAAAGGCAGCTTCGACCGCGGCAACGATTTCGGGTGCCGCCGAGGCGCCGAAACGGTCGCCAATGACAATATCGGGGCGTTGGCCGCCGCGGCGGGCTTCGGTGATGACAGCCTCATGCGGCATGGAATGCATGTCCAGCAGGATCGCCTGGCCAAAGCGCAGGCGTTGCGCTTCAAGCAGTTCGGCGAGTCGCGCATGATAGGGGTGCCAGCAGGTGCGCAGGCGGTGCTCGGCCTCGGCCCGAGAGATCTTGCCGCGATAGATGGCGCGCCCGCGAGCGACCACGCGCGGGATCACGCCCAGCCCCGAGGCGACGCGGGGGTTCAGCGTGCCCCGGCTGATATCCGCGATCAGCGCCGGGTCCAGTTCGCCCGCCGCGCGATTGTAATCCACATAGGCGCGCGGCGCGCCGCCCAGCAGCAGCGGCGCGCCATGGTCCGGCGCTGCCCCGACCAGCAGGTCCACATAGGCATCTTCGGATGAGCGCAGGGTCGCCAGGTCCAGCACGCTGTGGCGAATCAACTCGGGCGGATAGTCGCGCGCGCTGTGCGGAGAGGCAAAAACGACCGGCCCTTGCACCACATTCGGTTCCCTGAGATGATAGGCCGTTGTCATTGCGCTCATTTCCTTCCTGATATCCAAGTATAGCGCGGAATCGAGGGATGCCAAAACCCCTTGAACATGCCGGATATCCCTTTTATACGCCGCCTATCGATGCGGTCCCGGTCGCTTCGGTGTCCGGTCTGCAAGGGCTGGCGACGGAAGCCAACGGGACGGTCAGGGCGCGTAGCTCAGTGGTAGAGCACTACGTTGACATCGTAGGGGTCACAAGTTCGAACCTTGTCGTGCCCACCATTTGTTTCTGTCGCAAGGCAGGTTGTTATTCGAAGGCGCCTGGCGCCGCGATTGAGGAGAAGGCCGATGAAGGTCAAGAATTCGCTCCGGTCGCTCAAGCAGCGCCACCGCGATTGTCAGATCGTCCGCCGCAAGGGGCGGGTGTATGTGATCAACAAGACCCAGAAGAAGTTCAAGGCACGCCAGGGCTGAGTCACGGGCTTCTTGAGCATGGAATTGATTGACCGCCGGCTTCGAAGGGAGCTGGCGGCTTTCCTTTTGGCCAGTGCCGGAATGCGATGGTGCTACAGGGTCTTGCGTGCCCTGAGGGCCGCGCCGATGGTGCCATCGTCCAGATAGTCCAGCTCTCCGCCCATGGGCACGCCCTGGGCCAGGGCGCTCACGCGCACGCCGCAGGGTTCCAGCATCTCGGCGATGTAATGCGCAGTGGTCTGGCCATCCACGGTGGCGTTCAGGGCCAGGATGACCTCGGAAATACCCTCATCCCGAACACGGTTGACCAGTGCGGGAATGCGCAGGTCCTCGGGGCCGATGGCATCCAGCGCCGAGAGCGTGCCGCCGAGCACGTGGTAGCGCCCGCAAAAGGCGCCGCCGCGCTCCATCGCCCAGAGGTCCGAGACTTCTTCGACCACGCAGATTTCCCCGGAGGCGCGGCGCGGATCGGTGCAGATGGGGCAGATCTCGGAGGTGGAGATATTGCCGCACAGGCTGCATTCCCGGGCGGCTTCGGCGACGCGTGCCAGGGCGCGGGCCAGCGGGTCCAGCACCTGCGCGCGACGTCGCACCAGATGCAGCACCAGCCGCCGCGCCGAGCGTGGCCCCAGTCCCGGCAGACGCGCAACCTGTGCGATCAGCGCATCGATCTCGCCCGGCTCCGTCGGCGGCGACATGTCGTGCGACCCCGCTTACATCGGCAGGTTCATGTCGCGCGGCAGGCCCATGCTTTCGGCGATCTTGCCCATTTCTTCCTGCGCGCGGGCCTGCGCTTTTGACTGGGCATCCTTGATCGCGGCCAGGATCAGGTCTTCGACCACTTCCTTGTCGTCGGAGTTGAAGATCGACGGGTCGATATCAAGCGCCGTCAATTCGCCCTTTGCGGTGGCCGTGGCCTTGACCAGACCGGCGCCGGATTCGCCGGTCACCATGATGGATTTCAGTTCTTCCTGGAGCTGGGTCATCTTGGTCTGCATCTCTTGTGCAGCCTTCATCATCTTGCCCATGTCACCCAGGCCGCCCAAACCTTTCAGCATCGTGCAGTTCCTTTCCTGTTTTCAGTCCTGTTCAAACGGGTCCCATTCATCCTCGACCTCGGGCAGCGCCTCGCTGGCGGCGGCGGTCTCGGGGCGGGTGTCGGGGTGGCGCAGGGCGTCAATCCGCGCGCCGGGGAAGGCATCGAAGACAGCCTTGACCAGCGGGTTGTCCAGCGCGGCGGTGCGCGCGGCGGACTCGGCGGCATCGCGGGTCTGGGCGATGGTTGGCGCCCCACCGCCAGACACGACCGAGACCCCCCAGCGCGCGCCGGTCCAGTCCTGCAACCGCCCCGCCAGCCGGGCAGCCAGATCGGGGGCAGCCTCGGCCGTGGGTTCGAATTCGATTCGGCCCGGACTGTAGCGCACCAGTTTCAGGCAGGTTTCGACCTCGACCAGCAGGCGCATGTCACGCCGTTCGCGGATCAGGGCAACAACGGCGTCGAATTGCCCGTAAGCCACAAGCGGATCGTCCGGGGTGGGGGCGAGCGCCGCCTGCGGCCCGGAACCGGGCCGCACGCCGCGCCCTGCAGGCGCGGCGGAGGGCGCGGGCGCGGG
>NZ_JACBXS010000089.1 GCF_013415485.1 Rhabdonatronobacter sediminivivens | reverse complement strand
GGAGCAAGGTTGCACATGGGTCAATTCTCAGTGACAATTTTGGCGGCTGCCGGGTCAGTTCTCAGTGACAATCAACAGCATATCATCATCTTGTATGACCTTGCGAGCCGGATGCCACTTGCCTGGATCATCACCGAAAACCCCAATGCCGAGGCGACCCTTGCGCTGCTGCGCATGGCGACCCGTGACAAGACCCGTGAACAGCGGCGCTATGGATGCCTGAACGAGCCGGCCCGGGGTTGCGGAATTCTGTATTTGCGCAATGATAACGGGACCGGCCTGCGGAATTCGACGGTTATCGGATCTCTGATGGGCATAGACACGATCAACACCACCACCCGTACATATCGCCCGGAAGATCGGTCGCCGGATGAGCGTGTATTCGGAACGCTGGAATCCCGTTTCTTCAAGCTGATGCCCGGCTACACTGGGCGGCGTCCGGGGGAACTCCCCGGCTATGACGCTATCCGGAACGGCGTGGTTGATGTGGAAACCCTTTACGGGATGCTGACCCGCTATCTGGTCGATGAGTATCCGTTCGAGCGACATTACGGGGTCGGCAAGGGCGGGCGGCGGCCTTGGGATGTCTATCAGGAGATCAACCGGACCCGGGGTCAGGTGGAACTGCCCGATCCGAACACCCGGCGCATCCATCTGGGCTGGGAGGTCGAGGCCACCCCTTCCGATGAGGGTGTCCGTGTCTTCGGTGGCATCTGGTTCAATTCTGACGAGCTGCAAATCATCCGGGACCAGCAGTTCTTCGAAGGGAAGGTCAAGGTATTCGTGGACCCGGACAATCTGAATATCGCGACCGTGCTGATGCCCGGCTATCGCGATCCCATCGAGGTCCATCTGCAGATGACTGTCTTCGCGGACATGACCATCGGGGAGGTGCTGCAGCTGATGGCCGAATATCGGCGCGAGGACCCCGAGACCTCGGAAATCTATCATGATCGCTTGATGCAGGCGAAGATCAGGCGTTTCGACGAGATCTCCACGATCGGGGTCGAGCATGATCTTCCACGGAACTATACCACCATCGAAGAGTGCAAGGCGATGGCAAAAGCCGTATTCGCTGGCGCCCGGGTTATCCGGTCAGAGACGCTGCCTGGGACGACGGCACCGGATGCGATCACCAATCCTGCTCCGGGTGGGGCGGTGTTCGCGCTCGGGGACGAGCCCTCGGTCATTGAAGGGAGCCTCAATCCGGATCCGTTCGAGGATGACGAGGTCAACCCGGATCCAGGCACGATCGAGGACGCGTCTCCGGATCAGCCCGAAACGTCCCCGGACACACCGCCCTCGTCCCCGAAACCCCGTAATCCGTCGGTCCCGAAAGAGGTCGTAAAACTGGCCCGCCCGGCAAATCTCAAGGAGTTGAAATAATGTCATTTATCAATAAAGCCCTCGTGGATGTCCGCCTGCCGCTTCAGGAGGCCCGGTTCCCCTTCATCCGGTCCGAAAACCTTCGCGACGCCCTGACATGGTGCGCCACCGACTATTACACAAAGGCCTCCATCGGGGGACGGTTCGAGGCGCGGGGCATCGTTGTCATCGGAGAATCCCGCCAGGGGAAATCGACCGAGATCGAGACGATGTTGAAGGCCTTCAACGACGGGACGACCATCATGCCCGATGGCCGTCCCGCTAAGATCGTGTCCTGCGTTCTGTCGGGAAAACTCACCTGGAAAGACCTCGGGGGCGCTATTCTGAAGGTTTTGAAATATCCCATGCAGGGGCGTCATTCCCAAGCCGAGATCTGGGCGAAGGTCCAGAAAGTCGCGGAGCTTCAGGGCGTAGTTGGCATCCATTTTGACGAATGCCAACACGTCTTCACGGACGCGGACACCGTGACCAACCAGAAAATCCTCGATAATTTCAAGTCGCTCCTCAAGGACCACAACTGGCCCTTGATGCTGATTTTCTCCGGGATCCCGAGCCTTGCGACCCAGATCAAGAAAGAGGAGCAACTCGACCGGTTGCTCCGGGCCGTGCGTTTAAACGGGATCGACCTGTCCCGATCCGCGGATAAGGATGAGTTAGTTCACCTCTTGTTCAGCTATGCCGACAAGGCTGGTCTGCAAATCGATGATCTCGCGACCGAGGATTTCCTGGAACGATTGTCCTTCGCGGCATGTTTACGTTGGGGGTTGGTAATCGAACTTCTGATCGAGGCGTTCTGCCTTGCCGCGTTCACCTCGGACAAGACCTGCACGATCGATCATTTTTCAGAGTCGTTCTCGAAAATTTCCGGGTTCCCCAAGGGCTACTCACCGTTCACCTTGAAAAACTATCGGGACAATTTTGATCCCGCAAAAATCCTGGAGATGATCGAAAAGACAAGGAAAAAGAAGTCCCGAGGACAGAAGGATTCCTGATCAAGACAATCAAACGAACATCGCGACGAACAAGGGGCCCCATCGTGTGGCCCCTTTTTGTTTGTCGGTTTCGTTCAAGGTGTGCATGGTTATGGTTCCGGTGTGCATGTAGTTGCCCCACCTTGCAATTTCGTTCGAAAATAGATATTTAAAAACATATACTTGCGGTCGGGAAATTTACTGCGAATCACTCAGGTGCGCATTCATATGCCCCATCCACACTGTATGAGGGGCATATGAATGCGCAAAACGGCAGTTTTTGCTGCGCACCGTGTCAAGAGTTAATTTAAGTCTCGTCGATTCTTTTTGTTAAACGTCCGATTAAAAATAAATATTTGAGGATTTGGGTCATCCGGCGTCCAAACAGCGGCTTTTCCGGTGGAAGTCAGTGTTTGATGCCGAGGACCAGACCGCTGACCCCGCCCCCTCAGGACAAGCCATCCACTCTCGTGGGGTTGGTGGTTTACGATGAGTCGGATCTTGACAGGGAATGGCATGTCTCTGGGCCCTGCCATCGGAAAGAGCCCAAAGCGGTCATTGTTGCACAAGGCGATTCCTCGTAGAACTTCCTGAGAAAGTGGGACAATCAGAGATTACCATGGAAATTCGACAGCTTACCAGTGATGATGTTCGCGTGCTCAAAACCATTCGAATGGAAGCACTCCGGTTGGAGCCAGCAGCTTTCGCCAGCAGTTTAGAAGACTGGGCATCCCTGTCTGACGAGGAATGGGCCGCCAGATTGGAACTGCCGGTATTTGTGGCATTCAAGGCCGGGGAGCCAGTCGGCATCATGGGCTTACTTCGGCAGAAAGCGAGGAAGATGAAGCATCGATCCACGCTGATCATGGTCTACCTTCGTTCCAGTGCCCGGGGTCAAGGATTTGCCGAGGGCCTTCTGACGGCGGCAACCGAATTTGCCGTGCAGAACGGAATTTCGCAAATCGAATTGAATGTGAGCAGCAAAAACAGCCAGGCAATCCGCTTCTATGAGCGGAACGCTTTCCGGAAGATCGGAGTCATTCCGGCAGGGATGATACACGATGGGGAGGAGGTTGATGAGGTAATTATGGCACGGCGCCTGATCTGACCAAATGCCCGGTTAGAGAAGCGGTCATCCATCGGTGACGTAGCAGACGGCTTGCAGCTTATTTCCATCCGGGTCACGGACGTAGGCGGCATAATAATTGTCGCCATAGTGCGGACGGGGTCCGGGCTTACCTGCACAGCTTCCACCCAAGCGCAGTGCCATCTCATGAAAGGTATGAACCGCATCTTTCGTTTCGGCGATGAATGCGATGTGGGTGCCGTTTCCCCATGTTGCAGGACGGCCATCTTCCGGGGGATAAAGGTAAATCGTCGGCATACCGCCATTCTTGTAGGCAGGCGGTTTGCCCGGAGGCTTCGGCAGTCGTTCAAAACCTAGAACGCCGAGAACCACGTCATAGAAGCGTCCAGCGCGTTCAGTATCGTTGGTGCCGAGCGTAATGTGGCTGATGATGGACATCGGGACCTCTCTGTGATGCCCACATAGAATAAAACATGAACAATCCAGTGCCAATCGTTTTCGAGCAATGACCGCAAAGCGCCCTTTTCGACCACCCCTCCAACCAGAATCCCCCTCTTTGATCCGAGCCGTGCCATGTAGGTATCGGCATCCTTGCCGAACAGATGCGGGCCGGGGGCCAGCTGCAGCGCATTCATCCGTGCGGCAATCGGGGTGGTTGCGGGGTCGGCCAGGATGAAACCAAGCCCCATCCGCATGCTGAGCAGATCGCGCAGGGTGATCGGCC
>NZ_JACBXS010000088.1 GCF_013415485.1 Rhabdonatronobacter sediminivivens | reverse complement strand
AACGGGCGCCGGTTGTATCGGCGCCCGTTGATTTTGTTGTGTTTTGGTTTTCAGGTGCTTGCGTTTCTGCGTGCCTTTATCTTCTTCCAGATGAGGCTGATGAGCGGCAGCAGGAAGAGGGTTACGGCGACGAGCGCGATGGGGCCCGAGACGGGGCGCTGGAAGAAGATCATCATGGAGCCGTCGGACATGATGAGCGACTGGCGCAGGGCCTGTTCGGTGGGTGCGCCCAGCACCAGGGCCACGACCAGCGGCGCCATGGGGTAGTCCAGGCGGCGGATGACGAAGCCGATGATGCCGAAGATCAGCACCAGCCACACGTCCAGCATCGAGTTCTGGATCGCATAGGCGCCCACGAAGCACAGGATCACGATGATCGGCGTGATGATCGCATAGGGTGTGCGCAGCATCAGCGCCAGCAGCGGCGTTGCGGCCAGGCAGATGATCACCGCGGCTATGTTCGAGACATAGAGGCTGGCCACGAAGGACCACACGAACTCGGGCTGGTCCACGAACAGCCGCGGCCCCGGAATGAAGCCCCACATGAAGATCCCCGCCATCAGGATCGCCGCGGTGGGCGAGCCGGGGATGCCCAGGACCAGCATCGGCAGGATCGAGCCTGTGCCGGCGGCATTGTTGGCGGCCTCGGGGGCCATCACGCCCTCGGGGGCGCCCTTGCCGAACATCTCGGGGTGTTTCGAGGTCTTCATGGCGATCCCGTAGGCCATGAACGAGGCCGGGGTCGCGCCGGCGCCGGGCAGGATGCCGGTGCAGAAGCCCAGCACCGCCGAGACCAGCGCCAGCCACCAGTTCTTGAGCACGAACTTGATCGAATCGGTGATGTCCTTCATGCCCAGCTTGGCGGCCTTGGTCATGTCCTCGATCTGGACCTTGTAGCGTTCGGCGGCGTTGTTGAGCACCTCGCCCAAGCCAAAGAGGCCGATGGTGATGGGCACGAAATGGAAGCCCTGCATCAGCTGCATCTGCCCGAAGGTCAGCCGCGGCTGCCCGGTCACCAGGTCCAGCCCCACCGTGGCCAGCAGGAAGCCCGCCGCGATCATGATCAGCGTCTTGCCGACCGCGCCGCCCAGCCCCACGAAGGTGCCAAAGGCGATCATCAGCACCGCGAACATCTCGGGCGGGCCGAAGCGCAGCGCGGCCAGCGCGAAGGGCAGCGCGAAGAAGGTGAACAGCACCGCCCCGATCATGGCGCCCACAAAGGACACCGAGAACGCGATCGACATGGCCAGCTGCGCCTTGCCCTGCTTGGCCATGGGCCGGCCGTCGAACATGACCGCCACCGACCAGGGGTTGCCTGGCACAGCAAACAGGATCGAGGTGATCACACCGCCATACATCGACCCCCAGTAGATGCCCGCAAGCATCACCAGCGCCGAGATCGGCTCCAGAAACACCGTCACCGGCAGCAGGATCGCCACCCCCGTGGTGCCCCCCACCCCGGGCAGCACCCCCACCAGAAGGCCAAGGATGACGCCCAGCATCATGAAGCCGATCCGTGTCGGATCCGTGATGGCGCTCATCCCGAGCATCAGAAGTTCAAAAGATTCCATGAGTTCCGTCCCCGAAGCGAATGGTGTTGACGAAATGCGCTTGCGCGCCGGTTCCGTCGGTTATCTCTGGCCGTCCTGGCCGTGCCCGGCCCCCCGCGCCCCTGTCTTTCGGCACGCAGCCCCGAGCCCGAACCTGAACCCGAACCGGGGCCTGATCCTGGCCGGGGGCGCGCCCAGCACCGCCCGGGCCATGGGGCCAAGGGCCGCCTGGCGTCCCGCTGCGGGCCCTGCCAGCGCCGGTTGCGCGCCTGGCCCGTGAATGCGTCCTGTGATGCGCGCCGGGGGCATGCGGACCGAAAGACATCAGGGCCACCCGATCCGCCCGCCGACGCAGGCCACGCTCAGATCGGCAGCTGGCCGGTGCGATAGAACATGCTCATCGGCATGGGAATGTTGAACCCCTTGGTCAGGACCGCCCAGAGCACCAACGGCAGGGCAATCATGCCCACAAGCCCCCAATACCATTTGAACTTCCCGTACCAGACCATGAAGAAGCCGATATACAGCCCCGCCGTGATGTAGATCCCCGCGTAGCGCAGGATCAGAAGCGCCCCCAGGATCGGCGTCGCCACCTTCACCAGATCCACGATCTCCTGGCTGACCTCGAAGAAGGGACGATGATCGGGCTTGCGCCAGTTCAGATACACCGTCACCAGCGCCCCCCCGGTCATCATCAACGTCATCACGAAGGGAAAGAAGCCCGGCTCCGGCCCGCTCCAGCCCCAGCCGGGACCAAGGCGCAGCGCCTCCTGGAACAGGATCACGCCCATGCCCAGAAGCAGCGCACAGACCACATATTCCATGGTCGCGTTGGTTATGCGCAGCAGAAAGGATGTCATCGTCTTGCCTCATCTGTTGCCGCAGGCACAGCACCCGCAGGCGGCCGCCTCAAACCCGCCCCCCCACCGGTCACGCAGAAGACCAGGGCGTGGGGCACAGGACATGCACGGGGGGCGGGGCAACCACAGGGCAGACCGCCCCCCGCAGATCGGATACCGGGCCGCCCCCGCCCCCAACGCCGCACCGGAACAACCGCTCCGGGGCGCAGCACCAGGGGCGCGCGGCCCGGCAGGCGCCTCAGCGCTCGCGCAGATCCGGGCGCAGATCCCAGCCGAAGATGTCACGCATCGCCGTGACGTGGTTGTTCTCGAAGGTCACAAGCCACTCGCCATATTCCTCGGCCCCCATGAAGACCGGGCTCATGGCGTTGTTCACCATGAACTCCTGCCAGTCATCGGTCTCGAACACCTGGCGGAACAGGTCCTCGTACCAGGCCACCGCCTCGTCCGAAATCCCCGGCGCGCCCATCACGCCGCGCATCTGGTGCAGGCCGCCCACAAGGTCCAGGATCTCGGCATAGCTCACGCCGTCCATCACCTCGCTGTCGGTGCCGATCTCCAGCTCCCAATGCGTCGGAACATCCGGGAAGGCCTCATCCCGCTCGGGCACGAACTGCACGATCGGGATCAGACGCTCCGGATAATGCGGCAGCGCCTCGGCCGGCTGGTTCACGTTGAAATCGATGTGACCGCCCGCAACCTGCGAGGCCACCTCGCCGCCGCCGCCCGCGGGCACATAGCGGAACTGCTGGCAGCCCGCCGCCTCCTGCAGCAGGTTGATCTGGATCTCGTCCTCGGACCGCGAGCCCGTCCCAACCGAGGTCAGACGCTCGTTCTGGCACCGCTCCAGGAACTCCTCCCAGCTGCCGATGTTGTCCGGGTGCGTCACCAGCCAGAACGGGTCCATCAGCATCTTCGCCAGAGGCGTCAGATCCTCGGACGGGTACATCACCGGAATCGGCTGCTGCAGCGCCGTGGTCACCAGGCTGTTCAGCGTCGGCGTGATGAAATGCGGATCCCCCGCCTGCCCGGCCATATAGGCCATCGACACCGCGCCCGCGCCGCCCGGCATGTTCACCGGCGTGATCGGAACCGGCGAAAGACCGTATTTCTCGATGATCCCGATCCACAGCCGTGCATAGGTGTCCGACCCGCCACCCGGCGAGGTCTGGATCACGAATTCGATCGGCCGCGTCGGCGCCCAGTCGGCAACAACCGCCGTCGGCGCAACAAGTGCCGCCGCCGCCGCTGCAGCCATCAGGCCGCGCTTCATGGTCTTGTCAGTCATCAGTGGTTTCCTCCCTTGAGACATCATTCTGCTCGCCTCCTGCGGACCTGCCCCGCCGCGCCCCTTGGCGGAAACGCTCCCTCACGGGACAGACCCCTCATGGCACCGGGGCCGCGATCCCGACCGAAGCGCCCCTGCGCAACAGCCAAACCATCCCCGCCTGCCCACCAGGGCGCCGCATGCTCCTCCTGCCGCAGCACCCCTGGTGTCTGGTATAATGTATTGTGAAGACCCGTCTGGCAACCGTCTTGTTGCAGACCCCCACAATCCACCACGAAATCACCCGCAAAACCCAGACCCGGACCACCCCCCGGCCCCCACGGACCGGACAGCACGGAAAACACTCCGCGCAAGGGATCGCCCGAACCCCTCAATGCGACATCAGAACAGGCAAATGCGCCCCTTCCAGAATGTCCTGCGTAACGCCACCAAGAATATCCTCCCGGAACTTGCTGTGCTCATACGCACCCATGACCATCAAATCCGCCCCAAACTCCCGACACCCGTCCATCAAGGCCCCGGAAACACCACCAACACCAGAACTCCGAACAACAGAATGCGCAGACATACCATGACGACGAAGAA
>NZ_JACBXS010000087.1 GCF_013415485.1 Rhabdonatronobacter sediminivivens | reverse complement strand
CCGGGAACGCCGCGCACTCGACGCGCTGGATGAAATCAGAGGGAACCGGTAAGATGCGTCAGACTCAGAACACTAGCGTCAGGGCGATTTTTTTGGGAGTCCACCCCCGTCGGAATCCACCCCCGAAGCACCTGAAACCTTCGTGAAATCAGCATCCTAGCTGGACCCAAAAGGTGGATGCATGGTGGACTCCGGAGTCCATCCCGGAAGCCACCACCGGGGCCCACCTGCGCAATCCAACTGGACCCCGCCGCACGAATTCGCATCTCCGGGGTGCGGCCTACACTGGCGACACGAAGGCGGCGCCTCGCAAAAACAACCTATCGAACAGGAACACCCTCATGACCCTCGCCTTCGCCCCCGAGCGGATCGAGCAGTGGCCGCTTGCGCGCCTGCAGCCTTACGCGAAGAACGCGAAGCTGCACGGAGCGGACCAGGTCGCGAAGCTCGCCGCCAGCATGGCCGAGTTCGGCTGGACCGTGCCCTGCCTGGTGGCCGAGGATGGCGAGCTGATCGCCGGGCATGGCCGCGTGCTGGCAGCCACGCAGCTGGGGCTGACGGAAGCGCCGGTGATCGTGCTGGGGCATCTGACCGAGGCGCAGCGTCGGGCTTATCGGATCGCGGACAATAAATTAACCGAACTCGGCACATGGGACGAGGCGCTGCTGTCCGCGGAACTGAACGAGTTGTTGGCCGAGGATTTCGACCTTTCACTGGTCGGCTTCTCCGATGGCGAGTTGGACAAGCTGCTGGCCTATGTGCCGGAAGGCGAGGAAGAAGGTAGCGCCGGTGGCACTGTGCCGCCCGTGGTCATCCCCGAACCGCCGCGCAACCCGGCGTCGCGCACGGGCGATCTGTGGATCCTTGGCGACCACCGACTGCTCTGCGGCAACAGCACCAGCGCTGCCGATGTGCGCCGCCTGATGAATGGCGATCGCGCCGTGCTGTTCGCGACCGACCCACCGTATCTTGTCGACTACGACGGTTCGAACCACCCGACGCGGAACAAGGACTGGAGCCAGTCCTATGGTGTCACCTGGGATGACAGCAGCCAAGGGGCGGAGCTCTACGACGGTTTCATCGCTGCGGCCGTGGCCGAGGCGATCACCGAGGATGCGGCCTGGTACTGCTGGCACGCCTCGCGCCGCCAGGCGATGCTGGAGGCTTGCTGGGAGAAGGTCGGGGCGTTTGTGCATCAGCAGATCATCTGGGTGAAGGACCGCGGGGTTCTGACCCGGTCGCACTACCTCTGGAAGCACGAGCCCTGTTTCATGGGTTGGCGCCGTCCGAACCGCCCGCCGAAGGTCGCCGAGCAGACGCTGCCCTCGACCTGGGAGATGCCCAGCTTCACGAAGGACGAGCGACCCGATCATCCGACCCCGAAACCGCTCGACGCCTTCGGGATCCCGATGCGCCAGCACGTCGCGCGGGGCGGGCTTTGCTACGAGCCCTTCTGCGGTTCCGGCTCGCAGATCATGGCAGGCGAGACCAATGGCCGCCGCGTTTTCGCGATGGAGATCAGCCCCGCCTATGTCGATGTCGCCGTGGAACGCTGGCAGGCCGAGACCGGCAAGGAAGCGATCCTCGATGGCAGCGGGCGGACGTTCGCGCAGGTGAGGGCCGAGCGGCTGGGCGACACGGCCGACGCGGCTGCCTGATGGCCGTCTACTACAACGATGCCGATCCTGCGGCCTGCGCCTGGCTGCGGGAACTGATCGCGGCCGGGCACCTGCCCGCGGGCGAGGTGGACGGGCGCTCCATCCTCGAGGTTACACCTTCGGACCTGCGCGGCTTTGCACAATGCCATTTCTTCGCCGGGATCGGCGGTTGGCCATATGCGCTGCGCCTCGCCGGTGTAGCCGGGGACCTGTCCGTCTGGACCGGATCGCCGCCCTGCCAACCCTTCAGTCAGGCCGGGCAACGCAAGGGACAGGAAGATGACCGCCACCTCGCGCCCGCCTTCCTCGGCCTCGTTGCCGCCTGCCGACCCGGGCTCGTCTTCGGAGAGCAGGTCGCGAGCGCGGCGGTGCTCGGACCGGTTGGCGGAGCGGCTCGAACAGCGGCTGCGGGTGCGGCTGGCTGGGCGTGGTTCGACGCTGTGGCGGATGCGCTGGAAGCGGCATCTTACGCCGTCGCGGCGGCCGATCTGCCGGCTGCGGGCATCGGTGCGCCGCACATCCGCCAACGGCTGTTCTTCGGGGCCGTCGTCCTGGATCGAGGCGCAGGCGGGCTGGGCGACGGCCTCGGCGCGGGATCACAAGGACGGATCGGAATGCCGGGCGGTGCCGATCAATGCGCTGCTCGGCCGGCAGGTCTGGCTGGCGGGATGGCCGACGGCGATGGCGGGCTCACCCGCGACGAAGCGATACAACGCGGCTGGCAATACCGATGCAAGCCGCAGGACAGTGAAGCTGGTCGACTGGTCGAAGGCGCCTACCCCGCCGGGGCCGTCGCGACGGACGGCGTCTGGCGAGATCCTGACTGGCTCCTCTGCCGGGATGGCCGCTGGCGGCCCGTTGAGCCCGGAACATTCCCGCTGGCTGATGGGATACCCGGTCGCATGGGGCTCCTGCGGGGCTACGGCAATGCGATCGTGCCGCCGCTCGCGGCGGAGTTCGTGACCGCGTTTTTTGAATGCCTACCGGAGGGGCCGCGATGAGGCAGAGCCGGATCATGTCGATGGTTGAGGCTGCGACGAACGTTGTGGTCGGCTACGTTCTGGCCATCGCCACGCAGATTGTCGTGTTCCCGTGGTTCGGCCTCGAGGCCGCGCTCGGTGAGCACATGGCCATTGGCACGGCGTTCGTAGCGCTCTCGCTGGCGCGTGGATACCTGTTGCGGAGGTTGTTCGAGCGGATCAGGGTTGCCAATCGCTCCGGCGACCGTGGCGAACATGGAGAACCCGCACCGCACCGTTGATGACGGCATAGTAGATGCGCCAGCGCGTCACCTTGCCGTAGATCGCGCGACGGATAGGCAGATCGAATTCACGCGCTTCCGGGGCAATCGGATGAGCGTCGGGCATTGCACCAAGGGCCAGGATGGTGTCGCGGATGCCCGCCAGCCATTTATCCGCCGCCCTTGGGTTGCGATCTTGCAGGTAGGTCCATGACGCTGCCAGATCATCCGCCGCGTTCGGCGTGATGATCACGGGTAAAGAGGCAGTCATTTCGACTGTGCGAGGCCGTCGAAGAAGGTGCCCGCGTCAGAGCCTTCACCGTCACGGGCCTGCGTCAGACCCTTGCGGATCCCCGCGACGGTTTCGGCATAGTCGAGTTGGTCCTGCATCTCCTGCCACGCGGCGGCATCCATCACGACGACCGAGGGTTTGCCGTTCACGGTCAGGATCTGCGGCCTACCGGTCTCCTTGATCTGCGCGATCAGACGCGCCGAATCCCGCTTGAACTCGGTCAGAGGGCTGATGTCCTTGGTGATGTTCATGGCGGGCTCCTGACGCGCATCGAATTAGGTGCGAATATAGCGCCTTCTTCGATGCGCGTCGAGGGTTGCGGCGCCTACTTCAGGGCGTAGACCCGCCCTCTTCCTTCGACCTTCTCGGAGGTGATGGTCAGGCCGAGCTTCTTTTTCAGCGCGCCGGCCATGGCGCCCCGTACCGTGTGTGATCTCCAGCCCAGTGCCTCCACGATCTCGTCGATGGTGGCGCCGCCCTCGGCGCGCAGCATCGCGATCAGCGCCTCCTGCTTGGTTCCGCTGCGGCGGCGTACGGGCGCTGGCGCAGGTTCGGCCGCTGGCTGGTCCTCCGGATCCTCAGTAATGCCGAGGATGCTGTAGGCCAGCTTCGTGGCGCGTAGGGTGATGGGGCCGCGCTCCTCGTCATGCCGCCAGACCGTGTTGTGGTCGGTGGCGGTGACTTCCTCGATCAGTCCGCGCTTGAGCAGGCTCTTGCAGACATTCCCGACAGCGCCGCCCTTCAGGCTGGCGGTGACGGGAAACACCATCGCGTTCTCGCGCGCGCAGGCAGCAGACAGGATGACGGCTTGAGCGTCGGACAGCTGGATCTGGGTCATGGGTCGTCTCCGGTTTCGGCCCGCGCGACATGCGGGGGCTTCTACCGGGCGAAGCCCGCCATTCGGCGGGCGGCACCCGATGGGCGCGGGGTTACTCGGCGAATTCGCCTTCCTTGAAGGCGCTATCGGTGATTTCGCGCAGGCGGTCACGGTAGAGGTTCAGGGTGCCGACATGGCCCCAGTCGATCTCGTCGGGGTGGGTGTCGAAGTGATCGTCGCTCAGCGCGGCGAGGCGCGCGAGCATGCTGTCGATTTCGGACTTCGCGGCGAGGAAAGCGCCGAGGGCCTTGGAATTGTCGGTGGCACGGCGAGTCATGGCGGGGTTCCTTCGGCTGAGTTGAATCGTCCTTGTGTAATCAGAATCGCTCGCCTGCGTCTGAAAGTGTAGGAAAACCA
>NZ_JACBXS010000086.1 GCF_013415485.1 Rhabdonatronobacter sediminivivens | reverse complement strand
ACACCCCGAGCCTACGGCTCAGGGAGAGCAACGCCACCCTTCATCCCAAAAAGTTCAACATCGACCGGGACATTCCCATGGCGTAGCATTGACGTTATTTCTTGAACCTGCACGGTTTCAAGCGCAACGTGTAGACGCACATAGATGAGGCCACATGAGCACCCACCATCGCGGCACCACCTGGTTTCTGGCGCAGTTCAAGCCGAACAGCCACAATATCGCCGAGCGGAACCTTGTGCGGCAGAGTTTCCGGACCTTTCTGCCGATGCAGGAAGAGACCAGGCGCGCCCGTGGCAAGTTCATCACCCAAATGCGCCCGCTTTTCCCGGGCTACATCTTCGTTGCACTGAACCTGCTCCACGGCGGCTGGCGTGTTGTGAACTCGACCTATGGGATCAAGCGGCTGGTCAGCCTCGGCAAGGAGCCGACACCCGTGCCGCTCGATCTGGTCAGCCAGCTGATGCAGCGCTGTGACCGCGAGGGCAAGCTGCTGCCACCCGGGCTGCTCCAACCCGGCGATGAGGTGATGCTGACCAAAGGGCCGTTCGCGGATTTCGTGGCAAGGATAGAGAGCATCGCACCGGACCGCCGTGTCTATCTGCTGATGGAACTGATGGGGGCGCAGACGCGCGTCGGAGTGAGCGCGGAGCATTTTCGGGCGATTTCTCCGTCGACCCAGGTGAAACGGGCCTGACGTGCATCGGCATAGCTTTGTAACCGACGGAGCGTAGCCAGCAGGCTGCTCGTGACGCGTTATCGGACGTGCGGCACGCTTTCCGACAGGCGCGCGGGGTTCACCTGATGCCCTGATACGCTTGCCCAGACGGGCTCCGCCGTCATGCGGCGGTGTGGGCAGTCCCGGGGATGTCGAATTGCAGCAAGGGATCCGAGGGCACGAATCGAGGCGGTGCCCTGGCGCCCATGTGCGGAGGGCGCGCACTGTGCGGTCCGCGCCTGAAAAGCCCGGGGAATGTCGGCCCCGCATGAACGCCTCCTGCGCGGACCCTCGCAGCTTCACCGCGGCACAGCGATTCCGCCGGGAGGCGGGGGCGTGTCATCAGAGACAGATAGCCCCCCGGGAAGCACGAATTTGAAACAATCGCCGCGTTGAAGCCAGATTGTCGAACACATCGTTGCCGCCAACGCGCAGCAGCCTGCCCTGAGGTGAAATTTCGGGTGTGGGTACGCAGTGCGGGTGAGCCGCAAGGCCGTGTCGCGGTGGGCGATACGGCGCTGGGTATCGGCATCCGTTTCTGGTGGATGCTCGATGTCACATTCTGCCCTGACGATATCGTATCAAGACCTGTTCAACACCGGTGGTGAAGTCACCCCGAATGCATTCGGCGGGATCTACACATCCTTCCGGCCATTCGAAAACTACAGCCAGATTGCCGAGGAGCTGGGGGCAACCCTGGTGCGTTGGCCTGGCGGTACACTGTCCGAGGTGCGAACCGATCGCTATGGCCTTGAATTTGAGAACCTTCAGGCGCCGAATACGCCGCGACCGGGATTGACGGAACTGATCGCCTCCACGAACGACGGCGATCAGGCCTTGTCCATCATCCTTCCAACCCTGCGCTACAAGGGGGACACGGACGGCGTGCGCAGCGATGTCGCGTCCTTCCTCGCGCGGCTGGCGGCTGGCGAATTCGGCACAATCCGGAATGAGCTGATCCTCGAGATCGGCAACGAATACTATGCCCATTTCGATGATGTCCGCAGCTATGGCGAGGTTGCAAATGCGATCCTCGAGGAGATCGCACGGGCCAGGTCCACGCATGCGGCGTTCTTTCAGGCCAACACTGTCACGGTTGCGATGCAGATGGCGCGCAACGATGAAGACGACGCGACCCTCAGGAGCCTTGTGTCGGATGACGCCAAGTCGGTGATCGACTATCTGAGGACGCACAGGCTTTCGGTCTCCTTCAATGCCTCCGACCACAGGCTCGAGGACGACCAGGAGAGGTTCGGGGCGTGGAAGGAGGACATCCTTGCGGCGGGTGGAGATGAACCAGGCTTCTATCTCTCGGCCTGGAACTCGGCCTCCTGGACACGGAACGAGGCGCTCGAGGCCTTCACGCGCGAACACAGGCGACATACGGGCGAGCGTCCGGACATCCCCGACAGCGAATTCGCCGAGAGGACGCATCAGCAGTTCGAGACATTCTGGGAAACCGGGCAGCTGGTTCTTGACGACGGCCGCGTGATCCAGACGCGGCACGGGCTGGCCAACCGGGATTATGGCGCCGCCAAGGAAGGCCATATCCTGCAGATATTTACGTCCTATGCCTATCATGGTCTGGACGCGGCCGCCATTTACGGCATCGACATCATCCATCCCAGCGCGTTCGGCTTCGTGACCCCGTCAGGCTCTACCCTGCTGGCCGGGGGGGGCGCATTCAGCCTCATGGCACGGTATCTGCCGGGTCTGGAGGTCACCACCCTCCATCAGGACAACCACCGCGCCGCGGAAGGAGCGTTCGAGATCAACCAATGGGGTTTCAACAGCGAAGACTACGCCGTGATCTTTGTCGGCGCGAACGGCTTCAGCGACGCCTCGGACAGGCTGCCGATGGACCTCAAGCTGGAATTCCTGCCGATCAAGGGGTGGGGCCTGTCCATCCTTCATGACATCCCGCCCGATTGGCATGATCAATACGGCATACCGAAATCACCGGTCGTCGCCCAGACCGAGGAAGCAAAGCTCTATTCGGCGCCTTCCATCGAAGCGATGGCGTTCACGATCGAAGGCGGCACGCTCAGCTTCGAGTTCGAACAGGATTATCAGGTCGCGGCGTTCCTCTTTGCGCATAACGAAACCGGCGTGGCACGCCTGGCCGACAAGACCCCGTTTGCAGGGCAGGTGCTGACATCCGGCTTCAGGGACACGGACATCCGCTACATTCAGGATGACACAACAGTCTACGGGGACGATACCGACGATGTCTTCATCATCACCGGATCGAGCAACCGGGTTGGCGGCGGTGCGGGCAATGACGTCCTGATTGCCACCGGAAAGCATGGCAATACCCTCTGGGGCGGAGAGGGGGACGATGTCCTGATCGCGGCTCAGGGGGACAACAGGCTTGTCGGCGGGCCGGGCAACGACCGCATCGTCGGTGGATCCGGCAATGATGTCATCCACGGCGGCGAGGGGAATGACATCATTTCCGTCGAGTCCGGGAACAACAGGATCGTTGGTGGCCCCGGTTCGAACATCATCTTCGGCGGAACCGGAAACGACCGGATATTCGCCTCCGATCCGGACATCAGCGACACAGGCGCGGTCGGAAACAGCTTCGTTTTCGCAAATTCCGGGCGGAACACCATTGTCGGGGGCAACGGCCGGGATGTGATCATCGGCGGAACAGGCAATGACGAGATCACCAGTTTCGGCAATCACAACCAGGTTTTCGGCAATGGTGGCAGCAACACCGTCCACCTGCACGGAGATCACGACCAGTTCTTCTCGGGCACCGCGCGTGAACATGTCTTCCTTCATGGAGAAGGCACCGAACTGTTCATCGACGGGGCGACCCGTGTCGTGCGGATCGAGAATTTTGACCCCCGGCAGGGCCACAAGCTGTTTCTTGACAGCGGTTTTCTGGAGCCCGGCGCCATCAGCGCCGGGGACTTCGTGCTTGACCATGCCGCTGTCAACGATTGGGGCAATGTCGAAATCTCCATCGCTTCGGGCCAGCAGCGGATCATACTTCCGGGTTTCGGGGACCCCCTGGCCCTGGAGGGCGCGACAGATCTCTGGACGCAGGGGCACAGTGTCGATGACATCGTCTCTGAATATGCCCAACTCCTCGACATCTCGTCGATTCTCGGTGTTTCGACTGTCTCGGACGAGAGCCCGCGCTCCGAAACGCCAGTGCCATCGGAATATCTCCTGTCAGGCGTCCTGTCCGGTGAAGAAGCGCAGACTGATCCCGGACCGGCCGCACCCGCCGATCCGGCTCCAGCCCCAGGCCCGGTGACGGTGCAGGTCCATGGCCCGGATCTGGGCGATCTGGTCCTGACCAGCCAGTGCGGGTCGGTATCAATCGATGGAGAGAAGGTTTCGCAACACCAGTTCACATTCGATCTTGGGGGGGCGTTGCAGGATCTCGATGACATGTTGCTGTCCTTCAAGACCACAACGATCAAACCGCCCACCGCGACAGACGCGCTTGATATTCTCAGGCTTGCCGTCGGTGTGGCACCGAATTCCGGGGCTCTGTCGGAATTCGTGCAGCTATCCGCAGACGTGAATGGCGACGGCAGGATAACCGGCAATGACGCCCTGATGGCGCTGAGGATGGCAGTCGGGATCGAGCAGAGCGCGGCGGTCAATCTGTTTCTGTTCGATCATGACCAGACTACTCCGCAAAGGCTCGGCGCGGATACCTGGCTGACACATTCCGACATTCTTGCAGCGCAGGATATCAGCCTCTACGGCGTCGGCACCGGATCCCTGTCGACCCTGCCATCCCCGGACCCCAGTGCGCTGGTGTTCTGACACTCCGTACTAGTGTCTCTATCGGGCTGCTGAAATGTCGCCCGCCTCCTAATGTTCAGGTCACCTCGAAAAATTGCCCTGGCCTTGCGGCCGGGATAGAAAGCGCAGGGCATGAGGCTGCTGGGATGTGACGA
>NZ_JACBXS010000085.1 GCF_013415485.1 Rhabdonatronobacter sediminivivens | reverse complement strand
AGGCAAGCTCCGAAACTGCGAAAAAGAAACGGAGGGAAACACCAGCATTGACGCCAGAATGACACGCAGAACATAACCACTGGGTGGGTCAGATCTCGGTGACAATGCCGGGTCAGTTCTCAGTGACAATCAACAGACAGTTCTTCGCCTGCACCCGGGCCGCGCCGATGCGCTCGTCCCAGACCTGCGCCGCCTTCTGATAGGGGGTCTCGGGTTCGGGGGTCTTGCCGTAATGGGCGGTGGATCGTTTGAAGAGGCTCATGGGCGACGTCCTTCGGACAGGGAAACGGAAGCCCCGCCACCGGGGCTGTCCCCGGCGCGGAGCGCATGACCAGCAGCCGAGAGGCCCTGGCGCATCATCTGGTTGCGGCGGATCGCGCGGGCCCAGGCGGGAGGGCTGTCGGGACTGGCCCCCGCAGATACGGCGCCACCCCCTACGCTACCCATGGAAGATGTGCCGCCTGTGGCAGCGAAACCCGCCTGCGCGCCAGCCGCATGGCTCGCCCGCGCGCCCGACGCGATGCGGGAGGCCGCGCGGCGCAGGGGCGAGGCGATGGCCGTGCCGGTGGCGCTTGCGACGCCACCCAGACCGGACGCAACGCCCCCCGCACCCGACTGCCCCATGGCGCCCAGGCGATAGGCCGTCGAGGCCGCCCCCGCCGTGGCGATCCCGCCGCGTGTGGCGGCAAGGCCCGCGCCGCCCAGAGTGCCCGCCCCGCGCGCGGCCAGAAGCGCGCCGCCGCCTGCGGCAACACCCGCGCCGCCGATGGCGATCCCGGTGCCGACGGCGGCGCCCGCGCCCAGTTGCGGCCCGCCCGAGACGAGGCCCGTGGCGATGCCGGGGCCGAAGATGCCGAGGCCTAGAAGCGAAAGTGCTGCCAGCACGATGGCCATCGCCTCGTCGATGGTCGGGGTCGCGCCGCCGAAGCCTGCAGTGAACTGGCCGAACAGCGTCGAGCCGATGCCGATGATCACGGCCAGCACCAGCACCTTGATGCCGGAGGAGACGACATTGCCCTGCACCCGCTCGGCCATGAAGGCGGTCTTGCCGAAGAGACCGAAGGGGATCAGCACAAAGCCCGCAAGCGTCATCAGCTTGAACTCGATCAGCGTGACGAAGAGCTGCACCGAGAGGAGGAAGAAGGCCAGCAGCACCAGCGCCCAGGCGAAGAAGAGGCAGGCGATCTGGATGAAATTCTCGAAGAAGGCCACGAAGCCCATGAGGCTGGAGATCGACTCGAGCAGCGGGCGCCCGGCATCGAGCCCGGTCTGCGCGACGCGGCCGGGGCGCAGGAGGTCAGCGGGTGAGAAGCCGGTGCCGGAGGCCAGCAGGCCGAGGCCCGCGAAGCTCTCGAAGACGATCGCGGCGAGGCTGTTCCAGTTCGAGATCAGGAAGGCGAAGATGCCGACGAACAGCGTCTTCTTCACCAGCCGGGCGATGACATCGTCATCGGCGCCCCAGGCCCAGAAGAGCGCGGCCAGGGTCACGTCGATCACGATCAGCGTGGTGGCGATGAAGGCGACCTCGCTGCCCAGCAGGCCGAAGCCGCTGTCGATATAGGAGGTGAAGACCCCGAGGAAGTCGTCGATGACACCGGTGCCGCCCATGGCCCTAGTCGCCTGTCGGGGTCGGTGGGCGGCCGAGGAAGCGCTCGCGCGTCTCGGCCCAGACCGCAAGGCAGCCGGGATCGCGCGCCGCCGCCTCGCCCATGGCCTGGCAACGGCGCTGCTCGGTGCGGAGGGGATCCCCGGCCGGGGCAAGTGCGGGGCCGGTCGACGTGGGCGCGCCGCGCTCGCCCCGCGTCATCTGCACCGCCGCCGCGGTCAGGGCGGCGGCAGCGAGGATGATCGCCGCGATGCTGGCGGTGCTGCGCCCGTCCATCGCCCCCGCTCCCGTCAGTTGTTGAACATCCGGGCGCTGCCGGGCTGGTAGCCCGCGCCCGGGGTCAGGAAGCGTTCGCGCTGGACGCGGCCCTGTTCGGCTGCGGCGGCGCGTTCGGCCTCGGCCAGCGCCACCGCGCGGCCATTGGCGGCGGTCACCGCGACCAGATCGGCGATCTGCTGGGATTGCAGCGCAAGAAGCTGGTTGCCGGCTTGTGCGGCCTGCAGCGCGCCGACCGCATTCTGGCTCGCACCCACCAGCGCCGCCATTTCCGCGCGCTGGCCGTCGATATTGCCGACGACCCCGGCCTGCACGCGCATCGCGTCCTGCAGCCCGCCCACGGTGTTCTCCCAGCGCGCGCGGGCATCGGCCAGAAGCTGGGCCTCGGGGGCGGCCATGGCGGTGCCGCCGTACTGCTCCTGAAACATCCGGTCGATGGCCTGGACGTCGAAGGCGATGTTCTGCGCCTGGGCGAGAAGCTGGCGGGTGCGCTCGACATTCTGCTGAAGGGCCGCGAGCGAGGATTGCGGCAGGCTCGCGAGATTGCGTGCCTGATTGATCAGCATCTGCGCTTCGTTCTGCAGCTGGGTGATCTGGTTGTTGATCTGCTCCATGGCGCGGGCGGCCGAGAGGATGTTCTCGGCATGGTTGCGCGGGTCGTAGACGATCCGGCCCCCGAAGCCGAAGAAGGCCTGCGCGGGGCTGGGCGCGAGGATTGTCACGCCCATGGGTGCGGCGAGGGCCAGCGCGAGGGTTGAGGCGCTGGCGAGATGGGTGAAGCGGGTCATGTGGGTGGCTCCTCTGAGGGTTGGGGTTTGGGATCGGGTGTCGGGTCCGGCGCTGGTGACGGCGTGTCCGGCTCAAGGTTCGGCAGGTCCGGGATCAGATCGGCGGCCCAGCCTGCGCCGCGCGCGCGCAGCCAGGCGTCGAGGAAACCGTCGCGGCCATGCTCGGCCAGGATCGCGGCGATGCGCGCCTGATCGGTCTTGGAGGAGGCCGCGCAGAGGGCAAGGCCGACTTCGGACAGGCCCAGCTCGAAGAGCCGATTGCCGCGCCGCGACTGGCAGTAGTAGTCGCGCTTCGGCATGGCGCGGGCGAGGATATCGATCTGGCGGTCGTTCAGCCCGAAACGGCGGTAGATCGCGGTGATCTGCGGCTCGATGGCGCGTTCATTGGGCAGCAGGAGCCGCGTCGGGCAACTTTCGATGATGGCGGGCGCGATGGGGGACGCGTCGATGTCGCTCAGCGACTGGGTGGCGAAGATGACCGAAGCGTTCTTCTTCCTCAGCGTCTTCAGCCATTCGCGCAGTTGGCCTGCAAAGCCTTCGTCATCGAGCGCGAGCCAGCCCTCGTCTATGATCAGGAGCGTCGGGCGGCCATCGAGCCGGTCGCCGATGCGGTGGAAGAGATAGGAGAGGACCGCGGGGGCGGCGGCAGTACCGACTAGCCCCTCGATCTCGAAGGCCTGGACCGGGGCCGTACCCAGATCCTCGATCTCGGCATCGAGAAGCCGCCCATGCGGGCCGCCCAGGCAATAGGGCCGCAGCGCCTGCTTCAGATCAGAAGACTGCAGCAGCACGGCAAGCCCGGTGATCGTGCGTTCTCCGATGGGGGCCGAGGCCAGCGAGGTGAGCGCGGTCCAGAGGTGATCCTTCACCTCGGGCGTGACGCAGACGCCCTCGCGCGCGAGGATCGCTGCGATCCAGCCCGCGGCCCAGGCGCGCTCGGTCGCCTCATCGATCCGCGCAAGCGGCTGGAGATAGACTGCGGCCGCCTCACCCTCGCTCAACGCGCCGCCCAGATCGTGCCAGTCCCCGCCCATGGCGAGGATCGCAGCCCGGATCGAGCCCCCGAAGTCGAAGGCGAAGACCTGCGCCCCCGGATAGCGGCGGAACTGCAGCGCCATGAGCGCCAGCAGGACGGATTTGCCCGCCCCGGTCGGACCGATGACCATCGTATGGCCGACATCGCCGACATGCAGCGAGAGACGAAAGGGGGTGGAGCCCTCGGTCCGGCCATAAAGGAGTGGCGGGCCACCCAGATGCCGGTCCCGCTCTTCCCCCGCCCAGACGGCCGAGAGCGGGATCATATGGGCGAGGTTCAGGGTCGAGACCGGGGGCTGGCGGACATTGGCGTAAGGATGCCCGGGCAGCGAGCCGAGCCAGGCATCGACGGCGTTGACCGTCTCCACCATCGCTGTGAAATCGCGGCCCTGCACGACCTTCTCGATCAGCCGCAGCTTCTCGTCGGCGCGGCGGGGGTTATCGTCCCAGACGATCAGCGTGGCGGTGACATAGGCCAGCCCCGCGACATCGGCGCCAAGCTCCTGCAGCGCCATGTCGGCATCTTCGGCCTTGTTCGCGGCATCGCTGTCGACGAGCACCGATTGCTCGTTGGTCATCACCTCCTTGAGGATCGCGGCGATGGATTTGCGCTTGGCGAACCACTGGCGGCGGATGCGCCCGACCATGCGCGTGGCCTGCAGCTTGTCCATCAGGATCGCGCGCGTTGCCCAGCGATAGGGGAAGGCCAAGCGGTTCAGCTCATCGAGGATCCCGGGCGTGGTGGCGGTGGGAAAGCCCGAGAGCGTCAGGATGCGCAGATGCGCCGCGCCCAGCCGAGGCTCCAACCCGGCGGTGAGCGGCTGATCGGCCAGCAGCGCGTCGAGATAGACGGGGGTTTCCGGGACGCGCACGCGCTGCGTGCGGGTCGAGATGGTGGAGTGCAGGTAGGTCAGCGTCTCAGAATCATCGAGCCAGCGGCATTCGGGCATGAACCCGTCAAAAAGCGCCAGCACCCGGTCGCTGCGGTCGATGAAGCCGCGCAGCACCTCGCCAGCATCGATCCCCGCCCGCTCGCGCCCCTCATAGAGCCAGGTCTCGGCGCGCGCGGCCTCCTCGGCGGGCGGCAGGTAGAGGAAGGTCAGGATATAGGCCGACTGAAAATGCGCGCCCTGATCGGCAAAGCCTGCACGGCGTTCGGCATCCAGCAGCGCCGAGGCCGGATCGGGAAAACGACTGTCGGGATAGTCGGCGGCGGGCAGGCGCTGCGCCTCGACGAAGATCGCCCAGCCCGAACCGAGGCGGCGAAAGGCGCTGTTGATGCGGGCGGCCACGGCGACCAACTCGGCGGCGACCGCGCTGTCGAGGTCCGGGCCCCGGAAGCGTGCCGAGCGCTGCAGGCTCCCGTCCTTGTTCAGCACCACCCCGGGCGCGACCAGCGCCGCCCAGGGCAGGTAATCGGCGAGGCGGGCGGCTTTGCGGCGATACTCGGCGAGATGCATCATGGCGCGGGCTCCTCAGAGTCCGATTCATAATGGTCTGAATGATTTCAGGTTCTTGCGATGAGGCGGGTGAGGCGACGGATGTGGGC
>NZ_JACBXS010000084.1 GCF_013415485.1 Rhabdonatronobacter sediminivivens | reverse complement strand
CTCACCCGGGAACGCCGCGCACTCGACGCGCTGGATGAAATCAGAGGGAACCGGTAAGATGCGTCAGACTCAGAACAATAGGTGATCCTTCGCCCAAAGAAGCGCATTGAATGCAGCAAGCTTTGCATCGTTTTCGGTTGAATAGGCCTTCCTCCCAACCTGAACAGCTCCCGATGCCCTTCTCAGGACACGCACTGACCATCCGACTCCTTCCCGATAGACTGTCAGATTGAACCCGTCCGTGTTGATATAAGGGTTGCCTTGTCGGGATATGCGCCACTTTCGAGAAGGCCAGGCGGCGCGGCGGCGTGCGGAATTTCTGAGACGCGTCTCCCGCTCCCGGGGCCGCTTGTAGTCCTCTTCCATGTGCTCAGCACAAACACAGCCGACCTGAAGCGAACCGGGATAGTTTGGATGCTCCATGATATGGGCATACCGGATTTCGGCGCTGTCACACATCTCGCAGAGTTGGCTGGGCTCTTCCAAGTCTTCGACCGCTACACAGGTCCAGCCTTTTTTCGGGACGCCTGCCTCTGACCATTTCCCTCGACGCGTATGACGGTCCCGATCCATCGCCTATCCTACCTCAAAATCGGCTTGAGTGCGGCAGCATGGGGATCATAGCGATAGCTGGTTATTGTGCCGTCCCTGATCTTGTCGACCGCGTCGTTGATCGCGAATAAGGGTACGAGGAACCACTCTCGCGGAACCACAGGCCTTCCAAAGCGATCCATGATCTCGATCTCGAGCCGTGCGGGTTCGAAAATGCGGTGGATCAGGTTCTCCAGCTTGGACCGGTTGATGTTGTAGAGTTCATATGTCGCAACCACCTCGACATTCGCCATAAGAAACGTCGGCTGCAGATGCGCGCCAGCGATCCGCTTATCAACGCTCATATTGGTGACACCGATCTTGTGCACGAGTTCCCGGTTTGCCGTGACAAGTGGATGATCGGATTTGCTGCGAAGAACATAAATGATCCCGCTCGCCTCATCACCGTCGAGTGTCTGATCCGAAAAAAGTGGCCCCGCTGATGGATCTGTGATCCGGCGTCCAGCGTCGTCCTTGTTTAACGCCCTTTGCAGCGAGCGCATCAGCATGTTGCTCTCAGTGCCGTTGTCAAAAATCACCCGCAGACGCGCATCCGTGCGACCTTGCTCATTGGTGATAGTCTCGCCCTTGTCCGCGACATAGGCTTTCTGACCACTGACGATGAAAAAGCGTCCTTTCTCGATCTCGGCCTTCATCTCGAACGGGCGGGTCTCGCGCAAACCGGTATCCAGCTCTTTCTGGACCTGCTCAAACAACGGCTTGAACGTCGCAAAATCTTCACATTTCTCGCGGTTTGCCACCTCATCGGCGGCCTTTTTCTCGGCTGTCGACCGGACGTGCTTCAATTCTGTGAGTGGTGATATAGCGACTTCCACGCCCAGCTCAGCGAGAAGGGCGTCGTCATCTAAATCATCAGGCTCTGACGCCGGGAGAGCGGAAGAGGTGTCTGCAAGGAGACCTTGCTGGTCCAGTGGGGCAAGGAGATCGCGGCACTCCTGCAAGTCGCGGATGCGATCAAGTCGCACGGCGTAGAGACGTTCAAATATCTCGCGGTCTTCCCCGTGTTGGGGAGGCCGACCGTGCTCTTTGGCAAATTGCAGGATTTCCTCAAAGCCTGCGATGATGCGCTCTTCACGTGGTGTACGGCTGAGCTGCTTCTTGACCTCGACCTCGACGCCAAGCTCAGCAAGGAGGGCATCATCGTCCTCGGTGAAACCCTTAGCCATTGGCAGCCTCCTGCTTCATGCGGGCGAGGTAGGCCACGCCTTCGGCCATTTTCTTTTCCCACGGGTCCGCCGATGTAATCGATGGCAGGCGGCCTCGCTCTTGCTTGAACTTGACTGCTCGTTTCGCAAGGTCGCGCGCCTCATCCGGCGATAGCTGCACCTTTTTTGCCGAAATCACGGCCTGAACCTGTCGAAGGCTCTCCTCACTCATGGTCTTCGCCAGAATTGAATAAGCTTCCCCGAACGGATTGATGCGATCAATCAGGTCAATGTCGAGTTCCCGCACATCCATGGCAAACTTGCGCACCCCGTCGATCAATGCCGTGTTGGCAGTCGGCTGTGTGTCATCGCCGCTCGACAGCGCGATCTCCTTGGCCTTTTGGGTCAGGTTCAATGCCGCAATGGCATGTTGGCGGACGGCCTCCTGATCCTCGGCATCAAGCTCCGGGAACTTTGCTCCAACGATCTTGCCCATGCGAACCTGCGTCAGTTCCTCGGGCACCAATTCCTCATCGAAGAGGCCGCGTTCGATCGTGGTCTTGTCCTGCACGAATGCGGTGATCACCTCGTTCAGGTCCTCCTGGCAGATGCGCTTGGCTTCCTTGCTCTTCGGTGCGACCAGGCCCTTGATCTCGATCTGGAATTGACCGCTGGCCTCGTTGAAGCCGACATTTTCCTTGCTCGGATCATAGCCGCCCTCGCCGTAGTCGAACCCTTCTACAGGGCCACTTTTCACGGTCTTGGGCGTGAAATTGAAACGCGGGGCCAGCACCTGCTCCATCAGCAGGCTCGCGGCTATGGCCTTCAACGTGTCGTTCACGGCCTCGGTCACCGCTTCAGCCGCCGCATCAGGCTCGGCGATCAGGTTGGTGAAGCGCGCGCGCGTCTTGCCCTCGGCGTCGCGGGTGGCGCGGCCGATGATCTGCACGATCTCGGTCAGGCTGGCGCGATAGCCGACCGTCAGGGCGTGTTCGCACCAGATCCAGTCGAACCCTTCCTTCGCCATCCCCAGGGCGATGATGATGTCGACATGGTCGCGATTGTTCTTCTGCGCCGGGTCCTTCAGCGCGGCTGAAACCTTGTCCCGCTTGGCGGGTTCATCATCCACCAGATCGGCGATGCGCAGCACACGCCCTTCCGGCGTCTTGACCAACTGAAACCCCGTGGCGGGGTCGGTGCCCTGCCAGTCGCCCAAGGCGTCGATGATGTGCTCGACCTCGCGGTGCTTGTCCTTGGTGCTTTCGCGTGAGTTCACGTTCGGAATGTGCAGGATCGTCTTCTCGGTCGGGTCGAGCACCTTGAGGATGTCATCCGCATAGGACCCGGAATAGAAGAAATACCCGATGTCGAGCGACTTGAGGTATCTGTAACCGTTCAGCTGTTCGTAATAGGTGTAGGTGACGGTGTCGAACTTCGCCTCGTCCTCGGGCGACAGAACGGCCTCGGCATCGCCGCGGAAGTACGATCCGGTCATCGCCACCAGATGCACCTTGTCGCGGGCGACCAGCGCGCCCAGATGCGTGCCCAGCTTGTTGTCGGGGTTGGCCGAGACGTGGTGGAACTCGTCCACTGCGATCAGGCGATCATCGAACGCCTCGATCCCGAACTTGTCGACGGCGAAGCGGAAAGTGGCATGCGTGCAGACCAGCACCTTGTCGTTGCTCGCCAGAAACTTGCCCACGGCGCCGACCTTGCCGTCATCGCCACCGGGCGCATTGCACAGGTTCCACTGCGGCTGGACGGTCCAGTCGGTCCAGAAGCCATACTTGCTCAGCGGCTCGTCGTTGAAGCTGGACCCGATGGACTTCTCCGGCACCACGACGATGGCCTGACGCAGCCCCTGATTGTGCAGCTTGTCGAGCGCGATGAACATCAGCGCGCGGCTCTTGCCCGAGGCAGGGGGCGACTTGATCAGCAGGTATTGCTCGCCCCGCTTCTCATAGGCTTTCACCTGCATCGCGCGCATGCCAAGCTCGTTCGACTTGGTCGAGCTGCCGTTGGCGGCATATTTGACGGAGACGGAGGGCACCTGAGCCATGATCAAAACCCCTGAAAAACCATATCCACCGCCCGCGTGATCTCATCTTGATGGTTTGACAGGTCACCCACCGCTGGCCCAAGCGCCGAGGCACGGACTGCCGCCATGGATTGGACGATGAGCACGAATTGCCCGTCGTCCAGCGCAATCACGGGGTTCAGATGTTTGGCGGGCGGCGGGGCTTGGTCCACCGGCACCAGCGGGGCGACAACCCGCGTATCCGCCCAGTCAAGGAAATCGCTTTGCAGGTTCACCACCCGGCCACCGCCGGGCAGATCATGCAGACTGAACCGCGCCATCAGAACTGCCGGTATTTTTCAAGCGGCAGGCCGTTTTGCTCGATCCAGGCGTTGTAGCCATCCAGTGCCGCACGGTTTTCTTCCAGCCATCTTGCGGCTTTTTCCTTGCGCACGGCCTCGCGCAGGCTGGCCTCAAAGGTGGCGGACAGGTTGATGTTCAACCCGCGGGCTTCATCCAGAAGAACCGGGTCGATCGTCAGGTTCGTTGCGCGCTTGTTCATGCGTTTCTCCTGCGGGTTAGTCATGCGCATACATAACACACATCCGGGCTGCCCGGCAAACGCTATGCGCTCACCTTCGTTGTCATCTTCGTGTACATCTCGAACAGCTTTTCCAGCCGTTCGGTGTCGTTGCGGAAGCGGCGGCCGATGTAGATGCGTTCCAGAACCTCATCGTTGTGGTCATGCGCGGCGCGGAGGTTGGCAGGCATTTTTTCAGGGTCATAGAGGTCCGCGATGGTCGCGGGGAAATGCGCCTCGCGGGCCAGAAGGATGCCTTCTGCTGCTGCTGTCAGGTCTGCGCGGTTTTTATCAGTGAGTTTCGGAACGGGGAAGGTGTTCCAGCCCATGGTGTTGGAATAGCGGAAATCGGTTTTCATCTTGCCGCAGACCGTAGCGATCCAGACCAGATGCAGGCGCGAGGCGATCAGTGCCATGTTCCAGAGCGGGGCGTCGTAAAGCGCGAATGTTTCACTGGTCACTGTTGACCGCGCATCAATAATCCCATTCGGCAAGTATGGGCGGTTTTCTGAAGAGGTCCGAGGAACAGTAAGCGTCCAGTACTTTCCGATGCGCATTTCGCGCATCTGATGGGCGCGACTTGCCATCTCATTCGCGCTTCTGTCACGGCTGTTTAGTCGCATCTCGCGCACGCCTTCTATGCGTTGGCGAATTGCGTCGATGCTCATCGCTTCTTGCAGATGATCGTTCTCAATCCACAAGCAATAACGCTCCAGACCGCGGATGAATTCCGCAGAACCATAAATCCGGCGGATGAATTTGTCACGCTGTTCAGCGGTCAAACCAAGTGCCTGTACTTCGTCACCGCTCAATAGCAAATGACCGCCGTCAACCGGCTTGTTCCCAAAACTCATGTTAGCGGCACCGTTCATCGGTCTGCTGGCTTTGTCCACGATCACATTCGGCGCAGCCACCAGATAGGCGTTGACGTTAGCCGCTTCTTTCACGACTGAGCCACCATCATCGCCCAATGAGAACAGTTTTCGGATAGGCCCTGCATGGTTTGAAATGGCTACGATAGCGACGGTGACACCCGCATTATGACTGGCAAGGTTCGCCCATTTGAAACTGGTATGGGCAAAGGCGATCGGTTCTGTCGCAAATTTTCAACATGGTTGAGTGTAGGCTGACGCTGGACAGACTTATGCTGCGAGCTGGGCAAACTG
>NZ_JACBXS010000083.1 GCF_013415485.1 Rhabdonatronobacter sediminivivens | reverse complement strand
CATCTCTGTCAAGTCACCTCATACAGCGCCGCATCATACCGGGCTACACGAATGCCCGTAATATTTGCGACAGAACCTTTTCGTCCGCCCATCAAAAATACGCTGCAAATCCTCTTTTTGTTCCGTGCTCTGCCATGTGGACCCCAGATAAGGCGGGTTCCCGCAGATATAGGTCTCGCCCCCTTCGTTCGCGAAATCGATCTGCGCCTGATCCAGCGGCGACATGAACAGGTCATCGGCCTGAAACTTCACCCCCGTCCCCGTGGGCGGGCAGACCGACAGCCAGTCCAGCCGCAGGGCGTTGCCGCAGGTGATCCAATTCTGTGCGTCCAGCGGCAGGAACTCGGCCAGTGCCTCTTTCTGACCGCGATAGGTCACGTCGCATTGGTATTCCGCGATGATCAGCGCCAGCCGCGCGATCTCGGCCGAGAAATCCCGCAGCTCGATCCCGCGATAGTTGGTCAGGGGAATGTCGGTGCGGCGCTGCGGCTCGCCCCGGCGCTTGTTGATCTCATATTCCAGCGCGCGCATTTCCTTGTAGGCGATGACAAGGAAGTTGCCCGACCCGCAGGCCGGATCGAACACGCGGATCTTGGCCATGCGGGCGCGCAGATTGGCCAGCTTGCGCGCGTTGTCGCCCGCCGCCTCCAGTTCCGCCCGCAGGTCATCCAGGAAGAGCGGGTTCAGCACCTTCAGGATGTTCGGCACGGAGGTGTAGTGCATGCCGAGGACCGAGCGTTCCTCCTCATCCGCGACGGCCTGGATCATCGACCCGAAGATGTCGGGGTTGATCTGCGTCCAGTCGAGGCTGCCTATGTGGGACAGGTAGCGCTGCGCGATCTTGGAAAAGCGCGGCACATCGGTGCTGCCCGAGAAGAGGCCGCCGTTGACATAGGGAAAGGTGTCGGCCCAGCGGGGCAGCTTGGCCTCGGCGCGTTTGGGGATGGCGGTGTTCATCGCGCGGAAAATCTCGCCGATCACTTCGTGCGTGTTCGATCCGTCGCGGTTGGCCATCTGGTCGATGGTGGCGGTGAACAGGTTGTCACTGACGAAGATGTCGGTGTCTTCGGCGAAGAAGCAGAAGATCAGCCGCGCCATGAAGTGGTTCATGTCATGGCGCTTCTCGGCGCTGCCCCAGTCGGGGTTGTCCTTGATCAACTCGACATAGAGCCGGTTGAGGCGGCTGGTCGCGCGGATGTCAAAGGCACTTTCGCGGATTTGCTTGACGGTGGAGATGCCGGCGAGCGGCAGGAAAAAGCCGAAATGGTCGGGGAAATCGGTGTAGCGGCAGGCGATGGTCTCGCCGGTGGTGATATCCTCGGCCTCGAGGTCGATGCCATCTGTGGCGAGGATGAACTTCGCCTTGGCGCGGGTCGTGGCGGGGCTGTCGCGAAGGGCGGTCAGGGTCGCCGCGATGTCTCCCGGGGCGCAGGTCGCAAGGTGGATGTTGTTGGTCTGCAGAATGCCGCCGATATCGGACTTGTTCGACGCGCCGGTACGCAGGCGCTTGATGGTGGTGTCCTTGTTGCCGAAGGCCATGAGGAAGGCATAGGGGAACTCGGCCGCGTCGAAGGGCTGCTCGGCGAGTTCGGAAACGGCTTGCTCGATTTCAACGGCGTTCATGCGGCTGTCCAAGGGTTGATCAGGTCGATCTCGCAACCCTCAAAATCAGGCGTATTGCGCGTGGCGACCTTGGCACCACAGGCGTGGGCAATGGATGCGATCTGGCAATCGGCTTGGGCGATCGGTCGCCCGGCGGCGCGACGTGCTGCTGCTATGGTGGCGAAGGACTGGGCGGCGCTGCTGTCGAAGGGCAGAATGCGCCCGGCCAAGTCCTCGCGCAGGATCCGGTCCACCGCATCAACCAGCGCAGCGCGGCGTTTGCCGTTCCCCATGATCGCGAGGCCATAGCGCAGCTCCGCCTCCGATATCGAGGTCAGGTAGACGTTGAGTCCGTCCTGAGCCGACAGCCACTGCTCGACCCTGGGCTCGGGGGCCGGGCGCAAAAGCTCGGAGATGACGTTCGTGTCGAGGATGATCATGCGTCAGACCCGGTCGAATGCGGGTGGCTCGCGCATGGCCTCTCGCTGCGGAAGGTCCAGATCAATGCCGCCCAGAGGCGCGACACGCGCGCGGATCGCCGCGGCGAGATCGTGGTTGGGTTTTGCCTCGCCAACGACGTGGCGCAGGATCTCGCGCGCCTCCTCCTCCATCGAACGGCCATGCTCTGCCGCGCGGATGCGAAGGCGCCGCTTCACGTCATCGTCGAGATTCCGGATGGTGATGCTTGCCATGATGTCCTCCTACAAGGAGTGTAATCATCGCAATCACTGCGATCAAGTCCAATCGCAGGAATGCAGGGCTTCGTAACCCCGCCGCTTCTTCACCGCTGCGAGCTTCATCAACGCGGTGACGGCCTTGCCTTCATCAAGGTGCGTCTCGACCATCATCTGCCCCCGAAAGCCGATCCGGCCCCACTCGCGCACGAGGCTGGCGCGACCGAAGAGGTCGCGTTGCACACTCAGCCGATAGAAGCGGCGCATGTTGCGCGCCGGATCGATCCGGCGCATCTGCACGTCGGTCGGGAAGACATCGAGCTGGATCGAGCTGTGGTACATGTAGTGATCGGGTAAGGTTTCTGCCACAATATCAGGTGGAAGTCTGCGCTTCCACCTCGATTTCCCCGCGAAGGGGAAAAGGGGGCTCACGCCCCCTTCTCGAACTTCATGACCGGGATGCCGAGCTTCTTGGCCTTGTCGGCGAGGTTCTCCTGGATGCCATTGCCCGGGAAGACGAGGACGCCCACCGGGAGCACATCGAGCATGTTGCCAGATGCGCGACGCGTGACGCGTCAGACGCCCTATGGGCCGATCCTGTCCGACCTCGATCTTTTGTCGGATACCGATGGGACCTTTGCGGTGCGCTGGACAGGCCACACCGTGACCGATGAGACGACCGCGCTGCTGAAAGCCATGCGCGCACGAAGCGTGCCAGAGTTTCAAACGGCGGTAGAGGGCTTTGCCTTTCCGCCACTGACCTTCCTCGCGGCGGATGACGCCGGCAACGTAGGTGCCGTCACAGCAGCCCGCGTTCCGGCGCGCGCCCCGGAACAGGGGTTCGACATCATCACCTCGCCCGAACAGTCGGATCGCGATTGGCGCAGGCTGTGGGATGGCCGCGACCTGCCGCACAGCGTGAACCCGAGCCAAGGCTTCATCGCCTCGAGGCGCTGGTGACCGCCAAGATCGAGACCGAGCTTCGTACAATCCCCGAGATTGCCGAGGTGTCATCGACTTCGGCGACAGGCATCTCGGTCATCTCGGTCGAGTTGGTCGAAGCCGTCCCTCCCGAGACCATCGCGCAGCTTTGGTCGCAAGTCCGCGATGCGGTGGCTGATGCGCAGCGTGAATTTCCGGCGGGCGTTCTGGAGCCAGACTTCGACAGCGATGGCGCTGGCGGTTATGCTGCGATCTTTGCCCTGACCATGCCCGAAGGGTTCAGCGTCACCCGCGCTGCCCGTGAGGCCGAGGCGCTGGCCGACCGGCTGCGCCGCGTGCCGGGCACGAGCCTGGTCGATCTGCACGGGTCGCCAGAGGAGGAGGTGCTGGTCACCCTGAACCCCGACCGCACCGCCGCCCTTGGTCTGACCGCCGATGAAGTCTCCGCCGCGATCCGCGCCGCCGACGCAAAGGTGCAGGCGGGCCGGTTGCGCGGTGACGAAACCGATCTGGTGCTGGGCATCACGGGCGAGATCACCTCGCTTGCCCGGGCTTCGGCTCCTCGGCCACCTCGAAGACATCCGCCCCCTGCCCTTCGGCACAGTCCTCACCGTCCAGCGCCACGAGATCGTTCCGGCGCAGGACCTCGGGCAACCAGCCGCTGCCCTTCAGCAGGCGCTCGGCCTCACTGGCCATCTCGCCTTTCTTCAGGTGATCGAGGAGTTGGGCAGTCCCCTCCCCTTTCGCCTCCCGCACGGCCTCAAGGATCCGGGCCTTGGGCACGCGGTTGAGATAGGTGTCGACCGTCGGCTCCCAGCCCGCCTCGACCATGTCGAGACCTGTGGCACGCGCCACGAGATCGGCATGCGCCATACGCCGGGTCAGACCCCCTGCAGAGATGCCCGCCCCGTAGGGGTTCACCTTCTCATGCAGCGCGTTGACGCCGAAGCTGAGGCAATGCGCCAGCAGGGCCAGCCGACTGCCCTGGTCGAGGATCGTCAGATAGTCCCAGAGTGCCGCATCATCGCCAAGCGGCAGATCGGCTTCCCATTCCGCGTGACGCTCGTCGACCAGCTTTGCCACCACGCTGTCCTTCAGATCGAGCGCCTGCGCCGACATGTAGACCTGACGCACTGAGGCTTCGAGACAGCTGCCCGAAGCAGAGGAGGTGCGGAAGGTGTCCGTCACCAGCTTCAGCAGCAGCAGCGTCAACGCCACATCCGGCGAGCGCCCGATCGCTTCACGCAGAGCCAGCGTCCGGTGGGCCGTCAACTCCATGACCAACCGCTCGGGCAGCGGCTTCAACGCCCCGTCGTCCTCATCCTCCGGCAAGTCAGCTCCGATCGGCTGGCCACCCGACATGATGACGGTTCCGCCATGAGCGGCACTGCCATGGCCATCGGCGAGACCACGATCATCCCCCTGCCCCGCTACCGCAGGATCAGTACCATCCTGGACCGCGGCCTCCTCAACAGGCTCATCCTCTGACCGCACATAGCCGCGATAGACGGCCAGCGCGCCGTAGCGGTCGAGCGTGACGAACGCCCCTGCCCGTCCGATTTCCAACGGATCGAAGATCAACGGCCGGGTCTCGATCTTTTCCATCTCCGCTTCCAAAACGCCAAGCCGCGTGTCGACCTCGTCGGGGATTTCATCCTGACCCACGTATTCCTCTTCCAGCGCCCGATACTCGGCGAGCAGCTTGGCATGGGCCGCACCTTCGTCATCCGTCATCGGTGCCGGATCGCCGGACAGGGACCGCAGACCGTGGCTGTAGCCGTAGGGCAGGTCAAGCGCGACCTCGATCCACTTCCAGCCCTCAACTGCAACCGTCTCAGCCTCGGCCTGGAGTTTTTCCGTCACCAGCCGATCGAGCAGGGCAGGATCCTCGAGCCAGCCACCGTCATCGCCCTGAAAGAGGTCATGCAGCATCGTGCCACCAGCCGCTTCATAGGCATCAGCACCCACAAAGACCGCGCGCCGGTCCAAGACCCGGACCGAGGTCTCTGTCAGCATGCGCCGGATTTGGAATGGCTCCTTGTTCCAGGATGAATGGATCACATCCCAGACCTGAACCTGACGCGCGTGATCGGGGTTCACGGTGAAGGCCATGAGCTGCTCCAGCGTCATGCCATCCTCGGCATAGACCTCAAGCAGGGCAGGGGCGACGGAAGCGAGTTTCAGGCGCTGCTTCACGATCTGCGGCGTCACGAAGAAGGCTGCAGCAATCTCTGCATCGCTCTGACCCTTGTCGCGCAGCGCCACAAACGCGCGGAACTGGTCGAGCGGGTGCAGGGCGACGCGCTGCATGTTTTCTGCAAGTGAATCGTCCTCGGCTAGTGTTCGTCACCTGACGCAAGATTCCCAACGGCTGCAGGGTGTGTCATACCTTGGGCATGAGACGCTCCGAC
>NZ_JACBXS010000082.1 GCF_013415485.1 Rhabdonatronobacter sediminivivens | reverse complement strand
ATGTCGGAGCGTCTCATGCCCAAGGTATGACACACCCTGCAGCCGTTGGGAATCTTGCGTCAGGTGACGAACACTAGTGCGCCCCAAAAAGCGAGAGCCGTCAAGACCTAGCCAGGACAATCTGGCCGCACGCTCGGGGTGCCGCTGGGCACGCTGAAGCGGTTAGAGCAGCTGGCCAGGTGTCGCTGTTGGCCGTTGCCGATGCGCTCGATGCGCTGGATGCCTTCCGCGCACTGTTCCCGCTGTCGGAGGCGCGCACGCTCGACGAGGTCGAGGCGCGGGCGAGGCTCCCGAAACGCGCCCGACCAAAGGCAAGGCGATGAGCGCGCGCAGGCTGAACGTCGCGCTGGATTTCGGCGAGGGTGACGCGCACGCAGTCGCGCAGCTCGGCGGGGATGCCGCGCAGCGTCATGTCGTGGCGGAATGGGCCCAGGGCTTCGCCGTCGATCCGCGGCCGGTCAGCCCGCCGCTGGTTAAGCGCCACGACAGCCTCCTGCGCCCGCGTGGGCGGGGCTTCGGCGACCTCCCCGGTCTCTTCGGCGACAGCCTGCCCGCCGGCTGGGGACGGCTGCTGATCGACCGGGAGCTGGCTGCTCGTGGTCGCACTCTGGTCGACGTCACCGATCTCGACCGGCTCGCCCTGGTCGGCACGGATGGCATGGGCGCGCTGATCTACCAGCCCGCCGATGACCCGGAGCCGCTGGACGCGATTGATCTCGACTGGTTCGACCGGCTGGTGCCCGAGGTCGGAACTAGTGTTGCTGCAGATGATCTGGAGCGTCTGCGCGCCATGGCGGGCGGATCGCAGGTGGCATGACCGAAATTCGTCGCTCAGATGTCACAAGATGGCACGCGGCTGCGTAGTCACCGGCTGGACTGGGAACCGGGTTGGCGGCATGTCCTGGTCAAGCGCCGAACTGTGGATGATGCGGTCGGCGCGGTCGAGGCGGAAGCCGCCTATGCCGCCATGGCACGCACGGCCGGGATCGAAATGGCGCCTGTCCAGGTGCTGCGCGCAAGCTCGGGCGAGCCGTTCTTCGTCACCGACCGCTTCGACCGCGACGGCAATGTGCGCCTGCACATGCAGACCGTCGCCGCCTTGCTGGATGTGGACTTCCGCAGCGCGACGCTGGACTATGTCGATCTGCTGAAACTCGTGCGCGTCATGACCCGCGACCAGCGCGCGGTGGAGGAGATGTTCCGCCGGATGGTCTTCAACATCCGCATGCTGAACCGCGACGACCACCTGAAGAACCACGCCTTCCTGATGGACCGCACCGGCAACTGGCGACTTTCTCCTGCCTATGACCTGAGCTTCAGCCGTGGTCTTGGCGGCGAGCACACGCTGCTGATCGCTGGTGAAGGCCGCAGACCGGGGCGCGTGCAGATCTATGCTGTGGCGGTGAATGCCGGGATCAGTCCGAACCGGGTCGGTGAAATCGTCGATCAGATGGGCGTGGCCGTGGCGGGGTGGGGTGGGGTTGCCATGCGCAACTGGTCGAGCTTCCGCCGAAACTGGCCCGGCAGATTGCGGAGGCGTTGGGTAGGGCAAGGAACTGGTAGTATCGGCGATATGGGAGTTGTCAGATTGCGCAACCGTGGGTGCTCTGATCCGTCCCCGGCAGGAACTCATGTGACCGATGTCAGCACTGTATCAGACCTACCCAACAGGTGGTCATCGGCTTCGATCGGAACCTATCTTACGGGATTTTCACAGGTATTGGAGCGCCCTTCCTGAGTTTCAGCACGCCTCCGTTTGACGCCTGGGCAGATGGCACCTCAGAGGCTACCGCAACATTCTACAGTTCCAACGTTAACAACTTTGCAGGCCCGGTCGCAATTACCAGCGTATCGCTCCGGGACGTAGATGGTCGCGAGACTGTAGTTCAGAAGGCTGATCTGGACGCGCTGGGGTTCGGCACATCGTTCGACATTACCTTCGAGCGCACGAACGACCCTGCCAGCATCGCGGGCGACACATCCGGACTGGTGGTCGAGGACGACTCGGATCGCCAGCAGGCCAACGGCGTGCTGATCGTGACTGATCCCGACGCGGGCGAGGACCGTTTCGCCGACCCCGACCTGGCAGCGCTGACAGGCAGTTTCGGCGCGTTCGACTTCGATGCCCAGACCGGCGCCTGGAGCTACAGGCTCCATAACGATGCAACGGCTGTCCAGGCGCTGCCCCAGGACGCGCGGGTCACCGACACACTGACGGTGACCAGTCTTGACGGCACCGCCTCCGAGACGATCACGGTCACGGTCACCGGCGTCAACGACCCCGCCAGCATCACGGGAACGACCACCGGCGCCGTGATCGAGGACGACCCCGTGCGTCAGGTCGCAACGGGCGTGCTGAGTATCACTGACCCGGATGCGGGCGAGGACCGGTTCGCTGATCTCGACTCTGAGGCGCTGGCGGGCAATTTCGGCAGCTTTACCTTCAGCCCTGACACCGGTGCATGGACTTACACGCTCGATAGCGAGGCCGAGGTGGTGCAGTCCCTGTCAGCGGGCGCGCGGGTCACCGACACGCTGACGGTGACCAGTCTTGACGGCACCGCAACCGAGACCATCGAAGTCACCGTCGAAGGCACCGGCGTGCGCACGCTCGACCCTGACGCGACAGTCCTGCTGCAGGGATTTCTGAGCGATCGTGCCAATCAGGCTATCGAAGGGGCAGAGGTCGTCTTTACCTCCGCCGGGGGCGACGCGCGTGGCGCTTCCAGCGATGCGTCTGGTAACTTCGGCCTGATACTCGGCAGGGGCCTGTCCGGCCACCTTGATGCGACGCGCGACTACGATCCGGTGACGGATGGCAGGTTGTCCGCGAGCGATGCGCTGGACGTTCTGCGCCTGGCCGTCGGGCTTGCGCCAAGCTGGGGGATGTCGCGGCCAATGGATTTCATCGCCGCCGATATCGATCAGGACGGTCGGGTGACAGCAGCTGATGCGCTTGATGTATTGCGCGCGGCGGTCAGGCTGGAAAGCGTGCACCAGCCCCGCTGGATCTTCCTCGATGCCGAAGCCGATCTGTCGGACATCGACCGCACCAATACAGGTGTTGAAACCGGCGTCCGCATCGATCCGCTCGTGTCTGGCCTGACCGAATTCAACATGATTGGAATCCTGCTGGGCAATATGCAGGAGTATGCCTGAGCGCCTTGATGCCCTAAGCGTGCGAGACGTGTTCGTTTGCGTTTTGTATTATCCCCGGAGGATTCAGCACGTCCGTCAGTGCGCTGTTTCGACAGTCTCGGTGGCACCCTGCGATGTGGAAAATTCCGCACAGTGCGTCCCAGCCTGGTCGCCAGCCGAGTCCATGTGGCAGGGCGCCGCCAGCCCCGAATCCGCTCGGCTGCAGACTCCACCAGAGCCGTATCCCCTCCTAAACGCAGCATTGCCCGCAGCCGTATCCATGCTATGCCTGCTCCGGTTTGAGGTGTGGCGGCAGGGATGAAAGGGCTGACGATGGATTGGGCAGAGAGCTGACCGACGCCGGTTAAACGCGGTCAGCGAGCTATCGACCTGTGACGCAGTGATCAGGAACTGTTCGAGTGCAACGCACCTCCCGGATCCGACTGGCTGGGCGCCAGGTAGCGCAGGATCGCCGCCATCGCGGTGCCTTCCTGCAAACGATCCGCTGCAACCATCCACACGACCCCGCCACTGCCCAAGACCATCTGCGCGGCCTTGTCGAGCAGATCGAGCGATCCGGCCTTGGCTCCGTCCGTGACCGGTGCTGCCCCGGTTTCTGGATCGAGCGTTCCCCGGAGAACGACGTCCCGCGCTATGAAAAGCTGGTCGACCCTGCCGTCTCGCGCGGCCGTGATGATATGTGCCGGGTTGATGCAGGCCGTTGCATCCCCTCGGCCGAGAAGGGCGTCCAGATGCCCAAGCGCGATGCCCAAAGCCTTGTCGTGAAGGGGCTGCATCACAACGGAAGCGGTGGCTAGAAGTCCAGCCTCGTCCAGCGTAGCGGGATTGATCTCGACAAAGCCGGCGACCAGAGGCGCCAGTGCCACGTTGTTGCGCACATGGCCGCCGATTGCCGCATCGGCCACCACAACGACCGGCTTCGGGTCGCCCGCCAGATGCGCGGCCAGTGCAGTCCCAGCCCGCAGCGCGAATTCGACCAGCCGCCCCTTGCGCCATTCCTCCGGGCTGTCGCCATAGGCCTGCGTCTTTGGCATGTTTTCACCGCCGGTGTTGGGCCGCCCGAAGCCGTGGGATTGAAGCGACCCTTCATGATCCGGCGCTTCGTCCAGCGACTCGATGCTGCGCGGCAGTTCGGCAACGTCCACTGCCGTCAAACCGAACCGGGTTGCCTGCCAGACCCGGGCCGCTTCTGCTGTCATGGTCAGTATCACAAAGACCGCATCCTGTTCCTGCAAGGGCAGCAACGGAGCGATGTGAAAGCCGGGTCCGATGATGGCAAGTTCGGGCACGGGGATCGGCAACTTGTGCATCTCGATCCCGGCATCGGACAGGAAGATCGCCAGCCCCAGATCCTGATATTGCCAGAAGTCATAATCCTCGACCAGCTGCGCTGCCGGTGCCAGAAACGTCTCGACCTCGCGTTCCCCCATGTTCCGTTCGGCAAGTGCGTCGGCGGCTTGCCTGAGAAGGTTCTTCAGCATGATAGGGTTCTGTTTGGTCTCTCGACCATGCGTCTGCGTCGGAAGATAAAGCGACATTGCGATATCCGGCGCGGCCTCGATCAGGGTGCTCAGGTCAGCTCTGGAAAACATTTTTCGTCCTCGTATCTTGTCACAGGGTCGTTGCCGCACGAGGCCGCCCGATCAGAGCAGCGATCAGAGCAGGTCGAGGTCGCGTATCGAATGGCCGCCCTTGGTGTTGTCCCGGCGACCCATACTGCTTTGCAGTTTGCTGAGCATCTTCTGCAGTGCCCCGGCGCTGGTCTCATGAATGGAGGGGCCCTGATGGGTGACCGCCATCGGCGATTGCCCAGTGGGGCGCACTTCAATCATGCAACGCTGGTCGTCGCTTCCCCGGTTGTGTCTCGAAAGTGGTGGAAATTCTCCGAAGACGTCCTCCGAGCGGATTGATTTGCGCGTGATCAAGCGGCGAGGTCAAGGGTCATGGGCTCGATCGGCTTGTCGAGGGTTTGCCATCCATCGACCTTGCGCATGGTGATCTGGCCGGAGGCGAGCAGAGCCCAGAGGAGCATCGGCACGGTTTCGGCGCAGGGCAGCGCAGCCTGGGTCTTGATCCGGCGGCGGAACTCCTCGTTCAAACGCTCTATAGCATTCGTCGTCCGCGCTGCCTTCCATTGCGACGGATCGAGGCGGGTGAAGGTGAAGAGGCGATCCCCGGCCTCTTCCAGGCTATCGGCGACGATGAGCCATGTCGCGCCATTGGTCCGAGCGACAATTGCGAATGCACTTCAGTCGCCATTTGCGTAGAAAAACCTTGCGGCGCGTTTCCACCTCGGCTGCGGTGTCGGCATAGATCATGTCGCGGTAGTCGTTGCCCAGCTCCTCGTGCATGTGCTTCGGCGCGTGAGCCAGCAGGTTTCGATGCTTGTGAACCGTGCAGCGCTGGATCGGCAGGTCGTCACCCCACAGCGCCACCAGAGCGGCCTCGAGGCCTGGGGCTCCGTCGACAATCACGAATTCGGGCCGCTTCAGGCCCCTGGTGTCGAGATCGTCGAGGAAT
>NZ_JACBXS010000081.1:0-2500 GCF_013415485.1 Rhabdonatronobacter sediminivivens | reverse complement strand
AAGGTTGGGTAACACCAACTGGAGGGCCGAACCCACATCCGTTGAAAAGGATCGGGATGAGCTGTGCCTAGGGGTGAAAGGCCAATCAAACTCGGAGATAGCTGGTTCTCCGCGAAATCTATTTAGGTAGAGCGTCGCACGAATACCCCGGGGGGTAGAGCACTGGATGGGTAATGGGGCCCCACAGGCTTACTGATCCTAACCAAACTCCGAATACCCGGGAGTACTATGCGGCAGACAGACGGCGGGTGCTAACGTCCGTCGTCAAGAGGGAAACAACCCTGACCTACAGCTAAGGCCCCCAATTCGTGGCTAAGTGGGAAAGCAGGTGGGACGACCAAAACAACCAGGAGGTTGGCTTAGAAGCAGCCATCCTTTAAAGATAGCGTAACAGCTCACTGGTCTAATCAAGTTGTCCTGCGGCGAAGATGTAACGGGGCTCAAGCCACGAGCCGAAGCTTAGGATGCGAGCAATCGCATGGTAGCGGAGCGTTCTGTTCTGTACTCCTTGCGTCTTTTGCGCCCCCCGAGGGCGCACCGGACGCAACCGGAGTCTGCTGTGAAGCCGGCCCGTGAGGGACCGGTGGAGCGTTCAGAAGTGAGAATGTTGACATGAGTAGCGACAAACAGGGTGAGAGACCCTGTCGCCGAAAGTCCAAGGGTTCCTGCTTAAAGCTAATCTGAGCAGGGTAAGCCGGCCCCTAAGGCGAGGCAGAAATGCGTAGTCGATGGGAACCTGGTTAATATTCCAGGGCCAGGAGGACGTGACGGATCTCGAAGGTTGTCATCCCTTATCGGATTGGGATGGCCGCTCAGAGGTTCCCGGAAATAGCCCTCCATCAGACCGTACCCGAAACCGACACAGGTGGACTGGTAGAGAATACCAAGGCGCTTGAGAGAACCATGTTTAAGGAACTCGGCAAAATACCTCCGTAAGTTCGCGAGAAGGAGGCCCGGTTATTGCGCAAGCAGTGGCCGGGGGCACAGACCAGGGGGTGGCGACTGTTTACTAAAAACACAGGGCTCTGCGAAGTCGCAAGACGACGTATAGGGTCTGACGCCTGCCCGGTGCCGGAAGGTTAAATGGAGGGGTGCAAGCTCCGAAATGAAGCCCCGGTAAACGGCGGCCGTAACTATAACGGTCCTAAGGTAGCGAAATTCCTTGTCGGGTAAGTTCCGACCTGCACGAATGGCGTAACGACTTCCCCGCTGTCTCAAACATGGACTCAGCGAAATTGAATTGCCTGTCAAGATGCAGGCTTCCCGCGGTTAGACGGAAAGACCCCGTGCACCTTTACTACAGCTTCACACTGGCATCAGGCCAAGCATGTGCAGGATAGGTGGTAGGCTTTGAAACCAGGACGCCAGTCCCGGTGGAGCCTCCCTTGAGATACCACCCTTGCTTTGCTTGATGTCTAACCGCGGTCCGTTACCCGGATCCGGGACCCTGTGTGGCGGGTAGTTTGACTGGGGCGGTCGCCTCCCAAACAGTAACGGAGGCGCGCGAAGGTTGGCTCAGAGCGGTCGGAAATCGCTCGTTGAGTGCAATGGCAGAAGCCAGCCTGACTGCAAGACTGACAAGTCGAGCAGAGTCGAAAGACGGCCATAGTGATCCGGTGGTCCCGAGTGGAAGGGCCATCGCTCAACGGATAAAAGGTACGCCGGGGATAACAGGCTGATGGTGCCCAAGAGTCCATATCGACGGCACCGTTTGGCACCTCGATGTCGGCTCATCTCATCCTGGGGCTGGAGCAGGTCCCAAGGGTACGGCTGTTCGCCGTTTAAAGAGGTACGTGAGCTGGGTTTAGAACGTCGTGAGACAGTTCGGTCCCTATCTGCCGTGGGTGTTGGAGACTTGAGAGGAGTTGCCCCTAGTACGAGAGGACCGGGGTGAACGATCCACTGGTGGACCTGTTGTGGCGCCAGCCGCAGTGCAGGGTAGCTATGATCGGAAAGGATAACCGCTGAAAGCATCTAAGCGGGAAGCCCCCCTCAAAACAAGGTCTCCCTTGAGAGCCGTGGTAGACCACCACGTCGATAGGCCGGAGATGTAAGCGCAGCAATGCGTTCAGTTGACCGGTACTAATGGCTCGATAGGCTTGATTTGATCCAGAAACAGCAAGGCACAAAAACCTCGCTCATCAAATCAAAAGCAATACAAAACCCAATACACTTGCGATGGTAACGCCCACAAAGCGTAACTGATGCGTGTTTCTTCTCAGGTTTGGTGGCTACAGCGCGAGCAAAACACCCGATCCCTTCCCGAACTCGGAAGTTAAGTGCCGCAGCGCCAATGGTACTGCGTCTCAAGACGTGGGAGAGTAGGTCACCGCCAAACCTGAAAAGAAACACAAAAACACATCTCTCAGAACAAACACCAAACACACAGCGCACCAAAAAAAGCGCCACAAAACAAACCACCGCGGGGTGGAGCAGCCAGGTAGCTCGTCAGGCTCATAACCTGAAGGTCGTAGGTTCAAATCCTACCCCCGCAACCAAA
>NZ_JACBXS010000080.1 GCF_013415485.1 Rhabdonatronobacter sediminivivens | reverse complement strand
AAGGCACGCAGAAACGCAAGCACCTGAAAACCAAAACACAACAAAATCAACGGGCGCCGATACAACCGGCGCCCGTTAGCATGCGCGGCGGCGCTTAGCGCTTCGGCGGGGCGGGTGCGTCCAGATGGCGCGACAGGATGGCGAAGCTCTGGGCGATGCCGCCGGGAGAGTCGCGGCCGACAAAGGCATCGAGGTCCGGCCAGACATGGATGGCGCGGTCCACCAGCGGGTCCGAGCCCGCCTCGTACAGCCCGGCCTGGATCATCATCTCGGCCCGGTCATAGGCACCCAGCAGGCGGCGGGCCTCGGCGATGCGGGCGTTTTCCTCGGGCGTGGCGGCGGCGGGCAGGCTGCGCGAGACCGACCGCAGCACATCCACTGCCGGAAAGCGGCCCCGTTCGGCGATGGCACGGTCCATGACCACGTGCCCGTCCAGCACCCCGCGCAGGGTGTCCGCCACCGGCTCTTCCATATCCGAACCCGGCACCAGAACCGTGAAGAGCGCCGTGATCGCGCCCTGTCCCTGCGCCCCGGGTCCGGCGCGTTCGGCCAGGGACATGACCGTATGCGACAGCGACGGCGGATAGCCGCGCAGGCTGGCCGGTTCGCCTGCGGCCAGCGCCACCTCGCGGTGCGCTTCGGCAAAACGGGTGATGCTGTCGGCCAGCAGAAGGACATGGCGCCCCTGGTCGCGAAAATGCTCGGCCACGGCCATGGCCGCCCAGCCGCAGCGCCGTCGTACCAGAGGTGAGCGATCCGAGGTTGCGGCCACAACCACCGTCCGCGCCAGTCCCTTCGGGCCCAGCACATCTTCGACGAAATCGCGCAATTCGCGGCCGCGTTCGCCGATCAGGGCGATCACCACCACATCCGCCTGCATGGATGTGGCGAATTTTCCCAGCAACATGGATTTGCCGACACCAGACCCCGCAAACAGGCCCATCCGCTGTCCTTCGACAAGGGGCAGCATGGTGTCGAACACGGCCATGCCCGTGGCCAGCCGCCTGCCCAGTCGCCCGCGTTGGACAGGGTCGGGGGCGGGGCTGCGCAGGGGGCGGCTGTGCGGGCCGGGCAACAGGGGGCGACCGTCCAGCGGGGCCCCGAACGGATCCACGATCCGTCCGATCCAGCTGTCATCCGGGGCGATTCCCACAGGCCCTTCCAGCACCGCCAGATCGCCCACCGCCACGCCGTCGCCCGCATCCTCGGGCAGCACACGAACCGATTCGCGGTCCAGGCCAAGTACCTCGGCCGAAAGCGCCCCGCCGCCGGCAGGATCTATCCGCACCCGGTCGCCCATGCGCGCGTCGCCCGCCAGACCTGCGAGCGAAATGACGCCGTTTTCCATGGCTTTGACCCGCCCGCAGCGGGCAAAGGGACGAATGCTGGCCAGGCCTGCATGCAGTTGATCGAACATCTTCATTCTCCTGATCATGGCCGTTGGGGTGGGCAATTACGGTTTCTAAAGGAATCACCCTTAAGGCTTGGTGTAGACAAAGGGAGAACCCCGGATGCTTACGCCAGACATCATGCAGCTTGCCCAGAATTCCGCGCTTCATGCCGCGGCGCGCCAGGGCGTGATTTCCACAAATATCGCCCATGCCGACACGCCCGGTTACCGCGCCAGGGTCCTGCCGGAATTCGGCGCGATGATGCGGGGCTTCGAACCCTTGCGCGCCACGCGTCCGGGACACCTGAGTTCCGATGGCCATGTTTCAGCCCAGGCCCGGCCGGAGCGCGCGCCCGCCACCCAGAAACCCAATGGCAACACTGTATCGCTGGAGCATCAGATGATGCAGGCCGCCCGCGCGCGGCTGGATCATGAAACCGCCCTGTCGGTCTATTCCAGCGCCCGCAACATCCTGCGCGCCAGCCTTGGCCGATAATCAGAGGCACTCCCATGTCCGATCTTTTCAGCAGTTTCGCCCAATCCGCCTCGGGGATGCAGGCCCAGGCCAGCCGCCTGCGCCATGTGTCCGAAAACATCGCCAATGCCGACACCCCCGGCTACCGCCGCAAGACGGTGGAGTTCCGCCAGGCCGCCGCAGGCTGGTACGCCAATGATCGCCCAGGCGTGGAACTGGGCCCGGTGCGGCTGGACCGGCGTGATCTGCCCATGATCTATGACCCGGGTCATGCGCTGGCCGATGACACCGGCCATTACCTGGGATCGAATGTCGATCTAATCCTTGAAGTTGCCGACGCGCGCGAAGCGCAGCGCAGCTATGAGGCCAATCTGCGCATGTTCGACCAGGCGCGGCAGATGTCCCAGGGATTGCTGGAACTCCTGCGCCGATGATTTCAGCCGCGGCGGAATCTCCGCCGCGTGACATTGCATGTCCAGCGCCATCTGCCCTGCAGGGCGCCCGCTTCAGAAGGAGACCCCGAAATGGATATCACCTCAGTCGCTGCGGCCCGTGTCTACGGTGCCGCCCGCCCCGCTACGGCCCCCGACCCCGCCGGTGCGCCACAGGCCATGTCCAAGGCCGCCGGAAGCTTCGCCGAAACCCTGGCCCGCGGGGAACAGACCGCCAACGCAACCCTGGTCGAAGGCGCGGATCCCCACAACCTGATCACCGCCCTGGCCGAGGCAGAACTGGCCGTCGAAACCGCGGTGACCGTGCGCAACAAGGTGGTTGAGGCGTATCTGGAAATCCTGCGGATGCCGGTCTGAGCCATGAGCGAAGCGGAATTCTTCGACACCATGCGCCAGGGACTTTTGGTTGCGGTGATGATCTCCACCCCGATTCTGGCCGCGGCCCTGATCTCGGGGGTGACGGTGGGCCTGTTTCAGGCGCTGACCTCGATCCAGGAGATGACGCTGACCTTCGTGCCGAAGCTTGCGGCCATCATCGCCGTCTTCTGGCTGTCCATGAGCTTCATGTCCTCGACCCTGGTGGCCTTCTTCCAGACCCATATCGTCCCCCTGATCGCCGGAGGCTGACCCGATGGACAATGCAACCTATGTCGCCCTGACCCGCCAGACGGGGCTGGCCCGCGAAATGCAGGTCATCGCCCATAACATCGCCAATGCCGACACCACCGGATTCCGGCGTGAAGGGGTGGTGTTTTCGGAGTTCGTCCGCGGGCTGGACGGGCCTGAGGAATCGCTTTCGATGGCCCTGGGCGACACGCGCCAGATCATCCAGACCCAGGGCGCATTGATCCAGACCAACGGCACCTTCGATCTGGCGATCGAGGGGGAGGGCTTTTTCCTGGTCGAAACCCCGCGCGGCGAACGGCTGACGCGCGCCGGAACCTTCACCCCCAAGCCCGCCGGGGAACTGGTGAACATGGACGGTCATCGCCTGCTTGATGCCGGAGGGGCGCCGATCTTCGTGCCGCCCGATGCGCAGGGGATTGCCGTGGCGCGCGATGGCACCATGTCCGCCGATGGCCAGCCCGTGGCGGAAATCGGCCTGCACCGGCCCATCGACCCGCTGGACCTGCAGCGCGAAGCCGGCGGCCTGTTCCGGGTGGAGGAAGGGTTCGAGCCGATCGAGGCGCCGGTGATCGTGCAGGGCTTTATCGAAGGGTCCAACGTGGACCCGCTGACCGAAGTGTCGCGCATGATCGCCGTGCAGCGCGCCTATGAGCAGGGCCAGCGCCTGCTGGAGCGTGAAGACGAACGCCAGCGCAACGTGATCCAGACGCTTGGCCGCTAAGGGCCAAGCACCAGGCACCGTATGGGAGAGACCGGATGAAAGCCCTCCAGATCGCCGCTTCGGGGATGAGCGCGCAGCAGCTGCGCGTCGATACCATCGCCAACAACCTCGCGAATATGAGCACCACCGGCTATAACGCGCGCCGGGCTGAATTCGCCGATCTGCATTACCAGCAACAGACCCGCGCCGGGGCCATCAGCGCCACCGACGGCTCCATGCTGCCCACCGGGGTTCAGGTGGGGCTGGGGGTGCGTCCGGCGGCGGTCAGCATGCATCTGGCGCAGGGCGCCTCGGCCATGACCGGGGGCGAGCTGGACGTGGCCATCGAAGGGCGCGGAATGCTGGAGGTGGTCCTGCCCGACGGGCGCGCCGCCTATACCCGCGACGGCGCCCTGCACCGCACCGGCGACGGGCTGATCGTCACCTCGGACGGGTTCGAGGTCGCCCCCGGCATCACCATACCCAATGACGCCCGCGCCCTGTCCATCAATGCCGAGGGCGAGGTCTGGGCCTATTTCCGCGACCGGATCGAACCCGAACGGCTGGGCCAGTTCGCACTTGCCAGCTTCACCAATGAAAAGGGGCTGGAGGCGATCGGCTCGAACCTGTTCGTGGAGACCGAGGCCTCGGGGCCGGCCTTCGTGGGGGATCCGGGCACCGACGGGCTGGGCACGCTGCGGCAGGGGTATCTTGAGGAAAGCTCGGTCGATGCGGTGCGCGAAGTGACCGAGCTGATCAAGGCCCAGCGCGGCTATGAGTTGAACGCCAAGGTGATCACCGCCGCCGATCAGATCCTTGCGGCCACCACGCAGGTGCGGTGATGACCCGGCAGCGTATCCTGCAGGCGGCGCGGGCACTTGCCCTGATCCTGCCGGTGCTGGTGCCACTTCCGGCGCTGGCCGAGGCATTGGTCACCACGCGGCTGGTCCGGGCGACCGAAGTGCTGGGCCCGGATGATGTGACCCGTTCGGCCCACAGCGTGCCGGGGGCAGCGACGCAGGCCGTGCAGGTGCTGGGCCTGGAGGCGCGCGTGGCGCTTTACCCGGGCCGCCCCGTGCTGCTGAGCGATCTGGCCCCGGCGGCGCTGGTGGAGCGCAACCAGACCGTGCGGCTGGTCTATCGCCGCGGCGGGCTTCTGATCATGACCGAGGCCCGTGCCCTGGGCCGCGCGGCATTAGGAGAAGAGGTGCGGGTGATGAACCTGTCCTCGCGCAACAGCCTTACCGGAACCGTGACCAATGACGGCACGGTCGAAGTCTTTGCAAACTGACAACACCATGGGGGCTTCGATGCGCCGTTTTCTGCTATTGCTGTGCGTTCCGCTGGTTCTGGCCGCCTGCCAGCCGCTGAGTGAGGTCGGGCGTGCCCCGGAGTTCACGCCCACGGGGGACACATTCTCGCATCAGGCACTCTATAACGTGCCGCTGCCGGAACGTACCGACCGCCGCTCGGCCACCGATGGCGCCTCGCTCTGGTCGGCCAGCCAGCGTTCGCTGCTGGGCGACCGGCGCGCCGGGCGGCAGGGGGATATCATGACCGTGGTGATCGAAATCGACGACCGGGCCGAGATGTCCAGCAATTCGGGGCGCAATCGCAGCGGGTCGCAATCCATGGGTGTGCCGCAGTTCTTCGGGTTGCCTCAGCTTCTGAACCGGCGGCTGGCGGGGGATGCCCAGGCGGGCAATCTGATTGAAACGCAGAACAACAGTGCCTTTGCGGGTAGCGGGTCGATCCAGCGCAACGAACGCCTGACCCTGCGCATTGCGGCAACGGTGGTGGAGCGCCTTCCCAATGGTGTGCTGCGGATCGAGGGCAGCCAGCAGGTCCGGGTGAACCATGAACTGCGCGACCTGGTGGTCACGGGCTTCGTTCGCCCCGAGGATATCTCGCGCCAGAATGAGATCACCTATGACAAGATGGCCGGCGCGCGGATCAGCTATGGCGGGCGGGGCATCATCTCGACCGTGCAGCAACCGCGCTATGGCGAACAGATCACGGAAATCATCAGCCCGTTCTGAACGCGGCCGGCAGGGAGACAGGCGCCATGATCAAGATCCTTTCCATAATCATCGTCCTTGCCGGATTGCTGGGGGGAATGGCGGCGGGCCACATGCTGCGCCCCGTCCCCGAACCCGCCGAGGCCGAACCCGATGCCGAGGCCGAAATGGAACCGGCGGCGCAATCCGCCCAGCCCGCGGATGTGTTTGAGGTGGTGCAAATGGCGGATCAGTTCGTGGTGCCGCTGTTGCGGGGGGGCAATGTCGATGCCCTGATGGTCATCAACCTGAGCCTGGAACTTGGAAAGGAGGCCGAGCAACGCCTGCAGCGGCTGGAACCCCGCCTGCGCGACCGTTTCCTGCAGGTGCTGTTCGACCATGCCAACAGCGGCGGCTTCGATGGTGCCTTTACCTCGAACAGCGCCATGACCACCCTGCGCGCCAGCCTGCGCGAGGCGGGCCGCGATGTCCTGGGCCCCGATGTATGGGGGGTGCTGATCACGGATCTGTTCCGGCGCGACGTATGATACGAAATCCGTTTGATCAGCTCGGTTGGACGCGGCCGGGCCACCAGTGGAAGCCGGATTGGGCTTTGATGCGTTCGCGGTTGGCGTGGAGTGCGATG
>NZ_JACBXS010000007.1 GCF_013415485.1 Rhabdonatronobacter sediminivivens | reverse complement strand
GCCCCTCGGCATCCCCCGCCCCTCGGCATCCCCCGCCCCTCGGCATCCCCCGCCCCTCGGCATCCCCCGCCCCTCGGCATCCCCCGCCCCTCGGGCTGGGCTGCACTCAATCCCGCGCCAGACCACGCATCTGCGGCGCGAGGGGCGCGCGGGGTGCGGTGTGACGGGGTGCAAGTGGCGCGGCAGCGGGCTGAGCCACGAGGACGGGGCTGGCACAGGCCCCGGCCCTGAACTGCGGCCCCGAGCGGCGGGTCACAGGGCTGTCCTGCACAACAAACCCCGGCGCGCGGGGCGCGCCGGGGCCAGGGCAACAGGGCGGGTGGATGGATCAGTTGGCGCGGATCACGCGGGCAACCTCGTCAAGCTGCAGGATCGCACGTTTCAGATAGAAACCCTGCAGGTGCAGGTGGTTGGCCAGGAAACTGTTCGCACCTGACCCGTTGAGCACGATCAGCGGCTTTTGCTGCGACGCCTCGCGCAGGCTTTCCAGCCCCTGCTGCCAGACCCGGGTCAACCCCTGGGCGCGGATCACATCCTCGAAATCGCGGCCCAGTTCGCGCAGCAGCAGATAGCTCGCATAGGCCATCCCCTTGTTGAAATAGAAGATGTCGTCGGACACGAAGTCGATGATGAACCCGTCGCCGCTCACATGGTCGTCCACGATCGCTGCGCGTGAGCCCAGTTCCCCCGCCATCCGCTCCACAGTCAGGGCCAGGGCATCGGCGCGGGTTTCGAACACGGCCATGCCCAGTGACACCCGGGTGTTGAACGAGCGCAGCGCGCGCGCCGCAGCCTCATACTGGGTGTCGGCGGGCTGGATTGGCAGGAACGACTGGTCGAAGTCAAAGAGCCACACATCGGTCGGAAACTGCAGCAGCCCCACCGCGCGCTCCAGGTCACGGTCGATGGCCGATGACCCCCGCAGCCGCGCGATCTGGTTTTCCAACTCCATGGTGAAGCGGCTGATCGCGCGCATCATGCCGCGCTGATAATTGGGCATGTTGTCATGGAACGCCGTCGGAAAGAAAAGCGGGTCATTCGCCGTCCAGCGGTTCTCGACGGTTTCGCGCAGGATCAGCGCCTCGGCCATGTTCACGGCGTGGCTGCCGTTTTCGACGGGGGTTTCGGGCATGAAGGCCAGATCGGCATCGATCCGGTGCATCAGGTTTCCGATCACCGCGAAATAGAGCACCAGCGCCGTGGCCAGATAGAGGACGCTGCGCTTGATGATGATCCGCGGCCTGGTTCCGAAGATCACGCCTGCGACTGTGGTCTGGGGCCGCGTTGCAGGCACTTGCGGCCGGACAATCAGCTGGTTCGCCATGGTCAACTCCTGTTGCTGACCGGAATACGCGCGGACGGCGGGTTTCATCCCGGGGCGCGGCAAAGATTTTCTGACCCGTTGCACGATTTTTCCGGATGAAACCCCGCGCTGGTGCGTATGTGGGTAAAATCCCGATGGAAAGTGACATGACACTGAAGTCCGAATTGCATTCCCATGTCGGAAGCCTGCGCCGCTATGCGCTGGTGCTGACCCGTGACCCGGTGGCCGCCGATGATCTGGTGCAGGAAACGCTGGTCAAGGCCATCGCCAAGGCCGACACCTTCCAGCCCGGCACCGATCTGCGGCCCTGGCTGTTCCGGATCCTGCACAACACCCATGTCAGCGACCTGCGGCGCGCGCGCACCCGCAATGATGCCGCCGCTGACCTGCCCGAGCCGCTGGCCCGCGAGTGCCAGCACACGCAACTGGAACTGAAGCAGGTGCTGGGCGCGCTGGATCAGTTGCCCGAGGCACAGCGCCTGCCGATCATCCTGATCGCCCTGCGCGAGATGAGCTATACCGAAGCCGCCCGCACCCTGGATGTGCCGCTGGGCACCTTCATGTCACGGCTGGCCCGGGGCCGCGCGGCGCTGCGCGGGATCGTGCAGGGCATGGGCAGCGGCAAACTGTCCTTATTGAAACGCAAAGGGGAAGAGTCATGAACCCGCCAGATCGCCGGGACCCGGCAGATGACATGGAACTGATGGCCTATGTGGACGGCACCTTGCCGCCCGAGGACATGGCCAGGGTCGAAGCGCGTTTGGCCCGCGACCCCGAAGCCCGCGACAGCGTGGCCCAGTGGCGCCATTTCGACAATCTGCTGCACGAGAGTGCGCGCAGCGCCGACACGCTGCCGCCAAACCTGAAGATCGCCGCACTGGAGCGCCAGTTGGCCGCCCGGCTGGAGCGGCGCCGGATGCGGGCCTTTCTTCTGGGGCCGCGGCTGAGGCAGCTGGCCGCCAGCGTGGCAATCTTTGCCGCCGGTTGGGGGGCGCATGCGTTCTACGGGACGGGGTCATCGATGATGGCCGAACTGCCGCCCGGATTTGTCGGTCCGACGCTGGCGGGGCATTACGCCTATGTCCACGCTGCCCATCAGCGCGCGGAATTCGGCGGCGACCAGATGACCGAAGCCCTGGCCTGGCTGTCGAACGAGATGCAGCAAAGGATCGAAAGCCCCCGGCTGGAACGTCTGGGCTATGAGATCGATTCGGCCCGGCTGGTGGTCGTGGACAATGAACCCTACGCGATCTTCTACTACCGCAACGCCGAGGATGAGCGCGTCACCGTCTCGATGACCCCGCGCCGTGCCACGCAGCCCGACTATGTGTTCCGCGTCGCGCGCTTCGAAGACGACCGCATGGCGTATTGGAGCGGCGATCAGCTCAACTACACGGTCGTTGCCAGCGGCGGTGCAGATACGCTGACCTCGCTTGCCGCAGCGGTGCAGGAATAGCCGGGCCCCGCGTGTCCACGCGGGCCAGCCCCACCCGCGCAGCCCCCTGAATCACGGGCGGGTTGACACCCCTGTGCGCGTCGCGGAATTAGCGCTTTCTTAACCCTCAAGGCGTAGGGTAAGCGGCGAGGAGTGGGCCGCGTCCATCGAGTCGACCAGACATATTTCATCTGATGGACCGACCCCGGCCACCGCGTCGATCCGATTGCTGTCACACAGAGGTGCCGTGCAAGCTGCCCTTCCAACTGAGCCGCAACCGTCCGGGGCCTATCGGCGGGAGCAGATGCTGGGTCTGGTGGTGGACCTGCTGGGGGAGCTTCTGCGTGCCAGGCCCGAAGGGCTGGACAAGTGCATCGCGTCGGCGCTGGCGCGGCTGGGACGGTTCTGCGGAATGGATCACGCCCCTGTCCTGCGCAGCATCGTGCAGGCGGGGCAGACGCGCGTTGCCCAGGCGCATGCCTGGCAGGGCGCCGGGGTCGATGCAGGCTGTCTGTCGCAGGGTGCCCTGCCGGATGCGGTCATGGCCGGATGGCTTGAACAGCTGCAGGCCGGCACTCCGGTCAGCATCGCTGATGTGGGCGCCCTGCCCGATCATCGCTCGGAAAAGGCGCCGCTGCAGCGGCTGGGCGTGCAGGCGCTTTTTCTGCTTCCCGTCAGGACTGGCGCGCAGGTCACCGCGGCCCTGGCCTTCGAAGCCCGCACGAAGCGCCACCGGCTCTGCGCCGAAGCCCTCTCCCCGCTCCAATCGGTGGCCGATGGCATTGGCGCCGCGCTCACCCGCATCGATGAGGCCGCACAGACCGCCGCCACCCGCGCCGAACTGGCCGAAGCCCATGACCATCTGAAAACGACCCTCGGCTCCCTTCAGGAACTGGTGCTTGAGGTGGATGCCGAAGGCCGCGTTCTGGACGTGCATACCGCCGATCCCGGCCAGATGATGACCCCGCGCGACAAGCTGATCGGGCGCACCCCGGAAGAAGCCAATCCCCCCGACATTGCCGCGCTGAACCGCCGCGCCATGGCCGAGGTTGATGCCCATGGGCGGTCGGGGCCGCATCCGTTCTGGGTGAACACGCCCCGGGGGCGGCGACGATACGCGCTGACGGTTTCGCCGCGCGCCTCGCACCGCCCGGACAGGCCGCCGGGCTATGTCTTTGTCTCCCGTGACATCACCGAGGAATGGCGCCTCACACGAGAGGCAGAGCGGCTGGGCCTGATCGCCCGGCGGATGACCGATCTGGTCATGGTGATCGGGCTGGATTCGCGGATCGAATGGGTCAACCCCGCCTTCGAGGCCCGCACCGGCTGGCACCTGGAGGAGGTGCGCGGTCGCACCCCCGCCGAGGTGCTGCACACCGCCGACACCGACACCGCCGTTCTGGCCCGGATCGATGCCGCCATGGACGCAGGCCAGCCCGTGCGGGCGGAACTGATCAACCGCACCCGCACCGGCCAGACCTTCTGGACGGATATCGACATGCAACCGCTGCATGACAGCGCCGGCACGCTGACCGGCTTCGTGTCCATCGAGACCGACATCACCGAACGCAAAAGCCAGGCCGCCGCGCTGAAACAGCTTGCGCAGGAGGCGACCGAGGCCCGCAACCGGCTGGAAATGGCGCTGACCGCCCTGCCGGATGCCTTTGCCTTCTATGATGCTCAGGACCGCCTGGTCATGTGCAACCGCCGTCACCGGGAACTCTATCCCAACAGCGCCGACCTGATGGTGCCCGGAACCCCCTTCAGCACCATTTTCCGTGCTGCCGTGGAACGGGGCGACCTCCTTGTCCCCGAGGGCGATGTCGAGTCGCTGCTGGCCAGTCGACTGGCCGCCCATGGCACCCCCGGGCAGGCTCTGGAGCGGCGACTGCCCAGCGGCATCTGGCAACGGGTCATCGATTTTGCCACTGCCGATGGGGGCCGGGTGGCCATGGCGATCGATATCACGGAACTGAAACAGGCCGAACGGCGCCTGAGCGACATCATCCAGGGGGCCCGGGCCGGCACCTGGGAATGGCATATTCCCAGCGGCGAGATTCAGATCAACGATCACTGGGCCGAAATGCTGGGCTACCGCAAGCAGGACCTGGTGCCGTTGAAGGTCACGGACTGGCTGCCAATGATCCACAGCGGGGACTTTCCGAATTCGGACGCCGGGGTGCGCGCAATCCTGGCCGGCAAGGCCGAGCATTTCGAATCCGTGGTGCGGATGCGCCATAAGGACGGGCACTGGGTCTGGGTGCAATCGCGCGGCCGGGTCGCGCGCTGGGCGGCCGATGGCAGCCCCGAGGTCATGGCCGGCATCCATCTGGACATCAGCGCGCTCAAACGGGCCGAGGAACGTCTGGAAGAAATCATCGACGCTGCCAGCGCCGGCACCTGGGAGCTGGACCTGACCACCGAAGAGAAACGGGTGAACGCGCGTTGGGCCGAAATGCTGGGCTACAGCATTGCCGAGCTGGCCGATCGCCCTCACTACGGCTTCTTCGAACTGGCCCACCCGGATGACCTGGAAACCCTGCTGGCCCAACACCGGGATCATCTGGCCCGCGGGACCGATCATTTCGCCAACGAGATCCGGATGCGCCACAAGGACGGGCACTGGGTTTCGGTCCTGTCACGCGGGCGCGTCACGCTGCGCGATGACGCCGGGCACCCACTGAAGATCGCGGGCATCCATCTGGATGTGACCGAACGGATGCGGCTGGCCACGCAACTGACTGCCGAACGGGATTACCTTTCGCGCCTGATGGAAACCTCGGCCTCGGGGATCACGGCGCTGGATGGCAACGGGCGGATCATCTTTGCCAACCGCGAGGCCGAGCGTATCCTGGGCGCCGATGCTGCAACCATCTGCAAGCGGAACCATGATGACCCGCGCTGGTCCATCACGGCGCTGGACGGTAGCCCCATCCCGCCCCGGGACACGCCCTTTTTCCGCACCATGGCCGAAGGGCGCACCCAGCGCGATCTGCGTCTTGCCATCATGCGCCCAGACGGGCAGCGCCGCTGCCTGTCGATCAATGCCGCCCCCGTCCAGGCCCCGGGGCTGGCCGTGCGGGTGGTCTGTTCCACCAGCGACATCACCGAACAGGTCGCCGCCGAAGCTGCGCTGCGCAGCGCCGCCGAACGGGCCGAGGCGGCCAACGAGGCCAAGTCCCGCTTCCTGGCCAACATGAGCCATGAAATCCGCACCCCGCTCTATGGTGTGCTGGGCATGGCCCAAATCCTGGAGGATGAACTGACCGAGCCCCGCCACCAGGAGGTTCTGGCAACCATCCGCGCATCGGGCGAGATGCTTCTGGGGGTGCTCAACGATGTGCTGGACATGTCCAAGATCGAAGCCGGAAAGCTGACGCTGGAACGCATCCGCTTCTTCCCCGCCGAACTGGCCCGGAGGATCGCGGCCATGCACCAGCCAAGGGCGGCGGAAAAGGGGCTGGACTTCGCCATCCATGCCGGGCCATGGGCCGAGGCGCCCCGGCTGGGGGATGAGGGGCGGTTGGCGCAGATCCTGCACAATCTGGTGGGCAATGCGCTCAAGTTCACCGAAAGCGGCAGCGTGCGCGTGATGCTGCAGCCCGGCCCCGGCGACCGCGTCCGTCTGAGCGTGCGCGACACCGGAATCGGCATGAGCGCCGAACAGCTTTCGCGCGTGTTCGAGGATTTCGAACAGGCCGATGGCACCGTAACCCGCCGGTTTGGCGGCACCGGGCTGGGCATGTCGATCGTCCGGCGGCTGGTGACGATGATGGACGGAGAGATCGCGATCGACAGCGCCGAGGGCAAGGGCACCGCAGTGCAGGTCACCCTGCCGATGCCCCTGGCGCCCGAGGCCCCCGCGCCCGCCACCGCCGATGCGGAGGTGATGCTGCAGGGCCTGCAGGTGCTGGCGGCGGATGACAACCGCACCAACCGGACCATCCTGGGGGCAATGCTGACCAGCTTTGGTGCCGATGTCGTGCTGGTCGATGACGGTCGCGCCGCGGTGTCGGCCTGGGCGGCCGGGCGCTTCGATATCTACTTGCTGGATATCTCGATGCCCGAACTGGACGGGATCAGCGCGCTCGCCGCGTTGCGCGCGCGCGAAGCCGCAGCGGGCCTGATAGCGGCGCCCGCACTGGCGATCACCGCCAATGCCATGTCCCACCAGGTCACCGAATACCTGCAAGCCGGGTTCTCCGGGCACCTGGCCAAACCCTTTCGACGCACCGATCTGGCGCAGGCACTGGAAGGGGCGTTGGCAGCCACCCGCGCCCCGGCTGACGCCACGCAATGACGTGCAATACCGCCCGAAGGGGCGGCGCGCCCCCGTCGCCGGGGGATCAGCGTGGCGGGCGGCTGGCGCGGGCGATGGCTTCCAGCAGGGACTGGCGCTGGATCGGCTTCATCAGGAATTCATCATCCGCGCGCAGCCCGTTCCCGTTGATCGCCGCTTCATTGGCATAGCCGGACATGAAGATGATCCGCAGATCCGGCTGCACTGCCTTCAACTCTCGCGCCAGCGCGGGCCCTTGCAGTTTGCCCGGCATCACCACATCGGTCAGCAGCACATGCGGCTGATGGGTCAGGCTGTGATAGAGTTCCAGCGCCGCGTCGCCTGAATCGGCCTCCAGCACGGTCAGCCCCGCATCGTGCAGACTGCGCGCCACCACCGACCGCACCCGGGGGTCATCCTCGACCAGCAGGACACGCAGCGTGCCGGGGGTTGCGGATGCGGGCGCGCGCGCCGACGCAGCCAGTCCCTGGCTGCCTTGATCCGGTTCGGCCGGCAAGAGCAGCTTGACCGTGGTGCCCACCCCCGGTTCACTGTAGATGCGCAGCAGCCCTCCGGACTGGCGCACGAACCCGTCCACCATGGACAGGCCCAGCCCCGACCCCAGATTGGGCCCCTTGGTGGTAAAGAAAGGCTCGACCACGCGCTCCAGCATGTCCCGCGCGATGCCTTCGCCGGTATCGGTGACGGCAATCATCACATAGCGACCGGGCGGCAGCAGCTCATTGCGTTCGATGGCGTAATCTTCGGTCACGCGCTGGTTGGCGGTTTCGATGGTCAGAATCCCGCCCCCGGGCATGGCATCGCGGGCGTTGATCACCAGGTTCAGCAGCGCGCTTTCCAGAAACGCGGGATCGACCCTGATGGACCATAGCCCCGCCTGCAGACTGGTCTGCAGGCTGATGGTCGCCGGCAGCACCCGCGCGATCAGCTGCCCCATGCCATTGACCAGATCATTGGACCGCACCTTCGCCGGGGCCAGACGCGAGCGGCGCGCGAAGCTCAGCAGGCGGCGGGTCAGTTCCGCGCCGCGCTTGCAGGCATCCACGATCTCATTGATCGATTCGCGCTGCGCGGGGTCGGACGCGGCCATGGCCAGCAATTCGCCATTGCCCATGATAACCGCCAGCAGGTTGTTGAAATCATGCGCAATCCCGCCCGAAATGCGACCGATGGACTCCATCTTCTGGGCGGCGTGAAGCTTGTCTTCCAGCAGGCGCTGTTCGGTCAGATCCGCCACAGCCCCCAACACCTGCACCGCCGCACCGCTGTCATCGCGCAGGGCGACCGCACGTTCACCGACATAGGCCCAGCTGCCATCGGCACGCTGCATGCGGAATTCGGTTTCGAACCGCGCGCCACGACCGGCCAGAAACTCTGTGCGCTGGGACGTGACCCGCGCGACATCATCGGGATGGAGCGTATCCTCCCAGGGCGAAGGCACCGAATATTCACCTTGGAAGTCATGCCCGAACTGCGCCCGAAAGCCGCCATCGAACCTGATCTTGCCGCGCTGGACGTCATAATCGAACATCGCATCGGCCGAGACTTCGAACAGGGCGCGCAGCCTGCGCTGGTCATTGACGGCCTCGGTCACGTCGGTCAGCAGGGTCACCCAATCGCCGCCGTTCGTCTGGTTGAAACGAACGGTGTAGATCTGGCCGCTGGCCTGGGTCACCTCCATGTTCATGGGCGCGGCGGCGTAGAACCCCTGGCGGTGTTCGCCCCGGTCCGAAACCATCAGCAGCTTGCGCTCGAACATGGCGGCGGCCAGGTCGGCGCGGGCCACCCCCGGCTTGATCAGATCGGCCAACCCATGGTTCATGGTGACGAAGCGGCGGTTATAGAGGACAAGGCGCTGGTCCTCGTCATAGAGGGCGAAGCCGCTGTCGAGCGAATCGATCGCAGCGCGCAGGCGGGCTTCGGTCCGGCGCTGTTCGGTGACATCATCCACCATGCCGATGATCAGTTTCGGCCGCCCGCTCTCATCACGCAGAGCGGCCGTTTTCTGGACCACCGACGCCCAGCGGCCATCGCCACAGCGCAGCCGGTATTCGATGTTGAACCGGGTGTCCGTGCCGCCGATGAAGCTGAAAAACGCCTCCTGCAGTTGCGCCACGTCATCGGGATGGACGTGTTTATCCCAGGCGAAGGGCAAGGCCCTTTCCCCGACCAGGTCGAGACCAAAGCAGCTTTTGAACCCGTGGCTGAACACCACCCGGCCCTGATCATGAAAGTATTCATAGCTGGCGTCCGAAGCGATTTCCGAGATCGCCAGAAGCTGGTTCTGCTTTTGCAGCAGGTCGGTGACGTCATTGAGCACCTGCAGCACCCGTATCACCCGCCCATCCTGATCCAGCACACAGACAGAGCGTTTCTGGATGTGCAGCATCTGCCCGTTCCTGTGGCGGGTGCGAAAGCCGAATTCCACCGGGGTGGTCCAGGATTCGCCCCGCTTCAGCCGTTCGAACAGCATCTGGTTGGTGGCGCGGTCTTCGGGCTCGATCATGTTGATCAGCGCCTGTGGGTCCGAGGGCATGTCTTCGGGCTTGAAGCCGAACTGTTCTTCCAACGCACCGCTCCAGGTCACCTGTTGGGTGTCCATGTCGAATTCCACCACCACCATTTTCGACAACTCGGCCAGGGCCTTAAGGCGCTCGCTGCTGACGCGCAGCTCTTCCTTGTCGCGCAACAGGGTGGTGACATCAGTGAGCACCACAATCACGCCCTCGGCCCGGCCATCGGCATCGGTGATGGTCAGTGAATGATCCAGGAAATGAACATAGCTGCCATCGGCATGGCGCAGGCGATAGTTGAGTGCCAGCGGCTCGGACCAGACCTCGCCCGCGCGCAGGGCGTTCAGCGCCGCCTGCAGGACATGGCGATCATCCGGGTGCAGAAGCTCCAGATAGGCATCGGCGGTGCGGGGCATGTCTTCGGGTGCGTAGCCCAGGGTGGCGCGGACGGTGCCGCTGAACTGCATCCGATCCGTCCGGGGCGCATAGTCGATGACCACCGCCCCCGACACATCGGCCAGCACTGCGCGGCGCTTGCGCTCTTCATGCCAGTCGGAAATATCGGTGACGGTTGAATGGATGGTCACCGGCGCGCCAGCGGCATCACGTTCGGTGTGGAAGCGTTCGCGCACCATGGCATAGCTGCCATCGCCGCGCCGCAGCCGGTATTCGATCTGGACCGTTTGCTGTTTGCTTTGTGCCAGTTCATAGAACGCATGATCCGCCAGCGCGCGGTCATCGGGGTGGATATGTTCGACATAGGGCGAGGGGATCTTCCATTCCCCCTCAATATCAATGCCATAGACCAGCTTCATGCTGGGCCCGAACCGCACGGTATCGCGCTTGCGGCAATTGACAAAGCGGGCCTCGCGGCTGAGGCGGTCGAATATGGCGCTGTCGGCATCGGGTTGCACCAGCGCGGTCACGTCCCGCAGCACGGCCACCACCCCATGCCCCGAGGGCGCGGGGCTGAAGACCGCATCGACCACCGCCTGCGCGCCATTGCCCCGCGCCATTCCAAACTGCATCCGCACCGGGCCGTCACCGCTCCGCGCCCGGGCAACTTTTGAGCGGTCACTTTCTGCCACCAGCGCCAGATCGCCGGACCAGTCCCTGGCCAGCGCCGCGGGCGCGTGTCCCAGGATCGCCTGCGCGGTCTGGCTGCACCAGGCCTGGCGCGCATCCGGGTCGATGCAAAGAACCACAGCCTGGCCCAGCTCGGCGGTGGTCTGAAGCGCGGCGGCGTCGGCGGGATGAAACGGCATGGACAACTCACAAAGAAAACAGATCAGCGCAGGACTGGCCCGAATGATGCCCCCGGCCGCCGAGCCATGTCCACAAGCTTCTGACCGGTTTGGCAGGCAGATGGCAATCATTGTGCGTCAAACCCGGTCAGAAATGCTTAAGGTTGCTTGTAGCATGGACTTGCAATGCGCCGGGCGCTGGGTCACAGTCCACGGGGATGGGGTAAATCGACGACAGGGCAACATGGCCACTGAAGATCGCAGCGATCTGGCGGCAGCGCTTCTGATGGAGCGGCTAGTCCGCGAGGCATATTCCGACCGCGGGCCGGGGTCGGTGACCCCGTTGCAATGGGCGATCCTGCGCACGATCGGCCGCGTCGCACCCGGACCCTGCCCGCAAAGCTGGATCGCGCGCTATGTGGGGGTCACCGCCGCCCCGGTCAGCCGCGCCATCCGCGCGCTGGAACGCCACGGCGCCGTTGCCACCGGACGCGACCCGGACGATGGCCGCCAGATCAATGTGGAACTGACCCGGACCGGCCGCGAGATGTTGCGCGAAGACCCGATTCTGGCAATTGCCGCGCGCATTCGGCACATGGACCCGGACCAGAAGGTTGCATTTCGAAGCGCATTGCAGCACCTTTTCGTTGCACCCGAACAACATGGACCCGCACTTGGCGAATATTCTGATCGTTGACGATGACGCAGCCGTGTTGCGTGTGCTGACCCTGATCCTTGAGGGGGACGGCCATCAGGTCCATGCGGCCGACAGCAAGGAGGCGGCGCTGGCGCTTCTGGATGATGATCTGCCCTATGATCTGTTCGTGCTGGACTTCTGGATCGGCAAGGACAACGGGCTGGAACTGATGGAACTTCTGCAACAGTTGCAACCTGCAACGCCGGTGCTGTTCCTGTCTGGCGGCAATGAAACGGTGACGCTGGAGGCCACCACCGCACTGGCTGAAATGCAGGGCGCCGCCGAATTCCTGTACAAGCCGATCCGTTCGGAAACCCTTCGCAAAGCGGTAAAACGCAATTTGCAAAAAACTTGACACCTGGACCTGACTGCGCCAAAGCTGGCATGTGATTGCTTGTAGCAAGCTTATGTGGTGAACCGCGCAGCACGGGAGTGGCGTGATGAAATCCCTGGACGCATTGAGCGAAGTTTCGCGGGAAATGGAGCTGATGGCGCATTTCCTGCATGTGGTGTCCCATGACAAGGGCATCGGCGCCGATCTTGCCCGCGACCTGTCCCAGGACATCAGCGCCCTGCAGCAGAAGATCGAAAACCGGCTGGGGACGGTGGCGCGGACGTTGCCTTCTGCAAAGGCTTCCGACCGGATTGTCGCAATGGCCGGACGCTGACCGCGGGACCGGCCCGCCGCCGATTGGCCAAGAGACCGGACGCTCCAACGCAAAACCGCCATGCCCTGCGGCATGGCGGTTTGTGCATTCAGTCAGGCGCAACTGCGTCCGGGGTCAGTCGCGCAGCTCTTCGGCCAGATCCAGCAGCGCCTGGGCCGGGACGAAGCCGCGCACCATTTCATCCTCCATGATGAAGGTCGGCGTGCCGGAGATCCGCAGCCGCTGGGCCAGACGCCGGTTTTCGTCGATGACCTGGCTCACGGCATCGCTTTGCATATGCGCCTCGACCGCTTCGAAATCCACGCCGATCTCCGCGGCAATATCCTCCAGCGCGAAGGTATCGGGCGCGGCTTCCAGGGTGATCAGCGCATCATGGGCCGCCTTGTAGGCTTCGCCCCCTTCCAGTTGCAGCACCGCAATGGCAAAGCGGGACGAGGCTTCGGACTCCGGCCCCAGAATGGGGAATTCCTTGATGATGACGCGGATGCCATCATCCTCGGCCAGAAGCTGCTCCAGCTCATCATGGGCACGGCGGCAGAAGCCGCAGCGGTAATCCAGGAATTCCACCAGGGTGATATCCCCATCGGGGTTGCCACCGACCCAGTCATGCGGGCTGTTGAACAGCGCCTCGGCGTTGACCGAGATCAGTTCGACATCCATATCGGCCTGATCCATGGCGGTGCGGCGTTCGAATTCGGCCACCGCTTCAAAGATCACCTCGGGGTTGGACAGCAGATAGGCGCGGACCTGCGCGGCGAACTCCTCGGGCACCTCGATCTCGTCGGCCTCGGAGATGGCGGCCTGCGGGGCCTCGGGCGCGGGCGTGACTTCGGCGGCGGTGACGGGTTCGGCGGGCTCGGGCGCGGGGCCGCGCGCTGGCGCTGTCAGCGCCAGAATGGCAACGGCCGAGGCCACCATGGCGGAGCCAATCAGGCCGGAATCGGTCAGGGGCAGGGTCATGGAACTCTCCTGAAAAAACTGTCAGCGGGCCATGCTGCCCGGGTTCTGGTCAACGCCCCCGTGTGTAGAAACCCCCGGCCCGACGATCAAGGCCTTCGCGCCCATCAGCGACAATTTTACCGCGCTGCGGGCGTGACCTTGGGCCAGGGGGCGCGTAGAACGGGGCAAAGGCAAGGAGCATGGCGGAAAAGATGCGGCCAGGGGCGGGGAACAGACTGGGCTGGGTGGCGGTTGTGCTGGCGCTGATGCTGGCCGCCCTGCCCGCGGCGGCGCAGTCCCTTGGCGGCAGCGCGCGGGTGGATGCCGAGGCCAGCCGGATCACCAGCGACAGGCAGATGATCACCGTCGACCTGGCGCTCAGCCAGCCGGTGCCCTACCGGATCCGTCACCTGCCCTCGCCCCCGCGTTTGGTGCTGGATCTCAACACGGTGGACTGGGGCGCGCTGCAGGCCGCGCCCGGCCCCGGTATCCGGGACCTGCGCCTGGGCGTGGCGGCCAATGGCTGGGCGCGGATGGTCATTGATCTGACTGGCCCGTATCGGCTGCGCGAGGCGGGGTTTTCAGGCACCGATCCGGGCAGCGCCACAGCGCCGCGCCTGTCCCTGCGGCTGGAGCGTGACACGCTGGAGGGGTTCACCGCCATTGCCCAGGATGAAGACCGCTTCATCGCCAGCTATGGCGATGCATTGCTGCACCCCGGCGCCTCTGCCCTGCCGCGCAGCGCACAGCCGCTGGTGGTGGTGCTGGACCCTGGCCATGGCGGCGCCGATCCGGGGGCCGAACGTGACGGTTTGCGCGAATCGGACCTGATGCTGGCCTTCGCGCGTGAGCTGCGCGATGCCTTGCGCCGTGCCGGCGGGTTCGAGGTGGCGCTGACCCGCGACGCCGATGTCTTCATGACCCTGGACGCGCGCATCCGCGCCGCCCGCGCCGCCGGGGCGGATGTGTTCCTGTCGCTGCATGCCGATGCCCTGCCTGACGGGATCGCCAGCGGCTCCACCCTGTATTCCCTGTCCGAAGAGGCCAGCGACCAATCCGCCGCCATCCTGGCCGAACGCCATGACCGCGCCGATCTGCTGGCAGGGGTGGACCTGACCCGGGCCGAAGATGCGATAGCCGATGTGCTGATGTCCATTGCGCAGGTGGAAAACCGCCCCCGCACCGATCTGCTGGCCGAAAGCCTGATTTCCAGCATCGACGATCACGGGCTGCGCCTTCACAGCCGCCCGCACCAGTCCGGCGGCTTCAGCGTGCTGCGCGCGCCGGACATTCCGTCGCTGCTGATCGAACTGGGCTTCATGTCCAATCCGCGGGATCTGGCCAACCTGCAGGATCCGGACTGGCGCGCGCGGATGCAGGCCGCCCTGGTGCGCGGCCTGCAGGACTGGGCCGAGGCTGACGCCGCGCTGGCCCCCCTGCGCCGCCGCTAGCCCGGCACATTCAGAGCGACATGATCCGCGCTTCGTCGCTGGCGCTCTGATAGTTGCAGCGCACCTCATAGACCTGCCCGTCGCGCGCGACACGCAGCATCACATCGCGCCCGGTCGGCTGGCCATCGGCGCCGGTGACGGCGCGGGTGCCCACCACCTGCTCAACGCGCAGACCCTGTGCGCGCCCCTGATCGACACAGGCCGATTCGGCGCGGCTGGCGGTGGCGACATCGCCCGGCGGTGGCGCGGGCGTGGCCTCGGGGGCGGCGGCGGGCGCGGATTGGGGGCCGCCGATCACGCGCATGGGTTGCTGCGGCTGCAGGCAGCCCGCCAGCACCAGCGTTGCGGCCAGGGCAAGGCCAAGCGGCCGGGGAAAAGAGCGATGCATCACGTCCTCCTGTATCATCATGCGCGGGTCATATCCGGGGTGCTGCGCCTTCGGGCAGCAGGGCCCGGGCTGCAGCGCGCGCGGCTTCGGTTATGCTATCACCCGCCAGCATCCGCGCAATCTCCTCTATCCGCTCATCAGCGGAAAGCGGCACAACCTGTGACAGGGTCTGTTCGCCGCGCACCCGTTTCTCCACCCGCCAGTGATGCGCGCCCAGGGCGGCGACCTGGGGCGAATGGGTCACCACCAACACCTGCCCCCCGGCGGCCAGCGCCTGCAACCGGCGGCCCACGGCATCGGCGGTGGCGCCCCCCACGCCGCGGTCGATCTCATCAAAGATCATGGTCTGCCCGCCATTTCCCCGCGCCAGACAGACCTTGAGCGCCAGCAGAAACCGCGACAATTCCCCCCCCGAGGCGATCCGGTCCAACGCGCCCGCCGGTGCGCCGGGGTTGGTGCGCACGACGAATTGCACCGCATCGCGCCCGTCCGGCCCCGGGTCAGCGGGCGTCAGCCGAGTAGTGAATTGCGCCCGGTCCATGCGCAGCGGCACCAGCTCTGCCTGCATCGCCGCATCCAGGTGTTCCGCCGCTGCAGCGCGCGCGGCGGTCAGCTTTGCGGCACTGGCGTCATAACGGGCTTCGGCGGCGGCAACCCCATCGGCCAGCCGGGTCAGGTCATCGCTGCCGCCATCAATCAGCGCCAGCCGCGCGCGCAGGCTGTCACCCAGGCTGTGCAACTCATCCGCAAGCACCCCATGCTTGCGCGCCAGCCCGCGCATGGCAAACAGGCGTTCCTCGGTGGCCTCCAGCGCGCCGGGGCTGAACTCAACGGATTCGATGGCATCCTCGATCCCGCGGGTGGCATCGGCCAGATCGTCCATCACCCGGCCCAGTGCGGCAAGAGGGGGGTCCAGCCGGTCCTCAAGCGCCTCGGCCGCATCCTCCAGCCAGCGCAGGGCATCGGCGATCAGCCGCTCTGCCCCCTCGCCCGAAAGCGCCTGATGGGCGCGGGCCAGGTCCTGGCGCAGGCGTTCGCCCTGCTGCATCAGGCGGCGCTGGCTGTCCAGGGCGGCCTCTTCATCGGGCTGGGGGTCCAGCGCATCCAGCTCGGCCACGGCATGGCGCAGGAACTCTTCCTCGGCGGTCAATTCATCCATCCACGCCTGGGCTTCGGATTGCGCCTTGCGGGCCTTGCGCAGCGCGGCCCAGTCGGCGCGGGTCCGGGTCAATTCCGCCTCCAGCCCGGCAAAGGCATCCAGAAACGCCCGGTGGTTGCGCGGGTTCAGCAGCCCCTTGTCATCCTGCTGGCCGTGCAGTTCCACCAGCACCTCGGACAGGGCGCGCAGCACCTCGCCCGAGGCGCGGCGGTCGTTGATCCAGGCGGTCTTGCGCCCGTCCAGCCCGTTCACCCGGCGCAAAAGCAGCGTATCCCCCGCGCCAAAGCCACTTTCAGTCAGGATCGCGCGGGCGGGGTGGTCCGGGGACAGGGCGAATTCGGCCACCACCTCGCCCTGTTCGGCGCCGGAGCGAACCAGATCGGCGCGCCCGCGCCAGCCCAGCACAAAGCCCAGACAATCCAGCAGGATCGACTTGCCCGCGCCGGTTTCGCCGGTCAGCACGTTCAACCCCGGCCGGAAGTCCAGCTCCAGCCGGTCGATCAGAAGCATGTCCCGAATATCAAGCGAGAGCAGCATCGGCTGAAGCGCCCCTTGTCAGACCCGCGGGGCGCAGTCCCTGCACCCCGGGGGTCGATTAAGCGGGGAATCAGGGCGGTTCAAGGGGTGACCCTGCCCCGCGCTCACAACCATTCGCCGCGAATGGACTGCCGATAAAGCTGGCTCAGCCAGCCATCGCCACCAGCGGCATCGGGTGCCAGGCCCTGCCCGCTCAGCAGGCGGAAGCTGTCCTCGTAGAAGGGATTGGCCTGGAAGTTGTGGCCCAGAAGTGCCGCCGCCGTGCGGGCCTCATCCTCGAACCCGAGGGCCAGATAGGCCTCGACCAGACGGTGCAGCGCCTCGGGGGTGTGGGTGGTGGTCTGGAAATCCTCGACCACCACGCGGAAGCGGCTGATGGCGGCGGCATAGTTGCGACGCTTCAGATAGAAGCGGCCGATTTCCATTTCCTTGCCCGCCAGATGGTCGAAGGCCAGATCGAATTTCAGGACCGAGGAGCGCGCGAATTCGGTGTCCGGGTAATCCTCGATCACACGGCGCAGGTGGCGCAGCGCCTGAAAGGTCACGCCCTGATCGCGCCCGACCTCGTCGATCTGGTCATAAAAGGAGATCGCCAGCAGATACGCGGCATAGGGCGCGTCTTCATCGCCGGGATAGGTGTCCAGGAAGCGGCGCGCGGCGGCGGCGCTTTCCTCGAACTCGCGCGCGCGGTGATAGGCATAGGCCTGCATGATCAGCGCCCGGCGCGCCCAGTCGCTATAGGGATACAGGCGCTCGATCTCGGCGAAATACCGGACCGAGCGTGACGCCCGGCGGCTGGACTCAAGCTCATGTTCCCCGCGCTGAAAGATCTCCTGCGCCGAGAACTCGGCCAGCGACTCATCAGGGCGTTCAGGCCCGCAGGCCGCAAGCGCCGCGGCAATGGCAAAAGCGCCCAAAAGCCGCAGGTTCCGCGCACCGACCTTCATATGCATTCTTCCCTGACTGCCCCTTTTGACCGATGGTCTAGCACAGAAAAAACCCCGGCGCAAAACGCCTTTGTGACCCTGTTGGCGGAAGTGAACGAAGGGTTGCGCGGGCGCCGATGCCTACGCGCTCAGCGGCAACTCATCAAAGGCGCGCAACCCGCCGGGAAGGCGCTTCTGGCAGGCCCGGGTGCAGCGTTCGCGCAGATGGGTGGACGGATCGGCCAGCAAGGCGCGCAGCACCTGCCCGGTCAGGGCATGGCCCGCGCGCAGGCCGGTGTAGCGGCCCAGGATCGGCGCCCCGGCCACAGCCAGATCACCCAGCGCATCCAGCATCTTGTGGCGGACGGGCTCATCGGCGTGGCGCAACCCGCCGGGGCTGAGCACCTGTGCCCCATCCACCACCACGGCATTGTCATAGCTGCCCCCCAGCGCCAGCCCGGCGGTCTGCATCGCCTCCACATCGGCGCGGCGGCAGAAGGTGCGGGAATCGCTCAGCTCACGCGCGAAGGCGCCATTGGCCATATCCAGCGATTTCACCTGCCGACCGATGGCAGGATCGGGGAAATCGATCTCGAAATCGATCTCGAACCCATCGGCGGGTTCCAGCCGGGCAAGGGCATCGCCCATGCGCAGCTCAACCGGGCGCAGGATGCGGATGATCTCAAGCGGGGCGCGCTGTTCGCGCAAGCCCGCGGCCACAAGCTTGCGGACGAACGGTGCCGCGCTGCCGTCCAGGATCGGAACCTCGGGGCCATTGATGCGGATCAGTGCGTTGTGAATCCCGCACCCTGCCAATGCGGCCATCAGGTGTTCGATTGTGGACACGCTTGCCCCGGCGGCGTTGACCAGCCGGGTGCACAGGCGCGCAGGGGTCCAGGTGTCGATGCTGACCGGGATCACGCGCTCTGCCTGCGGCAGGTCCATGCGGTGGAAAACGATGCCATGATCGGCTGGGGCCGGATCCACATGCAGACGCACGGGCAGGCCCGAATGCAGCCCGAAGCCCCGGAACTCTGACGATCTTGAAACCGTGACCTGCATTGCTTGCCCACCTTGCATATCAGTGACTGCGCACCGTTGACCGAAAGGTAAACAGCCACGACACAGGCCACAACTCACTCTTTGCAACTGAATGTAACACGGAGCGTCACATTTGGGCGGAACGCCGCGCGCCCCTGCAAACCCCCTTATAATGCATTGTTTCTAAAAGAAAAATGGCCGGGAAATCCGGCCATTTTCGATCAATTCGATTTCGCGCGTGATCGTTGACGCGGGGTCAGTTTGCCTGACGGCGCAGGAATGCGGGGATCTCGATACGCTCCTGATCGGCGGAGTGGCCGCGGTCCTCTTCATGGCCGGACACCGGCGGCTGGCTGCGCGGGCCGCGCGGCTGGGGCGGTTCGCCCTGCCCGGCCATGCGGCTGATCAGCGAACCGATACCGAAACGCCCGCCGCTTGCCCGGTCGCTTTCAGGGGCTGGCTGCTGCGGCTGGGGGTCTTCACGTCTGGCCGCGGGCGCCTTGCTTACCGCCGCCTGCAGCCGCGCCAGTGTTTCGGGCGAGGGGGCGCCGGGGCCACCATTGCGGCGCGGCGCCACGAAACGGTCGGCGCTGTCGCCATAACCGCCGCGCCCGCCACCCGATGCAACCCGGGGCGTTTCGTCCAGCACCTCGTCGATGTCGAAATCCCGCGCGTCATGCTCAGGGGCGGGGCGGGACTCGGCCTCCTGCCGGAATTTCAGCGGCGGGGTTGCGGGCTGATGCTGCGGCTCTGGGCTGCGGCTGTAGCTGCGCGCCGCGGGGCGCTCGGCATCATGCGGTTCGGCAAACAGATTGGGCTGAGGGTCATGCTCGGCCCCTTCCTCGCTGCGCGGAACGAAAACGGGCTCTTCGATCTCGACCTCGGGCTCGGGCTGCGGCTCGGGCATGGGGGCTTCGACAGCGGGCTGGCGCAGGGGCTCGGCCATGCGGCGGCGCGGCACATCAACCTCCTGGGCCGAGACCGAGGCATCGATCCCGGTGGCGACAACCGACACGCGGATGGCACCTTCCATTTCGGCATCGAGGGTGGAGCCAACGATGATGTTCGCCTCGGGGTCCACCTTCTCGCGGATGCGGTTGGCGGCCTCGTCCAGCTCGAACAGGGTCAGGTCATGGCCGCCGGTGATGTTGATCAGCACCCCGCGCGCGCCATGCAGGCTGATTTCATCCAGCAGCGGGTTGGCGATGGCTTTCTCGGCGGCCTGAACGGCGCGATCTTCGCCCGTCGCCTCACCGGTGCCCATCATGGCCTTGCCCATCTCGTCCATCACGGCGCGAACATCAGCGAAATCCAGGTTGATCAGACCGGGGCGCACCATCAGGTCGGTCACACCCTTGACGCCCTGATAGAGCACGTCATCGGCCAGCGCGAAGGCCTCGGTAAAGGTGGTTTTTTCATTTGCCAGCCGGAACAGGTTCTGGTTGGGGATGATGATCAGCGTATCAACCACCTTCTGCAGCGCTTCGACCCCTTCTTCGGCCTGGCGCATGCGCTTGTTGCCTTCGAACTGGAAGGGCTTGGTGACCACACCGACGGTCAGCACCCCCAGTTCGCGCGCGGCCTGGGCGATGATCGGGGCCGCACCCGTCCCGGTGCCACCCCCCATCCCGGCGGTGATGAAGCACATATGCGCGCCGGCCAGATGGTCGACGATCTCCTCGATCGTTTCTTCGGCGGCGGCGGCACCGACCGCGGCGCGGGCACCTGCGCCCAGCCCTTCGGTGACCTTGACCCCCATCTGCACCCGGGACCGTGCCCGGCTTTGCTGCAGGGCCTGCGCGTCGGTGTTGGCGACAACGAAATCGACCCCTTCCAGGTTCTTGTCGATCATGTTGTTGACGGCGTTGCCGCCTGCCCCGCCCACGCCAAACACCGTGATCCGCGGTGCCAGATCCTGCTGCTGATTTTCGATGAAGGTAAGTGTCATTGAATGTCCCGCCTGCTTTCGATCTGCGCCGTTTGCTTGCCTGTTTCGATGATTCTACAGCCCCCCGCCCCCGAGGTCATCAAAAAACTGCACGAAACCACCCATATCTGGGCTGTTTTTTGCCGCTTTTCGGGCGATATCGGAGTCCGCGCAGCATCTGGTGGTTACCAGTTGTCCCGGAACCACCGTAACGCGCGGCGCAAGGAGCGCGCCGGGTAGCGGTCGGCGGGCGCGTCGAAATCCCACCACTCATCCTGCGGATAGGCGGCGAACAGGCACAGCCCCACCGAGGCCGAGAACGCCGGCCCCGTGGCCGCCTGCGGCAGGCCATACACCCGCAACGGGCGGCCCATGCGCACCTGCGGCCCCAGAATGCGCGCGGCCAGCCCGTCCAGCCCCGGTGTCTGGCTGGCGCCCCCCGTCAGCACAATCTGCTGGCTGGGCAGATGGTCGAACCCCGCCGCATCAAGCCGCGCGCGGACCTCTTCCAGGATCTCCTCGACGCGGGGGCGCATGATGCCGATAAGTTCGGACCGGCTGACGGTGCGGCGGTCCTTGTCCCAGTCGCCGGAATTGCCGCCGATCTCGATCAGCTCGCGGTCATCCATGCTGGTGGCCTGCACCCCACCGTGAAAGGTCTTGATCCGTTCGGCGGTGGCGAAATCCACCTGCAGACCCTTGGAGATGTCATTGGTCACATGATCCCCGCCCAGCCGGATGCCGTCGGCATAGATCATGTGTTTCTTGATGAAGACCGACACCGCCGTGGCCCCGCCACCGATGTCGATGCAGGCCGCGCCCAGTTCCTGCTCATCCTCCACCAGCGCCGCCTTGCCCGAGACATAGGCCGCCGAGGCCACCCCGGCGAGCTCAACATCACAGCGCCGCAGGCATTGCACCAGATTGCTGACCACCGAGGTATCGACCGTCAGCAGATGCATGTCGCAGGCCAGGCGGCTTCCCGTCTGCCCGCGCGGGTCCGACAGGCCGCTGCGGTGGTCCAGGGCAAAATTCACCGGCTGGGCATGGAGCACATCGCGCCCCTCGCCGAAATCGGGCACCTCGCAGGCGGCCAGCACGCGGCCGATATCATCCTCGGCCACGGTGGTGTCTTCCAGCTCCACCTCTCCGGCCAGGCCATAGGACCGCACCGACCCTCCCGCCATGCACAGGATAACGTGATCCACCCGGGTCTGCGCCATCTTCTGCGCGGCCTGCAACGCGGTGCGCACGGCGCGTTCGGTTTCGGACATGGCCGCGATCTCGCCAAAGCGGACCCCGCGCGAGCGTGTGGTGCCCGCGCCGATCACCCGGAACCCCGCCTGCCCGGCCAGTTGCCCCACGCCAGATCCCTGCGCCGGAGTGGCCGAAGGGTCCAGCTTCAACACCAGCGCGGCGATCTTGAAGGTGCCGACATCCAGGATGCCGATCACCCCGCGCTGCATGGCGGCGCGGCGCATGTTGCGCATTGCTCTCTGGGCCTTGTAGGGGTCGATCATGGCTTACTCCGCGGATTGTCGGATACTGTACAGGGTGTCGAGCGCGCCTTCGCTCAGGCGCAGGACCGGGCGCGCGGGGTGGCGCAGGTCAACATGGGTGACATCGCGCGCCAGCAGGTCCTGCGCACGGTCCAGCGCCAGGGCGCGTTCCAGCGCAGGCATCGGGTCGATTTCGGGCAGCATGATGCGCTGGTCCCGGTCCAGCACCAGATCCCAGCGCCGTTCACCCACACGCACCAGCCCGCGCAGGCGGGACTGCAGCGGCTTGGCCACGGCGGCCAGTTCCAGCGCCTCGGCCACATGATCGCTGGCGCCATCGCCCGCCACCAGCAACAGGTCCGTCACGGCATGGCGCGCGGCCAGCCGGGCGATCCGGTGGCCTTCGGCGTCCAGCAGTTCCAGCCCGGTGCGGCTGCGCCAGACCACGGCGGGCTTGCGTTCGACGATGGTGACCAGCAGATCCCCGCCCGAGGCAATGCGCAGATCGGCGGTCCTGACGGCATCGATCGCCTCGACACTGGCGCGCAAGGCCTCCAGATCCATCCGGAACGAGGATAAGGGCAGCGACAGGTCCAGCCGCTCCATCACCATCGCGCGCAATTCGGGTGAGACATCGGGAACCGAGACCGTCCCCACCTGAAACTCGGCCCGGTCGATCAGGGCGGCATGCCAGCCTTCGACCGTTTCGACCATATAAGCACGCCGGGCCGGGTCGGCGGCGATCAGACCGATGCAGAAACCGATCAGCGCAATCGGGCTGCCCACGGTCAGCGAACGCCGGAAGGCCGGGGTCAGCCACATCCGGTTGAGCCTGTAGGCCAGGCGGCTGGGCGCGGGATCATGCGCCACCGCAGCCGCGCGGCGGAAGGGCCAGAAGCTCCGGGGAGCGGTGTCGCGGGCGGTGTCATGGGCCGTGTCACGGGCCGGGGGCGCGGACCGGGGGGCGGCGCGCTGTGGCGTTGCGCGCGCAGGTGCCAGCCGATGCCCCAGCGACCAGCCCGGCGCATAGGCACGCCGGTCCCAGGCAATCTCGCTGGCAAAGGCGGCGTCACGGTTTTGCGCCGATCCGGTGGCATAAGTGGACTGCCCGGGCCGGTGCCCTGCGGCGCGGGCCTGCCGGTGCGGGTCTGCGGAATGGATTTCGGCGGCGCGGGTGTAATCCTCGGCACCGAAAGGGTTGATCCGGGGCGATCCGGGCAGCGCCGGGCCGGGGCCTGCGCGCAAGGACGGGCGCGAGCCGGGCGGGCGGCGCAGCGGGGGCTCTATCGGCGGCATGGGCGCCCCCCCAGGCAAGGCGCGGGGCGGGACACGGCAAAAGGCACCGGATGCGCCACGCGCACCGGCACCAGACCTGTGTTCATCGCCCCCACTGACCGGAGCAGGTCCCGCGCCCCTGTCCGGCACCACGCGACCACCCGCCATGCAGCCCGGCTGCACGGCAAAGACATTCCCATTTCAGCGAGGGCTGCCCTGCTCGACATGCCCGCCATCTTGCCTGTCACGCCGCATGCGGCGCCCTCAAAACACACCCGTTTGCCGGGTCGTCATCTTGTCGTTGTCTGGCGCGCAGCCGGTTCGCCCACGCGCCGTATCTCCCATATTAGCGAAATTCCGCTGTTCTGCAAAACCCTTTTTCGAACTTCCTCGCCCAGCGCCTCCAGATCGGCGGCGGTGGCGGTGCCGGTATTGATCAGAAAGTTCGGATGCATGGGCGACATCTGCGCGCCGCCAATCTGAAACCCGCGCAATCCGGCATCATCGATCACCTTCCAGGCCTTCAGCTCATGGGTGTCATCGGCCGCGCCCGTAGAGCTGTATCCGGCGGGGTTGCGAAAGGTTGACCCGGCGCTGCGGTCCTTTGTGGGTTGGGTGGCATCGCGCCGGGCAAGCTGGTCCTCCATGCGGGCGTGCAGGGCTGCGGGATCGCCGCGCGGCGCCGCCATCACCGCCGCGGTGATTACCGCGCCTTCGGGCAGCGCCGAGCTGCGATACCCCAGCCCCAGGTCCGCCGCAGGGAGGGTCACCACCTGCCCATCGCGCAGCACGGCGCGCACATGGACCAGCCGGTCCGCCATATAGGTGCCGTAACAGCCCGCGTTCATGCACACCGCACCGCCGATACTGCCGGGAATGGTGCGCAGGAATGTCAGGTCCAGCCCGGCATCGGCAGCGCGGCGGGCCACATGGGCGTCCAGCGCCGCCGCCCCCGCCGTGACCTGACCCTCGGCGCAGTCGATCCCGTTGAACCCGCGCCCCAGCCGGATCACCACCGCGCGCAAGCCCCCATCGCGCACGATCAGGTTCGACCCCACCCCCATGGGAAACACCGGCACCGCCGGGTCCAGCGCGGCCAGAAAGGCCGAGAGGTCCTCTTCATCCGCGGGTTGGAACAGCCAGTCTGCCGGGCCGCCCACACGCAGCCAGGTCAGATCACCGAGCGGGCGGTTCGGGGTCAGGCGCCCGCGATGCGGGACAGATGCGGGATCACGGGTCATGCCCGGGTGGTAGCGCCTGCCCGGCGCCGTGGCAAGCGGGCAGGCCACGCGTCAGCCGCGCACAAAGGCATCCCGAAAGCCCATGGCCCGGACCGTGCCCAGCGCGCGGCGCAATTCCGCGTCATCGGCAAAGGGACCGATCAGGATCACCTCCAGCGGGCGCCCGCGCATCCGGGCAGCCTGCGACTGCACCGGAATGTCACGCGCACCGAGCGCCGCGCGCGTGCGCCGTGCATTGTCCGGCACCGCGAACGAGGCCACCTGCACATAGCGCCCGGGCATCGGCACGGCATCGGGGGTGGCGGCAGTCCGGGCCGGGGCCGCAACCGGGGTCACGGGCGGAGCGGCAGCGGCGGTTTCGGTGGCCTCGGGTACGGGTGCGGGTGTGGCCTCGGCGCGTTCGGCCTCCGGGGCGTCCGGGTCCAGCGGAATGTTCCGCCCCGTCCGGACCAGCAGGCGGTCAGGCTCGGACACGCAGCGCACCAGCAACCGCCCGTCTGCGGCGCGGACCAGCTGGCCATAGGGCACGCCCTCGGGGCAGTCCCGGTGATGGGTCGCCGCGGGTGGGCTGGGCGGGCGCGCCGTGGTGCGCGCCGCCGTGCGCCGGGGCGTTGCGGCCGGTTGCGGCGTCGACGCGGGTTCCTGCACCTGCGGCGCGACAACCACGATACGTTCATCCACGGGTTCGACATCGGTGGCAGGTTCGGCATCGGTGGCAGCCACCTGCGCGGGCTCTTCGGCCGGGGCTGGCGGGTGCGCTGCAGGCGCTTCGGGCACGCTGCGTACCGGCTGGGCAACTGCCGCACCGCCGTCGCAGACGGGCTTGGCATCGGCGCCGAAAAGCGGCACCCAGCTTACCTGCCCCGCAAAGGTGGACCGCAGGAACACGCAGCCCCGGCTGTCCACATAGCGGTTGGCCGTATGCGAGGCCGGCGGCGGCTCGGCCGGGCTGAGCCCGCTGCCCTGTGCCGATGAAAAATTGGTCGAAAACACAAGAAAAGAGGCAGCCAGGCTGCCGGTCATGAATCGCGCAAACATTGCATCCCCCAGATCAATGCAATGCCACAATGTCCCATGACATGGCGCGAGTAAACCCTGCGTGTTTGCCCCTGCGTTACCTGGTCCCGAACATGCGGTCCCCGGCATCGCCCAGACCGGGAACGATATAGCCTTTCTCGTTCAGGCGTTCATCCAGCGCGGCGGTGACGATGGGCACATCCGGGTGCGCCTCCTTCATGCGGGCCACGCCTTCGGGGGCGGCCAGCAGGCACAGGAAGCGGATGTTGCGCGCGCCTGCCTGCTTCAGCAGATCAATGGCGGCGGCCGAGGAATTGCCGGTGGCCAGCATCGGATCCACCGCGATCACCAGCCGGTCGCCCAGATCCGGGGGCAGCTTGCAGTAATACTGCACCGGCTGGAGCGTTTCCTCATCCCGGTACAGCCCCACAAAACCGACCCTGGCCGAGGGCACCAGCTCCAGAATCCCGTCCAGCAGCCCGTTGCCCGCGCGCAGGATCGACACCAGCACCATCTTGCGCCCGGCCAGCACCGGCGCGTCCATGGCGCACATCGGTGTTTCGATCTGCTTCATGGTCATCGCCATCTCACGCGTGACCTCATAGGCCAGAAGCTGGCTGATCTCGCGCAGCAACTGCCGGAAAGAGGCGGTCGAGGTGTCCTTGTCGCGCATGATGGTCAGCTTGTGCTGGACCAGCGGGTGGGTGACAACGGTCAGATGTTCGCTCATGGGGCGGGCTCCAGTCGGTTCAGGATGTCGGCGCGGGTGGCGGTGTCGCAGAAGGCGGCTTCGGCGGCAATGCGGTTGAGGGCGTGGAAATCGTCCGGGCCCCAGCCATGGGCGCGGGACAGGGCCGCATATTCAGCGCAAAGCGAAGTGTGGAAGAAGGGCGGATCATCGGTGGACAGGGTGAGTTTCACCCCCGCGTCGCGCAGCTTCGCCACCGGATGCGCGCGCCAATCCGCATAGAGCCCCAGCGCGATGTTGGAACCGGGGCAGACCTCCAGCACGGTGCCGCTTTCGGCCAGGCGCTCCACCAGCGCGGGGTCCTCGATGGCGCGCACGCCGTGGCCGATGCGGGTGACGCGCAGGTCATCAAGCGCGGCACGGACCGACTCCGGCCCGCCCCATTCGCCGGCATGGGCGGTCAGGCCCAGCCCGGCCTCACGCGCGCAATCAAAAGCCCAGACGAAATCGCGGGGCGCGCCCGCGCCTTCGTCCCCGGCAATGCCAAAGCCGGTGACGATGGCGCCGGCGGTTTCGGCGGCACAAAGCGCCGTGGCGCGGGCCTTGGCGGGGCCGAAATGGCGGATACAGGTGACGATCCCGCGCAGAGTGATGGCGTGGTCGCGCTGCGCCTGGGCGGCGGCCTCGGCCATGGCGGCCAGATACTCGCGCCAGGCGGACAGATCGCCGCCGCCGCAGAAATCCGGGGACAGGAAGGCCTCGGTATGGATCACGCCCTGTTCGGCGGATTGCTCCAGCACCGCAAGGGTCAGTCGGCGGAAATCCTCGGGGGTTTGCAGCACGGTGCAGGCGGCTTCATAGACCTGCAGGAAATGCCGGAAATCGCGGAAAGCGTAGCTGCCCTGCGCATCGAAGATGCCCGAAAGGTCCACGGATTTCTCGGCCGCCAGACGGCGGATGAGATCGGGCGGGGCGGCGCCTTCAAGATGCAGGTGCAGCTCTACCTTGGGCAAGGCGCGGAAGTCGTCGGCGTCGGTCATGGCAGGAAGCTCCGCCCCGGGCCTTGGCTTGGCACCCGAAGGTGCGCCGCGACCGAAGCCGCCACATCGACGAAGCCGCAATGCCCGATTTCGCCTGCGCCCGCGCCATGGACCAGAACCGGCACCCGTTCGCGCGTGTGGTCGGTGCCCGGTGCGGTGGGATCATTGCCATGATCGGCGGTTACGATCACCAGATCGCCGGGGCGCAGCCCGTCCAGAAACCCCGCCAGCCAGCGGTCGAAGCGTTCCAGCGCGCGGGCATAGCCGGACACATCGCGGGTATGGCCGTAAAGGCTGTCAAACTCCACCAGGTTGCAAAAGGTCAAGGATCCCTCCTCTGCATCCCCCGAAAGGCGGCTCATATGTTCCAGAAGTGCAAGATCGTCGCGCCCCTTGTGCAGCTGGTCGATCCCCTGCCCCGAGAAGATATCCCCGATCTTGCCCACCGCATGCACCCGCCCCCCGGCGCGCTGCACCCAATCGCACAGGGTCGGCGCCGGGGGCGTCATGGCAAAATCGCGCCGGTTGCCGGTGCGGGCGAAGCCCGTCGCCTCGGACCCCAGAAAGGGGCGCGCGATCACCCGGCCGACCCGCATGTTGTGCAGAAGCGGGGCAAGATCGGCGCAGAGCCGCCACAGACGCTCCAGCCCGAACGCCTCTTCATGCGCGGCAATCTGGAACACGCTGTCCGTCGATGTATAGCAGATCGGCCATCCCGTCCGCAGATGCTCGGCCCCCAGTTCGCCGAGGATGGGGATCCCGGCGGCGTGGCAATTGCCCAGGATGCCGCCGGTCCCGGCCAGTTCGCACACCCGGCGCACCAGTTCGGGGTCGAACGCGGGCAGCTTGCGGGGGAAGTAATGCCAGTCCCAGGGCACGGGGACGCCCGCAAGCTCCCAATGCCCCGAAGGCGTGTCCTTGCCCTTGGACATCTCGGTCGCCGCCCCCCAGAGGCCCTGCGGCGCGGCGCCCAATCCCGGCGCGCGCAACCCCGAGGCCAGTTCGATCGCCCGGCCCAGGCCCAGCGCGTCCAGCCTGGGCAGGCGCAGGGGGCCGGAGCGACCATCCTCGGCCCGCCCTTCGGCGCAGGCGACCGCGATATGACCCAGAGTGTTGGCGCCTGCGTCGCCGAAATCGGCGGCATCTGGCGCGCCACCGCAGCCCACGGAATCCAGCACTATCAGAAACGCGCGGGGTTTCATGCGACACGCTCCCGCACCAAAGCGGCGGGCGCCTCGGCTGGGCCGATCCGGCTGGCCGCGCGCAGGGCGCTGGCGGCGGCCTCTGCGCTGGCCGCATCGGCCGCATGCACCCGGGCCAGCGGTGCGTCCGGGCCGACATGCGCCCCCGGCGCGGCCATGTCGGCAAAGCCGACGCGGTGGTCGATCCGGTCCCCCTCGCGCCGCCGTCCGCCGCCCAGGGCCACAACCGCCAGCCCCACGGCGCGGGTGTCGATGGCCGCCAGGGTGCCGGGGGCGTCGGCAAAGACATCCACCTGCACCGGCGCCACGGGCAGGTAATCCGGCCAGCGTTCCACGAAATCCACCGGCCCGCCCTGCGCCGCGACCATCCGCCCGAAGCGTTCCGCCGCCGCGCCCGAGCGGAGCGCCTTGGCCACCCGCTCGGCGCCGCCGTCGATCCCCACCAGCGCCAGCGCCTCACCGCCCAGCGCGCAGGTCAGGTCCCACAGGTCCGGCGCCGCCCGTTCGCCGGTCAGCAGGCGCATGACCTCGGCCACCTCCAGCGCGTTGCCGCCCATCCCGCCCAGCGGCGCATCCATGCCGGTAATCAGCGCCGCCGTCCGGCACCCGGCCCCGTTCGCCGTATCCACCAGCGACCGCGCCAGCACCCGCGCCTGATCCGCGCCCGGCAGGAACGCGCCCGAGCCGACCTTGACGTCCATCACCAGCGCATCCAGCCCCGCCGCCAGCTTCTTGGACAGGATCGAGGCGGTGATCAGATCCACCGATTCCACGCTCGCCGTCACATCGCGGATGGCATAGAGCCGCTTGTCCGCCGGTGCGATCCGGGCCGAGGCCCCGACGATGGCACAGCCGATCTCTCCCACGATGGCGCGAAAGCGGTCCTCGGGCTGGTCTACGGTGTAGCCGGGGATCGCCTCCAGCTTGTCAAGGGTGCCGCCCGTATGGCCCAGCCCCCGCCCCGACACCATCGGCACATAGACCCCGCAGGCCGCCAGCGCCGGGGCCAGGGCCAGGCTGATGCAATCGCCCACACCGCCGGTGGAATGCTTGTCCACCACCGGACCGGGAAGCTCCCAGCCCAGCACATCGCCCGAATCGCGCATCCCTTCGGTCAGGGCGGTGCGCGCCGCATCCGAAAGGCCGCGCAGCTTGACCGCCATGGCAAAGGCGCCCGCCTGCGCATCCGACACCGACCCATCGGCCAGCCCCAGCGCAAAGGCGCCGATATCCGCCGGGACCGCCGCGCCATCGATCACCGACTGGATCACCTGCGCCGGGGTCACGTGCGGCTCATGTGTTCGGGGACAAAGGCACCGGGCAGCAATTCCTCCAGGGTCATGGTGCGGGTGGCGCCATCGGTGGTGGCCATGGTCACCGGCACATCAGGCCCGGCAAATTCGCGCAGCTTCTGGCGGCAGCCGCCACAGGGCGGCACCGGGTCCGGGGCGTCGGCGATCACCGCAACCTCGGCGATTTCGCGCTCTCCGGCGGCGCACATGGCGGCTATGGCGCCGGCTTCGGCACAGGTCCCCTGCGGATAGGCCAGGTTTTCCACATTGCAGCCCGTGAACACCGCCCCCGAGACCGTGCGGATCGCCGCGCCGACCTTGAAGCGTGAATAGGGCGCATGGGCATTCTCGCGCACCTCGCGCGCGGCATCCATAAGCGACATGAAACCTCCGTGACTTTTCAGACCCGAGTTTGCGCCGCGCCGCGCCCGGACGCAAGCGGCGCAAGGCAGCTTCACGCGACCTGCGAAGCCGCTGAGCCGGAACCGCCCTTGTCACCGGCGACATATGGTTCGATATTGCACCCTCCATACGGGAGGGAACCGATGACCGACGAAAGGCAGGACGCCGCACGCCAGGCGGCGCTGTTTTACCACGCCAATCCGAAACCCGGAAAGCTGGAAGTGCGGCCCACGAAGCCGTTGGCCAACGGCCGCGACCTGACGCGCGCCTATTCCCCCGGCGTGGCCGAGGCCTGTCTGGAGATCAAGTCGGACCCGAAACTTGCCAGCCGCTACACCACCCGCGGCAATCTGGTGGCCGTGGTCACCAATGGCACCGCCGTGCTGGGGCTGGGCGATATCGGCCCGCTGGCCGCCAAGCCGGTGATGGAAGGCAAGGCCGTCCTGTTCAAGAAATTCGCCAATATCGACTGCTTCGACATCGAGCTTGCCGAAACCGACCCCGAAAAGCTGGCCGATATCGTCTGCGCGCTGGAGCCGACATTCGGCGCCATCAACCTTGAGGACATCAAGGCGCCGGATTGCTTCATTGTGGAAAGGATCTGCCGCGAGCGTATGGGCATCCCCGTATTCCATGATGACCAGCACGGCACGGCGATCGTGGTAGGCGCGGCGGCAACAAATGCGCTGCTGGTCGCGGGCAAGCGGTTCGAGGATATCAAGATCGTCTCCACGGGTGGCGGGGCGGCGGGCATCGCCTGCCTGAACATCCTGGTCAAGATGGGCGTGAAGCGCGAAAACATCTGGCTGCATGACATCCACGGGCTGGTTTACGAAGGCCGCGCGGCGGACATGAACCCGCAGAAAGCCGCCTTTGCCCAGGGCACGACCGACCGCCCGCTGTCCGAGACCATCGAAGGCGCGGATCTGTTCCTGGGGCTCTCGGGGCCGAATGTGCTCAAGCCCGAGGATGTGGTGAAGATGGCCTCCTCGCCCATCATCTTTGCCCTGGCCAATCCCAGGTCCGAGATCGACCCCCAAGCGGCGCGCGCCGTTGCGCCCGATGCGATCATCGCCACCGGCCGGTCGGATTTTCCCAACCAGGTCAACAATGTGCTGTGCTTCCCCTTCATCTTCAGGGGCGCGCTGGATGTCGGCGCGACCGAGATCAACGACGCCATGCAACTGGGCTGTATCGAAGGGATCGCGGCGCTGGCCCGCGCCACCACCAGCGCCGAAGCCGCCGCCGCCTACAAGGGCGAGCAGATGACCTTTGGCCGCGACTACCTGATCCCCAAGCCCTTTGACCCGCGGCTGACCGGCGTGGTTGCCACCGCCGTGGCGAAGGCGGCGATGGAGTCCGGCGTGGCCACCCGCCCCATTGCCGATCTGGACGAATACAAGCGCCAGCTTGATGGCTCGGTCTTCAAGTCCACCATGATCATGCGCCCGGTGTTCGAGGCCGCCCGCACCGCCGCGCGCCGGATCGTCTTTGCCGAGGGCGAGGACGAGCGCGTGTTGCGCGCGGCCAGCGCGATGCTGGAGGAAACCACCGAGGTGCCGGTCCTCATCGGGCGCCCCGAGGTGCTGGACATGCGCTGCGAGCGCGCCGGCCTGCCCATCCGCCCCGGCCGCGATTTCGAGGTGGTGAACCCCGAAAACGACCCCCGCTACCGCGAGTATTGGGAGACCTATCATACCCTGATGCAGCGCCGCGGCGTGACCCCGGACATTGCGCGCGCGGTGATGCGCACCAACACCACCGCCATCGGCGCCATCATGGTCCAGCGCGGCGATGCCGACAGCCTGATCTGCGGCACCTTCGGGCAGTTCCTGTGGCATCTGAACTATGTCGCCCAGATCCTCGGCACGCCGGATCTGCACCCTGTCGGCGCGCTCTCGCTCATCATCCAGCCCGAGGGCAACCTGTTCCTGGCCGACACCCAGATCCATGCCGAACCCAGCCCCGAACAGATCGCCAATGTGGTGATCGGCGCGGCCCGGCATGTGCGCCGCTTTGGCCTGGAGCCGAAGATCGCGCTGTGCTCGCATTCGCAATTCGGCAATCTGGACAGCTCTTCGGGGCGTCGGATGCGCGGGGCGCTGGAGATCCTGGACGCCATGGACCCCGGCTTTGCCTATGAAGGGGAAATGACCCTGGATGTGGCTCTGGACCCGGAACTGCGCGAGCGCATCTTTCCCAACGCGCGATTCGAGGGCATGGCCAATGTGCTGGTCTTTGCCAGCACGGATGCGGCCTCGGGGGTGCGCAACATCCTGAAGATGCGCGGCGACGGGCTGGAGGTGGGCCCCATCCTGATGGGCATGGGCAACCGCGCGCATATCGTCACCCCGTCAATCACCGCGCGGGGGCTGCTGAACATGAGCGCACTGGCCGGGACGCCGGTGGCGCATTACGGCTGACACGGCGCATTGTCTGGCGCCGCGTGAACATGCCCGGCTGTGGGGCACGTTGCGGGTGTCGAAAAAAGGGGGGCGCTGCCCCCCTCGGCGCCAGGGCGCCTCACCCCCCGGAGTATTTCGGGCAGGAAAATGGGGTTCTGGCAGGTAAGGGGCGTTCAGGGATCAGTGCCCTGTGGCGATCGGTTCACTGGCGGACGGGGGCGTTGCGGTTGGTCGGCGGCAGCTTGCGCGGTCCCTACCCTGCGGAGGTCCCTTCCCGGGCGGGCCGCGCGCGCCGGGCGCGGATCTGACCGCCCAGTTCCAGCGTGTAGGCCGCCAGCGCGTCCATGGCGGTGCTTGCCGCCTGGGCGTCCTGCGCGGCCACGGCATCGGCCAGGGTCTGGTGCAGGGTGATGATCCGCGCGCGGGACCGCGCGGTGAAGGTGATCATGTTCATCAGGGGTTGCATCGCCTCCACCGCGCCGGCCAGATGCCAGGACAGCACCGGATTGGCCGCCGCATCCACCAGCGCGCGGTGAAAGGCCACGTCCGAGGCGCAGAAATCCTCGTCGCTGAGGCCCTCGGTCCCCTGCCGCGCGATCTCGGCGCGCAGGGCGGCCAGATGGGCGGGGGCGCGCCGCGCGCAGGCCAGCGGCAGGCAGGCGCGTTCCAAGGCGAAGCGCGATTCGCAGGCGGTTTCGAAATCCACCCGGTTCATGGACAGGAGCAGCGTAGCGGTGGTGACCAGATGCTCCTGCGCCTCGTCAAAGCCCAGACGGTTGACGAAGGCCCCGCCGCTGGCCCCGCGCTGGGTGCGGATCAGGTTCTGCGCGGCCAGACGCTTCAATGCCTCGCGCACCGTGGGGCGGGAGACGTTGAATTGCGCCGCAAGGTCGGATTCCGAGGGCAGGCGCCCGTCGGCGGGCAACTGGCCGTCCAGGATGGCATCGCGGATGGTGCGCGCGATCTGCTGGGAATAATCGCGGTCGCTGTCCAGTTCGGTTCTCACGCGGGGCCCTCGTTTTCAATTGTCAGACAATTATCGGTCTGATATGTCAGACATATACGATTCACCGGGCCGGACCAAGCCCCAAGCGTAGGGGAGCGGGGGAAGCGATGCAGATTGCCGCACAGATGCGCAGGATGCGGGCGCCCCATTGGCTGGGCTTCTACGCGCTGGTGATCGCTGGGTGGGGTGTGCTCTATGCCACGCAACTGCCGCCAGACCTGCTGGCCGCGGCCGAGGTCTACGGGGCCGAGTTCTGGGCCACGCTGTGCATTGTGGAGCCGGGCTGGGCGGGCGCGCCGCAGCTGTTCCTGATGTGGTCCGTCATGGCGGGCGCGATGATGGCGCCGACGCTGGTGCCGACCCTGGCCACATGGGAGGATCTGGTGGCCGCGGGCCACGCGCCGGGGTTCTCGCTGTTGCTGGGGGGGTATCTGCTGGTCTGGCTGGGCTTTGCGGTGCTGGCCACGGCGGCGCAGATCACGCTGTCAGGCGCGGGGCTGCTAAACCCGCTGGGCGAAAGCACCAGCCGCTGGCTCAGCGCGGCGCTGCTGGCCGGTGCGGGTGCTTACCAATTTTCAACGTTGAAAGAGGCATGCCTGTCCAGATGCCGCCGCCCACTTGCATTTTTCATGCAACACTGGGCCGAAGGCCCCTGGCGCATGGGGTTGCGGCTGGGCGCGCTGTGCCTGGGCTGCTGCTGGGCGCTGATGGCGCTGGGATTTGTCGGCGGGACCATGAACCTTCTGTGGATGGGCGGGGCCATGGTGCTGATGACGCTGGAGAAACTGCCCGAGATCGGCCGCCATCTGACCCGCCCGCTGGGCTGGCTCCTGCTGGCCGCCGCCCCCGTAATGCTGATCATCTGAGGAGGGTCCCACATGACCGAAACACTGGAAAAACAAGCTGTTGGCACCGTGCCCTGGGCCATCAAGGGCGAACTGATCCTGAATTGCAACTGCACCGTCTTCTGCCCCTGCGTGGTCAGCCTTGGAAAACACGCCCCGACCGAGGGCTATTGCCAGGCCTGGTCCGGCGTGCGGATCGACAGCGGCCATTATGGCGACACGGACCTGAGCGGGCTGAACGTGGGGCTGCTGCTGGAAATCCCCGGCCTCATGGCGCGCGGCAACTGGAAGGCGGCGGCCTTCATCGATGACCGCGCCTCGGACGATGCCTATGACGCGCTGGTCAACATCTTTTCCGGCGCGGCACGCGGCACCACCGGGCTGTTCGGGATGCTGGTGAGCGAATTTCTGGGCGCCGAGCGCGCGCCGGTGAGCTATGAGAACGAGGGCGACAAACGCCGCCTGATGGTCGGCAAGAAGATCCAGGGTGAGATCGTGCCCGTGCGCGGCGCCGACCCGGAGCGCGAGATCGTGGTCACCAACACCGAATACTGGATGGGTCCCGACATCACCGTCGCCACCGCCACCAAGGGCCGCGTGCGCGCCTTTGGCCGGGTGTGGGATTTCGACGGCCGCAGCGCGGAAATCTGCCAGATCGACTGGAAAGGCCCCGGTCGGTGAGCCTGCCGCTGCTGTCTCCCTCGCGCCGGTTGCGGCGCACCCCGTTTTCCGACGGGGTCGAGGCCGCGGGCGTCAAGGCCTACACGGTCTATAACCACATGCTTCTGCCGACCGTGTTCCGGTCGGTGGAGGAGGATTACCACCACCTGAAGGCCGCCGTGCAGGTCTGGGACGTAGCCTGCGAACGGCAGGTGGAAATCCGCGGCCCCGATGCCGGGCGGCTGGTGCAGATGCTGACCCCGCGCGACCTGCGCGGGATGCTGCCGGGGCAGTGCTATTACGTGCCCATCGTCGATGAAACCGGCGGCATGCTCAATGACCCGGTGGCGGTGAAACTGGCCGAGGATCGGTGGTGGATTTCCATCGCCGACAGCGATCTGCTGTATTGGGTGAAGGGGTTGGCCTATGGCTACCGGCTGGATGTGCTGGTGGATGAGCCCGATATCTCTCCCCTGGCCGTGCAGGGTCCAAAGGCCGAGGATCTGATGGCCCGCGTCTTTGGCGATGCCGTCCGGCGCATCCGCTTCTTCCGCTTCGGCCATTTCGATTTCCAGGGCCGGGACATGGTGGTGGCACGCTCGGGCTATTCCAAGCAGGGCGGGTTTGAGATCTATGTCAACGGCACCGACATGGGGATGCCGCTGTGGAACGCGCTGATGGAGGCCGGGCGCGATCTCGATGTCCATGCGGGCTGCCCGAACCTGATCGAACGGATCGAGAGTGGATTGCTGAGCTATGGCAATGACATGACCGATGACAACACGCCCCATGAATGCTGGCTGGGCCGCTTCTGCAACACCCAGAGCGCCATCGGCTGCATCGGCCGCGATGCGCTTCTGCGGGTGGCCAAGGAGGGGCCGTTGCAGCAGATCCGCCCCATCTCCATCGACGGGGCGAAGGTGGGGGTTTGTGACCGCTACTGGCCGGTGACAACCCGTCAGGGCGAACAGGTGGGGCGCATCAGCTCGGCCGCCTGGTCGCCGGATTTCGACACCAATGTCGCCATCGGCATGGTACGCATCACCCATTGGGACGCGGGCACCGAACTGGTGGTCCAGACGCCCCAGGGGCGGCGCGATGCGCGGGTGCATTCGGCCTTCTGGAACTGAACCAAGGAGAAGACGATGAGTTTCAACGCAGTTCTGGTCACCAAGGATGACGCGGGCAAGACCCACGCCGCCGTTACGCAGATCACCGAGGATCAGTTGCCCGCGGGCGACGTGACCGTGGCGGTGGAATATTCCACCGTCAACTACAAGGACGGGCTGTGCATCGGCCCCGGCGGCGGGCTGGTGCGCAATTACCCGCATGTGCCGGGGATCGATTTCGCCGGCACGGTCGAGGCTTCGGACGACCCCCGCTACACCCCCGGCGACAAGGTCGTGCTGACCGGCTGGCGCGTGGGCGAGGCGCATTGGGGCGGCTATGCGCAGAAAGCGCGGGTCAAGGCCGACTGGCTGGTCCCCCTGCCCGAAGGCTTGAGCACGCGCCAGGCCATGGCCGTGGGCACCGCCGGGTTCACCGCCATTCTGGCCGTGATGGCGTTGGAGGATCACGGGCTGAAACCCGGCAACGGCCCCGTGCTGGTCACGGGGGCTGCGGGGGGCGTGGGGTCGGTTGCCGTGGCGCTGCTGGCCGCGCTGGGCCATGAGGTGGCAGCCGTGACCGGCCGCCCCGAGACTGAATCCTACCTGCGCGGCCTTGGCGCCAGCCAGATCGTCCCGCGCGCGGATATCGCCGAGACCGTGAAGCGCCCGCTGGAATCTGAAACCTGGGCGGGCTGCGTCGATGCCGTGGGCGGCGCCATGCTGGCCCGCGTGCTGGGGCAGATGCAATACGGGGCCTCGGTCGCTGCTGTCGGCCTGGCCGGGGGCGCGGGGCTGCCCGCCACGGTGGTGCCCTTCCTGTTGCGGGGCGTGAACCTGCTGGGGATCGATTCGGTCATGCAGCCCTATGACAACCGCATCCGCGCCTGGGACCGGATCGCCCGCGACCTGCCGCTGGACAAGCTGGACGCCATGATCCGCCCCGCCACCCTGGCCGATCTGCCGCGACTGGGCGCCGATATCCTGCAAGGCCAGGTGCAGGGCCGCGTGGTTGTGGATGTAAACGCCTGAAGGCAATGACAGCGGCACCCCGGTGGTGCCGCTGCGGGCACCCCACCCTTTCGTGATGAGCAACATCGCGCACAGGCGGGTGACCGCGCCGCTTGCGCCCCTTTACCCCGGCCACAGCTCGCGCCTATAAGGGCACGTCGTCAACCGCCCCGAACCGGGGCGGGTTTTTCACTTTGCTGATTGCGGGAATCCCGGGATGTCCTTTCTGTCTGGCCTGTTCTCCTCGGACATGGCAATCGACCTTGGCACCGCCAACACGCTTGTCTACGTCAAGGGGCGGGGGATCATCCTGAATGAGCCCTCGGTGGTGGCCTATCACATCAAGGACGGGCGCAAGCAGGTTCTGGCGGTGGGCGAGGATGCCAAGCTGATGCTGGGCCGCACGCCGGGCAGCATCGAAGCCATCCGCCCCATGCGCGACGGGGTGATCGCCGATTTTGATGTGGCGGAGGAAATGATCAAGCATTTCATCCGCAAGGTGCATCGTAACACCATGTTTTCCAAGCCAAAGGTCATCGTCTGCGTGCCCTATGGCGCCACACCCGTGGAAAAGCGCGCGATCCGGCAATCGGTGCTGTCGGCAGGCGCGCGCCGGGCGGGGCTGATTTCCGAACCCATCGCCGCGGCCATCGGTGCGGGCATGCCGATCACCGACCCCACCGGGTCCATGGTGGTCGATATCGGCGGTGGCACCACCGAGGTTGCGGTGCTCAGCTTGGGTGACATCGTCTATGCGCGCTCGGTCCGCGTGGGTGGCGACCGCATGGACGAATCGATCATCAGCTATCTGCGGCGCCAGCAGAACCTGCTGATCGGCGAGGCCACGGCCGAAAAGATCAAATGCACCATCGGCACCGCCCGCATGCCCGATGACGGGCGCGGTGCGGCGATGCAGATCCGGGGCCGCGATCTGCTCAACGGCGTGCCGAAGGAAACCGAGATCACCCAGGCGCAGGTCGCCGAAGCCCTGGCCGAGACCGTGACGACCATGGTCGAATCGGTCATGATGGCGCTGGAGACGACGCCGCCCGATCTGGCCGCCGATATCGTGGACCGGGGCGTGATGCTCACGGGCGGCGGCGCGCTGCTGGGAGAGCTGGACCTGTCCTTGCGCGAACAGACGGGGCTGTCGATCTCGGTCGCGGATGAGGCGCTGAACTGCGTTGCCATGGGCACCGGCAAGGCGCTGGAATACGAAAAGCAACTGCGTCACGCGATCGATTACGAGAGCTGACGCTTCTGCCTGCATGAGGCTGGCTTGGCGCAGGATCGCAACACCGAACCCGACTATATCCGCCCGGTGCGCCGCATCCTTGTCGGGGTGCTGGTGGCCGCGCTGGGGGTGTCCTTTGTGCTGTGGCGGGTGGACAGCCCGCGGATGGAGCAGTTCCGCGCCGCCCTGATCGACGCGGTTGTGCCCAGCTTCGACTGGGCACTGCTGCCGGTGGCCAAGGCCGTGAACATGGCGGAAAACTTCCGCTCCTATGCCCGCATCTATGAACAGAACCAGGAATTGCGCCGCGAATTGCAGCAGATGCGCGCCTGGCGCGAGGCGGCGCTGCAACTGGAGCAGCGCAATGCGCAACTGCTGGACCTCAACCAGGTGCGGCTGGACCCGCAGCTGACCCATGTGACCGGGGTCGTGCTGGCCGATTCCGGCTCACCCTTCCGCAAATCGGTGTTGCTGAATGTGGGCGCGCGCGACGGGGTGCAGGACGGCTGGGCGGTCATGGACGGGCTGGGGCTGGCGGGCCGGATTTCCGGGGTGGGGCATCGTTCGGCGCGGGTGGTGCTGCTGACGGATACCAACAGCCGGGTGCCGGTGGTGGTGCAGCCCTCGGGGCAGCGGGCGCTGCTGACGGGGGACAATTCGGCGCTGCCGATTCTGGATTTCATCGAAACCCCGGACGAGGTCCGCCCCGGCGACCGTGTGATATCGTCGGATGACGGGGGGGTATTCCCGGCGGGCCTGCTGGTGGGCGAGGTGGTGATGGGCGCCGACCGCCGCCTGCGGCTGCGGCTGGCCGCCGATTATGAGCGGCTGGATTTCCTGCGCGTGCTGCGTTCACGCCCGATGGAACGGATCACCGATGCCGGCGGGCTGATTGCCCCGGAATTCCCGCCGCTGGAACTGCCCTCCGAAGACGCCGCGCCGCAGGACGGCGATGGCTGAACAGCAGCCGGTCAAACCGTTCAGCTACCTGGCGCTGTTCCTGGCGCTGGCCTTTGTGTCGCTGTTCATCCGCCTGCTGCCGCTGGGCGAACGCGGCTGGCTGTTCCCGGCGCCCGATGTGGTGTTGTGCCTGGCCCTGGCCTGGGTGGTGCGGCGCCCCGATTACCTGCCCGCGCTGGCCATTGCCGCGGTGTTTTTCCTGGAGGACCTGCTGCTGATGCGTCCTCCGGGGCTGTGGGCGATGCTGGTGCTTCTGGGCAGCGAATTCCTGCGCCGCCGCGCCGCCACGCTGCGGGGGCTGAACTTCTGGTTCGAATACCTTCTGGTGGCAGGCGTCCTGCTGACCATGTTTCTGGCGAACCGGCTGATCCTCGCGATTGTGATGATCCCGCAACCGTCCTTCGGGTTGAGCTTCGCGCAGTTTCTGGCCACAGTTTTCGCCTACCCGGCGGTTGTCGCGCTGTCACATTTCGTGTTCAAGGTGCGCAAGCCCGCGACCGGCGAAGTCGATGCATTGGGACAGAAGCTATGAAGCGCCCCCCAAAGGAAGAGGCCGAAAGCGCCCGCCTGATCACCCGCCGCAGCATGGTGCTGGGCGGGCTTCAGGTGGCGGCGGTGGGCGCGCTGGTGCTGCGGATGCAGGACATGCAGTTGAACCAGTCGGATCAATACCGCCTGCTGGCCGAGGAAAACCGCATCAACATCCGCCTCATTCCGCCCACGCGCGGGCTGATCCATGACCGCAATGGCGTGCTGATCGCCGGGAATGAGCAGAATTACCGCATCGTCATGGTGCGTGAGGATGCGGGCGATGTGGATATGGTGCTGGACCGCCTGCGCAAGCTGATCGTGCTGAGCGAGGATGAGATCGCCCGCGCGCGGCGCGACATCATGCGCAACCGCCCCTTCGTCCCCGTCACCATCGCCGAGCGGCTGAGCTGGGAGGAAGTCGCCCGCGTGGCCTCGAACGCCCCTGCCCTGCCCGGCATCACGCCCGAGGTCGGCCTGTCGCGCCATTACCCGCTGGTCGAGGATTTCGCCCATTCGGTGGGCTATGTCGGCCCTGTTTCCGAACGCGATCTGGAGGCGCTGGAGGCCCCCGACCCGGTGCTGCAGATCCCGCGCTTCCAGATCGGCAAGATCGGGGTCGAACGCGCGCAGGAGGATCGGCTGCGCGGCACCGCCGGATCACGCCGGATCGAGGTCAATGCCGTGGGCCGCGTGATGCGCGAGCTGGACCGCGTCGAAGGCCAGGCGGGCGCGAATGTGCAGCTGACGCTGGATGCGCGGCTGCAGAATTTCGTGCAGGCCCGGTTGGGGGGCGAAAGTGCCGCCGCGGTGGTGATGGATGTGCATAGCGGCGATCTGCTGGCGATCTCCTCGGCCCCTGGCTATGATCCCAACCTGTTCGTGCGCGGCATTTCCGTCCCTGATTACCGCACGCTTCTGGATGACCCCTATCGCCCGCTGGCCGACAAGACCGTGCAGGGCATGTATCCGCCGGGATCGACCTTCAAGATGGTCACCGCGCTGGCCGCACTGGACGCGGGCGAAACCAACGCCAACGAGCGTGTCTTCTGCCCCGGGCATATGGATATCTCGGGGCATCGTTTCCATTGCTGGCGGCGCGGCGGGCATGGGCGGATGAACATGGTCTCGGCCCTGTCGGAATCCTGCGATGTCTATTTCTACGAAATGGCCCAGCGCATCGGCATCGACCGGATCAACGCCATGTCCGAACGGCTGGGGTTGGGGGTGCGCTATGACCTGCCGATGTCGGCGGTGGCGGCGGGGCTGAACCCCTCACGCGAGTGGAAACAGGCGCGGCGCGGCGCGCCCTGGGTGGTGGGCGACACCATCAACGCCTCGATCGGGCAGGGGTTCGTTCTGACCACGCCGCTGCAACTGGCGGTGATGACCGCGCGGCTGGCCACCAACCGCGCCGTGCTGCCGCGTATGATCCGTGCCGTGGGGGGGCAGGAGGCCGCCATGGCCGAGGCCAGATCCCTGGACCTGCGCCCCGAATGGCTGGATCTGATCCGCCGCGGCATGTCCGAATGCACCAATCACGCGCGCGGGACGGCCTATTCCTCGCGCATTGTGCAGGCCGATTACCGCCACGCGGGCAAGACCGGCACCAGCCAGGTGTTTTCTATCACCCGGGCCGAGCGCGAGGCCGGGATCCGCCGGCAGGAGGACCTGCCCTGGAACCGGCGCAACCACGCGCTCTTCGTCAGCTACGCCCCCGAGGATGCCCCCCGCATCGCCGTGGCGGTGGTGGTCGAACATGGCGGCGGCGGCTCCAGCGCGGCGGCGCCCATAGGGCGCGATATCGTGCTGGCCGCGCTAAGTGAGGGGATGCCCCCGCTTGCGGCCTATCCCACGCCCCAGCGCAACCGGATCGAAACCCAGATGCGCGAGCTGCAATCGCGCCTGCGCCCCTTGGGCGATGGGGGAAGCGATCAGGCATGAGTTACCTGGAATACAACGTCAAACGCATGCCCAGCGGCATCGCCAAGGTGATGCATCTGAACTGGCCGCTGGTGGTGCTGGTCACCGCGGTGTCCTGCATCGGCTTTCTGATGCTGCATTCGGTGGCCGGGGGGTCCATGCTGCCCTGGGCCGAACCGCAGATGAAGCGCTTTGCCCTGGGCCTGGCGCTGATGTTTGCCATCGCCTTTGTGCCGCTGTGGTTCTGGCGCTCCATCGCCGGGCTGGCCTATGCGGTGTCGGTGCTGCTGCTGCTGGGCGTCGAATTTTTCGGCACCATCGGCATGGGCGCAAGACGCTGGCTGGAACTGGGCCCGATCCGGCTGCAACCCTCGGAACTGGCCAAGATCACCGTGGTCATGGCGCTGGCGGCCTATTATGACTGGCTGGACCTGAAGCGGACCTCGCACCCGCTGTGGGTGTTCCTGGCCCTGCTGATCGTGGCGATCCCCACGCTGCTGGTGCTGCGCCAGCCGGATCTGGGCACGGCCTTGCTGCTGGGGCTGGGCGGCGTGCTGGTGATCTTTCTGGCCGGAGTGTCCTGGATCTATTTCGCCGTCGCCATCCTGGGCGGCGGCGGGCTGGTTTTTGCGGTCATGGCCTCGCGCGGGACGGATTGGCAGTTGCTGAAGGACTACCAGTATCGCCGCATCGATGCCTTTCTGGACCCCAGCATCGACCCGCTGGGCGCGGGCTATCACATCAGCCAGGCCAAGATCGCCATGGGCTCGGGCGGTTGGGCCGGGCGGGGGTATATGGAGGGGACGCAATCGCGGCTGAACTTCCTGCCCGAAAAGCACACCGATTTCATCTTCACCACCCTGGCCGAGGAACTGGGCTTCGTGGGCGCCAGCTCGCTGCTGGTGCTTTATGTGCTGATCATCGGCTTTTGCATCTTCACCGTGCTGCGCGCCGCCACCCGCTTTGGCGCGTTGCTTTCGGCCGGGGTGGCGGTGACCTTCTTTCTGTATTTCTTCGTCAACATGTCCATGGTGATGGGGCTCTTGCCGGTCGTCGGCGTGCCCCTGCCGCTGGTCTCCTACGGGGGCTCGGCCATGCTGGTGCTGATGATCGCCTTCGGATTGCTGCAATCCGCCCATGTCCACCGTCCAAGGACCCCTTCATGACCGTAACCATCCTGTTTGCCACCGGCAAAAGCGAAAGCTTTGACGCCTATGCCGGACCACTGGGCGCCCTGCTGACTGACGCCGGGATCAACCACCGGCTGGTGACCGAAAGCGCCCCCGAAGACGTGGATTACATCATCTATGCCCCCGACGGCCCGCTGAGCGATTTCGCCCCCTTCACCAACTGCAAGGCGGTGCTGAGCCTCTGGGCCGGGGTGGAACGGATCGTGGGGAACCCCACCCTGACCCAGCCGCTGTGCCGCATGGTGGATACCGCGCTGGAACAGGGGATGGTGGAATATGTCACCGGCCATGTGCTGCGCCACCATCTGGGGATGGACCGCTTCATCAACACCCCCTGCACCGGCTGGGGCGCCGATATCCCCCCCTTGGCCTCGGAGCGTCCGGTGGCCATGCTGGGGCTGGGCGCGCTGGGGCAGGCCTGCGCCCAAGCGCTGGGGCAGCTGGGCTTTCCCGTTCTGGGCTGGAGCCGCAGCCCCCGCAGCCTGCCCGGCATCGACTGCCACCACGGGGCGCAGGGCCTGACGGACTGCCTGCGCCGGGCGCAGATCGTCGTCACCCTGCTGCCGCTGACCCCGCAGACCGAAAACCTGATCGACGCCAGCGCCCTTGCCGCCCTGCCCCGCGGCGCGGTGCTCATCAACCCCGGGCGCGGCGGGCTGATCGATGACACGGCGCTTCTGGAGGCGCTGGAGCATGGCCAACTGGCCCATGCCACGCTCGATGTCTTCCGCACCGAGCCCCTGCCCGCCGATCACCCTTACCGAACCCACCCCCGCGTCACTGTCACCCCCCATATCGCCGCCGCCACCCGCCCCGAAACCGCAGCCCAGGTCATCTCTGACAACATCCGCCGCGGTGAGTCCGGCCAACCCTTCGCACATCTTGTGGAACGCACCCGGGGCTACTGACCGCCCCCCCCTTCATCTTGCCGCGAAATACTCCGGGGCGGGGCAGCGCCCCCCTGCCCCGCCCGTCACACGCCCCCCGCGCGGTTTTGATCCCCCAGCCAGCCCCTGTCCGGCTTGACTCCCCGCGCGCACCCGCCCATGAAGCGCGCAATCCGCCGGACGGGGCGGCGCAGGCAGGACAGGGCGACATGGCAAGCATCGACACCAAGAAGGACGGGATCTGGGAATCGATCAAGACGATCATCTATGCGCTTCTGATCGCCGGCATCTTTCGCACCCTGTTCTTCCAGCCCTTCTGGATTCCGTCAGGATCCATGAAGGAAACCCTGCTGATCGGCGATTTCCTGTTCGTCAACAAGATGGCCTATGGCTATTCGCGCTGGTCCTGCCCCTTCGGGGTCTGCCCCATCACCGGGCGTATCTTCGGCTCCGAACCCGAGGCCGGCGACATCGTCGTCTTCCGCCACCCCGGCACCGGCGCCGATTACATCAAGCGCGTGATCGGCCTGCCCGGCGACCGGGTGCAGATGCGCGACGGCGTGCTGTTCCTCAACGATGAAGAAGTCCCGCAGGTGCCCGATGGCGTGTTCGAGGAAACCTATGAACGCCAGGGCAGCATGCGCCAGTTCCCGCGCTGCGAAAACGCCCCCGTGGGCCAGGGCGGCACCTGCGAGAAATCGCGTTTCATCGAGACCCTGCCCAATGGCGTCTCCTACCCGGTGCTCAACATCACCGACAACAGCCCCGGCGACAACACCCCCGCCTTTACCGTCCCCGAAGGGCATTTCTTCTTCATGGGCGACAACCGTGACAATTCGCTGGACAGCCGCGCGCCGCGCAATGTGGGCGGGGTGGGCATGGTGCCCTTCGACCATCTGATCGGGCGGGCGCGGCATGTGGTCTTCTCCTCGGCGGGTACGTCGATGCTGTTCTTCTGGACCTGGCGCTCGGACCGCTTCTTCGAGAGGTTGCGGTGAGGCTTTCGACCGAGCTTGAGGCGTTCTGCGCGCGGATCGGCCACCGCTTCGCCCGGCCGGACCTGCTGCGCCAGGCGCTGACCCATGCCTCCATCGCCACGCCCGCGCGGCTTGACAACCAGCGGCTCGAATTCCTGGGCGACCGGGTGCTGGGCCTGGTGATGGCCGAGGCGCTGCACGCCGCCGACCCCGCCGCACGCGAAGGCACCCTGGCGCGGCGCTACAACGCCCTGGTGCGCAAGGAAACCTGCGCCGAGGTCGCCCGCGATTGCGGCCTGGGCAACGCCCTGCGCCTTGGCCGGTCCGAGATGCTCTCGGGCGGGCGGCGCAAGGAGGCGATCCTGGCCGACGCGCTGGAAGCCGTGATCGCCGCCGTCTATCTGGACGCGGGTTTTGACACCGCCCGCGCGCTGGTCCTGCGGCTGTGGGGGACGCGGCTGAAGCGCTCCGACACCGACCTGCGCGATGCCAAGACCGCGCTGCAGGAATGGGCCCAGGCCCGCGGCCAGACCCCGCCGGTCTATACCGAAACCGGACGCGATGGGCCTGACCACGCGCCGGTCTTTACAATCGAGGTGCGCCTGGCCAGCGGCCAGGCCGCCAGCGCCAGCGCCAGCGCCAAGCGTCAGGCGGAACAAGCCGCCGCCACCACCCTGTTGCGCCGGCTGGAGGATGCCAATGACTGACCCCGACCCGACCACCCGCGCCGGTTTTGTCGCCCTGATCGGCGAGCCCAATGCCGGGAAATCCACCCTGCTCAACCGCATGGTCGGCGCCAAGGTGTCCATTGTCACCCACAAGGTCCAGACCACCCGCGCGCGCATCCGCGGCGTGGCCATCGAAGGGCCCGCACAGATCGTCTTCGTGGACACGCCCGGCCTGTTCCGTCCCCGCCGCCGGCTGGACCGCGCCATGGTCGCCGCCGCCTGGGGCGGGGCCGCCGATGCCGATGTCGTGGTGCTGCTGGTCGAGGCGCATCGCGGCCTGACCGATGGCGTGCGCGCCATCCTCGATGCCCTGCATGACCGCGTTTCCAGGGGTCAGACCGTGGCGCTGGCCATCAACAAGATTGACCGCGTCAAGGCCGACGCGCTGCTGGCCCTGACCAAAACCCTGAATGACGCCTACCCGTTCGCCCAGACCTTCATGATCTCGGCCGAGAAGGGCCACGGGGTCGCCGATCTGCGCGCCTGGCTGGCCGAAACCCTGCCCGAAGGCCCCTGGCTTTACCCCGAAGACCAGATCGCCGACCTGCCCATGCGCATGATCGCCGCCGAAATGACGCGCGAAAAGCTGACCCTGCGCCTGCATGAGGAACTGCCCTACCAACTGACCGTGGAAACCGAAAGCTGGGAGGACCGCAAGGATGGCTCCGTGCGGATTGACCAGATCATCTACGTGGCCCGTGACGGGCACAAGGGGATCGTGCTGGGCCACAAGGGCGAGACCATCAAGGCCATCAGCCAGGCCGCCCGCGCCGAGATCGCCGAATTCCTGGGCCGCACCGTGCATCTGTTCCTGCAGGTGAAGGTGCGTGAAAACTGGCAGGATGAAGCCGAGCGCTACTCCGAAATGGGTCTGGATTTCCGCGACGGCAACGCATGAGCGGGGCGCGGCTGGCCTCGGGGATCTGGGTCGGCGCCTATCTGCGGCGGCTGCAGATGGAGGGGATTGCCGCCTATGTCGCCGCCCGCGGGGATGACACGGCGGGCGCGGTGCTGGTGAAGCTGGCGCTGATGGACGGGACCGCGCAGCTCTGGGCGCGCAGCTTCGATCTGGAAACCGGCGCGCGGGTCTGGCACCGCCAGACCACCGCGCCCGAGGCCGAGATCGACGCCAGCATCACCCGCCAGCGCAACACCGACCCGGATCTGTGGGTGATCGAGGTCGAAGACCCCCGCGGCCGCCATCTGCTGGACGACCCCGCTTTGGCCTGAAGCAGCGAGCAGGCATTCCGGATCGGGTATCGGCGGTGGGATATTTGGAGGCGAGTACCGGAATCGAACCGGTGTACACGGATTTGCAATCCGCTGCGTCACCACTCCGCCAACTCGCCTGCCGTCTGTGGTGTTCCGGGGTTTAATCCAACGCGGCGCCCCGCGCAAGGGGCGCCGTGCGGGGGTTGGTCATGAGGTCTGGCAGACCGGCAGGCTGCGGGTAAAGCCGGCGATATCGCTGCGTTTGTCCCCGTTGCGCATGGGCGGCCAGTCGCGGGCCACGCCGCCCCAGGCGCCGGGCCCTCCGGTCACAACGCCGTCTCGGGCGACCGAATTGGCGGCGATCCGGGCCGCGCAGCGCAGGTTGGTGGCGCCGTCATAAAGCCCGCGCGGGGCTGACAGATCGCAGCGGTGGTGCCGTGCGGTGGCAGGCGATATCTGCAGCAAGCCCTGGTAGCGCCCGCCAGCGCCGGCGGCCTCGGGGCGCCAGCCGCTTTCATAGCGCGCCAGCCCCGAAAACAGCGCCGTCCAGAAGGCCTTGCGCGCGGCGGTATCGGCCTCGACATAGCCCGGGCAGAAAGCGTCAATGTCGCGCGGGACGGTGCGGACCAGGGCATTGGCCTCACGGCCCAGAGCGTCGAACTTGGCAGCGGTCCAGAGATCGGCCTCGGGGCGGTGGTCCCAGCGGGTGCTGAACTCGGGTGCTTCAGGTTCGGGGGGCGGCGCGCTCAGGGTGCAGGCGGGCAATGCAATGACCAGGCCAAGGCACAGGCCGCGAAGGACAGGCAGAACGGGCATGTGTTTGCTTCATGTGGCACCACCCTGATGCAGGTGGCCCGGTTGCTTTGCCGCTCATCGCCCCCCCGCGCAAGCGCCCTTGCCGCACTGCAGCGCATCATCGGCGGCGGATCGCCGATCTGCCCTTGCAGAAAACGGTTTTCATGGGGGGACCGGATGCTCTAATAGGCGGGAACCTTGCAGGAAGGACATGCGCCATGCTGGATCTGAGTTTCGAATCTCCCAAGCCGAAGGTGATCGCCGGGGCCACCGGCGATTGGGAACTGGTGATCGGGATGGAGATCCATGCGCAGGTCGCCTCACGCGCGAAGCTGTTTTCAGGCGCTTCGACCCAGTTCGGCGCCGAGCCGAATTCCAACGTCAGCTTTGTTGACGCCGCCATGCCGGGGATGCTGCCGGTGGTCAATGAATTCTGCATCGAACAGGCGGTGCGCACCGGGCTGGGGCTGAAGGCGCAGATCAACCTGGTCAGTGCCTTTGACCGCAAGAACTACTTTTACCCCGACCTGCCGCAGGGCTATCAGATTTCCCAGCTGTATCATCCGCTTGTGGGCGAGGGTGAGGTGATCGTGGACATGGGCGCGGGCGTGGGCCGCCGCGTGCGGATCGAACGTATCCATGTCGAACAGGACGCGGGCAAATCCATCCATGACATGGATCCGACCATGTCTTTCGTGGACCTCAACCGCACGGGCGTCGCGCTGATGGAGATCGTCTCGCGCCCCGATATCCGCGGACCGGAGGAAGCGGCCGCCTATGTCACCAAGCTGCGCCAGATCCTGCGCTATCTGGGCACCTGTGATGGCAACATGCAGAACGGCAACCTGCGGGCGGATGTGAATGTCAGCGTCTGCCGCCCCGGCGATTACGAACGCTATCAGGAGACCCAGGATTTCGGCCATCTGGGCACGCGCTGCGAGATCAAGAACATGAACTCCATGCGTTTTATCCAGGCGGCGATCGAGTATGAGGCCCGCCGCCAGATCGCCATTCTGGAAGACGGCGGCGCGGTGGTGCAGGAAACGCGGCTCTTTGACCCCGACAAGGGCGAGACGCGCTCCATGCGCTCCAAGGAAGAGGCGCATGACTACCGCTACTTCCCCTGCCCCGACCTGCTGCCGCTGGAAATCGAACAGGACTGGGTGGACGGGATCGCCGCCTCGCTGCCCGAGTTGCCCGACGCCAAGAAGGCGCGCTTCATGGGGGACTTCGGCCTGACCGATTATGACGCCTCCGTGCTGACCGCCGATGTGGCCAACGCCGCCTATTTCGAGGCCGTCGCGGCCGAGGCCGGGGACGGCAAGCTGGCCGCGAACTGGGTCATCAACGAGCTTTTCGGGCGGCTGAAGAAGGAAGGCCACGACATCACCGACAGCCCCGTTTCGGCGGGCCAGTTGGCGGGCATCATCAAGCTGATCCGCGCGGGCGACATCTCGGGCAAGATCGCCAAGGACCTGTTCGAGATCGTCTATACCGAAGGCGGCGACCCGGCGGCGATTGTCGAGGACCGCGGCATGAAACAGGTCACCGACACCGGCGCCATCGAACAGGCCGTGGACGAGATCATCGCCGCCAACCCCGCGCAGGTGGAAAAGGCCAAGGCCAACCCCAAGCTGGCCGGCTGGTTCGTGGGCCAGGTGATGAAGGCCACCGGCGGCAAGGCCAACCCCAAGGCGGTGAACGAGATCGTCACGGCCCGGCTGGGCCTCTGAGCCACGATTGACCCCCTGCCCCGGCGCGGCTACGCTTTTAACCCGTGAAGTGGGGTCACAATGTCCGCGCCATCAGGCACGAATAATCTTCGCACGCTCGCCAGTGTCGTTTCGCTCGATGGCTGGATTGGCGAGTTTGAGGATAACAACCACGCAACTGTGCACGTCGACGTCGTGTTTCAGGAAGCGTCATTCGGGGCTGATCCTGCGGACAAGGTGAGTTTCCGCATCCGCCTGAAACGTGCTCAGATTCTCTTGAATGTGCCTGAAAACGAGCCCCTGACGATCCGGCGGGAGTCCATCGCTCGCACAGTTGTTTCTGATTGCACTGAGATAGAGACAACTCGTGAAACCGAGGCTTCTGCGAAAGCAGCAGCGTCGGTCGCAGCCAAGGTGAACCAAGGTCTCTCTTTGGGCGCAGATGCGAACGCAGAAACCCGTGCCGCACTCCGCACCCAAAGCAGCACACGCCGGAGTGTAGGACGGTTCTTGGTCCAGCATTTCAAAGAACAAGAGCGCTATGGATGGACCATTTCCAGCAGCGACGGACAACCGATGGACGGAGCACCTTGGGACGCCGGTGCGGAACCGCGGCTGACAGTAAAGCGGGCGCAAGAACGGAACAGTGAAGGCAACAAGCCATCAATGAAGATCGTAATCAGATGTCGCCGTGAGGACATTGAAATCCTTGATCTTGAACCCAAACATCCCGCGATCACTGAAAAACTGCGCATGAGCGCCCATCGCGCCCGCCATATCGCCGCTGCAGAACAGGTCATAAAGCGTGCAATTGAACGCAAGGGTTTCCTGACAGCCCCGGACCTTTCAAACAAAGACTCGGTGGTCATGGTAGCGGATATGGTCGTCATGGAGCAAGATTAATGGGTGAGTGGCAGGACAAGTTGATCACGGTCCTTACCGCAGATACCGACGATCTTTCCGAGCTGGCAGCGATCGCTGGCGAAGAACCAGTCACATTCTACCGAGGCGCCAACTTCCGCGACGCAGATTTGCGTGGGCAACCCATCGCTGCTTGGGACCTAAAGGGAGCCGTCTTTTCGCAAGCAACCCTAGACCACCAAACCCAAGCGATATTCAACTTAAGGCACGAAGCGGCAGAAGCGCGCGAAAAGGGTGACCTTGACAGATACTTTCGCGTACTGTCCCGCCTCGGTGAGACCTTGCGCTCAACATCCGAACGTAAGGAGGGCCCGGAGGGCGCGGCGCTGCTGGGACAGGCGGTCGAGACCTATCGCGCAGCGCTGGAGGTCCGCACCCGCGCCGATCACCCGGTGCACTGGGCCATGACGCAGAACAACCTCGGCGCGGCGCTCCAGGCGCAGGGCAGTCGCACCGGCGGGCCAGAGGGCGCGGCGCTGCTGGGACAGGCGGTTGACGCCTACCGCGCGGCGCTGGAGGTCTACACCCGCGCCGATCACCCGGCAAACTGGGCCACAACGCAGAACAATCTGGGCAATGCGCTTCGGAAGCATGGCACCCGCAGCAGTGGGCCAGTGGCCGCAGCACTACTGGGGCAGGCGGTCGACGCCTGTCGCGCGGCACTGGAGGTCCACACCCGCGCCGATCATCCGGTGCAATGGGCCATGACGCAGGAGAATCTGGCGATTATCGAGGCCGCGCGCGCCCAGCAAGAAACCTGCCCCGTCCCCGCCCCGCATCTGCGCGCGGCGCTGGCGCATGTCGAGGCGGCGCTGGAGGTCTATGACCCCGCGCATATGCAATACAACCACCAAAAGGCCACCGCCCTGCGCGACCGTATCCGCGCGGCGCTGGACGGGGCGTGAGGGCGCCGGGGCGCGGCGATTGCGTTACGGTGCGGCCGGGGTGTCTTGCGGGTTTGCGCCGGTGGCGGCGTTTGAGGCGCGTGCCGGGGCAGGACGATGGGTGCTGTCCGGTCGCGGCCACCCGTGAAGGCGTGCCATGCCGCGCCTGCGTCCTGCCCTGCGCCCCCCTGCACTAACCGTCCTGCTGCCCCCCGTGCTGACCGTCCTGCTGACCGCCCCGCCCGGCCTGATGGTGTCGATCCCGGGCTGAAAACCGCCCATATCCTTGCAACCCATCGGTTCGGCTGATCTGCGGGCGCGGGTGCGTTTACCTTTCTGCGCGTGCGGGGTATCACCCGTGAAAGCAACCCGCGCAGAGGTCAGGATGCAGCAATATGAATACCGGGCCGTTCCCGCCCCGACGAAATCCGCCAAGATCAAGGGCGTCAAGGACCCGGCGGAACGCTATGCCCATGCGCTGAGCGCGCTGATGAACGAGATGGCGCTGGAGGGCTGGGAGTACTGGCGGGCGGATGTGCTGCCCTGCACCGAACGCAAGGGGCTGACCGGGTCGGTCACCGTCTATCACAACCTGCTGGTGTTCCGCCGCCTGACCGCCGATGCCCTGGCGGCGCAGGTGGCACATGCGCCGACCGCCCCGCCCGCGCCCGCCCCGCCCGCCGTCCAGCCCCCACAAGACCCGGGCGCCGGGGCGCCGGAGTTGCCCGCGCCCCCTGAACAGTCCCCGCCCGAGCCCCGCGCGGAGGCGCCTTCACGGCCATTGCTCTCGCGCATGCCCGAAGGGTCGGCCCCAAGGCTTGTGCTGCGCCGGGACGAGGACCGCCCCGCCAGCGCGCCAACCGATCGCAGGGACGCCGAATAGAGCGAAGGGCGGCCTAGGCGCTTATGTCCATCGACAGCGCGTGGATGCGGCCCACCAGATCCGGGCCCAGCGCGTCATGCACCGCGCGGTGGCGGGCAAGCCTGGACATGGGGCCGAATTCCGGCGCGCGGATGCGCAGATCGAAATGGGTCTGTCCGCCTTCGCGCCAGCCTGAATGGCCGCGATGATCCTCGCTGACGTCGGTGACCTCCAGTTCTGCGGGAGTGAAATGCGCCTTCAGCGCGGATTCGATCTGATCACGGATCAACATTTTTCTACGTGGCCCCTTCATTCATCTGAGAAAAAAACTAAACTGCTTTGTCCGAGTCGCAAGGGGCGTCTGCCTCAAACCCGTTCGCGTTGCAGAGTGTCATGACCAACAAATCGCCTTTCAACTTCGATATCCGGGCCTCGGCCGACAAGAAGAAGCGGTCGCGCGGGCGGCGCGGGATGTCGGGCGCGTGGGAAACCTCGCAGCGGCAATGCGACCATCCGGGCTGCACGCTGCGCGGCCAGTACCGGGCCCCCAAATCGCCGGATTCGCTGGATGAATATCTGTGGTTCTGCAAGGACCATGTGCGCGAATACAATCTGAAATGGAACTTCTTTGCCGGGCAGACCGATGACGAGATGCTGGAGTCCATGGAGCGGGAACGGGTCTGGGGCCGCGCCACCCGGCCCATGGGCGAAAACGACGAGCGCCGCGCCTGGGAGCGGCTGGGCATAGAGGACCCGCATCAGATCCTGGGCGAGAAAGCCACGCGCAACCCTGGCAACCGTCCGGGCGCAAATGGCGGCAGCAGCCGTCGCCTGCCGCCCACCGAACGCCGCGCGCTGGAGATCTTGGACGCCCGCGACACCTGGAGCCGGAGCGAGATTCGCAAGCAATACAAGAGCCTGGTCAAGGATCTTCATCCAGACATGAACAAGGGCAACCGGTCGGATGAAGAGCGCCTTCAAGAGGTCGTCTGGGCCTGGGACCAGATCCGTGACAGCCGGAACTTTCGGGACTGATCCGGCCATGCGCCGTTGACCCCCGCCCGGTTTCTGCGCCAGAAGCACCGGCAACAGACAGACGGAGCAGCCCAGATGACATTCAGGACCCTGGACGACATGAATTTCGCCGGCAAGGTGGCGCTGGTGCGGGTGGATATCAACGTGCCGGTGGAGAACGGGCATGTGACCGATGCAACGCGGATCGAACGGGTGATCCCCACCATCCGCCACATTACCGATGCGGGAGGCAAGGTGGTGCTGCTGGCCCATTTCGGCCGTCCAAAGGGCAAGGTGGTGGCGGAGATGTCGCTGGCGCAGCTGTGCCCCGCGCTCGAATCGGCTCTGGGCCAGCCGGTGGCGCATGCTGCCGATTGCATCGGCGCCATGGCCAAGACCGCGGTCATCGACATGGACCCGGGCGATGTGCTGCTGCTGGAGAACACCCGCTTTCACCCGGGCGAGGAAAAGAACGACCCGGAGCTGGCGGCCTCGATGGCGGCGCTGGGCGATATCTATGTGAATGACGCTTTCTCGGCCGCTCATCGGGCCCATGCCTCTACCGAAGGGATCGCGCGGCAGTTGCCGTCCTGTGCCGGGCGGCTGATGGAGGCCGAGCTGAAGGCGCTGCAGGCTGCACTGGGCACGCCCGCGCGCCCCGTGGCCGCGGTTGTCGGCGGGGCCAAGGTTTCGACCAAGCTGGACCTGCTGTCGAACCTGATCACCAAGGTCGATCACCTGATCATCGGCGGCGGCATGGCAAACACGTTTCTGGCGGCGCAGGGGGCGTCTGTGGGCAGGTCGCTGGCCGAACATGACATGGCCGATACTGCGCGCGCCATCCTGCAACAGGCCCGGGGCAGCGGCTGCACCATCCACCTGCCGGGCGACATTGTGGTGGCCCGTGAATTTGCCGCCAATGCCGCGCATGAGACGCTGCCCGCCGATCAATGCCCGCAGGATGCGATGATCCTGGACGCCGGGCCGGACAGCGTGGCCGCCATCAGCGCGCTGCTGGCCGAATGCCGCACCCTGATCTGGAACGGCCCGCTGGGGGCTTTTGAGATCACGCCCTTTGATGCGGCCACCAATGCCTGCGCGCGCGAAGCCGCGCGGCTGACCGCTGCGGGATCGCTGGTGTCGGTGGCAGGTGGCGGTGACACGGTGGCGGCGCTGAACCGGGCGGGCGCGGCAGAGGGGTTCACCTATATCTCGACCGCAGGCGGCGCGTTTCTGGAATGGATGGAGGGCAAGACCCTTCCCGGCGTGGCGGCGCTGGAGGGGTGATCTGCATGGCATATGAGCGCGCCCTGCCCCGGTCCCGGCCTGCGGCGAAAAACCCGGCATCGCCCCTTTCAATCGGGGGCAATATGCCTATGCTGAAACCTGTCAAAGCATAGGCAAGAAAACCCATGGCGCAGACAATTGACTACGGCAATCTGATGCATGACGCCATGCGCGGCCTGATCCGTGAGGTCATGTCACGCGTGGCCCGCGATGGCCTGCCGGGAAACCATCATTTCTTCATCACCGTGGACACCACCCACCCGGAGATGGAGATGGCCAACTGGCTGCGCGACCGCTATCCGAGCGAGATCACACTGGTCATCCAGAACTGGTTCGACAATCTGAAGGTGGATCAGTCCGGTTTTGCCATCACGCTGAATTTCGGCAACGCGCCCGAGCCGCTTTACATCCCGCTCGATGCGATCAGCACCTTCGTGGACCCGTCGGTGGAATTTGGCCTGCGATTCGAGTTGCATGCCGAAGGTGATGAGGATGACGAGGATGACGAGGAAGCCCCGATGATGGAGGCCGAGCCCGAGGATGAGGCCCCGAAATCGGGCGAGGTTGTCAGCCTGGACAAGTTCCGCAAATAGGGCGCCATCGGTATGCAAAGGCATACCGATTGATTTTCCCGCATCCGCAGGCTAGAGCAGGCGCAAACCAGCCGCACGGAGCCTGCCATGACTGATTTTCGCGTTGAAACCGACAGTTTCGGCCCCCTGAATGTCCCTGCCGACCGCTACTGGGGCGCGCAGACCCAGCGTTCGATCCAGAACTTCCCCATCGGGTGGGAGCGTCAGCCGGTCAAGATCGTCCGCGCGCTGGGGGCCATCAAGCAAGCCGCTGCGGTGGTCAACATGGCCCAGGGCAAGCTGGACAAACGGCTGGGCGAGGCCATCGTCGCCGCCGCCGCCGAGGTCTATGACGGCCGGTTTGATGACCATTTCCCGCTGGTGGTCTGGCAGACGGGCTCGGGCACGCAATCGAACATGAACGCGAATGAGGTGATCTCGAACCGCGCGATCGAGATGCTGGGCGGCGAGATGGGCTCCAAGGACCCGGTGCACCCGAACGATCACTGCAATATGTCGCAATCCTCGAACGATACCTTCCCCACCGCCATGCATGTGGCCACCGCGTTGCAGGCGCATGACGTGCTGCTGCCGGGGCTGGAAAAACTGCATGCCGCGCTGCTGGCCAAGGCCGAGGCATTCAGGGACATCATCAAGATCGGCCGCACCCACACCCAGGACGCGACCCCCCTGACCCTGGGGCAGGAGTTCGGCGGCTATGCGCATCAGGTCGCCATGGGCATCCGGCGGGTGAAGGCCGCCCTGCCCGCGATCTATGAACTGGCCCAGGGCGGCACCGCCGTGGGCACGGGGCTGGCCACGAAAACCGGCTGGGCCGAGGATGTCGCCGCCGAGATCGGGCGCATCACCGGCCTGCCCTTCGTCACCGCGCCCAACAAGTTCGAAGCGCTGGCCGCCCATGACGCCATGGTGGAGATGTCGGGCGCGCTGCGCGGCGTGGCCGCCAGCCTCTACAAGATCGCCAACGACCTGCGCTTCCTGGGCTCCGGCCCGCGTTCCGGGCTGGGCGAGCTGATCCTGCCGGAGAACGAGCCCGGCTCCTCGATCATGCCGGGCAAGGTGAACCCCACCCAGGCCGAGGCGCTGACCCAGGTGTGCGCCCATGTCATGGGCAATGACGCCGCCGTGGGTTTCGCCGGCAGCCAGGGGCATTTCGAACTGAATGTCTACAAGCCGATGATGGCCTATAACGTGCTGCAATCCATGCAGCTTCTGGGCGATTCGGCTGGCGCCTTCACCGACAACATGGTTGCGGGGATCGAAGCCAACACCGACCGGATTGCCAAGCTCATGTCCGAATCGCTGATGCTGGTCACGGCGCTGGCCCCCACCATCGGCTATGACAACGCCACCAAGGTGGCCAAGACCGCCCACAAGAACGGCACCACCCTGCGCGAGGAAGCCATCGCCCTGGGCTTTGTCGATGGCGAGACCTTTGACCGGATCGTCCGCCCCGAGGACATGATCGGCCCCAAGGACTAAGCCCCCGGACGGCGGCAGAATCGGCCGCGCACGCCTTGACAGCGCGGCCGCTTTCCCTGATAGAGCGGCTTCCTGTCCAGGCCCCGGCCCGCGCAGGCCATATCTCATGCCCGCAATGGGCACGCTGCCCGAAGGCACCCAACGCCCGGCATGACCGGGGGCCACAGGGCGCGGAAGTCGAAAAGGAAGACACAGATGTTTGCGGTTCTCAAAACCGGCGGCAAACAGTATCGCGTTCAGACCGGCGACGTGCTGCGCGTCGAACGCATTGCTGCCCAGGCCGGTGAAACGGTCCAGTTCAACGACGTCCTGATGGTGGGCGGCGATGCCCCTGTCGTGGGCGCCCCCCTTGTCGAAGGCGCGGCCGTGCAGGCCGAGGTGATCGACCAGATCAAGGCCGACAAGGTCATCCATTTCGTCAAGCGCCGCCGCAAGCACAGCTCGCAGCGCACCAAGGGCCACCGCCAGAAGCTGACGCTGGTGCGCGTGACCGACATCCTGCCCTCGGGCGCGGATGCGACGGGTGTGAAGGCCGCGATCGGCACCGGATCGGTGTCCGGGTTTGCCATCGAAGCCGCCGCTCCCAAGGCTGCAAAACCCGCCAAGGCCGAAGCCACCAGCGGCGCCGCCCCGGCCAATCTGCTGAGCGAAGCCCGCGACGGCGCGGGCGATGATCTGAAAAAGCTGACCGGCGTCGGCCCCAAGATGGTCGAAAAGCTGAACGAAGCCGGCGTGTTCCATTTTGACCAGATCGCCGCTTGGACCGCCGAGGATGTTGCCTATATGGAAGAGCAACTGGGCGCACGTGGCAAGGTTGACGGCTGGGTCGCCGAAGCCGCCGACATGGCGCAAGACAAGGAGTAACGCAGAATGGCACACAAGAAAGCAGGCGGTTCCTCCCGCAATGGACGCGATTCCGCAGGCCGCCGCCTGGGCGTGAAGCTCTATGGCGGGCAGGCTGCGATCCCCGGCAACATCATCGTGCGCCAGCGCGGCACCAAGCACTGGCCGGGCGATGGCGTGGGCATGGGCCGTGATCACACGATCTTTGCCACCGCCGAAGGGCGCGTGACCTTTCACAAGGGCCTGAAGGGGCGCAGCTTTGTATCCGTACTTCCGGCCACGGACGCTGCCGAGTAACCCAACAGTCATATCAGACATGTATGCGGGGGTCGGCAACCAGGTCGGCCCCCGCATCCTGTTTGGCGCCATGGCGCTGCGGGGACGGAGGCCCCAAACGCGCCAATGCCGCCCCCGACATGCGCAAGGAGGAGAGCGCAGGTGACAGTTCAGACCACAACCGCAACCAACGGGCAGATCCATGCCGAACGTCTGGTGCTGCGGCCCATTCGCCAATCCGATACAGGGATGCTGCGGCTTTACGCCAGCGACCGCCGCGTGGCCGAAGGCACGCGCTCCATCCCCCACCCCCTGCCCCCCGGCGCGACCGAGGCGTTTGTCGAACGCGCCTGCGCCAACCCGCAGGACGAATCGGTCTGGATCATGGACGGCACCGCCCATGGCTCGGCCGAGGTGATCGGCATCATCTCGGTCAAACCACTTGACCGGGGGCAGAACCAGATCGGGTATTGGGTGGCCCCGGCGTTCTGGAACACAGGCTATGCCTCGGAAGCGCTGCGCGCCATCATCGCCGCCAACCCGCTGCAGGCGCGCACCCTGTTTGCCGAGGTGTTTCAGGACAACCCAGTGTCCGCGCGGGTGCTGACCAATTGCGGCTTTGAATATCTGGGCGATGCCGAGGCGTTCTCCGTCGCCCGCGGCGCGGCGGTGCCCACATGGACCTATATCCGCAAGATGGAACCGGCCCAGAGCTGACCGACTCAGGGGATGACCATGAAACTGATCGTCTTTTCCGACCTGCATCTGACCGCCCCGGGCACGCGGGTCATCGGCATCGACCCGTGGGAGAGGTTCGAGGCCGCCCTTGCACATGCGCAGGCCCTTCACCCGGATGCCGCGCGTTATGTGCTTCTGGGTGATCTGGTCAATGACGGCCCGGCAGAGGTCTATGACCGGCTGGCCGAGCGGCTGGCCGCGCTGCCGCTGCCGGTCTCGGTGGTGCCGGGCAACCATGATGACCGCGCCGCGCTGGACGCGGCCCTGCCGGACCTGCCACGCGCTCCGGGCGGCTATCTGCAATCGGTGGTGGATACGCCGGATCACCGGCTGATCTTTCTGGATTCGCTGTCCCCGGATGTGATGCCCTTTCACGGCGGCGCGCTTTGTGCGCAACGGCTGGAATGGTTCGCCTCGGCACTGGACGGGGCCGGGGAACGGCGGGTGGTGGTGTTCATGCATCATCCGCCCTTTGATGTGGGCTTTGTGGGCATGGACCGGATTTCGCTCAAGAATGCCGATGCCTTCTGGTCCCTGGCGCGCGGGCGGGTGGCGCATCTGGTGATCGGGCATGTGCATCGGACGATCTCGGGCAGTTGCAACGGCGCGGGCTTCACGGTGCTCAAGAGCCTGGCGCATCAGACCCCGATGGACATGCAGACCGAAGATACGTCCCTGTCGGTGCCGGAACCCGGCGCCTATGGCATTGTTCTGCTGGGTCAGGCCGGGGTGGTGGTGCATAGCGATGACTTCACCCTTCCGGCGGTCACGGCGACCGGCACCCGGCAGCCAGCACCATAGGGAGCGGGCGAAAAATTCTTTGGTGCGGGCGAATTTCGCTCTTGCAGCCCCCGGGCGGAGTTTGTAAATCGCAACCATCGAAGCGGGCGGGCGTAGCTCAGGGGTAGAGCACAACCTTGCCAAGGTTGGGGTCGTGAGTTCGAATCTCATCGCCCGCTCCAAATCGAACGACCGAAAAACAGGCGGCCTTCGGGCCGCCTGTTTTCGTTTGCGGCCACCCTGTTGCGCGCCCCCATTCGCAGCGCACGGTGCCTTTGGCGGCGTTTCAGCTTTCCCCCGTAGGGTCCGCGGATCACTGGCTCTTGTTTGCAGACAGATGGACCGGGACCTTGCCACGCCACCGCGCGGGGCCTTTCACGAGGATGAAGCATGACACGACCCGTTTTTACCCCGCCGACCGACGGAACCGAACCGGACCAGGCCGCCTTCGTGGCCGAGCTTCAGCGGGTGATCGATGCGCTCTATGATCATACCGAAGACCGGGTCGATGCCCACACCCATGCGAAAGCCCAGATCGACGGGTTGAAACCCGCCCTGCGCCGGGCTGCTGCCAGTGCGCGCACGCGCCCCGGCGTTGCCCCCTGGGCCTGGACGACCGAGGCCGCCGGCGCCCCTGACGATGTCCCCGGCCTGGACGCGGATGACGCCATCAGCCTGCAGAACGTCCCCGGTCTGGGCGAATGCGCCGTCGTCACCAATGCCGATCGCCTTGTCGCCCCGCGCGATGCCGTGGCAGTGCATCCCGGTCGGGTTTATGTGGCATTCTTTGCCACGCGTCGGCTTGTGAACCCGGTCGATATCGCGGGCGCGGGAATGCGCTTTGCGCTGGAGCGGCTGGGGGCGGATTATGCCGCGCAGGGCAGCACCGTGCTGGAGGATCGCACGCTGTGGGTGGATGACGGCATCTGGCGGGGGGCCTTCACCTTTTCCGTGGGCGCGCCATCGCTGGGCACTGTGGATGCGCAGTTGGCCAGCGGCACGGTGCATGTGCGCCCTTTCGTGCGCTGCTACGGGCTGGACAGTATCGAAGCCGTGGCGCAGGTGCAGGTGCTGGACGTGACCGAAGCAGCCTTGATCGACGGCGCCATGGATGCCCGCGCCCTGGAGCAGGCGCTGGCTGATGCCAAGGCTGCGGTGAACACGGCCAATGACGCGCGTGACCTGTCTCTGGCCAATTCCACGGCGTTGGACACGACCTCGGCCCAGATGCAAACAGCTCTGACAGCGGCCACCGCGCATCTGTATCTTGCGGAGTTCGGCGCGGTCGGGGACGGCACTACGGATGACCGGTCGGCCATTCAGGCCGCTATCGACGCGGCCAATGGACTTGGCGGCGGGCGCATCATCGGATCGCCGGGGAAGCACTACGCCTTCGCCGGGCGCCTCCAGATCAAGCAGGGCGCGATCCTTGACCTGCGCAACGGGGCGGAGTTTCACGGCATCGGTGACGATGATGGTATCGACCTGATGCCGGGCGGTGAGGTCTACGGGTATTTCGAGGCACACGGGAATAACGCCAACGATCCCTTTTTCGATGTCTGGCGCCCAAAGGCCCCCACCCGTTTTTCGCGCCCGCCGCGCAAGACACGCATCGACGTCGAACTGCGCAAGCGCGCGTCACATGCGAGTTCCCCCGGCGGTGTCGGCTTGCGCATCGGGGATGACGGTTCTGCGGGCGCGGGGGCCGGAAACCGTGGTGTATCCTGGTGCGAGTTCAAGGCATATGTGGCTGGCTTTGACACCGGCGTAAAGCTGGAGGTGGACGGCACCGGGTACATCACAAGCAACGAGATGGATTTCACGGTCTATGATACGGTCTACGGTTTCGATGTGGACAACCGCGCCTCGGAAGAGGACACATCCCGTGTCGTTTCTGCAAACAACATCAAGTTGACCACACAAACCGCTGGCGGGAATCGGGCCCGGCGGGCGGTGCGCACGTCAGGCGCTTTCTCCCGCAACTGGCTGGATGTGATGGTCTGGGATTGGGGCGCCAACCAGACCGACCCCGAGGACAACGTTCAGATTGAGTTCGGTTCCGGTGCGCGTGGAAACCTGATCACCGGATTTATAGACGGGCACCACGATGACGATATCGGACTCTACGAGGGCACGTCTGCGACCCAACCGAATTTCTATTGGATGCAGACCAACCACATGCGCGTGTCTGCTGCTTCTGTGCTGCCGCTGCATCGTCAGATCACCGGGAAGGCGGACAACCATCTGCAGTTCGCCACACAATTCCATGATGTTACGGCGACGGGCGACAGCATCAACCTGAATAACCTCTTTACCCCCGGTCTGACCGGATCTGTCACCGACGGCACTCAGACGGCGGTTACGATCGACCTTGGCGCCAACCGCACCTGGATGTCGCTTGGCGTGAACTTCGACAATCAGGACCGGCCCGACAAGTGCAAGATCGAGGTCAGCACCGACAACAGCACGTGGGAGCTTGTTGTGAAAGCCGGGTACAATGGCGCACCCTGTCCGCGTCTTGTGCAGCAAACCGGCGGCTTCGGGTTTGCGACCGGGCGATACCTGCGGTTCACCTTTGAGAACGACAGTCCGAAGTCATTTGGCGTGGCGGACATATTCGGCACCTCCACCAGCACTGACATGCTGCGCGCGGGCGGGGCTTACGCATGGCGCAGCGAAGCGGAAATCGGGCGCAGCGTGACGGTGGTGCCGTGGGGAAGCGGGGCAAGCAACGATGACGGCTTCTACGTCGGGGGTGGCGGCCCCGCGCTGCGCCGAAGCGGCCTGCATGTCAACGGCGAGCAGGTGGTGTCCGGGCGTCAGGCGGCCCCTCTCCCGCCCGGGCTTGATATGGCGTCCATGCAGGAAACCCTGAAGGCTATTCTCGACCGGCTTGGCCCGGCGGGTCACGGGCTTCTGGCAGCGCCGAACCTCGGGCCGAATGTCGTTGGCACCAGAACGCTGGGGCAGCCCGGTGGCGGCGCAGTGGAGTACGACCCGGGGACGGGCATCTACCGTATTCTCAGAGAGAACGCTGACGGGCCTTACGTCGCCTTCGAAGTGGAGGCCGGCGAAGAATACCGGGTCATCGCCGACCAGATCGGCGGGCAGAGCGCCCGGATTTATCGCAGTCCTGTCCTGTCGAACGCAAACCAGATCGGCGCGACGATCAACGGAGCGGTAGATCAGACCATCATACCGCCAAACCCCATCATCTACGTTTCCGCGTGGAACAACGGGGCTGAGACGTTCTTCAAGCTGCCGCTGATCGCCAAGGTGCTTTCATAAGTGGCCCGATTATCGATTCTGTTCACGGGGCCCTGCCATCCTTGACCCTGTGCAAAGCCGGACATGACAAAGGCCCCCTCGGGGGCCTTTGCGCTTTGCCGGGGGCAGCCATACGCGACCGCCTGATCACTCGATCAGCGGCAGCAGGCTGTCCACCGAGGCTTTCGCATCGCCGTAGAACATGCGTGTGTTCTCCTTGAAGAACAGCGGGTTCTCGATGCCGGAATATCCCGTGCCGGCGCCGCGCTTGGAAACGAACACCTGCTTGGCCTTCCACACCTCCAGCACCGGCATCCCGGCGATGGGGCTGTTGGGATCATCCTGCGCCGCCGGGTTGACGATATCGTTCGACCCGATGACGATCACCACATCGGTGTCAGGGAAGTCATCGTTGATCTCGTCCATCTCCAGAACGATGTCATAGGGCACCTTGGCCTCGGCCAGCAGCACGTTCATGTGCCCCGGCAGACGCCCGGCAACCGGGTGAATGGCGAAGCGCACGTTCTTGCCCTTGGCGCGCAGCTTGCGGGTCAGTTCGCTGACCGATTGCTGCGCCTGCGCAACCGCCATGCCGTAGCCCGGCACGATCACGACCGAGTCGGCCTCGTTCAGCGCGGTTGCCACGCCGTCGGCATTGATCGCGATCTGCTCGCCCTCGATCTCTGCCGCGGGGCCGGTGGTGCCGCCAAAGCCGCCCAGGATCACGCTGACGAAGCTGCGGTTCATGGCCTTGCACATGATGTAGCTCAGGATCGCGCCCGAGGAGCCCACCAGCGCACCGACCACGATCAGAAGCTCGTTGCCCAGGCTGAAGCCGATGGCTGCCGCCGCCCAGCCCGAATAGCTGTTGAGCATGGAGACCACCACGGGCATGTCGGCGCCGCCAATGCCCATGATCAGGTGATAGCCGATGAACAGCGCCAGCGCGGTCAGCACCAGCAGCATCAGGATCGCCGCCACACTGTTTTCGGCATAGGCCAGATACAGCCCGGCAAAGACCACCGACAGGACAGCCGCCGCGGCATTCAGCATGTGCCCGCCAGGCAGTTGCAACGGCGCACTGTTGATGCGGCCCGCCAGCTTGCCATAGGCGATGATCGATCCGGTGAAGGTCACCGCCCCGATCCAGATGCCCAGCATCAGCTCGATCCGCAAGATCGTGACCTCGACCGCGGTCTTCTTGCCGATGATCATGGCGAAATCGGTCATGCCCAGCCACAGGTCATACGCCTGCGTGGACATGGGGCCTGCAGGCTGCGGAAAGGGCAGTGCGGCACTGGCAAAGGCTTCGGCGACACGGCCGATCTCCAGATGCGCGTTGATCCCCACCAGCACCGCGGCCAGGCCGACCAGGCTGTGCATGATGGCCACCAGTTCGGGCATCTCGGTCATCTGCACCCGCGTTGCCAGTTGCCAGCCGACAATGCCGCCCAGCGCGATCAGCACCAGCGAGAGTATCCAGAGGCCGCTGCCGGGGCCAACCATGGTTGCGCCCACGGCCACCGTCATGCCGATGATGCCGTACCAGACCGCGCGCTTGGCCTTTTCCTGGTTCGAAAGCCCGCCCAGCGACAGGACAAACAGGACCGTTGCGACCGCATATGCGGCCATTGTGAATCCGTAATCCATTACCTTGTCTCCCGCCTGCTCAGGACTTCTGGAACATGGCGAGCATCCGCCGCGTCACCATGAACCCGCCAAAGATGTTCACCGCTGCCATCAGGATGCCCGCTGCGGCCAGCACTGTGATCAACCCCGAGGTTGATCCGATCTGCATCAGCGCGCCCAGGATGATGATCGAGGAAATGGCGTTGGTGACGGCCATCAGCGGGGTGTGCAGCGAATGACTGACATTCCAGATCACCTGGAAGCCCACGAACACGGCCAGCACGAAGATGATGAAGTTGCGCATGAAGCTTTCGGGGGCGACCAGCCCCACGGCCATCACCGCACCGCCCGCAATGGCCAGCAGCGCCACCTGGCGCTTGGTCTCTGCGGCGAAGGCGTTGACCTCGGCCGCGCGCTTCTCCTCGGCGGTGGGCTCCTTCTTCTTCTCCTTCGGCTTGGCGGCGATCGCCTGCACCTTCGGCGGCGGGGGCGGGTATGTCACCTCGCCCGCATGGGTGACGGTGGCCCCACGGATCACGTCATCTTCCATGTTGTGGTTGATGACGCCGTCCTTTTCGGGCGTCAGGTCGGTCAGCATGTGGCGGATATTCGTCGCATAGAGCATGGACGATTGCGTCGCCATGCGTGACGGGAAATCCGTGTAGCCGACAACCACCACGCCATTGTCACTGACGATGCGCTCATTGGGCACGGTCAGATCGCAGTTGCCGCCCTTTTCGGCGGCCAGGTCCACGATCACCGAGCCGGGCTTCATCATCCGGACCATGTCCTCGGTCCAGAGCTTGGGCGCGGGGCGGCCGGGGATCAGCGCAGTGGTGATGACGATATCGATATCCGGGGCCAGCTCGCGGAATTTCTCCAGCTGCTTTTCGCGGAATTCGGGGCTGGAGGGCGCGGCATAGCCCCCGGTCGAAGCGCCGTCCTGTGCCTCTTCCTCGAAATCCAGATAGACGAATTCGGCGCCCATCGATTCGATCTGCTCGGCCACTTCGGGGCGGACGTCAAAGGCCAGGGTGATCGCCCCCAGCGCGGTCGAGGTCCCGATGGCGGCCAGCCCCGCCACCCCGGCGCCCACCACCAGCACGCGCGCGGGCGGCACCTTGCCCGCAGCCGTCACCTGGCCGGTAAAGAAGCGGCCGAAATTGTTGCCCGCCTCGATCACCGCGCGGTAGCCGGCGATATTCGCCATCGAGGACAGCGCATCCATCTTCTGCGCGCGGCTGATCCGCGGCACCATGTCCATGGCGATGACGGTGGCCTTGCGCGCGGCGGCGGCGTTCAGCAATTCCTCATTCTGGGCAGGCCAGAAGAAGGAAATCAGCGTCTGGCCTTCGCGCAGGCGCTGGACCTCGTCCATCTGCGGCTCACGCACCTTGATGACGATATCCGCGCCGTCGAACAGGGCGGCGGCATCTGCCACCACCTCGATCCCGGCTTCGCGATAGGCGTCATCGGTGATCCCGGCCCTCTCGCCTGCGCCGGCCTGAATCAGGCATTCATGCCCAAGCTTGCGCAACTGCTGGGCGCTGTCGGGTGTCAGTGCGACACGCGCCTCGCCTTCATAAACCTCTTTGGGTGCGCCGATCTTCACGCGTGTTTCCCCCCTTCGTCATGGAGTGGTAGTCTGCATCATCCAAACCGCCGTAACAACGGTGCGGCGCCTCATTACATTGCGCAACAATATTTCACAAGCGGGCAAGATCATTTCACCATGTCGCAGCGTGCGGCAACTTGATCCTGATCACAGACCCGCGACCTGCATTAGTGTAGAATGGCTGCATCTTTTGGCAAACGGGATAGTGATGATGAAGGACCAGACCGCGACCACAATCAAGGATGATGACCGCAGCGCGCAAGCCCAGGAGGTTTCGGTCGGCAGTTCTGTCGCACGGGGGGAACAGGCTGACCTTGATGAGGTGCGCAAGGCCTTTGAAAGCGGGCGCTACCCCTATCGTTACAAGATGGCGCGCAAACCCTATGAAACGGAAAAGGCCGTGTTGCAGGCCGAATTGCTGAAGGTCCAGAAATGGGCGCAGGACACCGGACAGCGATTCGTGCTGCTGTTCGAAGGCCGCGATGCCGCGGGCAAGGGCGGCACCATCAAGCGCTTCACCGAACACCTGAACCCCCGGTTCGCGCGTGTGGTGGCCCTCAACAAACCCTCGGAGCGTGAGCGCGGGCAGTGGTATTTCCAGCGCTATGTCGAACATCTGCCCACTTCGGGGGAAATGGTGTTCTATGACCGGTCCTGGTACAATCGCGCGGGCGTCGAACGGGTGATGGAGTTCTGCACCGGGGCGGAATATCTGGAATTCATGCGCCAGGCCCCGGATTTTGAACGCATGCTGGTGCGCTCTGGCATAAGGCTTTACAAATACTGGTTTTCCGTCACCCCTGAAGAGCAGCGCCGCCGCTTCAGATCGCGCGAAACCGACCCGTTGAAGCGCTGGAAACTGTCGCCCATCGACATGGCGTCCCTGGACAAATGGGACGAATATACCGAGGCCAAGGAGGCCATGTTCTTCTACACCGACACCGGCGATGCCCCCTGGACCATCGTCAAGTCCAAGGACAAGAAGCGCGCCCGGCTGAACTGCATGCGCCATTTCCTGTCCACGCTGGACTACCCGGACAAGGACCCGTCGGTGGCCCAGCCCCCGGACCCGCTGATCGTCGGCCATGCGCAGCATGTGCTCAGCCGGAGCGAGTCCTTCTCGAACAGCTGATGCGACCCGGACGCCACGCCTCCCGCCCCGTTTGCGCGGGGCGGTTCCGTTTCGCCCGGCGTTCACCTACTGTGACGCAGTGGTCCGCTGCGGACCGATCCCTGTTGCCGGAGGTCCCATGCCGACGCTGACCAAGCTTTGTGCCTTCCTGCTGTTCGGCCTGTTCGCAGTCATCGGCGGCGAACGCTACATTCTGCTGTTCGAGGACCCACCCACGGCGGGCTCGCCGGCGCTCTGGCTGGCGCTGATCGGCGGGGCGGTGGGCTGGCGATTTGTCGGCGCGCGCGCGAATACCGGGTTTGCGCAGGCCGCCTGGGTGGGCGTGCAGGGCACGGTGCTGGTCATCTTCTGGGCGCTGGTCGCCTTTGGCGTGGCCGGGGTCTTCGCCCGCGGCTACGCGCGGCAGTATGACGGCGTGATGGACGCGCTGACCGGCTGGTTCGCTATCGCCCTCGAACATCTGGAACGCATGCGCGCCGCGCCGGATTTCCTGGTGTTCCTGCTGCTGGGCGGGATCATCTGCGGGATCGTCTGCGCCCTGTTCTTCCGCTTTGCCGAACGGCGCCGGCTGGGATGACCCTCCCGTTGCGCTACTTCCTCTTCGGAACCCTGCGCCACCTGCCGCTGCTGGAGGCCGTTCTGGGCGGCCCCGCCGTGACCGAACCGGCAACGCTTGCAGATCACGCCGTGATGCGCGCCCAGGGACACAGCTTCCCCATCCTGATCCGCCAGCCCGGCGCCCGGGCCGAAGGGCTGCTGGTGCATACCGATGCCGACGGCGCCGCCCGGCTGGACCTCTATGAAGAGGGCTTCGACTACAAGGTCACCGAAGTCACTGTCGAAACCGCCTCGGGGCCCCGGACCGCCCGACTCTTCGCCTCGGATGGCGCGCCTTTGCGCCCCGATGGCCCCTGGGATCTGGACGACTGGGCCCGCCGCTACGCCGCCGCCACCGTCGAAGCCGTCCCCGAGGTCCTGGACCTGGCCCGCACCCAGCCCTTTGCCGTGCAGCAGGCGCGTTACGCCATGGTCCTGGCCCGCGCCGACAGTACCCTGCGCGCGCGCGCCCATCCGGCCCCCGCAACCCTGCGCCGCAGCCCCCGCCCCGATGATCTGCAGGTCGAGCACCTGGAGCGACCCTACGCCTGGTTCTTCGGGGTGGAGGAAGCCCATATGCGCTTTCGCCGCTTCGATGGCAGCCTCAGCGCGCCGGTGCGCCGCGCCGCCTTCGTCATGGCCGATGCGGTGACGGTCCTGCCCTACGACCCCGCCACCGACAACGTCCTGCTGATCGAACAGCACCGCTTCGGCCCCCAGGTCCGGGGCGACACCAACCCCTGGACGCTCGAACCCATCGCCGGTCGGATCGACCCGGGCGAACCCCCGGAAACCACCGCCGAACGCGAAGCGATGGAAGAAGCCGCGCTGCCCCTGCGCGCTCTTCACCCCATCGCGCAATGCTACCCCACGCCCGGCGCCGTGACGGAATACCTCTATCTTTTCCTGGGCCTGGCCGATCTGTCACAAACCCACCAACGCATTGGCGGACTGGAGACCGAGGCCGAAGACATCCGCAGCCATGTCATCCCCTTCCCCCGGCTGATGGAGCTTGTCCAGAACGGCGAGGTCCAGAACGGCCCGCTGCTGACCAGCACCTTCTGGCTGGCCCTCAACCGCGCACGCCTGCGCTGCGGCTGACCGCACCTTCATCTTGCCTCAGAATACTCCGGGGGGTGAGGCGCGGCACGCGCCGAGGGAAGCAGCGCCCCTCCCCCTCGCCTGCCACAGGCACTCAGCCCTGAAGCGCGCGCACCACGATGGCATCCTCACGCCGGGCGCGGATCGCCAGCGTGGCCGCATGGGCCCCCGCAGCCGTGGTGAAATAGGGGATCTTGTCATAAAGCGCGACCGAGCGGATCTCGCGGCTGTCCTCGATCGCCTGCTGGCCCTCGGTGGTGTTCATCACCATGGCCACCTCGCCCGATTTCAGCAGATCGACAATATTGGGGCGCCCCTCATAGACCTTGTTCACTCGCTCACAGGGCACGCCATGTTCGGCCAGCCAGCCGGCCGTGCCGCTGGTGGCAACGATGGAAAAGCCCATCTCCACCAGCATCTGCGCCGCCTCAACCATCGCCGCGCCCTTGTCGGCATCGCGGATGGACACAAAGACCTGGCCGGTTTCGGGCAGGTTTACCCCCGCCCCCAGTTGCGCCTTCAGAAACGCGCGGGCGAAGTTGCGCGCCCAGCCCATGACCTCACCGGTGGAGCGCATCTCCGGGCCCAGCAGCGTGTCCACGCCGGGGAAGCGGGCAAAGGGCAGCACCGCCTCCTTGACCGAAAACCACGGCGTGATCGGATCGGCCAGGGTCAGCGGATCGGCCAGCGGCATCACATCGGTTGGCCCTACCGAGGTGTCATAGGGCGGGCGCAGGGCGAAATCGGCCAGCTTCTCGCCCGCCATCAGCCGCGCGGCAATCGAGGCAATCGCGCTGTCGGTGGCCTTGGCCACAAAGGGCACGGTGCGGCTGGCGCGGGGGTTGACCTCCAGCACGTAGATCACGCCATCCTTGATGGCGAATTGCACATTCATCAGCCCGACCACATTCAGGCCCTTGGCCAGCGCCTCGGTCTGGCGCTTCAGTTCGGCCACCACATCGGCGCCAAGGGTGTGCGGCGGCAGGCAACAGGCGCTGTCGCCGGAATGGACGCCCGCTTCCTCGATATGCTGCATGATCCCGGCCACATGCACCGCTTCGCCATCGCAGAGCGCGTCCACATCGACCTCGACCGCGCCCGAAAGATAGCTGTCCAGCAGCACCGGGTTCTTGCCGGACACGACCACCGCCTCGCGGATGTAGCGCTCCAGATGGGCGTCATCGCGCACGATCTCCATGGCGCGGCCACCCAGCACATAAGAGGGGCGGATCACCAGCGGATAGCCCACGGATTTCGCAATCGCGAACGCCTGTTCGGGGCTGGAGGCAATGCCGTTCACCGGCTGCTTCAGGCCCAGCGTGTTCAGCAGCGCCTGAAACCGCTCGCGGTCCTCGGCCAGGTCGATGGCATCGGGCGAGGTGCCCAGGATGGGGATGCCCGCCGCTTCCAGATCGTTGGCCAGTTTCAGGGGCGTCTGGCCGCCGAACTGCACGATCACTCCGTGCAGCGTGCCGCGCTCCTGCTCGACCGTCAGGATTTCCAGCACATGCTCCAGCGTCAGCGGTTCGAAATACAGCCGGTCCGAGGTGTCATAATCGGTGCTCACCGTCTCCGGGTTGCAGTTGATCATGATCGTCTCATAGCCCGCGTCGGTGAGGGCGAAACAGGCGTGGCAGCAGCAATAGTCGAACTCGATCCCCTGCCCGATCCGGTTGGGGCCACCACCCAGAATCACCACCTTCTTGCGGTCACTGGGGCGGGCCTCACACTCCACATCGCCCATGACGGGGGTTTCATAGGTGGAATACATATAGGGGGTCTGGGCCTCGAACTCGGCGGCGCAGGTGTCGATGCGCTTGAACACCGCGGTCACGCCCAGATTGTGACGCGCGCGGCGAACCTGCGCCTCATCGCGGCCCGTCAGCGCGGCCAGGCGCGCATCCGTGAAGCCCAGCATCTTGAGCGCGCGCAGCCCTTCGGCGGTCACGGGCAGACCATCGCGGCGGATGGCGGCTTCGGTGGTGATGATCTCGCGGATGCGGGCCAGGAACCAGGGGTCGAAGGCGGTGGCGCGCTGGATCTCGTCATCGGACAGCCCCTCGCGCATGGCCTGGGCGATCAGGCGCAGCCGGTCCGGGGTCTGGGCGCTGATCGCCTTGATGATGGCGGCGCGGTCGGGCGCGCCGGGGATGGCGATCTCATCGAACCCGGTCAGGCCGGTTTCCATGGAGGCCAGCGCCTTTTGCACCGATTCGTGGAAGGTCCGGCCAATGGCCATGGCCTCGCCCACGGATTTCATGGCGGTGGTCAGCTCGGGCTTCGATCCCGGGAACTTTTCAAAAGCGAACCTCGGGATCTTGGTGACCACATAATCTATGGTGGGTTCAAAGCTGGCGGGTGTCACTTTTGTGATGTCGTTGTCCAGCTCATCCAGGGTGTAGCCCACCGCCAGCTTGGCGGCGATCTTGGCGATGGGAAAGCCCGTGGCCTTGGACGCCAGCGCCGAGGAACGCGACACGCGCGGGTTCATCTCGATCACCACCATCCGCCCGTCGGCGGGGTTGATCGCCCATTGCACGTTGGAGCCGCCGGTTTCCACGCCGATCTCGCGCAGCACGGCAATCGAGCCGTTGCGCATGATCTGGTATTCCTTGTCGGTGAGCGTCAGCGCTGGGGCGACGGTGATGGAATCGCCCGTATGCACGCCCATCGGGTCCACGTTTTCGATGGAACAGACGATGATGGCGTTGTCGGCGCGGTCGCGCACGACCTCCATCTCGTATTCCTTCCAGCCCAGCAGGCTTTCATCCACCAGGATCTGCGCCACGGGCGAGGCATCCAGCCCCGACCGGCAGATGCGTTCATAATCATCGCGGTTATAGGCCACCCCGCCCCCGGTGCCGCCCAGGGTATAGGCCGGGCGGATGATGGCGGGCAGGCCGATATCCTCCAGCGCCTCCATGGCCTTGGCGACACCGGCGTTGATGTCATACTTGCCGCTCTCCAGCTTCGGGGCGGCAACGATGGTGGCACGGGGGTTTTCCAGCCCGATCCGGTCCATCGCCTCGCGGAACAGCTTGCGGTCCTCGGCCATTTCGATCGCCTCGCGGCGCGCGCCGATCATCTCGACCCCGTATTTCGCCAGCACGCCCATCTCTTCCAGCGCCAGCGAGGTGTTCAGCCCCGTTTGCCCGCCCATGGTGGGCAGCAGCGCGTCGGGGCGTTCCTTCTCGATGATCTTGGCGACGATTTCGGGCGTGATGGGTTCGATATAGGTGGCATCCGCCAGGCCGGGGTCGGTCATGATGGTGGCGGGGTTCGAATTGACCAGGATCACCCGGTACCCTTCCTCGCGCAGGGCCTTGCAGGCCTGGGCGCCGGAATAGTCGAATTCGCAGGCCTGGCCGATGATGATCGGCCCTGCCCCGATGATCATGATGGAGTTGATATCGGTTCTTTTCGGCATGTCGGCCCCCGGGCTGCGGTCCTGCGGGCGCGCGGGGCCACCGCCCGGCGCGCAAATTGCTGCGGGTTATATCCATGGGCGGGGTCGGTGCAAGCCCTGTTCGGCGCGGGCGCGATCAGATAACGGCGAAGCGATCCACATCCACCATGCCGTGGTCGGTGATCTTCAGATGCGGGATCACCGGCAGCGCCAGGAAGGCGAGTTGCAGGAAAGGTTCTTCCAGCGTGACCCCCAGCGACCGGGCAGTGCTGCGCAGCGCGATCAGGCGCTGGTGCACAACCTCGAACGGATCGAGCGACATGAGCCCGGCCACCGGCAGCGGCAGTTCCGCCAGCACCGCGCCGTCGGCCACCACCACGAAGCCGCCTTCGATCTGGCCCAGCCGGTTCGCGGCCAGCGCCATGTCGGCATAATCCTGCCCGACCACGGCGATGTTGTGGTGGTCATGGCAGACGGTCGAGGCGATGGCGCCGCGGGTCATGCCGAACCCCTGTACGAAGCCGGTGGCGATGTTGCCGTTCACCCCATGGCGTTCGATGACCGCGATCCGGGCCAGATCGCGCGCGGGGTCCGGGCGCTGGTCGCCATCAATGGTGGGGATCTCGGCGCGCCGGTGTTCGGTGATGATCTTGCCCGGCAGGATGCCGATCACATGCGCCTGCGCGGGGCCGTTATGGCGGAAATCGGCGGCCGAGACCTGCGGCGCGCGCACCGACGCGCGGGCAACCGGCGCGGTGGTGGCGCGCGCGGCGAAAGCCGCGTCATCGGCCAGAACGCCGCCGCAGAAGACCATGGCCGCGCGGCACTCGGCCAGATCCTCCAGCACCACGATATCGGCGCGTTTTCCCGGCGCGATCTGGCCGCGATCCTTCAGCCCGAACGCCTCGGCCGCGCTGAGCGAGGCGGCGCGATAGACCGAGAGCGTATCGCAGCCCTTCGCGATCAGGCTGCGGATCATGTGGTCCAGATGGCCGTGTTCGGCGATGTCCAGCGGGTTGCGGTCATCGGTGCACAGGCACATGTAGGGCGCGGTGATCGGGGTCAGGAGTTCGGCCAGCGCGTCCAGATCCTTGCTGACAGAGCCTTCGCGGATCAGCACGCGCAGGCCCTTCTGCAGCTTCTCGCGCGCCTCGGCCGCGCTGGTGCATTCATGTTCGGTGCGGATGCCGGCGGCCACATAAGCGTTGAGGTCACGGCCCGAAAGCAGGGGCGCGTGCCCGTCGATATGGCGCCCGGCAAAGGCAGCGAGCTTGTCCATGCAGCCCGGATCGCGATGGATCACGCCGGGGAAGTTCATGAACTCGGCCAGGCCGATCACGGAAGGGTGCTCGGCCAGCGGCGCGAGATCGGCCGCCGACAGGGCTGCACCCCCAGTTTCCATATGCGAGGACGGCACGCAGGAGGACAGGTTCACCCGGATATCCATCACCGTCTGCGCGCTGGCGGCCAGGAAGTAGTCGATCCCCGCCAGCCCGGCGACATTGGCGATTTCATGCGGGTCGCAGATGGCGGTGGTGACGCCGCGGGGGGCCACGCAGCGGTCGAACTCATGCGGGGTGATGCAGGAGCTTTCGATATGCAGATGCGTGTCGATGAAGCCGGGCACCAGCCATTTGCCGGTGACGTCGATGACGCGGGCGCCGTCATAGCCCGCACTGACGCCGACGATGGTGTCGCCGCAGATGGCCACGTCGCCGGCGATTTCCTGCCCCGTCACCAGGCAGAGCACCCGCCCGCCGCGCAGCACCAGATCCGCCCGTTCGTCCCCACGTCCCTGGGCGATCCGCCGTTCCAGTTGCTCGCGCATCATGCCGCCTCCTGCCTTGCCGCGTCGGCGCCAGTTCACCCCACGCGACCCAGCGGTGCAAGCACTTCCGCAACCTGACCCCGCATCCAGCGGTGGCCCGGGTCATCATCGAAGCGCCGATGCCAGATCATGCACAGATGCACCGGGCTGATGGGTACGGGCGGAGCGTAGATGTCATATGTGCCTTCGGTCGCCCGCATCCGGGCAATCGGCACCGGCACCAGCGCCAGCAAATCCGTCTGCGCGACGATACGCAGCACACCTTCGAAAACCGGCACGCTGGCAACAACCCGGCGGCGGTGCCCGGCGGCGGCCAGCGCGGCATCGCCCAGCCCGTGCAACCGCCCTTCGGGCGAGCAGAGCACATGATCCAGCGCGCAATAGAGCGGCAGCGGCACCGGGGCGGCGGCGGGCACGGATGCAAGGCGCGGATGCCCGCGCCGCGCCACCACCACAAAGCCACAGGTCAGCAACCTTGCGTGGGCGACCCAGGCGGGGAAATCGCGTTCGGGGATCAGGCCAAGATCGACCTCGTAGCGGTCCAGCATCTCGACATAGGCATCGGGGACCAGATCAACCAGTTGGACCCGCACGCCTGGCGCCCTTGCCGCCAGACGCTGCACCAGCGCGGGCATGAGCATCGAGGAAAAGAAATCGGTGCCCGAGATGCGGAAATCGAACGTTGCCTGCGCGGGGTCGAACCCGCCAGGACCCCGCAGCAGGGTTTCCAGATCCTGCAGCACGCGGCGCAGCTCAGGCTCCAGCGCCAGGGCCAGGCTGCTGGGGGTCATGCCCTGCCCCTGCCGCACGAACAGCGGATCGCCCAGCGCATGGCGCAACCGTCCCAGTGCCGCCGAAACCGCAGGCTGCGACAGCCCCAGGCGTTCGCCCGCGCGCACGGTGGAGCGTTCGCGCAACAGCGCGTCCAGAACCCGCAAGAGATTCAGATCGAACCCTGCCAGATTTGCCATGCAAATAGTAAATATCCGATCAATCAATTTATCAAATGAATTCATCCGCGCCATCATGGCCGCGGCGGCCCTGCCGTCATTCTAGGAGGAGGGAAAGACATGACATCTGCAATTCGTCTGGGCGCCGTGCTGGCGCTGGTTCCGTTCGCCAGTTCCGGTGCCGGGCTGGACCATCTGCCCATGGTCGCCGATATCGCCCCCGAGGCCGTGGCCATCAGCCCGCATGTGCCGCATATGGGCGTGCATTACGCCCACCCTGCGGACCTGCCCACCGGGCCGATCTGGTGCGTGATCAACGGGCGTGTTGTCTGTGTGGAATACATGTTCATGGCCGATGCGCTGGCCGACGGGCAGGACTGGACCGGGCTGATGACAGGCATGGAAACGCCGCCGATCAGCCATATCGATCTGGAATACAAACCCGACGGCGCCGGACCGATCAGCGATCCGCTCTATCAGCTTCATGTATATTTCGTGAGTGCCGATATTCTGGCCGATCACTGACGCTGCATGGCGAAGGGCGCCCCCAGGCCCGATCCATCCGCAAGAAATGGCTTGCGCGTCACCATCGGCGCAGGCATCGGATACGCAGGGCCAAGGGGCGCCCGGGCGGGGTCATCCGGCGCGGATCAGGTCTCCGGCCAGGGCGCGGTCGATCAGCGCCACGGTTTCGGTCACACCGTAAAGCGCGATGAACCCGCCGAAGCGGGGGCCCTGGCTTTGGCCCAGCAGGACCTCGTAGAGCGCCTTGAACCAATCGCGCAGGGGGTCGAAGCCGTGCTCCTTGCCGACCGCAAAGACCAGGGTCTGCAAGGCCTCGGCGTCCTGGCCGGCATCCCAGGCGCGCAGGCGGTCGGCCAGATCGGCCATTGCGGCGGCTTCGCGCGGGTCAGGGGCGCGGAAATTCAGCGTCACGAAATCGCGGAAATAGGCCAGCGCGAAACCCGCGGCGGCATCCAGATCCGGGTGGGTTTCGGGGGTAGCCTCGGGGGCGTAGCGGCGGATGAAGCCCCAGAGCCCTTCCTTGCCGGTGGCACCCGCGACCGAGGCCAGGTTCAGCAGCATCGAGAACGGCACCACCATGCGGCTTTCGGGCGGCTGGCCGCCGTGAATGTGCCAAACGGGGTTGGCCAGTTGCTGTTCAGGCGTCTGGCCGGAAAAGGCGCGCAGCTGCTGGTGGTATTCATCCACCGCCTTTGGGATCACGTCCCACCACAGCCGCTTGGCGGTCTTTGGCTTCTGGAACATGAAATAGGACAGCGATTCGGTGCTGGCATAGGTCAGCCATTCGTCGATGCTGAGGCCATTGCCCTTGGATTTGCTGATCTTCTCGCCGTTCTGATCCAGGAACAGCTCATAGGTGAAGTGTTCTGGCGCCTGCCCGCCCAGAATTTCGCAGATGCGGTCATAGATGGGCGTGTTGGTGGAATGATCCTTGCCATACATTTCGAAATCCACGTCCAGCGCGGCCCAGCGGGCGCCGAAATCGGGCTTCCATTGCAGCTTGACGTTGCCGCCGGTGACCGGAAGGGTCCATTCGCGGCCGTCCTCATCGTCAAACGTGATCTCACCCTTCGCGCCGTCCACATGCTTCATCGGCACATAGAGCACGCGGCCGGTTTCCGGGTGCAGCGGCAGGAAGATGGAATAGGTCTGCTGGCGCTCCTCGCGCAGGGATTTCAGCATCACCTTCATCAGGTCATCATAGCGTTCGGCGGCGCGCAGCAGCACCGTGTCGAACTGGCCGGAGCGGTAGAACTCGGTCGCGCTGATGAACTCATAGTCGAAGCCGAACGTGTCCAGGAACCGGCGCAGCATGGCGTTGTTGTGGTGGCCGAAGCTGTCATGCGTGCCGAACGGGTCCGGCACATCGGTCAGCGGCTTTTGCAGATGCGCGCGCAGGGCGGCCGGGTCCGGCACGTTCTCAGGCACCTTGCGCATCCCGTCCATGTCGTCCGAAAAACAAACCAGCCGGGTGGGGATGTCGCTGATCAGCTCGAACGCGCGGCGGACCATGGTGGTGCGCGCCACCTCGCCGAAGGTGCCGATATGCGGCAGGCCGGACGGCCCGTAGCCGGTTTCGAACAGCACATGGTCCTTGGGCGTCTTGCGCGCCTCGATCCGTTTGAGCACGCGGCGGGCTTCCTCGAAGGGCCAGGCCTTGGATTGCATCGCGGCGTCTTTCAGGTTCGACATTTCGGATCACATGCTGTTTAGGGCGCGCGCCCCATGCGCACGCGAAGGGTTGCTACCTATTGCCGGGGCGCGCGCAGGTCAATATTCTGGCTGATATGCAACCTCAGGCCGCCACCATGACCCCGCCCGCATCACTCACCCCGCAGGACAGCCTTGTGGCGATCATGATCGCCGTTTCCGTGGCCGATTCCGATATCCGCACCGCCGAGCTGGTCAGCATACAGGGGATCGTGAATTATCTGCCGATCTTTGCCGATTATGATGTGGACCGGATCAAGATCGTGGCGCGCACGGTGTTTGATCTGTTCGAGGATGATGACGGCCTGGATGCGCTCTTTGGCCTGATCCGCGCCAGCCTGCCGGAGCGGCTGGTGGAAACCGCCTATGCGCTGGCCTGCGATGTCGCTGCAGCCGATGGCAAACTGGAACAGGCCGAGCTGCGCCTGCTGGAGGAAATCCGCCATGAGCTGGAGATCGACCGCCTGCATGCAGCGGCAATCGAGCGGGGCGCGCGGGCGCGGCATATGCGGGCCTGAGCGCGGGGGGTTGAGAAACGGCGCCAGTCCAGCTATCTGGTTAGCGCTAACACAGCCATGATCACGGGACCCCTGCCATGAACCCGCAGCAGCAAAGCGAATTGACGTTGCAGATTTGCGCCCAAGGGCCGGTGGTGCCGGTGCTGGTGATCGACCGTCTGGAGCATGCCCGCCCCCTGGCCCAGGCACTGGTGGACGGGGGCCTGACCACGCTGGAGGTGACGCTGCGCACCCCCTGCGCGCTGGAAGCCATTGCCGAAATGGCGCAGGTTCCCGGTGCAACGGTGGGCGCAGGAACGCTGCTGACGCCCGACGATGTCGCGGCGGCGAAACAGGTCGGCGCGGTGTTCGGTGTCTCCCCCGGTGGGACAGCGCCGGTGATTGACGCCTGCGTGGCCAATGCGTTGCCGCTGCTGCCGGGCGCCGCTACGGCGACCGAAGCGATGGCGCTGATGGACCGCGGCTACAGCGTGCAGAAATTCTTCCCGGCCGAGGCTATCGGCGGCGCCCGCGCCCTGGCTGCCCTGGCCGCGCCCCTGCCGCAGATCAAGTTCTGCCCCACCGGCGGGATCACCGAGGCCCTGGCCCCGGACTATCTGGCGCTGCCGAATGTGATCTGCGTGGGCGGCAGCTGGATTGCCCCGCGCAGCGCCCTGGATGCCGGTGACTGGGGGGCCATCACCCGTCTGGCCCATACCGCCGCAGGGCTGGCCCAAGGCTGAACCGCCCCTCCCCCCGCCGGACGCGCCGCCAGCACCTATGGCGCAGGCGGCCCGCCTTCGCCCACGTCCCAGAAGATCCCGGTCATGATCTGAAGCGAGTCGCGCAGTAGCGGCAGCAGGGCATGTTCATTGGGCGCGTGCTGGCTGCACCCGCCGTAGGAATGGGGCACCCAGACCGTGGGCAGCGCCAGGGTCTCGGCAAAGCATTCATTGGGCAGCGACCCGCCCAGATTGGGCATCAGCGCCGGAGACTGGCCGGTGGTCGCAGCGATCGAGGCCGCCGCAAGGCGCACCCAGGGGCTGTCCAGCGGCGCGCGGGTGGCGTGGAACAGGGTCTCGCGCGTGGCATCCACCTGCACCTGCGGGAAGCCCGCGCGGTCCAGATGCCGGCGCAGGGCGGGCAGGATGTCATCGGCATCGGTGCCGACCACATAGCGCAACTGGCAATGGGCCACGGCGCTGCCAGGGATGGCGTTCACCGGGCGCTCGGGCGTGCCAGCGTGCAGGGCCAGCACCTCGAAGCTGTTCCAGCCAAAGACGCGCTCCTCGGGTGTCAGCTCCGGCTCACCCCAGTCGCGGTTGATCTGCGGCAGGTCGGGGTGCGTGGGCAGGGTGATGTCGGCCAATGCGGCGCGCACATCCGGTGTCAGGCTGTCAGGGCGCCATTCAGGGATCCGGATCGCCCCGCGCGCATCGGTGATCGAGGCCAGCGCCTGTGCCAGCATCACCGCCGGATTGGCCAGCAGCCCGCCCCAGTTGCCCGAATGATGCGCCCCCGCGCGCAGGTCCACCTTCAGCGCGAAATTCAGCGCCCCACGCGTGCCCAGAAACACCGTTGGCCGCCCCGGATCAATCCGCGGCCCGTCCGAGGCGATCAGCACATCCGCCGCCAGCGCCTTCGCCTGCGCCTTGCAGAATTCGGCCAATCCGGGCGAGCCTGCTTCCTCGGCGGTTTCGATCAGGATCTTGGAGTTGAAGCCCAACGCCCCACCCCGCGCCGCCATCACATGGCCCAGCGCGCGGATGTTGGTGAAATGCTGGCCCTTGTTGTCGGCGGCGCCGCGGCCATAGACGCGGTCGCCCACCTGCTCCATCCGCCAGGGATCGCGGTTTTCCGCCCATTGCCCTTCCTGGCCCAGGATCACATCGCCATGGCCATAGGTCAGCACCGTGGGCAGGCTGTCAGCTTCGTGGCGCTCGGCCAGCAGCAGCGGAAAGGGCAGGCCCAGCGGGTTGTCATGCAAGGTGACGCTATAGCCCATCCCTTCCAGCATGGGGCGCAGGGTTACCTCAAGATAGTGCCGTAACGCATCACCCCGGTTGGGATTTTGACTTTCGGTGGGCACGGCGATGAGGGTCGCCAGATCCTGCAGGAACGGCCCTGTGTCGATATCCTGCGCTGCGTGGTCCAATGCGTCCTGCCTGCTCATCCCTGCCCCCTGTTGCGTTGCCGTGTCAGCAGATGGCCCCATTTCCCGGCCAGCCGCAACCCCGCCCCCTGCGCCCCTGCGCGCAATTGCCCCGGGGCTGCAGGGTTGTTCTGGCCGCCTGTGCCCTTATGTTCAAGCGCAACACTGGAGGTGCCGCATGCCCGAACTCGTGAAACTCTATATCCGGCAGGTTCTGATCGGCTTTGGCCTGGCCGCGATCTTCGTCGCCCTGCTGATATGGACCAATGTCGCCAATCTGCAGCACCTGATCTTCAACGCCCCGGGCGGCTATCTGGCGCTGTTCCTGCTGGTGTTCTTCAACGGGATCGTCTTTGCCGGGGTGCAATTTGCCATTGCCGTGATGCGCATGGCCGATGACGATGATGAGCCAAAGGGCGGCCAGCGTGACGCGCTGCCGATCCTGCCCCGGCGCCTGATCCCCATGCCGGTGAAGATCAACGCCGATGAGGCGCGGCGCTGAGGCGACCGGCGACAGCAGGCGGGCAGGATACGCCCGCCTGAAATCCCAGTGCATCAACGGGCATGGCGGTGGTATGGCGCGCAGCGGCCACAGGGCCATGCCCTTTTCCTGGGGGGTGTCCACGGGGCGGGATAATGCGGCGGGCCCGCAGCGACCGTGGCGGTGTGATTTTCCCGAGAGCCTGTATTTACAGGTGGGCGCCAGATAACGAGGCCAAGACCCCGCCAGAGCCAGCTCCCTCGGAAATGCTTATCGGCCACTGGAAAAGGACCGCACACGCGAAGAGCAGAACCCGCCTGCCCATCAGATAGGGCGCGCGCGGGCCGCGTGCAAGACTTGCATTTGTTTCTGTTTTGTTCATAATGCGCGGCATGATCGCCCCCCTGCCCCAACGTGCCCCCGGCCAGCGCCTTGCGCGCGGCGTGACCCGGCATCTGTTGGAGCGCGGCTTTGCCAGCCTGTGCGAATACGTACCCGCGCGCGGGTTGCGGGTGGATGTGATCGCTCTGGGACCGAAGGGAGAGGTCTGGGTGGTCGAATGCAAATCCAGCCGCGCCGATTTCACCGCAGACCGCAAATGGCAGGGCTATCTGGAGTGGTGCGACCGGTACTTCTGGGCGGTCGCGGCCGATTTCCCCCAGGACCTGCTGCCCGAGGACACCGGGCTGATCCTGGCGGATGACTATGGCGCCGAGGTGATCCGCATGGCCCCCGAAACCCCGCTTGCCCCGTCACGGCGCAAGGCGCTGACCCGGGATTTTGCCCGTCAGGCGGCGCTGCGGCTGCAACATGCACAGGATGGAAGCTGCCAGGTCGGCGCCTGACCCGGACCTATTCCGCGGCGAAGTTGAACACCGGCTCCATCCTGCGCAGGATGTCCTCGGCCAGATGGCATTTCAACTGGTGCCCTTCGGCGACCGTGACCATGGGCGGCACTTCGGTTTCGCACAGGTTTCCAGGCACGCTGGATTTCCAGCCGCAACGGGTCTGGAAGGGACAGCCCGAAGGCGGATTCATGGCGCTGGGAATATCCCCTTCCAGCACGATCCGCCGTTTTTCCACTGTGGTGTCGGCAATGGGCACGGCCGACAGCAGCGCCTCGGTATAGGGGTGGTAGGGGGGCGCAAAGACCTGATCGGTGGTGCCAAGTTCCACCACATGGCCCAGATACATCACCATCACCCGGTCCGACAGGTAACGCACGATGGACAGGTCATGGCTGATGAACAGCAGTGTGGTGTGATTCTTGCGCTGGATTTCCATCAGCAGTTCGGTCACCGCCGCCTGCACCGACACATCCAGCGCCGAGACGGGTTCATCCGCCACCACGACCTTGGCATCCCCCGCGAATGCGCGCGCAATGCCCACGCGCTGCTTCTGCCCGCCCGAGAGCTGGCGCGGCATCCGCTCGGCGAATTCGCGCGGCAGTTTCACCAGGTCCAGCAGTTCCAGCATCCGCTGCCGACGCTCGGCAGTGTTCTTGCCCACCTTGAATATCTCCAGCGCGCGAATGATCTGCGCGCCCACGGTCATCGACGGGTTCAGCGTGTCAAACGGGTTCTGAAACACCATCTGCAGCGATGACACCGTATCGGTGTTGCGCATCTGGATCGGCGTGGACTGGACGTTTTCATCAAACAGCATGATCTTGCCGGCGGTGGCGGTCTCCAGCCCCATCAGCACCTTGGCGAAGGTGGATTTGCCGCACCCCGATTCGCCCACAATCGCAAGCGTCTCGCCCGCGCGTGCATCGAAGCTGAGGGTTTCGTTGGCCTTGACCACCTTGGTATCCCCGCCCGAAAACAGGGCCGAGGCCGCAACCTCGTAATATTTGCGCACGTCATCCATGCGCAACACAACCTCGCCCACCTGCGAGGCCTCGACCTCTTTTTCAGGCTTCCATTTGGCGGCCCAGTCGATTTCATCGAACCGCAGGCAGCGGCTTTCATGGCGGTCATCACCTTCGACCGGGGCCATGGGGATGTCGCGCGCATCGCACAGCCCTTGCTGGAAATAATCGCAGCGGGGGCCGAAATTGCAGCCCGGCGGGCGTTCATGGGGCAGCGGGAAATTGCCCGGAATGGCGCGCAAGGGGCGGGCGTTCTTGTCGGCGCCCGGCAACGGGATCGCCCGGAACAGCGCCTGGGTATAGGGGTGGCGCATCTTGTTGAACACATCGGTGATGTTGCCGGACTCAACCGCCTCGCCGGAATACATCACGCAGAGACGGTTGCAGGTCTCCATGATCAGACCAAGGTTATGGCTGATGAACAGCATCGAGGTGCCGTATTTGCGGCCCAGGTCCTTGACCAGATCGACGATCCCGGCCTCGACCGTCACATCCAGCGCGGTGGTGGGTTCATCCAGGATCAGAAGCGCGGGGTTCGCCATCAGCGCCATGGCAATGACGATCCGCTGCTGCTGGCCGCCCGAAAGCTGGTGCGGATAGGCATCGAGGATGCGGTCCGGGTCCGGCAGGCGCACATCCTCTACCAGCGCGCGCGCCTGCGCCCGGGCCTCGGCGGCCGAGGCGCCGCGATGGATCATCGGCACTTCGATCAACTGCCGCCCCACCTTCATCGCCGGATTGAGCGAGGCCATGGGCTCCTGATAGATCATGGCGATTTCCGAGCCCCGCAGCTTGCGCAGCCCGTCAAGGCTCATGGTGGTCAGGTCCTGCCCCTTGAAGCGGATGGAGCCGCCGACGATGCGCCCGTTGACGCCCAGATCGCGCATCACCCCCAGCGCGACCGTGGATTTGCCGCAGCCGGATTCGCCCACCAGCCCCATCGCCTCGCCCGGCATGACGGTGCAGGAGAAATCCATCACCGCCGGAATCTCGCGCAGCCGGGTGAAGAAGGAGATGGAGAGGTTCTCGATCTCGAGGATCGGTTTCGATGGGTCCCATTCGGTCATTTTATCGCCTCGCCAACCCAATACTCCCAGTTCGCTTGCCAAGATCCCCTTTTCGGCTTGTTTACCTTGCGGGAGGTTGGGTGAGGAAAAAGAAATCTAGGCTCCACTTCAACACGTCTACTGGCTTCTGCCGCATCTTTACCCATCGCAACAACCACTATGCCATCGCCAGCCAGTATCTTACGGAGACGCGCCTTATTTCCTTCGTCATTGATCTCCCCGAGAGTGGGAGTCCCGGTTCGCCTAATTTTTTGATGAGCATTTGCCAAAGTGTAGTCGTCTAAACGACCTGAAGTGAAAAGATCACTTTTCATCTTGCTGAGAACACTGACAAGTACCCGTAGAGATAATCCCGCTCGACCGTATTGAGAAAACGGTCTTTGTTCCTTGCCCTCATTTATTCCCGGACAAGCTCCCATGAACACAATCTTTTTTAACTCTTTATTATCTGCTTCTCGATAAGCGCAATTATTCATGTTTCAGTCCTTCAAACTCTCTTCGCGCAGGCCATCGGCCAGCAGGTTGAGGCCCAGCACCAGGCTCATGAGCGAGAACGCCGGGACCAGCGCGGGATGGGGATAAACGGTCAGCAGGCGGCGGCCATCATTGATGGTGGAGCCCCAATCCGGGCTTTCGGGGCTGACGCCCAGGCCAAAGAACCCCAGCGTGCCCAGCAGGATGGTGGTGTAGCCGATGCGCAGGCAGAAATCGACGATCAGCGGGCCGCGGGCATTGGGCAGGATCTCCCACATCATGATATACCACGGCCCCTCGCCCCGGGTCTGGGCGGCGGCGACATAATCGCGGGTCTTGATGTCCAGCGTGATGCCGCGCACGATCCGGAACACGGTGGGGGCGTTGACGAAAACCACCGCCACAAAGACGTTCAGGATATTGGGCGAAATCCCCCAGAAGCCCAGCGGATCGGCATTGAAGGCCAGCCCCGAATAGGCCCAGAGCCCGAACACCAGCACCCCGCCCACATAGAGGTTGCGCTTGCCCGGCTGGGTGAAGAAGCGCGCGTTCAGCAGTACCATCAGGAACAGGATGGGCACCAGGAACAGGACCCCGGCCATGACCGTGGGGATCAGCGTGAACTGGATTTCCGGCGCCACCAGCAGGAAGAACAGCAGGATGACCGGGAAGGCCAGCACCAGATTGGCCACGAAGGTCAGGCCCGTGTCCAGTCGCCCCCCGAAATAGCCCGCCGGCAGGCCCAGCGCGATGCCGATCATGAAGGAAATCATGGCCGCGAAGGGGGCGATGCGCAGCACCTCGCGCGCGCCCATCACCATGCGCGAGAACACATCTCGCGCGATGCTGTCGCCCCCCAGCAGGTAGTATTCATACCGGCCGTCCGGGTTGGGCAGCGGCGTGCCCGGCACCACGTTGCGCATCTGGGAAACCTGCGCCAGCGGGTCATGGGTGATGATCAGATCGGCAAAGACCGCCGTGAACAGCCAGAAGATGACAATTCCGAAGCCGATCATGCCGATCGTGGAGTCGAACAGCTTTCCATACAGCCCCAGGCGGCGCCGCCAGGTGATGGACAGGCCAAAGACCAGCGCCATCGCCACCCAGACCGGCAGGAACTGCACCGCCATCCGCCCGAAGATTGCAAGCCAACCGAGTTCTTCCATCGCGCGGCCCCTTCAGGAAATCCGGATCCGCGGATTGAGCCAGACATAGCCCACATCCGAGATCAGCTGCGTCAAAAGCACCACCACAACCGCCACCACCGACGCCGCCAGCAGCAGTTCGATGTCATTGTTCACCGCCGCTTCGAACAGGGTCCAGCCAAAGCCGGGATAGGAGAACAGCACCTCGACCACCACGACACCGTTGAGCAGCCAGGGGATCTGCAGCATGATCACCGTGAAGGGCGCGATCAGGGCGTTTCGCAGCGCGTGGCGCAGAACGATATTGGTGAAACTGACGCCCTTGAGCCGCGCGGTGCGGATGTATTGCTGGGTCATCACCTCGGTCATCGAGGCGCGGGTGATCCGCGCGATATACCCCATGCCGTAAAGCGCGATGGTCATGACCGGCAGCGCGAAATTCCAGAAAGTGATCTGCTCCATGGCGGAGCGTGCGTTGCCCTGAAACAGCACCGGCCCGTCAATCCAGCCCCAACTGGACAGGAGCGGCGACAGCCCCACCGTCGATGACGCCAAGAGCGCGATCAGGAACACCCCCGAGACATATTCCGGCGTGGCGGTCGAGGCGATGGCGAATGTCGAGAGCGATCGGTCGGTGCGTGACCCCTCACGCATGCCCGCCATGACCCCGACGACCAGCGCCATCGGCACCATGACGATCAGCACCCAGGCCATCAGCATCCCCGTGGCGCCCAGGCGCGCGGTGATCACATCCGACACCGGCGCGCGAAAGCGGGTGGAGTTGCCCCAATAGCCCTGCAGCAGCCCGCAGCGTTCGGGGACATAGGCCTCGCCCTCAACCGCGGCCAGCCGGTAACAGCGCCCGGTAACAGTGCCTTCGGCATCGGCGCGTGTCCAGCCCGGCACCACGCCCAGCCATTCGCCATAGCGCACCACCATGGGCCGGGCGTAGCCGTTGCGCTCCAGCCAACTGGCCACCTCGGCATCGGAGATGCGTGACCCGGCCTGGGTCTTGGCCAGGGTTTCCAGCTTGGCGGGCAGGTTGGTCAGGTAGAAGACAACGAAGGTCAGGCACAGCGCGGTCAGCAACATGACGCCGATACGGCGCAGCAGGAACAACAGCATGGCGACTCCGGTGGCTGGGCGGGAAAGCGGCCGAAATGGCGCCGCTTCCGTACCGGGGCTGAAAAGGCATCAGGCCGGGCGCCCTGCAGCGCCCGGCCCGTGCGACATCACGATTTCCAGTAGTGGTGGTAACGCACCTCGAATGTCGGATGCATTTCAGCGCCATGCACATTGGGACGCAGGTTGCGGTAAAGTGAGCGCCAATAGGGCTGAATCAGCACGCCCTCGTCCTGCATGATCTGTTGCAGCTGCGCCATGACCTCGCGCCGTTCGTCCGCATCGGCGATCCCGTTGGCCTGATCGAGCAGGCGGTCGAACTCCTCGTTCGCGAACCCGGCCTCGTTCCAGGCCTCGCCAGAGCGGTAGGCCAGGTTCAGAACCTGCACGCCCAGCGGGCGCATGTTCCATTCCGTCGATGAAAACGGATAGTTCAGCCAGTCATTCCAGAAGGTTGCGCCCGGCAGGATGGTCCGGCGGATGTTGATGCCGGCCGCTCGTATCTGCGCCGCGACAGTATCGCATGTGGCCGCCTGCCAGTTGTCATCGATCGAGATCAGCTCGAACTCGTGATCGCCCAGACCCTCGGCCTCGATCATCTCACGCGCGGCGGCCGGATCGACCGTCAGCGGTGGAAGCTCGGCATATTCGGGGTGCAGCGGGCAGACATGGTGGTTTTCGGCCTCGGTCCCGCGCCCGTCATAGCCCAGTTCCAGGACGACCGCGTTGTCCACCGCCATCTGCAGCGCGCGGCGCACATTGCGGTTGGTGTATGGCTCCTGTTCCTGATTGAAGCGCACGGCCAGGGTCGCGGCGGTGATCGCCTCGGACTCGGGCATACCAATGGCGGCGAAGATGTCGACGAAATCGCCCGTGGTCTGGTAGGTCAGCTCGATCTCGCCACCTTCGGCGGCGGCCACCCAGGCCGAGGGATCGGTTCCCAGATCGACAAATTCGATCCGGTCCAGCCAGGCGCCATTGCCCTCATTCCACCAGGTATGGTCAGGGTTGCGCTCGATCACAGCGCCGATGCCGGTGTCATGGCTGACGGGCCGATACGGGCCGGTGCCGATGGGATTTGCGACCGGATCATCGCCGGTAAAGGACGGATGCACCACGGCGGCCGGATAGTCCGACATGTTGGCAATGATGGCGATATCGGGGTTGGCCAGGTGCAGCCGCAGGGTCAGATCGTCCACGATCTCGATCGCACCTTCGCGCAGCGCGCCATCCTCGGAGATCGAACTCATCCGCCCGGCCATGGAGTTGCCTTCGACCGAGGCATCGCACCAGCGTTCGATATTATGCGCCACATCCGCCGAGGTGAACGGATCGCCGTTGTTCCAGGTCACGCCGGGGCGCACGTTGAGGGTAAAGACGGTGGCGTCCTCATTCGCCTCCCAGCTTTCCAGCAGCACGGGCTGGATCGATCCGTCGCGTTCATAGCTGACCAGGTATTCCAGCCACCCGCGGCAGACATTGGCCAGTTCCGACCAGTCCCAGGTGCGCGGATCACGCTGGGCCTTGATGTCCATCTGCATGCGCAGACTGCCGCCCATCTGCGGCGTATCGGCGCGCGCTGCGGGCGCGGCCAGGCCCAGCAGGCCATAGGCGGCGGGCGCCGTCACCCCCAGCGCCGTGGCGCGGGTCAGGAACTCACGCCGGCTCAGCTTGCCTTCATGGCATTCGCGGGCATAAAGCTGTGCTGCGGGGTGCAATTCGGTTGCCTTGCGCTTCTTGTGCGTCATGGTCATTTCTCCCTGTCTTTTCGACCGTTCCGGCCCTGACTTGTTCATCATGGTCTTGCATTTCACGCCGTTTCACGGGCGTGCTGCGACATGCTTTTCATCAAAAACGACATGATGTCGTTTTACAACCCCGTTCTGCGGGGCGGGTGTCAATCTCGGGGGGCACCTCCTTCAAAACTGTTCTGCCTGGTGTAATCGCAGGGCGCCTCCTGCATCTGCAGATGCAGCCCTTCGTCCGTGCAAGGGTGCGCCCGCGCCAGGGTTTCGTCAAAGGAAATCCCCAGGCCGGGCGCGTCTGGCGGGGTCACAAAACCGTCTTCGACCTGCAGGGTGTTGCCGATCAGGGGGCGGTGGAATTCGCCCCCCGTCTGGATGCATTCGATCATCAGCAGGTTGGGGATGGATGCGGCCAGGTGCACATTCGCCGCCCATTCCACCGGGCCGGCGTAAAGATGCGGGGCCAGTTGCGCGCCAAAGACCTCGGCCATGGCGGCGATCTTCTTGACCTCCCAAATGCCGCCTGCGCGGCCCAGGGCCGGTTGCAGGATGCTGGCGGCACCGGCGCGCAGGACGGCGCCGAATTCGGCCTTGGTGGTCAGACGTTCGCCGGTGGCTATGGGGATGCGCAGCGCGCGGGCGACCTGGGCCATGCCGGGCAGGTCATCGGGGGGGATGGGTTCTTCGAACCACAGCGGCTGGTAGGGTTCCAGCGCCGCCCCCAACCGCACCGCCCCGGCGGGGGTGAACTGGCCATGGGTGCCAAAGAGGATATCGGCGCGCGGGCCGATGGCCTCGCGGATCGCGGCCAGGATGCGCGCGCTCTGGTCGATATCGCGCATCGAAGGCTGGTGCCCGCCGCGGATGGTATAGGGCCCCGCCGGGTCCAGCTTGATGGCGGTGAAGCCCTGATCGACCGCGGCCAGCGCGCTTTCGGCGGCCATGTCGGGGCTGGTCCAGAACGCGGCCTTGTCATGATGCGCCAGCGGATACAGGTAAGTATAGGCGCGCAGCCGCTCATTCATCCGCCCGCCCAGAAGCGCCCAGACGGGGCGGTCGCGGGCCTTGCCCAGGATGTCCCAACAGGCGATCTCCAACCCCGAAAACGCCCCCATCACGGTCAGGTCCGGGCGCTGGGTGAAGCCGCTGGAATAGGCGCGGCGGAACATCAGCTCAATATTCTCGGGGCTTTCGCCCTGCATGTGGCGGCTGAACACATCCCCGATCACCGCCTCCATGGCCGCAGGCCCGACCGAGGCCGCATAGACCTCGCCATACCCAATGATCCCGCAAGCGGTGGTCAGCCTGACAATGATCCAGTAGCGCCCGCCCCAGCCCGGCGGCGGGGTGCCGATGGTGAGAATCTCCAGATCCGTCAGCTTCATGGCGCGCGCCCTCCGAAATGGAGCACATTGCGCCGCGCGCGCCCGGCGATGGTATCGGCGATGGCCTCGTTGATCTGCGCGAGTTCCCACCGCTCCGAGATCAGCTCATCCAGCTTCAGCCGCCCCTGTTGATAAAGGTCCACCAGCATGGGAATATCCCGCCGCAGCACCGCCGCGCCCATGAGCGAGCCCTTCAGCGTCTGCGCATAGTAAGCCACGTTCACCGGCTCCAGCGTCATTTGCGCGCCGGATTCGGGCATACCGACCATGATCACGCTGCCCTGCCGCGCGGCAAAGGACAGGGCCGATTGATAGGCCCCGATGGCGCCGACGGTGACAAAGACGTAATCCGCCCCGCGTCCGCCGGTCAGCGCCTGCACCTTGGCGCGGGCCTCGGGGTCGGTGGCCAGAACGCCGTCGGTGGCGCCGAACTCCGCCGCCGCGGCCAGCTTGTCGTCATTCATGTCCATGGCGATGACCCGCCGTGCGCCGGCGATCCGCGCCCCCTGCACCGTGTTCAGCCCCACGCCGCCCGCGCCGATCACCAGCGCCGTGGCGCCCGCGGGCATGGCGGCGGTGTTGAACACCGCGCCCGCGCCGGTGATCACCCCGCAAGCCAGCAACGATGCAGCCTCCATCCCCATGTCATCGGGGATCGTGCAAAGCTGGCTTTCATGAACGACCAAGGCCTCGGCAAAGGCGCCGGTGGCCATGCCCTGCCCCAGCGAGGTGCCACCCAGCGCCCGCAGCGGCGTGTCGCGCGGGTCGCGCGGGGTTTCGCACGCGGTGGGGGCGCCACCGGCGCAGCAGGCGCAATGTCCGCAGGCGCGGATCAGTGTCACCACCACCGCATCGCCCGGCGCCAGGCCCTGGACGCCGGGGCCCACGCGGGTCACGCGGCCTGCGGCCTCATGGCCATAGACGGCGGGCAGATAGCCGCCCCAGGCGCCCTCGGCAGCGTGGATGTCCGAATGGCAGATGGCGCAGGCTTCCAGATCGACCTCGACCTCTCCGGCGCGCGGGGCGCGCAGGCGCACCTCCTCCACACTCAGCGGGGCGCCGAAGGCGTGGCACACTGCGGCCCTGATTGTCCTGTCTTCCATACCTGCTCCTGCCTGTGTGCCTGTGTTCACCGGCGCTAACTGCGCATCCGCGCGCCCTGCGGGTCAAAGGGTGGCGCCAGGGCGATCCGCGCCGGGCAGCGCTGGCCCAGGATTTCCACGGCAAACACACCATCTGCGGCGATTTCCGCCATGCCCGCAGGTACATAGCCCTGCGCCATGGACGCCCCCACCCCATGCGCATACCCGCCCGAGGTCACCCAGCCCACCACGCGCCAGTCGCCATCGCGCGCGGGATCGGGGGCGGGCAGCGCCGCGCCGCTGGCGTCAAAGCGCGGCGCGCCAAACCCGTGCGGCGCGGCGATACTGCCCGGATCATCGACCCAGCGCGCCCAGATCGGCTCATCCGCCATCACATCGGCGGTGCCTGCGTCAATCATCAGCGACACGCGGCGCAGGCGGGGGCCGGCCTCGGCCTCGGCTCGCGCAGCGTCGCGGCCGATGAAATCGCCCTTGTCCAGCTTCACAAACCGCTCCATCGCGGCCTCATAGGGGCCATAGATGGGGCGAAGCTCGGCAAACCAGGTGGGGAAGTTCTTTTCCAGCCGCATGGACAGCAGCGCGCGCATCCCGAAATCGCGGAGGCCATGGGCGGCGCCCGCATCCTTGATCCCGGCATAGACCCGGCGCTGAAAGGCGGGCGGCATCCAGATCTCATAGCCCAGATCGCCGGTGTAGCTGATGCGGTTGACCATGCAGGGCGCGCCCGCCACGTCCATTTCCCGAAAGCCCATGAAGGGGAACGCGGCGTTCGAGACATCGTCATCCACCAGCGCGGCCAGCACATCGCGCGCGCGCGGCCCGGCGATGGAGAGGCCCATCAGATCCGTGTGGAAACAGCGCAGCCGAACGCTGCCATCCGCCGGAAGATGCGCCTGGAACCAGCGCATGTGGTATTTCGTCGCCGCCAGCGAGCCCCAGACCAGAAACCGCCCATCGAGCGCCCGCGCAATGGTGAAATCCCCGATCAGCTTGCCGCGTTCGTTCAGCATGGGCGTCAGCACCAGCCGCCCCGGGGCGGGCAGGCGGTTGGTCATCAACCGATCCAGGAACGCCTGCGCACCCGGCCCCGAAACCTCGTATTTCGCGAAATTGGCGATCTCGGTCACGCCGACGGCGTCGCGCACGGCGCGGACCTCGGCGCTCACATGGGCGAAATCGTTGGAGCGGTGGAAGGACAGCACATCATGCGCCTCGGCCGCCGAGGGGGCGAACCAAAGCGGCGTCTCCAGCCCCCAACTGTCGCCCATCACCGCGTGATTGTCGCGCAGCATCAGGTCATAAAGCGGCGTCGTCTCGGCGGGCCGCGCGGCGGGCAGTTCCTCGTTCGGAAAGCGGATGGAGAAGCGGCGCGAATAATTCTCGCGCACCTTGGCATTGGTGTAGCGCAGGGTCGCCCAATCGCCGAAGCGGGCCACATCCATGCCGAAGATGTCATGGCCGGGATCGCCCTCGGTCATCCAGTTGGCCAGCGCCAGCCCCACGCCGCCGCCCTGGCTGAAGCCCGCCATGACTGCGCAGGCGCACCAGTAATTCGTCAGCCCCGGCACCGGCCCCACCAGCGGGTTGCCATCGGGGGCAAAGGTGAAGGGGCCGTTGATCACCTGCTTGATGCCCGCGCGCTCCAACGCCGGGAAATGGCGGAAGCCGACCTCCAGTGACGGGGCGATCCGGTCCAGATCGGGGGCCAGCAGCTCATGGCCAAAATCCCAGGGCGTGTTCAACGGCGACCAGGGACGGCAGGCACGCTCATAGGTGCCCAGCAGGATGCCGCCGCGTTCCTGCCGCGTGTAGATCTCGCCCTTGAAATCGATCACGCCGATGAGTTCACGCCCGGTGGCGGCGTTGAATTCGGCAACCTCGGGCATGTCCCCGGTCAGCAGATACATGTGTTCCATGGCCAGCACGGGCAGTTCCAGCCCCACCATCCGCCCGACCTCACGCGCCCAGAGGCCGCCTGCATTGACCACATGCTCGGCCCGGATGGTGCCGGTTTCGGTGATGACATTCCAGGTGCCATCCGGGGCCTGGGTGATCTCCATCACGCGGTTGCGCAATTCGATCTGCGCGCCCAGCGCGCGGGCGGCCTTGGCATAGGCATGGGTGGTGCCCGAAGGGTCCAGATGCCCCTCCACCGGGTCCCAGAGCGCGCCGACGAAATGCTGCGGGTCCAGCAGGGGGAACATGGCCTGCGCCTCAAGCGGCGTGATCAGCTCCGTCTGCATGCCCAGCGCGCGGCCACGGGCATGGGTCAGGCGCAGGAAATCCATCCGCTCGGGGCTGTCGGCCAGCATCACGCCGCCGGTCAGGTGCAACCCGCAGGACTGGCCCGAGAGCTTCTCCAGCTCCTGGTAGAGCGATACGGTATAGGCCTGCAGCCGCGCCACATTGGGGTCGCCGTTGAGCGTATGAAAGCCGCCCGCCGCATGCCAGCTGGAGCCCGAGGTCAACTCGGACCGTTCGATCAGCAGCACATCCTGCCACCCCGCGCGCGCCAGATGATAGAGCACCGAACACCCCACCACCCCGCCGCCGATCACCACCGCACGCACGGTCCGTTCCATCGCTCGCTCCCCTCTCGCGCCCATGGCCGGGCGCAGTGTCGTTCAGGCCGCGCGGGCGGGGGCATGGGCCCCCAGCGCGACCAAAGCATCCGTCAGCCGCGCGCGCAAGGGCGCCGGCGTGTGACGGCTGGTTATGAAGGGCAGGCCAGGGCGTTCCGCCGTCCAGCCGATGACGCGCAGCGCGCGGGCCGCCGGTTCATGCGCCAGCGCCAGCGCCCAGCTTCGGCAATCGATGGCGGCAATGTCGGCCTGCCCCTCCGCCACCGCCCGGACCGAAGCCCGGTGACCGCCCGTCACCCGCGCGCCCTGCAGCGACACCCCGGCATCTGCCACCAGCGCCAGCGCCCCCGAAAGCGAGTCCGCCCCGTTGATCGCCAGCCGCATCTGCGCCAGTCCGTCCGGCAGCACGGCATCCGGGCCGGGCGGGACCGGGCAGATATCGCCGTCGCGCGCCACCAGCGCCGAGCGGTAGAACACCCCCCGCCCGCCGGGCACATCGCCGTAATCCGGCTGCGCCAGCACCGCCACATGCGCGGCCAACCCCTGCCCCATCGGCCCCCAGCAAGTCTGCGCCAGCACCAGCGCCGGATCCCGCCAGAGCGCATGAAGCGCCGTGGCATCGGCGGGCCGCGTCAGTTCCGGGGGCAGTTCGGGCACCCGCACCCGCAGCGCCGCATACAGGCGGTCGGTCTGCGCGCGCGCCTCGGGCCAGTCATACATGGGCAGGGCAGCCAGCGCGCTCATACGGATTGCGCACCCAGGGTCGGGCGCACCGGCGGAGGCAAGCTTGGCCCGGGCGGCGGCGCAGGGGTCTGGTGCAGAACGGGATGCACCACAGGCTCCTTGGTGCGCAGCGCATGGGCGCGAAACAGCTGCCAGTAATTGCGATAGACATAGCCGCCGTTGAGCGCCTGCCAGTGGTCCCGCCGTTCGGCATAAAGCCGCGGCAGGTCAAACCAGGGCACGGCGGGGATCTGATGATGCACGAAATGCAGGTTGTTGTTCAGAAACAGCCAGGCCAGCGGCGAGCGTTCGACAATGATCGTGCGCCCTTCGGGGGTTTCATGCCATTGGTGTTCGGCATAGGTGCGAATGGCAATCAGCGACAGGCCGGGCCAGACCACCGCCAGCAGATACAGCCACAGCGGAATGCCCATGACCCAAAGCGCCCCCAGCACCGGCGCCAGCCCCAGCAGATGCAGCATCCAGGCCAGCCGCACCCCGCGCTGCCCGGCAATCAGCGCGCGCGCCTCGGACGCCAGAAACCCCGCCGCCCCCAGCACCGGACCCAGCACCAGCCGCCCCAGCATGGTATTGTTGACCACCAGCAGCCCCTGCAGCCAGCGCGGCATCCGGTCATGCTGCCAGCGCGCCCTGTAATAGCTTTCCGGGTCTTCGATCGGATCGGTCAGGCGCTCGTCGCGGTGATGCGCCAGATGGGTCGCCTTGTAACGCCGATAGGGATAGATGACCGAGATCGGCAGGGCCACCAGCGCCTCATTGACCAACCGGCGCCGCGTGGGATGCCCGTGCAGGCATTCATGCACCAGCGATGAATGCAGCGCCGCCAGAACTGCCATCACCGCCAGCGCCAGACCCGGCGCCACCGGCCACACCACCATACCCGCCACGACCCACAGGCCGTAACAGCCCACAATCAGCGCCAGCGTCGGCCATTCGATGCGCCGCATGCCTCCCCCTGTCCGTTTTTCGAATGTGTGCAGCATGCCCATGCAAATGCGCAGCGACAACGTGCGATTGAACGTCACCCAAAAGAAACATTGACGTTTTTGGTCACGCATGTTTACCAAAAACGGCAGACAACCGGGATCTTTACGATGGGAAAACGCGAAGCCTCGGCCATTTTCCGCGCCCGCCTCGCGCAGTTGCAGGCACAGTCGAGGCTGACCCAAAGCGCCTTTGCCGAAACCATCGGGATCGACCGCTCGGCGCTGTCGCAGCTGATGACCGGGGCCGCACCGCGCCTGCCGCGCGCCGAAACCCTGCTCGCACTCGCCGGGCGGTTCCATGTCTCCACCGACTGGCTGCTGGGGCTGAGCGAAGATACCGGCATCGCCACCCAGACGCTTGATGCCGTGGAAACCGAAGCCGCCCTGGATGAAGAACACCGCACCGCCATGGAGCGATGGCATCTTGACGCCTCGGGGCAGAAGATCCGCTATGTGCCCGCGCAACTGCCGGATCTGATGCGCACGCCTGCGGTCATTTCCTTCCAGGCGCAATCCTCGGAACAGGAACGGCGCCGCCTGCAGGCGCAAACTGCCCGCAGGCTCAACTTTTCACGCGCGCCCGAGGCCGACATCGAAATGTGCATGCCGCTGCAGACATTCGAGGTCTTTGCCGCCGGCGCAGGTGTCTGGCGCGGCCTGTCGGCGCAGGCCCGCGCCGAACAGCTTGACTACATCGCCACGACGGTCCGGGAGCTCTACCCGGCCTTCCGGATGTATCTGTTCGACGGGCGCAAACGCTTCGCCCCGCCGATGACGCTTTTCGGCTATTCCCGGGCCGCCGTCTACGCGGGCGAGGTCTATCTGCTCGTCCGCTCCAAACGCCTGATCCGCGAACTGGCCCAGGGGTTCGACGGCCACATCCGCGCCGCCGAGATCCACGCCCATGAAGCCGCCGACCATGTCCACAGCCTGCGCGTTACCCCGGACTGAGCGCACCCGGGTTGCCGGACCGGCGCCCACCGGCACCTTCCCCCGCTGCCCCCAGGCGACAGGGCTGTTGTCAACTGTGCGCTTGCCGCCGTCGCGCAAGCCTGCATAGCCTTGGGGGCAACCCTGACCACCCGGACGGATACCCCCATGCCCCCCGATGACAGCCAGTCACAGACCCGCCGCCCCAGCAGGAGCCGCGGCGGCGGGCGCGGCGGCAACACCCGGCGCAGCGCAACCTTCACGCTGGACCAGACGCCCTGGCGCGTCCCGCTCAACCCCGACCGGCCCATAGAACCGCTGGATGCCGACGGCGTGCAGGCCATTCATCGCGGCGCCCTGCATATCCTGTCCGAGATCGGGATCGAATTCCTGAACGAGGAAGCCCTCGCCCTGTTTGCAAGGGCGGGCTGCCGCGTCACCGACCAGAACGTGCGCATGGACGCCGATTTCGTCATGGAAATGGTGGGCCGTGCGCCCGCCAGCTTCACCATCACGCCGCGCAACCCCGACCGTGAAATCACCATCGGCGGGCGGCACATGGTGTTTGTCAATGTCTCCAGCCCGCCCAACGCCTGGGATCTGGTGCGCGGCAAACGCCCTGGCGATTTCGCCACGTTTCAGGAGTTCATCAAGCTCACCCAAAGCTTCAACTGCATCCATATCGCAGGCGGCTACCCGGTGGAGCCGGTGGACATCCACCCCGCCATGCGCCATCTGGACTGCCTGTTCGAAAAACTCACCCTGACCGACAAGGTCTGCCACGCCTATTGCCTGGGCCCCGAACGGGTCGAGGATGTGATGGAAATGGTGCGCATCGCAGGCGGGCTCAGCCATGCCGAATTCGATGCCCGGCCGCGGATGTATACCAATATCAACTCCACCTCGCCGCTGAAACATGACTGGCCGATGATCGACGGTGCCCTGCGGCTGGCGCGGCGCGGCCAGCCGGTGATCGTCACCCCCTTCACCCTGGCGGGCGCCATGGCGCCGGTGACCATGGCAGGCGCCGTCACCCTGTCGGTGGCCGAAACCCTGGCCGCCATCGCGCTGCTGCAATACGCCGCGCCCGGCTGCCCGGTGGGCATGGGCACCTTCACCTCGAACGTGGACATGCGCTCGGGCGCGCCGGCCTTCGGCACGCCGGAATACATGCGCGCCACGCAGATGACCGGACAACTGGCGCGCTTCTACGGCCTGCCGCTGCGGTCATCGGGCGTATGCACCGCCAATGCGCCCGACGGGCAAGCCATGTGGGAAAGCTCCAACAGCCTCTGGGCGGCGGTTCAATCAGGCTCGAACATGGTCTATCACGCCGCAGGCTGGCTCGAAGGCGGGCTGATTGCCAGCCCCGAGAAATTCGTCATGGACTGCGAAATGCTGCAGATGATCCAGCGCTATTTCGAACCCCAGATCACCGCCACCACCCCCGAAGACATTGCCCTCGAGGCCGTGGCCGAGGTCGGCCCGGGCGGGCATTATTTCGGCTGCGCCCATACCCGCGAACGTTACCAGAGCGCATTTCACGCCCCCATGGTATCGGACTGGCGCAACTATGAAAGCTGGGAAGCCGATGGCGCGATCCAGACACCCCAGCGCGCCCACACCCTCTATCGCCAGATCGTCGACAATTTCGAACCCCCGGCGATGGACGCTACACTCCGCGAGGAACTGTCGGACTTCGTCGCCCGCCGCAAGGCCGAAGGCGGCGCGCCCACCGACTTCTGACCCGCAGCCGGGCTATTCGTGCACCGGCCCCCAGGGACACCAACCGCACGCAGTGCCAGAAGGCTTGCGCCGCAAGGCGCTCCGTCGGATCAGACCAGCAACGGGCGCCAGCGTCAGAGGAAATCCTCTTCCTCGGCGCTGACATCAACGCCCAGCGCTTCCAGCCCGTTTTCCAGGTTCTCGGCCAGATGCGGCATGCCCATCAGGTAATCTGCCGTGGGGGTGGTGGCCTCGGCCTCGGCGGTGGCCACGGCCTCGGCATAATCCTCGGCCTCGAACGCACCGCGGCCGACCCAGGCGATCGCCACAAGTGCTGACTGCTCATCCATGTTCAGGTTGTCGATGAAGGCGCGCAGTTCGGCATCGGCCATGCGCCCCTCGCGGGCCTGAAAGATGATGTGAACGACTTTCCTGGCACTGATCTCCATGATGCACCTCCAATCCGGGTCGGACCCAGTGTCCACCAGCCGAGGCGTCGGCGCAACAGATATCGCGCAGTCTTCAGCCCTTTGCACCGAACAGCCGGTAATACAGCGCGTCCGGCAGGAATTGCGCGCCGCGGAACACCAGCGAAAACAGCCCCGGAAAGCTGCGCTTGAAGCGCGTACCCGACATCAGCGCAAACATCTCGGCCGCGGCCTGGTCGGGCTCCATCAGGAACGGCATGTGAAATGCGTTCTTGTCGGTCAGCCGGGTGCGGATGAAGCCCGGGTTGGCCAGCTGCACCTCAACCCCCGTCCCGCGCAGATCGGCGTGCATCGATTCGGCCAGATGCATCAACCCCGCCTTGGAGGACCCATAGCCGATGGAGCCGGGCAAGCCGCGAAACCCCGCAAGGCTGCCCGTCAGCACCACATGCCCGCGCCCGCGCGCCACAAAGCCCGGCACCACCGTGCCCAGCACACGGGCCGCGCCGGTGAAATTCACGTCCAGCATCGTCTCGGCCTTTTCGGCATCCCAGTCCTTCGCGCCAAAGGGCCAGTAGACCCCGGCCAGAAACACCACCCCGTCCAGATCGCCCGCAGCCGCAGCCGCCGCCTGGACCGAGGCGCGGTCGGCCACATCACAGGGCACCACATCCACCGGGCCGGGCAATTCTGCGGCCAGCACCTCCAGCCGGTCACGGTCGCGCGCGCTCAGCACCAGATGCGCGCCTGCATGGCTCATGCGCTGCGCCAGCGCCCGGCCCAGCCCTTCCGAGGCGCCCACAAGCCAGTAGCGTTTTCCGGTCCAGTCCCTCATGCCGGTTTCTTGCGCATTGTCGCCACCAGCTCGGCAACCTTGATCCCGAACTTGCGGAACTGGCTGCGGTTCACGATGGTTCCGTTTTCGACCAGATACATCCAGTCATTCACATCCAGCGTGTGCCCGCCCGCGCTCTCGGGCAGGCGGATGCGATAGGCCAGATGCACCGCCGAGCCCTCCTGCCGGCCCGCGCCGGGGCCGACCAGATCGGCGGCCTCGGCCTTGATCCGCCCGTCATTGCCAAGGGTAAGGCGCCATTCCCGCGTCTGTTCGGTGCCGCTGTCATAGCGGAAATGCTCAGTCACCACACCGCGATTGCCGTCCCAGCGGGCATCGAAATCGGCCACGAAACGCGAGGTCACGCGCCCGGTCGGCCCGTAGATCACCCCCTCGCACAGGATCGGGCCGTTCAGATGTTCGCGAATGTCGATCTGCGGCTGGCGCTCGGCGTAATCGGCGGCGCGTTGGGCCGCAAAACCGAAGCCGTAACGCTGCGCCAGCATGAACAGCACGGCGGCCAGCGCCATGCCCAGAAGCAGCGTTGCAAGCGTGCTCATTGGTGATCTCCCTCGTTGATGGGGGTGGCGGCCAGCAGTGCCATGGCCGCAAGTTTCAGGATGCAGGGCGGCCCGGCATAAAGCAGGGTCAGCATGGCCAGCGCCTGCGGCGTGTTTTCCGTGCCCGAGGTAAAGCCCGCCACATCCAGCAGCGGCAGGACGATGATCGCGGCAATGGCCAGCGTGGCCTTGGTGACAAAGGCCCAGAGCCCGAAGCCCCCGGCGGCATCGGGCAGCACCGCCGCCATCCGGCGCGAAAACAGCGCCGAGAGCAGCGTCAGATCCGCCCCCAGCCCCGCCCCGGTCAGCAGGCAGACCACTGCAAAGAGCGCCACATCGCCCGGCCCCAGGAACGGGACCACGGCAAAGGCCAGCACCGCCAGCCCCATCCCCGCCAGCAGCACCCGCTTCGCCCCGAAGCGCCGCGCCAGCCGGGCCCAGACCGGGGCGGACAGGGCGGCGGCCAGGAAGAACAGGATCAGCAGCGGCCCCTCCCACCCCGGCGCCATCAGGCGGCTTTCGACAAAGAACAGGAACAGGGTGGAGGTCACGGCCACCGGGGTTGCGTTCAGAAACGCCACGATCAGCAAGCGCCGCGCCTGGCGGTCGCCCAGGACCACGCCGAACCCCGCGCCGGGGCTGGCCTCCAGCGGATAGCGCGCCCATTCCGCCGCCATGGCCCACAGCGCCAGCGCGGCCAGCAGCGCAAAGCCCATGGCAAAGGCGGCGAAGTGGCTGTCGGTGAGCAACATCAGCGCGCTGGGGGCGGCGGCGGCAAGGCAGACGCCCAGCAGCGCGCCGGTTTCGCGCCAGCCCGCCAGCCGGACATGGCCGCCCGGGCCCAGCGCCTCGCCCTTCTGCGCGCCGGTGGCGTAGAAGGCGATTGTCAGGAAGCTGAAGGCCGAAAACAGCGCCGTCAGCATCAGCGCGAACCACAAGACCGGGGCGAAAGGCGGGGCCACGGCAAAGAGGCCCAGCATCGCCAGCGCCATCACCCCGCCCGCCACCGTCACCGCCAGCCCACGCGCCGCGCGCAGCCGCGCCGCCAGCCAGCCCAGCGCCGGGTCCTGCATGAAATCCAGCAGCCGCAGCAGGAACAGCGCTCCCGCCAGCGCGCCCAGGGTCACGCCATATTCATCGACATAGAATTTCGGCGCATGGATATAGATGGGCAGCCCGGCCATGGCCAGAAGCCCCGCAAACAGCCCATAGGCTGGCAGCGAGGCGCCGCGCGCAGCGGCGGCAGGGGTCCCGGCCAGGGCGGTCACCGCGTGACCTCGTCCAGTGGCGGTTCGGGCCGGGGGCGATAGCGCGCGCCCCGCCACCACAGTTTCAGCGCCTGCCAGTGGATCAGCGCCAGCACCCGGCGCGAGCCCAGCGGCCGGCGCAGAAGCGACCACAGGATCGCCCGGTTGTTCAGCACGCGCCGCCGCCCCGTCAGCGTGGCGATCAGCCCGCCATTGCCCCGGCCGTATTCGATCCAGATCCCCACGCGCTCGGGCGTGATGTCGAAGCGAAAGCTGTAGCCCCCCTCGATCGGCTGAAAGGGCGAGACGTGGAAGACCTTGCGCGCCGCAAGCATGTCCTGCGCGGTGATGGGGCGCAGGTCATCATGGTGGCACAGATAGGAATGGCGGTCGCCAAAGGTGTTGTTCACCTCGGCGATCACCACGCGCAGGGCGCCATCCCGGTCATGGCACAGCCAGAAGCTGACCGGGTTGAACACATGCCCCAGCACCCGCGGCTGCGCCAGCAGCAGCACCTGCCCGTCGGTCACGGCGTCCAGGTCACGCTCGGCCAGAAGCGCACGCACCCAGGCCGCCCCCTGCCCCGCCCCCACCGCGCCGCCATGGTCACGGTCATGCAGCGCGGTGACATTGGCGCGGTTGCGCGACATCAGGGCTGGCAGGCGCTGGTCGGCCTCGGGCTCCAGCAGGATGTAATCCACCGTATAGGTAAAGCGGTTTTCCACCCCGCCCCGGCGCCCGTGAAAGGTGCGCCCGGATATATGCTCCGGCACACTCATGCCGCGCTCAGCGCCGGGTTCGGCTGGCGGCGGATGGCATGGGCGACCTCGGCGGCGCTGGCAAAGCCGTCCTCGTGAAAGCCGTTCTTCATCCAGGCGCCCGCGAACCAGGTCCGTGCCGTGCCGTTCAGCCCGCGCAACGTCTTTTGCGCCTGCAAGGCGGCGCGGTCAAAGAGCGGGTGATCGAAGGTATAGGTGTCGTGGATCAGCTCCTCGCGCACCGGGGTGGTGGCGTTGAGCGTGACAAACAGCGGATCATCCATGGGGATCGGCTGCAGAGAATTCATCCAGTAGCTGAGCGAGATGCGCGCGCGATCCTGCGGCCCGAGTTCAGTATAGACCCAGCTGGCCCAGCATTTGCGCCGCTTCGGCATGACCGCCGGATCGCTGTGCAGGATCGCCTCATTCGGCTGGAAACGCACGGCGGCCAGGGCCTCGGCCTCGGACGGGGTGGCATCTGACAGCAGCCGCAGGGTCACATCGGAATGGGTGGCAAAGATCACCTCATCAAAGGCGTCCCACTCGCCGCCCCGGGCGCGGACTTCCACCCCAATGGGGGTACGCCGCACACCTGCCACCGGCGCGCCCGGGCGCAGGTCCACGCCCGCGTTTCGCAGATATTGCTCCAGCCGCTGGACATATTCGCGCGACCCGCCGCGCACCGTGTGCCATTGGTGTTGGCCGTGATACCCCAGCAACCCGTGATTGCGGAAGAACTCCATCATGGCCGCCGCCGGGAAATCCATGATCCGCGCCGTCGGCGTGGACCAGATCGCCCCCGAGAATGGCAGCAGATACCGCTCGCGGAACCACGCGCCGGTGCGCAACTGCGCCAGCAGATCGCCAATGGTCATGTCCGTTCCTTGCGCCATGGCCAGCCCGTCACGGTTGAACCGCAGGATATCACGGATCATGCGCAAGAAGCGCGGGTCCACCAGGTTGCGGCGGGTGGCAAAGATCGGATCCAGCCCGTGCAGCGCATATTCGCAGCGCCCCCCGTCGAAGGAGGCGCCGAAGCTCATGTTCGACGGCGCGGTGGGCACGTCCAGATCGCGGAACATGCGCAGCAGGCCGGGATAGTTGACATGGTTGAACACGATGAACCCGGTATCCACCGGCTGATCCCCGCGCTTGCCCGCCAGAACGGTGCGGGCATGACCGCCCAGACGGGCCTCGGCCTCGAACAGGACCAGGTCATGGGTGTCGGCCAGGTGCCAGGCCGCCGAAAGACCCGTGATTCCGGCCCCGATGACCGCGATGCGCCGCCGGGGAGTGTCAACTTTCTCAAATGGCATGCAGCCGCTCCTGTCTGATCGCCTTTACAGTGATACGCTGCTTGGACCAGTCCGGATGACATAAGGCAAGCCTGCGACATCATGCCGTGAGCAAGGTATCTTTCGCCGAAAAGCGGTGGATATTTTTCATCCAGCCCCGCAATGCCCCCGTATCACGATTATGTTCGAAGCCGTCCCCTGGCCTGAAAAAGCGGATGCGCCCGCTGTACTGCACACCTATGCTGGTGGGCAGCGACAGACAGGACATTCGCTTGAGGAACAGGCCAAGGTGACACGGACGCACGCTGAACCCGACTGGGTGGCAGACCTGAAACTTGTCGCGGCATCACAGGATGCCGCCGCTTTTGCCCGGCTGTTTGCGCATTTTGCGCCGCGGGTGAAGGCGTTCTTGATGAAATCCGGAGCGGATGAAGCCATGGCCGAGGAATGTGCACAGGATGTGATGGCGACCGTGTGGCGCAAGGCCGCGCTGTTCGACCCGTCGCGCGCCAGTGCCTCCACATGGATCTTCACCATCGCGCGGAACCGGCGCATCGACATGCTGCGCCGCCAGCGCCGCCCCGAACCCGAAGACCTGACCTGGGGCCCCGAGGCCGAACCGGACCAGCTCGATACCCTGTCGCTGCAGCAGGAAACCCGGCGCCTGACACAGGCGCTGGAGACCCTGCCCGAAAAACAGCGGGTGCTGATCGAACGCGCCTATTTCGGTGACCTGAGCCATTCCGAGATCGCCGAGGCGACCGGCCTGCCGCTGGGCACCATCAAGTCACGAATACGGATAGCGCTGGACCGCCTGCGCCATGCCATGTCTCACGAAAGCATACCGAAATGATCCGACATCACCTCACCGATGACCTGCTGATGGCCTATTCGGCCGGCACCCTGCCCGAGGCCTTCAGCCTGATCGTGGCCACGCATGTCTCGCTCTGCGATGACTGCCGCGCGCGGCTGGAAGCCTATGATGCCGTGGGCGGGTCGTTGCTGGACCAGCTCTTGCCCCAGGTGTCGATGGCGCCCGATGCGCTGGCGGCCACCATGCAGAAAATTGCCATGTCGGACGCCGAGGACGCACGGGCGTCACCGCCGAGGCCTGCGCACCGCGTGTTTCCGGAGCCGCTCTACGGCTATGTCGGCGGGGACCTGGACCATGTGCGCTGGCGTGCCGTTGGCGGAGGGGTCCGGCAGGCGATCCTGAACACCTCGTCCGAGGCGAGCGCACGGCTGCTGTATATCCCCGGCGGTGTCGCGGTGCCCGATCACGGCCATCACGGAATGGAACTGACCCTGGTGCTGCAAGGCGCCTTTCGCGATGAGCATGACCGCTTTGGACCCGGCGACATCGAAATCGCCACCGAGGAGACGCAGCATACCCCCGTTGCCGAACCCGGCCTGGATTGCATCTGCCTGGCCGTGACCGACGCACCGCTGAAGTTCAGCGGACTTCTGCCGCGGCTTGCGCAGCCTTTCCTGCGGATCTGAGCGGCGGGCCGGTCCCCCAGGGACTTTCACTTTTTGAACATCTGCCCCGCGGCGCGGTTTCAGTTGTGTTGCCACGCTCCGGGGCGCGCCTTGGTCAATGCAAGATTGACCCCCGGCGGCGCTGACTGTGAAATTTCCCGTTTTTTCCGGGACCTGCGCGGCGGAGTTAAGGCCGAAAAAGAAGGGGCGCCCGGTTATCGCCTGCCAAACAGCTTCTCGATATCCGGCAGTTTGAGCTCGATCCAGGTCGGACGGCCATGGTTGCACTGTCCGGAATGCGGGGTTGCCTCCATCTCGCGCAGCAGGGCGTTCATCTCGTCGATACGCATCGCGCGGCCCGCGCGGACAGACCCGTGGCAGGCCATGCGCGAGAGCACCGCATCCACCCGCTGCTCCAGCGCCTGCGTGCCGCTGCCGTCGCGCAGGGCGTCGGCGCAATCGGCCAGCAAACCAGCACCATCGACAACCCCCAGCAGCGCCGGGGTTTCACGCACCACAACCGCGCCGGGGCCGAAGGCCTCGATGACCAGTCCCAGCCGCGCCAGTTCCGGCGCGAACTCCAGCACCATGGCGGCATCGGCGGGGTCCATCTCGACCACCTCGGGGACCAGCAGCGCCTGGGCAACAACCCCATGGCGGTCGCGGGCGAGTTTCAGCCGTTCATAGACCAGGCGTTCATGGGCGGCATGCTGATCCACCAGGATCACGCCATCCCCGGATTGCGCAACGATATAGGTGCCATGAAGCTGCCCGCGCGCGGCACCAAGCGGGCCAGCCTGGGCGGGCTGAAGCGGCTGGTCGGCGTCCGGGGCGGCACCGCCGGGAAGCGTGTCGAACAGGGCGCGCGTGGCACTGGCTTCGGCAAACCCTTCGGGCGCCTGCGCCAGTTGCGCGGCGGAGAGCGCGCCCTGCGCCGGGGTGTGCGGCGCCAGCGGCCGGGGACCATACCCCCGGCCCGGAGGGGCGCTGCCTTCAGGCCGGAACGCCCCCAGCGCCGCCCCGGCAATGGTGCTGGAGGAGCGATGCCCCGCCCCCGCCAGCGCATGGCGCAGCGCCCCCACGATGAACCCGCGCACCACCCCGGGCTCTCGAAAGCGGACCTCGGCCTTGGCAGGGTGGACATTGACGTCCACAAGCTCGGGCGGGCAGTCCAGATAGAGCGCCACCATGGCATGCCGGTCACGCGGCATCAGATCCGCATAGGCCGCCCGCAGCGCCCCGATCATCAGCTTGTCCCGCACGGGTCGGCGATTGACGAACATATGCTGCGCCACGGCCGCCCCGCGCGATTGCGTGGGCAGCCCGGCCAGACCGGTCAGCACGAAACCGTCGCGCGCGGCCTCCAGGCGCAGGGCATTCTGCGCAAACTCTCGCCCCATGATGCGCGACAGCCGGGCCTCCAGCGCCTCGGCGCCCTGGCCGGGTTCGGGGTCGGCGCGCAGCAGGATGCGATCCCCGCCATCGGTCACATCGCGCAGGGTGAAACCGATCCCCGGCTCGGCCATGGCCAGGCGCTTGATCACATCGCCGATGGCCTGCGCCTCGGCCCGGTCGGTGCGCAGGAATTTCAGCCGCGCGGGCGTGGCGTGGAACAGATCGCGCAATTCGATCACGCTGCCCTGGCCCAGCGCGGCGGGGCGCACCCCGGCCACGCGCCCGGCGGATACCGTGATCTGCGCGGCCTCGGGCGTGCCGACAGCCCGCGAGGTGATGCTCAGCCGCCCCACGGAGCCAAGGCTGGCCAAGGCCTCGCCCCGGAAGCCGAAGCTGCGGATATTGACCAGATCACTGCCGTCGATCTTGGAGGTCGCATGCCGCGCCACCGCCAGCGGCAGGGCCTCCGGCGCCATGCCGTGGCCATCATCCACCACCCGGATCAGGGATTTGCCGCCATCGGCATAGGCGACATCAATCCGCCGCGCGCCTGCATCAATGGCGTTTTCCACCAGTTCCTTGACCGCCGAGGCCGGGCGCTCCACCACCTCTCCGGCAGCGATGCGGTTGACCGCCGCTTCATCCAGCGGGCGGATTTCAGGGCTGATATTGCGGTCCTGATGCGTCATACCACTAGGACTAGCATGCGCCCCCCGGCGGCGGCAATGATTCTGGCGCCGCGCTCAGTCCCGCCCGGCCTGCAGCGCATCCAGATAGTGGCGCACAGCCGTTTGCACATGGCGGAAACGGTCGCCGCCCAGATGCTTGCCGCCGAACCAGCGCGTGACCACCACAAGGTGATCGCGCAGCCCCTCGCGCTCCAGCATCCGCAGGATCACCATGCCCGCGCCAGCCTCGCCATCGTCATTCTTGATCGCACCGTCATCGCAGATCAGCGCCCAGGTGTTATGGGTCGCCTTGGCGAAGCGCTTGTTGCGTTTGAGCTCTCGCAGCAGGTCGCGCGCTGCATCGCCAGAGCGGCAGGGCGCGCCGGACACGGCGTATCTTGATCCGCGGTCGCTTATGATCCCGTCCATCACGCGCATGCCTGCCCCCGTAGCCCGGGCGCCCCGTGGCCGCAACCCCGGCAACGGCAAACACCCTTTGCGCGCAGGCGCACTGGTTTGCCGGGACCGGGGCCGTTATCTGTGCCCCATCGCAACAGGAGCCTGATCGGATGTTCTACCAGCCCAAGGATGGCCACGGCCTGCCGCACAACCCGTTCAACGCCATTGTCACCCCCCGGCCCATCGGCTGGATTGCGACCCGCGGCGCGGACGGGCAGGACAATCTGGCGCCCTATTCCTTCTTCAACGCCGTGGCCTATGAGCCGCCGCAGGTCATGTTTGCCTCCACCGGGGTCAAGCCGGACCGGGACGGAACCAAGGACAGCGTGGCCAATATCCGTGACACCGGCGTCTTTTGCGTCAATGTTGTGGAGATGGCAGCGCGGGACGTGATGAACCGCACCTCAGGGCCCTGGCCGCGCGAGGTGGACGAGTTCTCGGACGCCCGGGCGCCGCGGGCCGAGTGCAGCATGATCCCCTGCGCGCGCGTCGCCAATGCACCCGCGGCGCTGGAATGCCGGATGCGCCAGATCGTGCAGTTGGACGGGGCCGCGAATTTCCTGGTCATCGGCGAGGTGGTGGGCGTGCATCTGCGCGATGACTGCCTGCGCGATGGCATTTTCGACATCACCCGCTACCGCCCGCTGGCGCGCATGGGCTACCGCGATTACGCCGTGGTGCAGGACGTTTTCGCGCTCAAACGCCCCGGCGAGTAGCCGCGTTCCCGCGGCGGGACCCTTTGCATTGGCGCGCGGGGTTGCGTATGCAGGCGCAAACCCCAAGGGAGCGCGCGAATGTCCGCCGACATGCTGTCCACCGTCATCAAGCCCGTCCACCGCGAAGGGCACAAGTTCATCGCCATCTTCGCCGTCTGTGCGCTGATCCTCTATTTCATCTGGGCGCCACTGGGCTGGGTGGGGCTGGGGCTGACGGTCTGGTGCTACTATTTCTTCCGCGACCCGGAACGCTACACGCCGGTGCGCGAGGGGCTGATCATCAGCCCGGCTGACGGGGTGATCTCGTTGATCGAGCAGGCCGTGCCCCCGGCCGAGATGGAGATGGGCGACACGCCGCTCACGCGGGTGTCGGTCTTCATGAACGTCTTCAACTGCCATGTGAACCGCGCGCCCATCGGTGGGACGGTGGCAAAGATCGCCTACAGGCCGGGGAAGTTCCTCAACGCCTCGCTGGACAAGGCGAGCGAGGATAACGAGCGCAACGGCATGGTGCTGGAGATGGAGGACGGGCGCAAGCTGGGCGTGGTCCAGATCGCCGGGCTGGTGGCGCGGCGGATATTGTGCGAGGTGCAGGAAGGCCAGACCCTGGCCACCGGCGAACGCTTCGGCATGATCCGCTTCGGCTCGCGTCTGGATGTGTATCTGCCCGCAGGCGTGGAGCCGCTGGTCGCCCTGGGCCAGACGATGATCGCGGGCGAAACGGTGCTGGCGGACCTTCACGCCAATGAGGCGCACCGCCTGGCCGCGACCCGTTGAGCACCGGGCCCCGCCGATGACCCCGCCCGAACGCCGCCCGCTGTCACGAAACCTGTCGCTGGTCCGGCTGATGCCGAATCTGGTGACCATCCTCGGCCTCTGCGCGGGGTTGAGCGCGATTCGCTTCACCCTGGACGCGCGGTTCGAGGTTGCCGCCGCGCTGATCATCTTTGCGGCACTTCTGGATGCCGTGGACGGGCTGGTGGCGCGGCGCCTGAACGCGGCCAGCGATTTCGGCGCCGAACTTGATTCGCTGGCCGATTTCGTGAATTTCGGCGTGGCGCCCGGGGTGCTGGTCTTTGGCTACGCGCTGCAGGCGGATTTTGCCGGCCCGGGCTGGATCTTCGTGCTGGTCTTTGCCGTTTGCGCCTGCCTGCGGCTCGCCCGGTTCAACATCAACCGCGATTCCCCCAAGTCCAAGGGGCGGCAGTTCTTTACCGGCGTGCCCGCACCCGCAGGCGCCATGCTGGGCCTGTTCCCGGTGTTTCTGGGCCTGGCCCATCTGGCCGAGCCGCAGAAAGCGCCCTTGCTGGTGGCGATCTGGCTGGCCGCGGTTGGGCTGCTGATGGTGTCCACCCTGCCAACACCCTCGATCAAGGGGCTTTGGGTGCCCCGGGAAAAGGCGCCCTATCTGCTGATTGCCACGGCCTTTCTTGTCGGGCTGGGGATCACGCGCTTCTGGCTGCTGATGGTGCTGGTGATCCTGGTCTATCTGGTCACCATTGCGACGGTGGCGCTGTGGCAGCGCCGGAGCGGTTGAGCGGGTGCCCTCAAAAAACCGGATGAGAAAATCGGGCGTGGCGACGCAGTTTTTCGCCCAAATCCGCTTGACGCCGCGCGCCACGCTGAATATTACCGCGCCATCGCACCGTCGGATCGGCAGCGCGAATTCGGAGCGGTTGTAGCTCAGTTGGTTAGAGTACCGGCCTGTCACGCCGGGGGTCGCGGGTTCGAGCCCCGTCAACCGCGCCACTTCAAAGAACCCTCGCCTCTGGCGGGGGTTTTTTGGTTTTCAGCCCCGGCACAACCGCCCTCAGGGGCAATACAATGATCCAGATCAAGAATCCGCGCGCCTGCGACATCATCTGCATTGCCCCGCCCGCTGCGACCTTCTAAAACGGAGGCGTATTCGTCTGCGGTGTTCGGCCCGCAGGCGGCGCTGGACGTAAAAAATAATGGGAACGGGAGACACCTATGGCCGACGCAGCCACCCATGGCGGGGGACATGAGGACACGCGGAGCTTCTTCGTGCGCTGGTTCATGTCCACCAATCACAAGGACATCGGCATTCTGTATCTGTTCACTGCGGGCATCGTCGGCTTCATCGCCGTGCTGTTCTCGGTCTACATGCGCATGGAGCTCATGACGCCCGGCGTCGAATACATGTGCATGGAAGGGGCGCGCTTCCTCAGCGCCGCGCCCGAAGGCGAATGCACCCCCAACGGGCATATCTGGAACGTGATGATCACGGCGCACGGCATCCTGATGATGTTCTTCGTGCTGATTCCGGCGCTGTTCGGCGGTTTTGGCAACTACTTCATGCCGCTGCACATCGGGGCGCCGGACATGGCCTTTCCGCGGCTGAACAACCTGTCCTACTGGCTGTTCGTCGCCGGCTCCACCCTGGCTGTGCTTTCGGTCTTCTCGCCTGGGGGCAACGGGCAGCTGGGTTCGGGTGTGGGCTGGGTGCTGTATCCGCCCCTGTCGACCACCGAGGCGGGCTATTCGCTGGACCTGGCCATCTTTGCCGTCCACGTATCGGGCGCGTCGTCCATCCTGGGCGCGATCAACATCATCACCACCTTCCTGAACATGCGCGCGCCGGGCATGACCCTGCACAAGGTGCCGCTGTTCGCCTGGTCGATCTTCATCACCGCCTGGATGATCCTGCTGGCCCTGCCGGTGCTGGCCGGCGCCATCACCATGCTGCTGACGGACCGCAACTTCGGCACCACCTTCTTTGATCCTGCCGGGGGCGGCGACCCGATCCTCTATCAGCACATCCTGTGGTTCTTTGGCCATCCTGAGGTGTATATCATCATCATCCCGGGCTTCGGCATCATCAGCCACGTGATCGCCACCTTCTCGCGCAAGCCGATCTTCGGCTACCTGCCGATGGTCTATGCCATGGTCGCCATCGCGGTGCTGGGCTTCATCGTCTGGGCACACCACATGTATACCGTGGGCATGTCGCTGACCCAACAGACATACTTCATGGCGGCGACGATGGTGATTGCGGTGCCAACGGGGATCAAGATCTTCAGTTGGATCGCAACCATGTGGAAAGGGTCGGTCAGTTTCGAAACTCCGATGCTCTGGGCTTTCGGCTTCCTGTTCCTGTTCACCGTGGGCGGGGTCACGGGTCTGGTGCTGTCCCAGGCGCCCATCGACCGGGTTTACCATGACACCTATTATGTGGTGGCGCATTTCCACTATGTGATGTCACTCGGCGCCGTCTTCGCCCTGTTTGCCGGGATATATTACTGGATCGGCAAGATGTCCGGCCGACAGTACCCGGAATGGGCGGGCAAGCTGCACTTCTGGGCGATGTTCATCGGGTCGAACATCACCTTCTTCCCGCAGCACTTCCTGGGCCGTCAGGGCATGCCCCGGCGCTACATCGACTACCCCGAGGCCTTCGCGCTGTGGAACTATGTCAGCTCGATCGGGGCGTTCATCTCCTTCGGGTCCTTCCTGTTCTTCATCGGCGTGGTCTACTACACCCTGCGCCACGGCAAGAAGGTCGAGGAAAAGAACTACTGGAACGAGCACGCGGATACCCTGGAATGGACCCTGCCCAACCCGCCGCCGGAGCATACCTTTGAAACGCTTCCGAAGCGCGAGGAATGGGACAAGCAGCCCGCGCATTGACGCGGACCCATGCCGGAAATATCCAAAGGCCCCGCTTCGGCGGGGCCTTTTTTGTGAAGGTACATGTCCTGCAGCGCGTCCCCGCCCGAAGGCCGCGCGTGAGTCCGCGCCGACCCGGCTTATGTTGCCGTGGCCAGCGCCGCGGTCGGCCCCGCCACGTCCGGATGATAGGGCAGTTCGGCGAAACTGACCGCCTGGCCCGTCCGGGCCGAGTGCTGCGCCGCCATCCCCATGGCCACCGCCCACCATCCATCCGAAAGCGTGACTTCCACCCTGCCCTGCCCCCGCAAGACATCCAGAAACCGGCGGTGCTGGTAATAGGTGGAGCCATTGTGGTCGCCCGCATCCAGCAACAGCGGGTCCACCGGCACCTCCAGCGCGCGCGGGCCTTTGGGCAGACGCGGGCTGACGATCACCTGCGGCACCGGCTGCGGCCCCAGATCGGCGGGCCAGAACCGCCCCGGCCCTGGCACCAGGCATTCGATCTTGCCCTTTGGCCCCACGGCGCTGATCTCCTCCTGATAGCGGGTCCCTTCGGCGAACATGCACAGCTCCAGCATGGCCCGGGCACCGCGGGCAAACTCCACGATCACATAGCCATTGTCCCAGATATCCGGGCGCTGGCCGTCATAGCTTTCGTCCAGATGGTTCACATCCTGCCCGGCGCTGGCCATCACCCGGACCGGATCATCGCGCAGGATATGGCGCATCAGGTCAAAGAAATGGCAGCATTTCTCCACCAGAGTGCCGCCGGTATTGCGGTTGAAGCGGTTCCAGTCGCCCACCTTTGGCAGAAAGGGAAAGCGGTGCTCGCGGATGGTCAGCATGCGGATGCCGCCGGTCACGGCCTCGGCCTGTTCGATCAACCGGGCCACGGGGGGCATGTAGCGGTATTCCATGGCCACCCAGACCGGCGCCGGATAGCCCTCGCGCAACCGGCCCAGCGCGGGAGCCGCCTCAGGGTCGGTAAAGAGCGGCTTTTCCACCAGCAGCGGCAGCGGCTGGCGCGCGGCAATCGCTTCGATCTGCGCAAGATGGAGGTGGTTGGGGCTGGCGATCAGCAGGCAGTTCAACCCCGGATGCTCCAGCAAGGCCTCCAGGCTTTCGTAAAACCGCGCTTCCGGGGCCAGCATTTCCGCGGCCTGACGCATCGGGGCATCCGGTTCGAAGATCGCGGCCACCGCGGCGCCCTCCAGAAGGGCGATGTTGCGCAGGTGCTCCTGCCCCATCATCCCGCAACCAATGATCCCGTAGCGAATGGGTGCCATCATGCCGATCATCCTATGTCAGCCGCGCCACATACTGGGCGCGCGCGGGGTCGAACCATGTGTGCGAGACCTCGGCCCGCATATTGTCCTGCGCCCAGCCAATGCGCAGGATATGCCCGGCAGGCGCCCCTTCCGGCAGTGGAAAACCGGGCGGCGCCCAGTCGGGGACGGTGCCCAGGCCGATCCGGTCCTCGGCGCGCTGGATCCAGAGGCCAAGCGCGCGCCGGTAGTGCAGATACAGCGATTGCGACAGCGCCGAAGGCTCCAGCTGCGCACTATAGTCGCCGTCCAGCCAGATCTCCTCGATCGCCACGGCAATCCCCGACAGGCGGCGCAGCCTGCGGATGCGGTGCGCCTCGGGCGCCGTGCCGAAATGCGGCAGCGTGGCCGGTTTCACCAGCCGCTGTACAGAAAGCACCTCGGCCGTGGGCAGGCCACCGCCATCGGGCAGTTCCAGCCGGAACATGGCATAGATGCTGGGCACATCGGCACGCGCACGCACATAGTTTCCGGACCCTTGCACCCGTTCCAGCAACCCCTTGCCGGCCAGATCATCCAGCGCCTTGCGCAGGGTGCCCACCGCCACGCCAAGCTCCGCCGCCAGATCCCGTTCCGGCGGCAAGCGACTGCCATCGGGCAACCGGCCGGCGGCAATATCACGGATCAGCAACTCGCTGATCTGCAGGTAGCGCGGCAAGGCGCCGGTCTGGTCAGACATGCAGGTCCTGCCTTCAAATTGATACACTATTGATTTACATTTTCCCGCCTGCTACGCAAGCGTCATCCTGCGCCAGTGTGACGAGCCCCCATGCCCCCTGCAAGCCCCGACCTCGGCGCTGCTGCCCCCAACACCTCCCCCCGCGCATTGCGCCAGGCACTGGGGCGCTTTGCAACCGGCGTGACGGTGGTGACCACTCTGGCCAGGGTCGGTCCCGTAGGGATGACGGCCAACAGCTTTGCCAGCCTGTCGCTGGACCCGCCGCTGGTGCTGTGGTCTCCGGCCAGGGCCTCTGCCCGGTTTCAGCATTTCGTGGCGGCGCAATCCTATTGCATCCATGTGCTTGCCGAAGACCAACAGGACCTTGCCAGCCATTTCGCCCGCAACGGTTTCGACTTTGCGCTGCCGAATCTGGGGCAAGGGTTGAACGGCACCCCGCTTCTGCCAGGCTGCCTTGCGCGGTTCGAATGTCGCCGCACGGCCCTGCACGAAGGCGGGGACCACATGATCATGGTGGGCGAAATCCTGCGCAGCCAATGGCAGGAAGGCCGCCCCCTGGTCTTCTACGGCGGCCGTTACGGATGCTACAGGGCCTGACCCGCGGCCTCGCCGACATGAAGGCGCTGCTGCGCCACACCATCGCTGGCCCGGAACAGGTGGCAGAACTCCGGCCGGATCGCCAGCATCACGGTATCCCCGCGCCGGATGCCTGTCTGTCCCGGCATGTGCACCGTCACCTCGCGCCCATCGGCGGCGCTGCAATACAGGTAGCTCTCACCCCCCAGTTGCTCGATATTGCCCACGCTGACCGCGATGCCATTCTCAGCGCCACTCTCAGGATCCGTGCCGGGGCGCAGATGCTCCGGGCGTACGCCCAGGTCAACCTTGTTGCCCGGGTTCAATCCCCGCCCGTCCACCGCGACCGATATCGCCCGGCCCGTGGCATCCTCTACCACCGCGCCTGCGCCATCGGCCTCGACCACCGTGCAGGGTATGAAATTCATCCGGGGCGAACCGATGAACCCCGCCACAAAACGGTTCGCGGGGCGATTGTAGAGATCAATCGGACTGCCCACCTGCTCGATCCGCCCGTCCCGCAACACCACGATCTTGTCCGCCATGGTCATCGCCTCAACCTGATCATGGGTCACATAGATCATGGTATTGCCAATGCGCCGGTGCAGGGCGGCAATCTCGCCGCGCATGGTCACGCGCAATTCCGCGTCCAGGTTGGACAAGGGCTCGTCAAACAGAAACACCCGCGGCTCACGCACCACGGCACGGCCTATGGCCACCCGCTGGCGCTGGCCGCCTGAAAGCGCCTTGGGGCGGCGCTCCAGATAGGGCTCCAGCTGCAGCATGCGCGCCGCCTCACCCACCCGGCGGGCGATCTCGTCCTTCGGCATGCGGATATTCTCCAGCCCGAAGGCCAGGTTCTGGCGCACCGACATATGCGGATAGAGCGCATAGGTCTGGAACACCATCGCCAACCCCCGTTCGCTGGCGCGCTGGTCATTCACCCGGGTCCCGCCAATCAGCAGATCCCCGCCCGAGATTTCTTCCAGCCCCGCAATCATCCGCAGCAACGTGGACTTGCCACAGCCCGAAGGCCCCACGAAGACACAGAATTCGCCATCCGCAATGTCCAGGTCGATCCCGTGCACCACACGCACCGCGCCGTAGTCCTTCACCAACCCTTGCAATTCTACCCGTGCCATCCCCGCCCCTTCATCTTGCCCCAAATACGCAGGGACATTCCCCACCCCCTCACCCCGGCCCGAAGTTGCAGACCGGCGGCGGCGCGCAGCCCGCCGCCACGCCCAACCGAAGCGGTGGCATCTTCGATGCCACCAGCGCCGGGCGGGAGCGCCCCCTGCCCCCCGAGGCGCCTCATTTCACACCTGACTGCGCGATCCCCTGGGTGATGTATTTCTGCAGGAACGCGAAAACCACCGTGATCGGCAACAGCGTCAGCACCGTCATCGCCAGCAGGTTCGACCAGCTGGTCTGCAACTCCCCCTGAAAGGCGTTGAGCGCCAGTTGCAGGGTAAAGACCTCGGACCGGTTCAGCACGATCAGCGGCCACAGAAACTCATTCCAGCGCCACATGACCGAAAAGATCACCAGAACCGCCAGCGCCGGGGCCGAGAGCGGCAGCACGATCTTCCAGTAGACCCGCCATTCGCTGGCATGATCCATCCGCGCCGCATCGAGCAGGTCGTCGGGGATCGTCAGCATATACTGGCGCAGCAGGAACACCCCCGTCGGCGTGGCAATCGCGGGCCAGATCACCCCCCAATGGCTGTTGACCAGCCCCATCTGGCTGACCACCAGGAACAGCGGCACCAGGGTGATCGTTGGCGGGATCATCAGCGTGGCAATGATCAGCACGAACACCGCCGTGCGCCCCGTGAACCGATACTTTGCCAGGGCAAAGGCGGCCATGGAATTGAACAGCACCGTCAGGATTGTCGCCACCACGGTGATGAAGGTCGAATTCCAGAAATAGAGCAGGAAGTTGAAGCGCGTGAAGACGGTGGTGTAATTCTCGGTCGCCACGGCCACGCTGCGGATCGCCTCGCGGTCGTTGATATGGATGTTCAGCACCTCATCGGGGCGGGCGGGGTCCACCATCTGCGCATTCAGCCCGATCCGCCGGATCTGCGCCAGTTCGCGCCCGGCCTCGGGGCCGTCGGTGATGGCGTAGAGCGGCAAGGGCTCCGCATGCCCGGAAACCTCCACCATCACCGGCGCCAGCGGCATCAGCCGGGGCGGGAATTCCTGCAACGCGGCCTCGGTCTTGAAACTGGACAGCACCAGCCACAGGACCGGCCCCAGCATCAGCACCACCCCCAGCCCCAGAAAGCCAAAGGCCAGCCAGTCGGTCAGATCGAACCCGTTGCGCCCGCGCCGTCCCAGAAGCCAGGAAAACATCCGCCCGCCCCCCTTCAGCCGTCTTCGCCGCGTTTGCGGGTGGCGGCCAGCTGCGCCATGGTCAGCACGAACAGCACCCCCGCCATCATCAGCGAGGCCGCCGCCGCCAACCCATAGACCCGCGGCCGCGTGGCAAAGCCCACGTCATAGATATACTGGATCAGCAGCGTCGTGGCCGATCCCGGCCCGCCGCCGGTCAGCACATAGATCTCATCAAACGCCTGCACCGCGCGGATGAGCGAGAGCACCAGCACCACCAGCATGGTGGGCATCAGCAACGGCAGGGTGATGCGCAGCAACTGGCGCCAGCGCGGGGTGCCGTCCATCTCGGCCGCTTCATAGACATCGCCGGGGATGGATTGCAGCCCCGCCAGCAGGATCAGCACATAGAACCCCATGTTCGCCCAGATCGACACAAAGACGATCCAGAAGAAGGCCCAGTTGGCCTCGAGCAGCCAGTTCACCGTGCCGAAGCCCGCCCAGTCCAGCCCGGCGTTCAGCACCCCGTTGCGCTGCAGGATCCATTTCCAGATCAGCGCCACCACCACCGGCGACAGCAGCACCGGGTAGAAGAACACCGCCCGGAAGAACCCGCGCAGCACGATATCGCGGTTCAGAATCAGCGCGGTGATCAGCGAAAACAGCACCATGAACCCCACCTGCAGCACCACGAACCAGCCGGTGTTGTGCACCGCACGCCAGAACAGGTCACGCCGGCAGGTGTTGGGGTTCAGGTAACTTTCGCAGTCCAGGAGCGAGGCGAAATTCGCCGCCCCCACATACGGGCGGTCACCGATGATGATCCGGTCGCCCGAGGTGGTGGCGAAGGCGAAGTTCAGGATGATCGGCACAAAGGTGAACAGGCCAAAGATCAGCAGGTTCGGCAGCAGGAACACCCAGGCCAGCCGGTGCTGGCCCAGCACCCGCTGCAAGGCCAGCATGGGCCGTTCCAGCAGGTTGAACGCCCCTTCATAGAGCGCAACGCCCGCAGCCCTGATCTGCACCATCGCCCCAGCCCCCTTGCGCGATCCCCGGCCCCGAAACCACGGGGCCGGGCCGTCTGTCGGGTGTTACTGCGCTTCGGCCAGCGCGTCGGCGATATCCTGGTCCAGCCGCTCCAGCGCCTCGTCCAGGCTCAGCTCGCCCACGATCGCCTGGGTGATCCGCGCCGGGATCGAGGTATAGATCGCCCGGTTGTTGGCATAGCCCTGCAACGCATAGGCCGTGTCCGAGAAGGACGGGATCGAGGCAGCAAAGGCCGTAAGGGCCGCGGCCACATCCTCGCTGACATCCTCATAGGCGATGCCCGCTTCCTGCAGCATGGCATTTGCGGGAATGTTGCGGGTCTGGGCCAGCACCGCGGCTTGCACGTCATCACGGGCGATGAACTCCATCACCGCGCCCACGGCTTCGGGGTGCTGGGTGTGGCTGAAGCCCACGATCCCGGCCCCGCCGGGCATCCCGGTGCAGGCCTCGGGGCCGCAGATGGCGCCGGTGGCCACCCAGTCGAACATATCGCCGATATCGCGGCCAAAGCGGCCGATCTGCCAGCTGCCCGAGTAGTACATCACCAGGTTGGCGTTGATGAACTCTCCGGCGGCATCCTGATAGGTGCCGCCCCCCGCACCGGCCCAGACATCGCGGGCCATGGTGCCGTCTTCATGCCAGGCGACGAATTGTTCGGCAAAGGCGCGGAACCCGTCATCCACCAGAATGGGGTCGCCATTGTCATCGAAGAGCGCCGCGCCAAAGGACATGGCGGGGGCGGCGAAGCGGTGGCCGGTGCGGTCGATGGCCATGGCGAAATCCACGCCCACGGCGTCGCGCACGGCGCGGCTGGCCTCGGCCCAATCCGCCCAGCTGGCGCCGGGTTCGGGCATGTCCACCCCGGCCTGTTCAAAGAAGGTCTTGTTGGCAAAGCCGCCCGTGGCGGTCAGCTGGTCCACGATGTTGTAGATGCCATCGGGCGCATTGTCGCCCACCCGCGCCCAGGCCAGCGACTGGCCATAGCGGGCCTCGATCGCATCGGCGTCCGAGACATGGGGCCGCACGTCCAGCATGTAGCGCGCCAGCCCGCCGTAATCGGTCACGCGGGCCAGATCCGGGCCCTCGCCGACCTCAAGCTGGATGGGCAGGGATTCGATGATCGCGGCATAGGGCACCTCGTCCACGATGACGGTGATGCCGGGGTTTTCCGCGTGGAAGGTCTCGAACTGCGCCTCCCAGGCCTGGCATTCGGTGCCGTCCTGATAGCACATGAAGCGCAGCTCCTGCGCGTGGGCCATGCCCGCGCTCAGCGCCAGTGTGGCGGTGGTGGCAAGTATCCGTTTCATTGTGGTTCCTCCCGTCATGTTTCAACTGTCATGGCCCACCGCTCCCCCTTCGGTGGGCCTGTGATTGCGTCAGGGCACCTCGGCCCCGGCGGCGGCGGTCCAGAGTTCGAACCAGTCCTGCCGGTCAAGGTTGACGCGCAGCGCGTCCGATATCCGCGCGATCCGATCCAGACTGTTGGTGCCCAGCACCGGCAGGATCCGCGCGGGATGCGCCAGCAGCCAGGCCACGGCCACGGCATCCGCGCCCACCCCCGCTGCGGCCCCCATCCGCGCCAGCACCGGCGCCAGCCGCGCGGCTTCTGCGCCGGTGCCAAAGAGCGCGCCCCCCGCCAGCGGCGACCAGGCCATGGGCGGCACGCCCAGCCGCTGCAGATGCGCCAGATCGCCATTGGTGAAGGCCGCGCGCGACAGCAGGCTGAGTTCGATCTGGTTGGTGGCCAGCGGCGTGGTCATGGCCGATTGCAGCAGCTCCCAGTCCCAGGGGCGGAAGTTCGACACCCCCACGGCGCGGAGCTTGCCCTCGGCCACCAGCGCGTCCAGCACCTGGCCGGTGGCGTGGTGGTCCATCAGAGGATCGGGGCGGTGGATCAATAGCAGATCAATCCGATCCGTCGCCATATGCTGCAAGGATGCCTCGACCGACGCCCGGATATGCGCGGGCGAGGTGTCATAATGCTTCACCCGCGCATCCGCATAGCGGCCCACAGGGGCCACGATGTCGCATTTGGTGACGATCTCCAACCGATCGCGCAAGCCGGGGGCGGCGCGCAGGGCGGCGCCCAGCAGGGCCTCGGCGCCATAGTCGCCATAGATATCGGCCTGATCCATGGTGGTGACGCCCTGGGTCAGACAGGCCTCGATCTTGGCCTGGACATGGGCGGGGCGGGTGTCCGTGTCATCGCCCAGCCGCCACATGCCATAGACCAGCCGCGACAGGGCCACGCCGCCCGGAAGCTCCACGCGTTCCATCATTTGAATTCTCCGGCCATCATGCTCGCTCTCCAATTCCCAATGGGGTCGGCGGGGTGGTGGCCGGAACCCGCCCGTATTCATGCGGCAGCGAACAGGTCTTCAGCTCAGGCATGACCAGACGGCCGAACTGGTCGCATTCATCCAGATGCGGATAGCCCGAGAAGATGAAGGCCCGGATGCCCATGGCGCGATAGGCCTCGATCTCGGACAGGACCTGATCGGCGCTGCCCACCAGCGCCGCCCCGCAGCCCGAGCGTGCCCGCCCCACGCCGGTCCACAGATGCGGCTCCACATAGCCGAACTGATCGGCCAGTTCGCGCGCGCGGGCCTGATGCGACACACCCAGCGAGCCCGCATCATGCGCGCGATCCCGGATGGTACGGCCGAATTCGTCATCGAGCTGGCTGACCAGATGCTCGGCATAGTCGCGGGCCTCGGCCTCGGTGTCGCGTACGATCACATGCACGCGCAGCCCGTAATCCAGCACTCTGCCATGGGCTTCGGCGCGCTCGGCCACCGCCTGCATCCGCGCGGCGATCTGGTCCTTTGGTTCGGGCCACATCAGATAGACATCACACTGCGCCGCGCAGAGCTCCAGCGCCGCAGGACTGTAGCCGCCGAAATACAGAAGCGGGCCGCCGTTCTGCTGATAGGGTTTCGCGGGGGCCGAGGGCACCTTGTGGAATTGGTAGATCTCGCCCTCATGGCTGATCTCGTCACGCTCCCACGCCTGGCGCAGGATCTGGACGACCTCATGGCTGCGCCGGTACCGATAGGCGCTGTCGGCCTTTTCGCCCGGAAAATCGCTGGAGATCACATTCAGCGTCAGCCGCCCCTGCAGCATGTGGTCCAGCGTGGCCACGGTGCGCGCCAGCATGATCGGCTGCATCTCTCCGCAGCGGATGGCGGCCAGCATGTTGATCCGGTCGGTCACCTGGGACCCGGCGGCCACGAAGCTCAGCGTGTCCTGCCCCACCTGATAGCTGGAGGGGCACAGGATGTTGCGAAAGCCGTTGGCCTCGGCCCGCTGCAGGATCGAGGAACAATGCGCCCAGCTGGAGCGCAGATCGCCCTCGGGCACGCCCAGAAACCGATAGTCATCCGAACAGAGTGCCGCGAACCAGGATACCTCGGCGGCATCCAGATCGGCAGATTTCACCGGCACAACGCTCATCCAGTCCTCCCCCCGTTGCAGGATCGTTGATTGCCCTGCACTAGGCCTGCATAGCATCTGGATAAACGTAAATCAATTATGTATCAATCAGCAGGCGCGCTTCCCTGAAGGCAAGCAGAAAACCCCTGCCTGTTGCAGCCCATGGCGCATCCGCGGCCTGCGCCGCAGTGGTCGAAAGCATATGTCCGGGAACGGGCCGAGGGGCGCGGGGTGGCAATGGGCGCGCGGCTACCAGCGCGACAGGGCGTCCTCATCGGCCTCCTTGGCCGCAACCCAATGGGCGCCCTCGGCGGTGCGCTCCTTCTTCCAGAAGGGCGCGCGAGACTTGAGGTAATCCATCAGATACTCGGCGGCGGCAAAGGCATCCGCCCGGTGGGGTGCCGCGGTGGCCACCATCATGATGCGCTCGCCGGGGCCAAGGGGGCCGAAGCGATGGATCACCAGCGCATCGGTCAGCGCCCAGCGGGTGCGCGCGGTGTCCACCATGGCAGTGATGGCCGATGCGGTCATGCCCGGGTAATGCTCGATCTCCATGGCGTGCAGCCCGCCGTCATCGCGCACGATCCCGCAAAAGGTCACCACCGCGCCCGTATCGCTGCGCCCGGCGGCAAAACGGTCACATTCGGCACCAAAATCAAAGGGCTCTTGCTGGATACGCACGGACATGGGACCTAGCCCCCGGTCATGGGCGGGAAGAACGCGACCTCTCGTGCGCCTGCCAGAGGCGCGTCAAAAGCGGTGAGTTCCTGATCCACCGCCACGCGCAGCGCCGACAGGTCCGAGAACGCCAGCGCGTAGCGATCCTCGCGCGCGCTGAGTTCGCGGACCAGATCGGCCACGGTGGTGGCGTCGGTGTCCACGGTCTCGCGCGGTTCGCCAATACGTTCGCGCACCCAGGCGAAATACAGCACATCCAGTTTCATGTTGCGTCATCCTTGAGCAGCGGCAGGGATTTGCGGAAGTAGTCCCAGCCGGTGATCAGCGTCATGATGGCCGCGATCCAGACCAGCGCCAACCCGGTGTTCCACACGATATTGCCGCCGAATTCGGCCACCACCACCACGTTCAACTCCTCGGACCCCAGCTCGGCCAGGGTTTCCAGCAAGGCGGCGTGTTCGCGCGCCTGCGCGTTTTCGCGCACATACTCCAGCCCCATGGCCAGGAACAGCACCGCGATAGCCACCATCTGGGCCGTGGTTTTCCACTTGGCAAGGGCGGTGACCTTCAGCAGCCCGGACCGGTCGCCCAGATACTCGCGCAGGCCGGAGACGAAGACTTCGCGGAACAGGATGACCGTGGCGGGCAGGATCAGCCAGGGGTCCATGCCCGAATAGCCGGTGATCACCAGAAGCGCGATCACCACCATGGCCTTGTCGGCAATGGGGTCCAGCATGGCGCCAATGCGGCTTTCCTGTTTCCAGGACCGCGCCAGATAGCCGTCAAAGAAATCGGTGATCGCGGCCAGCGCAAACAGCGCCAGGGCGAACCAATCCGCCCAGGGGCGGTGGAAATACAGGAACATGACCGCCACGCCCGGGGCGGCCAGCAGACGCAGAATCGTCAGGATATTTGGTACGGTCCAGCGCATGGCTTTGTGTAGGACAGAACGCGGGCGCGTGAAAGCGCAATTGGCTGCCGCTCAGCGTAGGCGCGCCAGCACGCGGTGCAGGTCTTCATGCAGTTGCACGCGCTCCTCGGGGCTCAGGAAGCCCCCCAGCTCAACCTCGCGCCCGCCGCCCGAAAGGGTCAGGTACTGCTCCACCGGACCGCCCTTCTCGGTCAGTTTCAACTGCACCCAATAGGGGTTGGCCGCCCATGTAAGAGGGGCGCCACGCGGTTGATAGCGGGTCAGATGCATCTGGTCACGGCTCAACGTCAGTTCCTCACGCAGGCGGGCGCGGTCGGCATTGTTGCGGTTCAGCGCGTACCATACCCCCCAGAGCGCCGCCCCCATGAAGGGCAGCAACCCCCACAGCACCATGGTGCCCACCACGGCAACCATCGGCAACGCAAGGAAGCCAGCCGTCAGGCCGATGAACCAGACAAAGCCACGCGTGCCAAGCGACCGGTTCGGGGTCACCTGGATCCGGACCAAGGCGTCACTGTCACGGGTCATTTGATACGGCAAGCGCAGGATATCCTTTGCTGGCGGCAATGCCCGGCCTGGGGATCGCCGATGAAAACTGCGTGAATGATATGCTGCTCCTTGCGGCGGGCAAGCAATTCGTGGCCGAGGCCGCAGGGAAGCTGCCGACAAGCGGGGCAAGGGGCCACACCATCAAAAGGCGCCCCCGAGGCGCGCGGGGCGCGGCTCGGGGGCGCCTTGGCGCATGACAAGCAGCCCCGCGCCGGATCATGCAGGATCAGTCACCGCCCAGCAACCGGCCCAGCCCGCGCCCGATCTCCTGTTCCAGCCTGCGGCGGGCAGCATCCTCAAGCGATTCGCCCGCGCCGCGTTCCACGCCCAGACGCTCCTGCAACGCACGCTCGGCCCGGTCCCGCAGATCCTGCTCTCGGCGGCGCGCTTCATCGCGGGCGATCTCTTCCAGGCGCTGCTGCTCCTCACGCAAACGGTCCTGCGCCAACCCTTCCAGATCCAGCCGGAAGCGCGGCGCCTCCCATGGCCCGGTGATCAGCACCGGCACGCGCAGGGCCTGGCCGGTTTCGGGGTCGCGCATGGCCTCGGGGGTGACGCGATAGTTCAGAACGCGCTCTCCCAGCCCCACCGTTCCGCGCCCGGTGACATCCAGCCGCGATGCCGTCAGCCGCAGATCATCATTGCGCAGCACCCCGCCCTCCATGGTGAAGCTGCCGCTGATGCTGTCATAGATGGTGCGCGCGCCCTCCCCCATATACCCAAGGTCGAGGTTGCGGAGCATCCCGGCAAGATCCAGCCCGATGATCTCTCCCTGCCCCAGATCGATCCGCCCTTCGCCGGAAAGACTGGTCATGATCGCATGCAGGGAATCGCCCACGCCCAGGAACCGTAGCTGCATGTTGCCCTGCCCCTGAAGGCGTTCAAACCCGGCCAGATCGCGCAGGAAAGGCAAGAGCGCCACATCCGCGGCCCGCAGATCCCCGCCGACCGAACCGCTGCCCCGGCCGTTCAGAACGAACTCGCCGGTCAGCACCCCGTCAAACAGGCGCAGCTCACGCAGATCGAAGACGGCCCGGGCATTGTCCAGTCGCAGGCCCAGCCGGGTCTGATCCAGCCGCACGATTCCCGTTTCCACCGATGGCGCGGTCAGAGAGATTTCGGCATCCACCCCCCCCAGTGCCGCCAGATTCAGCGGTGCGCGCGACCAGCCCGGCGCCCCGCCGCCACCGCCCCCCGGCGCCCCACCAAAGGCGCGCAGATCCAGCGCATCGGCGGCAAGCTGCGCGGTCAGATGTGGCCGCTCGCTGCCCGGGCGCAGATCAAGCGCGCCGCGCATCCGGTTGGGGCCAAGGGCAAGGGCCCCCTCACGCAGATGCAGGCTGCCCTCGGCGCTGCGCGTCAACTGCCCCGAAACCCGCAGCGGGACAAGCGCCGTTGGCAATTCAACCCCGGCCAAGCCCAGCAAGGCCAGCGCCGGCTGCGCCGAGGGCACGTCCAGATCCAGTTGCCCCTCAGCCGACATCGGCGCGACCCCCATGCGCCCGTCAAAACCCAGCCGCGCGCCCGCGCCTTCGGCCCGCAGCGTCACGGCTGAGACCTGCCCCTCCAGCAGCGCGCGCGGACGGGCCAGCGTCAGATCCAGTGTCACGTCCTGCCCGTTGACCACCCCGCGTCCGCGCAGCGTCGCCTCGCGCGCGGGGTCCGGCAGGCGCAGATCCAGATCCAGCCCCGAGGCCGCGAACCCCGTCCCTGTGCCATGATCGCGGAAAATCACCTGCCCATCGCTGATTTCGGCCAGATCGAGCGTGATCTCGCGCCCGGGTTGGCCGCTGCCCCCCGCGCCGCCCCCGTCGCCCGCAGGGGCCAATTGCCAGTTCTCCTGCCCATCGGCGGCGCGTTCCAGCAGCAGCCGCGGCGCGCGCAGTTCCAACCGCCGGATCACGATATCCCCGGCCCAGAGCGCGGCGACATCCAGCCCCACATCGATGCCTTCGGCCTGCAGCATCGGCCCGGCCTCGGACCAGGGCGCATTGGCCAGCGTCACCGCCTCCATCCGCACCCCGATCAGTGGATAGATCGAAGGGCGCACCGCGCCCTCGATGCTCAGCGCCCGGCCTGTGGCAGCCTGAAACCGTTCGGCGGCAATGACGGCGATGCGTTCAGTCGGGATCAGAAACAGCGCCAGCAACGCCAGCACGGCGATCGAGGCCAAGACCCCCAGAAATCGGAAAATCCAGCGCATCGCGCCCCCAAAAGCTAAAGCTCCGACATCACCCTAGCGCAGGTTGCGCCACCGGGGGAATACCCCGGCCCGCACGCCGCCGTGAACCGGAACGCGACGCAGGCGCGTCAGAGCGTGATCCGGCGAAACGCATCGCGCAGCGCGGCGGACCAGGCCTCGGACATGGCGGCAAAGGCGGCATCGCCCGCTTCGATCCGGCGCGACCGGGTTACCGCGCAGGCGTCCTTTTCGATCACCGCCAGATCCAGCGGCATCCCCACCGACAGGTTCGACCGCAGGGTGCTGTCCATGGACAGAAGCACCGCCTTCTCAGCATCGGCCAGCGGCGTTTGCGGGGTGATCACGCGGTCCAGGATCGGTTTGCCATACTTGTGCTCACCGATCTGCAGATAGGGCGTGTCCTCGGTGGCTTCGATGAAATTTCCTTCGGGGTAGATCAGGAACATGCGCATCGCGCCGCCCCTGCGCTGCCCCGCCACGATCATCGAAGCACTGGCCGCCTGCTTCATGCGCGTCAACTTGTCCGCGACCTCCTGGCTGACGGCGTTGAGCGTGCGACCGACAATTTCCGCCACCTGCAGCATGGTGGGGGCGGCGAGGATGCTGGGGGTATCCTCGGTCTCGGCGTGAATGGCCTCTTCCAGCCGCGCCAGTGTGGTCTGCGTCACCGACAGGCTGCCGGCGGTCAGGATGGCGATGATACGCTCCCCCGGCTCTTCGAACAGGAACATCTTGCGATAGGTAGCAATGTTGTCCAGACCCGCATTGGTACGCGTGTCGGACAGCAGAACCATGCCCTCCTTTAGCAGCAAACCCACGCAATAGGTCATCTGGCGGGGCCCTTTCGCTGCCGCATCCGATCAATCCGCCTTACTGCTGCGCGATATTCACCGCAACCGTGACGTCAAGGCTCTCAGCTCCCGGACCGCGGGCGATGCCGCGGATGGGCGCCGCCTCGCGCGCATCGCGCCCCGAACCCAGCCGGACATAGCGGTCATCCGGGCAAACCCCGTTTGAGGCATCGAACCCCACCCAACCCAGACCGGGCACGAACAGTTCCGCCCAGGCATGGGCAGCCTCATGCGGGGCGCCGTCCTCGGTCGCCTGCAGATAGCCCGAGACATACCGCCCCGGGATGCCGACACAAAGCCCGGCGGCAATCAACGCATGGGCATGGTCCTGGCACACCCCCTCCCCCAGCGCGAGGGATTCGGCAGCGGTCGTATGCGCCTCGGTCACGCCGGGGCGATAGGCGATGGCCGCCTGCACGGCCCCGGCCAGCGCATGGGCACGGGCCAGCGGCTCCTGCGTCTCGGCCACGGCCGCCTGTGCCAGCTCATGCAGGGCCACATCCGGGGCGGTGGCGGGCGTGTGGCGCAGATAGGCCTCGGGCGGGATCCGCTCCCGGTGGCCACGCAGCACGCCGCTCAGGTCATTGGTCTCGATCCGCCCGGTCACGCGCACGCTCACCGCGCTGACCGGACCGACAACGGTGCAGCCCTGCACCCAATCGCCCGCCCCATCGCGAAAGCCCCCGCCCCACAGGACCGAGGCCCCATCGCAGCCCGAAACCTCCACCGACCAGTCCAGAACCGTCTGCCCGTCAAACCGCGCCGGGGTCAGCCGCTGGGTCTGGACCACCCCGCGCATGGGGTGGTCATAGCGATACAGCGTCTCATGGGCGATGGTCAGGATCATCGCGTGTCTCCACTCAGATAGACATCGAACACGGCGCCGCCGACATCCGACACCTCGCCGATGAAGCGGGTCAGGAACTCGTGCAACCCCTCGTCGAATACCTCGTCAATGGTCAATTCGGCCAGCCCCCCCAGCAGCGCCCGCGCCCGGCTCTGGGCGATGGTGGCAGTGCCATAGCCCCGGGCCAGACTGTCCAGATGATCATTCACCCCCTGGACCGAGGTCAGCAGCGATCTTGGCGACTGCCGGTTAAGAATCAGGAAATGCGCGATCTTCGAAGCCGTGACCTCGCCGCCATACGCCCAGTGAAACGCCCGATGCGCCGAGAGCGCCCGCAGCAGCGTCGTCCACTGGTAATTGTCCAGCCCCGAGCCCACGAATTCCACCCGCGGCAGCAGCACGAAATATTTCACATCCATCAGCCGCGCGGTGTTGTCCGCACGTTCCAGGAAAAACCCGATATTCATGAAATCATAGCCATCGTTGCGCAATTGCGTCGCATCGATGGCCCCACGGATCAGCGCGCTGCTGCGCAGCGTCCATTCCGTCAGCCGGGTCAGGGGCAGTTCGGACCGTTCGGTCCGCTCCAGCGCCATCAACTCCTGATAGGCGGTGTTGAGCGCATCCCACACCTGGCTGGTCAGGGCCGTGCGCACGATCCGCGCGTTTTCGCGCGCCGCCGTGATGCAGGACGCCACCGACGATGGGTTGTCCCGGTCAAAGAACATGAAACTTTCGACATTGCGCTGCACCGGGTCGCGATACTTGGCCATGAACCCATCATGGCTGCCATTGGCCTGCAACAAGGGCACCCATTCGTTGCGATTGCCGGCCCCGGTGCTGGGGATCAGCGACATCCGCTCGCCCACCTCCAGCAACCGTGCAGCGGTTTCGGCACGCTCGATGTAACGCGCCATCCAGAACAGATTGGCGGCCGTCCGGCTCAGCATGTCTCAACCCCGCTCACTGCATTTTCTTGCCGAAAATACTCGCGGGGGAGTCCAGCCCCCTTGCGGGGCTGGGCGGGGGCGGCAGCCCCCTGCACCGCGCGGCACACAGCAACCCCGCTCATTCCGACAGCACCCATGTATCCTTCACCCCGCCCCCCTGGCTGGAATTGACCACCAAAGACCCCTCGGTCATCGCCACCCGCGTCAACCCCCCTGGCACCAGGGTCACCCGCTCACCCACCAGACAATAGGGCCGCAGATCCACATGGCGCGGCGCCACGCCTTCGCCCACGAATGTCGGGCAGGTGGACAGCGACAATGTCGGCTGGGCGATGTAATTCCCGGGCTTCGCCAGGATCCGGTCGCGGAAACTCTCCACCTGCTCACGCGTGGATTTCGGCCCCACCAGCATCCCGTAACCGCCCGAGCCATGGACCTCCTTGACCACCAGCTCCGGCAGATGCTCCAGCACATATTTCAGATCATCGGGCCTGGCGCATTGCCATGTGGGCACGTTCTGCAGGATCGGCTCCTCGCCCAGATAGAAGCGCACCATCTCGGGCACGAAGCAATAGATCGCCTTGTCATCGGCCACACCGGCCCCGGGGGCCGAGCATATGGTCACCCCGCCGGATCGATACACATCCATCAATCCCGGCACGCCCAGCATCGAATCGGGGCGGAAACACAGCGGGTCGATGAAGGCGTCATCGATCCGGCGATAGATCACATCCACCCGCTGCGGCCCTTCGGTGGTGCGCATCCAGACGAACTCACCCTCCACGAACAGATCCTGCCCCTCGACCAGTTCCACCCCCATCAGGTTGGCCAGGAAACTGTGCTCGTAATAGGCCGAGTTATAGGCGCCGGGGCTGAGGATCACGATCGTCGGATCCCGCTCACATTTGCGCGGCGCGACCGAGGCCAGCGTGCGGCGCAACTCCTCGGAATAGCCATCCACCGGGGCGATCCGGTTCTCGCGGAACAGACCCGGGAACAGCCGCATCATGATCTCGCGGTTTTCCAGCATGTAGGACACGCCCGAAGGCGTGCGGCAATTGTCCTCCAGCACAAAGAACTCATCCGGCCCGGTGCGCACCAGATCCGCGCCGACGATATGGCTGAACACCCCGCGCGGGGGCGTGAAGCCCACCACGGCGGCCTCATAGGCCTCATTGCGATAGACCAGATCGCGCGGCACCAGCCCGGCGCGCACGATCTCGCCACGGGCATAGACATCGGCCAGAAACGCATTCAGCGCCTTGGCCCGTTGCACCACGCCACGCTCCAACCGGCGCCATTCCTCCTGCGCGAACACTCGCGGAAACATGTCAAATGGCATCAGGCGTTCGGGGTCGCCCCCTTCGCCATAGACGGCAAAGGTAATGCCGATGCGGCGAAACAGTTCCTCAGCCTCGGCCTGTTTGAGGCTGCGCAATTCGGCGGGCATGTCGCCCATCCAGCCCTGCAAGCCCTGATATGACGCGCGCACCGCGCCATCTTCGAACATCTCGTTGAAGAACTCCGCCTGTTTCACTGCTGCGCCACCTCGTAATTGCTGAACGCCACGGTCTTGCGCGGCTGCAAGAAGCGCCATGCCCGGCCCGTATGCCTCGCATGGCCATGCCCGCATTTGCCTTCATTCTTGTCGCACAACGCCAAGAATGCCAGCGAATAATGCACGATATCAATATCCCGGGAGGGTCATCGCCCCCCAGCGCGTATCCCTGCGGCAGCAGATCGCCCCCCGGTTGCCAGCTGTCCACGCAACGCCTAAAACTCCTGAAACAACCGCGAGGAGCGCATGAAAAACCATATCAAGATGCCCGTCTTCGACGCCGATGCCACCACAGGCAAAGGCTTCGGTGACCTGCCCGAATGGGATCTGAGCGATCTGTACCCCGCCCCCGATGCGCCCGAAATAGCCCGCGACTTCACAGCGCTGGAGGAAACCTGCGCCGCATTCGCCGCCGATTACGAGGGTAAACTGGCAGGGCTGGACGCTGCCGGGATGCTTGAATGCGTGCTGCGCTATGAGCGGATCGACCTGCTGGCCGGGCGTCTGATGTCCTATGCGGGGCTGCGCTACTACCAGAACACCACCGACGCGGGCCGCGCCAAGTTCATGGCCGATGCCCAGGACCGCGTCACCGTGGCCACCACGCCGCTGGTGTTCTTCACGCTGGAACTCAACCGGATCGACGATGCCGCACTGGCCGCGCTGTTCGCCGCCAATGCCGATCTGGCCCGCTACAAGCCCGTGTTCGACCGCATGCGCGCCATGCGCCCGCACCAGCTTTCGGATGAGCTGGAAAAATTCCTGCATGACCAGTCCACCGTCGGCGCCGCCGCCTGGAACCGCCTGTTCGATGAAACCATGGCCGGGCTGGAATTCACTGTTGATGGCGAGGCGATGGCCCTCGAATCCACCCTCAACCTGCTGACCGATCCTGACCGCGCCCGGCGCGAGGCCGCGGCCCGCGAACTCGCCGCTGTGTTCGGCCGCAACCTGCGGCTCTTTGCCCGCGTCCACAATACGCTGGCCAAGGAAAAGGAGATCGAGGATCGCTGGCGCAAGATGCCCTCGCCCCAGCACGCCCGCCACCTGGCCAATCATGTGGAACCCGAGGTCGTCCAGGCCCTGCGCGACGCCGTGGTGAATGCCTATCCGAAGCTCTCGCACCGCTATTACGCGCTCAAGGCCCGCTGGATGGGGCTGGACAAGCTGGAGGTGTGGGACCGCAACGCCCCCCTGCCGGTCGAGCCGCCCAGAACCATCGGCTGGGACGAAGCCCGCGCCACGGTGATGGAGGCCTACAAGGGCTTTTCCCCCGACCTCGCCCACCTGGCCGAACCCTTCTTTGACCGTGGCTGGATCGATGCGGGGGTGAAGCCGGGCAAGGCCCCGGGCGCCTTCGCCCACCCCACCGTCACCGATGTGCACCCCTACATCATGCTCAATTACCTGGGCAAACCGCGCGATGTGATGACGCTGGCCCATGAAATGGGCCACGGCGTGCACCAGCGCCTGGCCGCCGGTCAGGGAGAACTCTTGTCATCCACCCCGCTGACGCTTGCCGAAACCGCCAGCGTCTTCGGCGAGATGCTGACCTTCCGTCGCCTGCTGGCCCAGGCGAAAACGAATGCCGAGCGCAAGACCCTGCTGGCGGGCAAGGTCGAGGACATGATCAACACGGTCGTCCGCCAGATCGCCTTCTATGACTTCGAATGCAAACTCCATGAGGCGCGCCGCGGCGGAGAGCTGACCCCCGATGACATCAACGCCCTGTGGATGAGCGTGCAGGCCGAAAGCCTTGGCCCCGTGTTCAACTTCATGGACGGGTATGAGACCTTCTGGGCCTATATCCCGCATTTTGTCCACTCGCCCTTTTACGTCTATGCCTATGCCTTCGGCGACGGGCTGGTGAACGCGCTTTACGCCGTCTACGAAGAATCCCCCGAGGGGTTTGAGGAAAAATACTTCGACATGCTCCGCGCGGGCGGGTCCAAACACCACAAGGACCTGCTGGCGCCCTTCGGGCTGGATGCTTCGGACCCGAAGTTCTGGGACAAGGGGCTGAGCATGATCGCGCGCTTCATCGACGAACTGGAGGCGATGGAGGATTGAGCCGCCCAAGGTTCGAAATCTGTCACCAACCCCACAGGCCCGCCCCACAGCGGGCCTGTTTTTTTCATTAACTCATTGAAGAATTTGAAAACACCAGACTACAGCCAGAAACCCGAAAGCGGCAAACATCGCAAATTCAACATCCCCCGCGGCGCCAGAGCCACGGCACCGGGGTGCGCGTGGGTGGGTGGGTGGGCGCGCCCCGGGGGCGTGGCTCTGGCGCCGCAGCCTCAGGCGCTGCGCGCGAAAAGCTCCCAGATGCGCTGCGGCGTCAGCGGCATCTGCACGTCTGCCCCATCGCCCAGCGCGTCCTGCACCGCATTGACCAGCGCGGCGATGCTCCCCACCGTTCCCGCCTCGCCGCAGCCCTTGACCCCCAGCGGATTGGTGGCTGTCGGCACCGGCTCGGACACAAAGCGCAGGAAGGGCAGATCACTGGCGCGCGGCAGGGCATAATCCATGAAACTGCCGGTCAGGGGCTGCCCGTCCGGGTCGAACACCACCCGCTCGCTCAGCGCCTGCCCGAAGCCTTGCACAATCCCGCCATGCACCTGCCCTTCAACCAGACGCGGATGCAGCAGGTTGCCGAAATCATCCACCGCCGTATAGCGCTCCAGCCGCAGGGCGCCGGTTTCGGGGTCGATCTCGACCTCGGCCAGATGGGCGCCATTGGGGTAGGAACGCGCCTCCAGCGTGGCCGAGGCCTCGTGGCGCAGCAGATCGTCGCGGCCTTCGGCACGGGCCAGGGCTGCGGCTTCGATCAGCGTCAAGGTGCGGTTGGACCCGGCCGCGCGAAAGGTGCCGTCCTCGAACGCCACATCCGCACCCAGCTCGGGCGCCAGAAAGGCGGCAAAGGCTTCGGTCATCTGGCCCACCATGGCCACCGTTGCCGTTGTCTGCACCGTGACCGAGCGAGAGCCGCCGGTCCCCCCGCCGCGAGCAATCCGGTCACTGTCGCCCTGCACCACCCGGATCGCGTCCAACGGAACCCCGGTCTGATCCGCCAGGAATTGCGCGAACACCGTTTCATGCCCCTGCCCGTTGGACTGGGTGCCGACAAACAGCGTGAGCGTGCCATCGGCGTGGAATTCCACCGCGGCACCTTCGGTCGGATTGCCCAGGATGCTTTCGATGTAGAAACACAGCCCCAGCCCCCGGCGCATCCCGCGCGCTTCGCTTTCGGCGCGGCGGGCGGGGAAGCCTGCGACATCGGCCTCGGCCCGCGCGCGCTCCAGCACCCGGGCAAATTCACCGTCCATGATCCGGTCCTGCGCCAGGGTGTCATGCGGGAAGGCATCGGGCGCGATGAAATTGCGGCGCCGCAGGTCGAACGGGCACTGACCCAGTTGCCGCGCGGCCTTGTCCATGAGGCGCTCCAGCACCGTGATCGCCTCGGGGCGGCCAGCGCCGCGATAGGCATCCACCTGGGTGGTGTTGGTGTAGATGCCCCGGCTGTGCACCATCGCCGCAGGGATCGCATAAGCCCCGGTGGCCACCATGGAAAACAGCCCCGACTGAATCCCTTGTGCGAATTCTGAATTGAACGCGCCCAGATTCGACCAGTTCCGCACCCGATAGGCCAGAATTCTGTAATTCTCATCCAGCGCCAGTTCCGCGTCCGAGCGCAGGTCGCGGGCGGAATTGTCCGACAGGATGGCCTCGGACCGGTCCGAGGCCCAGCGCACCGCCCGCCCCAGCGCCCGAGCCGCATGGGCGACGACGAAATATTCCGGATGCGGCATGGCCTTCATGCCGAAGCCGCCGCCGACATCTGGGATGGTGACGCGCACATCCGCGGGCGCCAGGTGCAGCATTCTGGCCAACCGCTCCTTCATGGTCCAGACGCCTTGCCCGCTGAAACACAGATGCAGGCGCTGCCCGTCCCATTCGGCACAGGCGCCACGCGGCTCCATCGAGGCCGCCAGCAGGCGCGGCTGTTCCACGGTGATCGCCACCCTGCGGGCGGCACGGGCAAAGGCGGCCTCGACCGCCTGCTCATCGCCGATGGCCCAGTCATAGGCGATGTTCTCGGGCGCTTCCGGGTGGATCTGCGGCCCGCCGGGTTCCAGCGCCAGATGCGCGGGCAGCGGGTCCAGATCCAGATCGATCATCTCGGCCGCGTCACGGGCCTGCGCGGCGGTATCGGCCACCACCATGGCCACAGGCTGGCCGACAAAGCAGACGCGGTCCCCCGCCAGCAGCGGGCGCGGCGGATTGGCCCCCTGCGAGCCATCGCGGTTGGTGCGCAGGCTGGCCTCCATCGCCGGGGCAAGGCCCGCCTGCGCCAGCGCGGCGGCATCGAACACCGCATGCACCCCCGGCGCGGCGCGCGCATCGGACAGGTCCAGCGCGGTGATCCGGCCATGGGCGATGGGCGCGCGCAGGAACACCGCGTGAAGAGCATCGCGCGGGGCGATGTCATCCAGAAAGCGCCCCTGTCCGGTCAGCAGCCGCCTGTCTTCGATCCTGTGCACCGACTGACTTTTTCCAAAGGCTTGCATGGGTTTCTCTTTCTGCCGATCCGGTTTGCGCGAGACGGTAGCGCGCGCGGCGGATAATGCAAAGAGCCTGGCCGCCGACACCTGCAGGCCGCAGCATGGCAGCACCGATGCCACCGATCCGGTTGGCGCGCGCGCCGGGCAAGCTGGCGGTGTCGGCCCTGGCGGAAGGACGGCGCTACGATGCGCAACAGACCTGCAGCCCACCCGAAATCCGGCTGGACGGCCACCACTGGGCGTGGTCTGTTCACCCTGCCCAAGCGCGTTCCTTTCCAGACCGGAGGCCCCCCGGATGCCAGGACCATTGCACGGATTTCGGGTCATTGACCTGACCACCATGATCTCGGGGCCGCTGGCCACCATGACGCTGTGCGATCAGGGTGCCGAGGTGATCAAGATCGAGCACCCCCATGGTGGCGATCACAGTCGGCAGGTGACCGGGCGGCGCGGCGGGTTCGCGGCGTCCTTTCTCAACAACAATCGGGGCAAGAAGTCGGTGACGCTGAATCTGAAGACCCCGCGCGGCGTCAAGGCCGCGCTGCGGTTGTGCGAAACTGCCGATGTGTTCGTGCAGAATTTCCGCCCCGGTGTGGCCGAGAGGATCGGGCTGGGAGAGGCCGCCGTGCGCGCGGTCCGGCCGGACATCATCTACACCTCCATCGCGGGTTTCGGCTTCACCGGCGACTGGGCGCGCAGGCCGGTCTATGATCCGCTGATCCAGGCGCTTTCGGGGCTGGCCAGCCTACAGGGCGGCGCTGATGCCGCCCGGCCCCGGCTGGTCCGCACCATCCTGCCGGACAAGCTGACCGCGGTGCAGACCGCGCAGGCGATCACGGCGGCACTTCTGGCCCGTGCGCGCACGGGCGAGGGAAGCCATGTCCGGATTTCCATGCTCGACACCGTGCTGGCGTTTCTGTGGAGCTCTGACATGGCGGGCTATACCTTCGTCGGTGATGAGCTGGCCCCTGCGCAAGGCGATGACGCGCAGAGTTTTGTCGAACTCATCTACCAGACCACCGATGGATGGATGGCGGTTTCTGCCCATACTGACAGCACATGGGCGGGCCTGTCGGCCGCCGTGGGCCGCCCGGACTGGCTGACAGACCCCCGCTTCGCCACCGTTGCCGCACGAGAAGAGCACAAACCCGCCCGGCTGGAGCTGACACAGGAGGCCCTGATCACAGACACCACCGACAACTGGATGCAGCGCCTGACCGCGCATGACGTGCCCTGCGCACCGGTCCTGAGGCGTGATCAGGTCTGGTCACACCCGCAGGTGCAGGCCAACGGAGCGGTGATCGAACAGGACCACCCGCAGGCCGGGCGGATCCGCCAGGCCAGGGCACCGGCGCGGTTCTCGGCCACGCCGCTTGCCCCCCCGGCGCCCGCGCGCCGCCTTGGCGAAGACACCCGCGCGGTGCTGTCGCAGATCGGCTATGACGCGGACGAGATTGCCGAAATGATCGCGCAGGGCATCGCAACCGACACGCAGGAGGGCACCTGATGATCGATCTCTATTTCGCGCCCACACCCAACGGGTGGAAGGCCGCCATCATGCTGGAGGAAACCGGCCTTGCCTACCGCCCCATCCTGATGCGGCTCAGCAAGGGCGACCAGTTCGCGCCCGCGTTTCTGGATATCAGTCCCAATGCCAAGATGCCGGCCATCGTCGATCATGCGCCGGATGCAGCATGGGGCGATGCCCCTGTGACCGTCTTCGAATCCGGCGCGATTCTGCTCTATCTTGCTGACAGAACCGGGCAGTTTGCGCCGCTGCCAGGCGATCTGCGCGCGCGCAAGGAATTGATGGAGTGGCTTTTCTGGCAGGTGGGCAACCAGGGGCCCATGGCCGGTCAACTCAGCCATTTCAGGAACTATGCGCCGGAAGATGAGCGTGACTACGGCTTCAAGCGGTATCTGGGCGAATATGACCGCAACCTTGGTGTTCTGGAAAACCGCCTGGAGGATCGCCCCTACATTCTGGGGGAGTACTCCATCGCCGATATGATGGCCTTTCCCTGGGCCTTCATCGCAAAGCCGCTTGGCGCCGCGCTCGCGGATTTTCCCCGCGTGGCCGACTGGCGCGCGCGGATCAAGGCACGCCCGGCGGTGCAGCGCGCCATTGACCTGCACAAGTCCGAACAGAACAAGGGCCAGCACCGGGTCGACAACAACAGCGTCCTGTTCAACCAGTCCGCATCATCCCTCAGGCCCAGGCCGAAAGATGAGACATCATAGGATTTCCCCGGTCCGGGCAGGTTCCGGATCAGACCCGCAGAACGTTGATGGATTGGGACAGCATTTCCGCAGGCGCCTGCGATTCCATGAAGGCAACATCATAAGCATCACGTCCGACCGAGATGACGGCCATGCTGTCAGCGCGGCCCATGCCCGTCGCATCGACAAGATGCCACTCTCCGCCCAGCCAGACCTCGGCGACCGCGTGAAAGTCGGGCGGGATCACATCGGGGCTGTAGACCGCCACCATCCGCGCCGGAATTTGCGCCGCCCGGACCATGGAGCACATGAGATGCGCGTAATCGCGGCACACGCCCTGGCGTCCCGCGAAAGTCTCAAGGACATTGGTGTCGGCGTCCGAGCTGCCGTGAACATAGGTCAGGTTGGCCTCGATCCAGTCCCGTATGGCAGCGACCTTCCGGCCTCCGGAGAACCGGGCGAAGCGCTTTTCCACAAAGGTCACGAACTTGTCCGACTGGCAATACCGCGACGGACGCAGATACGGCGCGACCTCGCCGGGGATGCGGTGCAGCGGCGCGGCCTCCAGCGCCTCCAGCGCCATGGCCGGCCGGGTGACATCGACCAGCGCGCGATAGGTCAGGTTCAGTTCGCTGCCGGGCAGGCAGGCCCAGATCCGCTCTCCGACACCCGCGTCGCCCACGATGCGGTACAATTCGGCATCCCCGAGAAACAGGTCCTCCTGCACGATCTCCTGCCCCGCCTCCCGCGCCGCCTCCAATGTCAGGAAGACGGTGTTCGGCTGCATGAAGCGGTAGTGCAAGGCGACGTCAATCTGAATGCGCAAGTCGGCTCCTCTGGTCTGCTTGCCCAGCCGTGCCACGGTCACGCCGGGACGACGGACAGGTTTGGGCAGGATATGCGGGCCAGGCTGATCCGCTTCCCTTTCACCGGCGACACTGCCCTGCCAATGTCACGGCAGCAAGGGGGAACGGACCGTCCGCAAGGGCCGGGCAGAACCGGGGGGCGGCGCCCGCGTGCTGCGTTAGGCCGCACGCATCAGCATGCCATAAAGATCGCGGGGATCATCGGGATCGGCCAGCAGATCAAGATCAGCGTAATGGCCCGTTGCCGCCAACTGGTCGCGCACATAGCGCAGCGCCGAGAAATCCTCGGTGGCGAAGCCGACTGAATCGAACAGCGTGATCTGCGCCGCGCCCTTGCGCCCCGCCACCTTGCCCGCGATCACCTGCCACAGTTCGGCAACCGGGTGCCGGGGGTCAAGTTGCTGGATCTCGCCTTCGATCCGGGTCTGCGGCGGATATTCGACGAAGATGTCCGAGCGCAGCAGGATGTCGCGGTGCAACTCGGTCTTGCCGGGACAGTCTCCGCCGATCGCGTTGATATGCACGCCCGCGCCCACCATGTTGTCGGTCAGGATCGTTGCATATTGCTTGTCGGCGGTGCAGGTGGTGATGATCTGCGCCCCCTCGATCGCCGCCTGCGGCGTGCTGCAACGGACCACGCGCAGCCCCGACCCTGCAAGGTTGCGTGCGCTTTTGGCCGTCGCTGCGGGATCGATGTCATGAAGCCGCACGGTATCGATACCGCAGACCGCCTTGAAGGCCAGCGCCTGAAACTCGCATTGCGCACCGTTGCCGATGATCGCCATCACCCGCGCGCCCTTGGGCGCCAGATGTTTCGCCGCCACCGCCGAAACCGCAGCCGTGCGCAGCGCCGTCAGCATCGTCATCTCGGACAGCATGAGGGGATAGCCCGTGGCCACATCGGCCAGCACGCCAAAGGCGGTCACGGTCTGCCGGCCCTCGCGGCTGTTCTTCGGATGCCCGTTCACGTATTTGAACCCATAGGCCGCACCATCCGAAGTCGGCATCAGTTCGATCACCCCCTCGGCGCTGTGGCTGGCCACGCGCGGGGTCTTGTCGAACAACTCCCAGCGGCGGAAATCTTCCTCGATGTAATCGGCAAGCTCGGTCAGGAAGCGTTCCAGGCCAATGGCATGGACCAGTTTCATCATGTGGTCGACGCTGACAAAAGGCACCAGGTTCAGCGTGTCGTTCAGGGCCAGTGCGGGTGTGCGTGTCATCTCAGAAACTCCGGGTTGGACGGTCCATCACGCGGCGGCCCATCAGGCTTGCCACCAGATCGACCATCAGCGTCGCGGTCCGTCCGCGCTCGTCAAGGAAGGGGTTCAACTCCACCAGATCAAGGCTGGTCACCAGTCCGGTGTCATGCAGCATCTCCATCACCAGATGCGCTTCGCGGAAGGTGGCGCCGCCCGGCACAGTGGTGCCGACCGCCGGTGCGATGCCGGGGTCAAGAAAATCCACATCCAGGCTGACATGCAGCAAACCGCCCGCCGCCTCGACCCGCGCAAGAAAGGCGCGCAAGGGCGCGGCGATGCCATGCTCATCGATCGCGCGCATGTCATGCACGCTTACCCCCGCCGCAGAAAGCGCCCGCCGCTCATCAGGGTCGACACTGCGAATGCCGATCATGCAGACGTTCTGCGGGTCCACCCGGGCGGCAAGGGCGGGGAAATACCCCTCAAACCCCGGCTGGCCCACCGCATAGGCGACGGGCGTGCCGTGCAGGTTGCCGCTGGTCGTGGTGTCAAGCGTGTGGAAATCCGGGTGCGCATCCAGCCAGAGCAGGAACAGCGGCCGCCCCGCTTCGGCTGCGCGACGCGCCACCCCGGCGACAGTCCCGGCCGACAGGCTGTGGTCCCCGCCCAGAAACACCGGCATCGCCCTGTCCGAGGCCGCATAGGCGGCCTCGGACAGCGCCGCGGTCCAGGCCGCGATCTCGGGCAGGGCCTTCAGCATCGTGTTGCCATGCACCATCGGCTGCGGCGCAAGCGGCGTCACATTCCCCATATCGCTGACCTCATGGCCCAGCCCGGTGATGGCGGCATGGATCCCCGCGGTGCGCAGCGCGCTCGGCCCCATCTCGCAGCCAGGCCGCCCAGCGCCGTCCTGCACCGGCGCCCCTACCAATCTGCAATGCATGTCACTCTCCGACTATCGCGATTTCCGCGACACTCTCACCATGGACTGGCGATATGGAGAGCAAGGATTGGCAGAATTGTATAATTCGCTTACCATATTGATCAATATGATCACCGATTCAGGCAATGTATATGGATTCCCTTGATCAGCGGCTCGTCACCCTTCTGCGCCATGACGCGCGGCGCAGCATCTCGGATCTGGCGGTGGAGCTCGGCGTCAGCCGCGCCACCGTGCGCAGCCGGATAGAGCGGCTGCAACGCACAGGCGAGATCCTTGGCTACACCGTTATCCTGAAGGCGGACGCGGTGGAGTTGCCGGTGCGCGGCATCATGCTGATCCAGATCGAAGGCCATGCCACCGCCCGGATCATCCGCGCGCTGGGTGGCTTTCCCGAGGTCTCGACCATCCATACAACCAACGGGCGCTGGGATCTGATCATGGAACTTGGTGCCACCAGCCTGAGCGACCTTGACGCCGTGCTCGGTCGCATCCGCCAGATCCCCGGCATCACCAACAGCGAGACGAACCTGCTGCTGGCCACCCCGCGCAGCACAAGGGCCCGGCTCTGACAGCCCCCTGCCCCCCCATCGTGGTGGCGGCACCCTGTGGACGCAGCAAGGTCGCGCAGGGCTGAACCTCATCACCGAGTGCGGAGGGCGCGAACAGGTTTTCCTCATCTTCCGGATCACTCTGCGCGCCCGGCGGCGACGTGGAAGGGGTCATGCAGGTTCCGGTGCGGATGCAGGATGCCCGCCAGACCGCACCGGGGGTTGACCAGTGCAGACCGTGATCAGGACCGGCAGACGCTGACCTGCCAGCATGATGCCGCACCCCTGCAGCGCTTCCATCCGGACGAAAGCAATCGGCGCGCTGAAGGCAACCGGCGTGGCGCGTTGGCACAGTCAATGCGCCATCAGCACCGGCACGCGCGCCAGTTCGACAACCTCCTGTGTCACCCCGCCAAACAGATCCTCGCGGAACTTGGAATGTTCATAGGCGCCCATGACGATCAGCTCCGCGTCGATATCCCGGCTGACGGCCATGATTGTCTTGCTGATACTCTCGGCCCTGGCCCGGATCAGGCGTTCCGCCTTCAGACCATGCCGCCCCAGAAAGCCCATGACATCATCCCCCGGTGACCATTGCTCCCGTTCGCCCACGGTCAGCACGGTGATCTCTGCATCCGAGTCCAGCAACGGCAGGGCATCTGCCAGCGCGCGGGTGACGGCGCGCTGGCCGTCCCAGGCCACCAGGATGCGCTTGCCCGGCAGCGCGCGCGCTGGTTCGTGATCGGTGGGCACCAGCATCACCGGCCGCCCGGAGCGCAGCGCCACAACATCGGGCCGCGCGCTGAAATGCTCGCGTCCGACCTCGGCGGCCCGGCTTCCGATGACGGTCAGATCATACCCGCGGGCGCAATCGGACAGGCGGAAATCGCCGACCCCCTGGAGATCCAGAAAGGCCGAGCGCGTCTGCATGCCTTCGGCGGCGATGCGGTTCTCGAAATCCGCCCGGATTTCGGCCACCACCTCGGCATCGCGGGCGGCCAGCATTTCAAGGATCTGGTCTGTCAGATAGGGCTGGTAGCGTTGTTCGAAGCGGCTTGGACCGTGCCAGACCACCCCGGTCAGAAAGGCGTCGAAGCGATTGGCAAGGGCGATCGCGTATTTCAGGCCGCCTGAGCCTTTGGCATCGCCGGAATATGCTGCCAGGAGCGTTTTGATGGTCATTCAGTCAGGCCTTTCTGGTTCATTTCCGGTGTGCTGAATGGTTTCGCGCAGCGCGCAGGACTTGTTTTCAAGGTGCAGGCGCAGCAACCGGCCGGTTAGCGTACCATCCCGGGCGCGCAATGCGCGGGCGATCTGGACGTGTTCTTCCATGGCCTGATTCCAGCGGCTGCTGGAAATGTTGGCCTGGTACCTGCCCCGGCGGACACGGCCATCAAGGCTGCGCTGCAGGCGCCACAGGGTCGGGTTTCGGGCGGCTTCGGCGATGGCCAGATGGATCTTCTGGTTGAGGTCGAAATAGGGATCGCGGCGCCCGGCCTTGTGGTGGTCGGCCATCTCCCGGGTCAGTTGATCGATATGGGCGATTTCCGCATCCGTGGCATGCGCACAGGCCAGTTCTCCGGCCAGGGCTTCTAGGGCGGCCATGACCGGAAATGCCTCGTCCAGGTCTTCTTCGGACAGGCCCGCAACCCAGGCGCCGCGGCGGGGGATCAGGGTGATGTAGCCTTCGGTGGCCAGAACCTTGAGCGCCTCTCGCAAGGGGGTGCGCGACACGCCGAAGCGCTCGCACAGATCTCGTTCGTCCACGCGCGCCCCGGCAACCAGCGTGCCGGTCATGATCATTTCACGCAGGCGTTCCACCAGTTCATCATGAAGGCTGCGCTGGGCGATGCGCCCGGAAGGGGGATTTTCGGAAATCTGGTTCATCATTCTGTCCGATTGCTTGGCATCATCCAAGGGTACATCCTGCGGCTGCGTGGTGGAACCGTGCTGTTACAGGTTTTGCGAAACCTGCGCACTGTGAGCAGCCTTCCGGGCCGCCGGCGCCGGGCCGGTGGGGTGGTCTTGCCTGCCGACGATTGCACGTTCCAGGACGCGGATGGCATGCATTGCGGGCCTTCCGGACCCGTCGGCGATCTGGTGGCGGCACGATGTCCCGTCGGCCACGATGAACGCCTCGGGCCCGGCGGCGCGCACGGCGGGAAGCAACGAAAGCTCGGCCATGGCGCGGGATACATCCAGGGTTTCGGCCTGATAGCCAAAGGCCCCGGCCATACCGCAGCAGCCGGAGTCGATCGCCGTGACCTTCAGTTCAGGGATCAGGCGCAGCATCTCCAGGGTCGGCTGGAACGCATTGAATGCCTTCTGGTGGCAATGCCCGTGCACATGCGCCTCGCCCGCCAGCGGGGACAGGGGCAGGTCCAGACGACCCGCCGCAGCTTCGGCGGCCAGGAACTCATCCACCAGCAAGGCGCAGGCCTTGACGGCGTCGGCGTCATCCCCGGGCAGCAGGGCCGGGGCTTCGTCGCGCAGCGTCATCAGGCAGCTTGGCTCCAGCCCCAGGATCGGCACGCCCCGGTGCGCCAGTGGTGCCAGAGTGTCCAGGGTGCGTGTCAGCTCGGTGCGGGCCTGATCCACCAGCCCCGCGGCCAGGAAACTGCGTCCGCAACACAAGCCCCGCCCCGGTTGCTGCGTTGCCCGCGGCATCAGCACCCGAAACCCCGCCGCCGCCAGCACATTTACCGCAGCGCGGGCGTTCTCTGGTTCGAAATGGCGGTTGAACGTGTCGGTGAACAGCACCACTTCGCGGCCATCTTCGGGCCCTGCGGTCTGGCCGTCAAAGACATCGCGCCGCCAGCTTGGCAGGGGTCTTTCGGCGCTGAGGCCAAGCAGGCGCTCGCCCAGCCGGGCCAGCAGCGGCACACGGTTGCGCAGGTTCATCAGCCCGGCCAGCCGGGCAGCCACCGGTGCGTAGCGGGGCAGATAGGCGATGGTCCGGTCCCGCAGCGACAGCCCGTGCCGCTGCGCCCGCGCGGCCTGGACCTCGATCTTCATCCGGGCCATATCCACGCCGGTGGGACATTCGCGCTTGCATGCCTTGCAGGAGACGCACAACGACAGGGTTTCCGCCATGGCATCCGAGCTGAGCGCATCCGGACCCAACTGCCCCGAAAGCGCCAGCCGCAGCGTGTTGGCCCGCCCCCGGGTGACATCACGCTCATTGCGCGTGACCCGGAAGGACGGGCACATGGCCCCCCCCTTCAGCTTGCGGCAGGCGCCGTTGTTGTTGCACATTTCCACCGCGCCCTGCAGCCCGCCCGACGCACCGGGCCAGGCCGACCACTCCAGGGCAACCTTGCGATCCTCGGCCTTGTATCCGGGCGGGAAGCGCATGAGGCTGCGGTCATCCATGCGCGGCGGGTTGACGATCCGCCCGGGGTTGAGCACGCCATCGGGGTCAAAGCCGGTCTTGACCGTTTCAAAGGCCGCAACCATGCGCCGCCCGAACATGGGTTCGTGAAACTCCGAGCGCGAGATGCCATCGCCATGCTCGCCGGAATGCGACCCCTTGTAGTCGCGCACCAGGGCCATGGCCTCTTCGGCGATGGCGCGCATCGCGCGCACGTCCTTGTCCTGCTTCAGGTTCAGCACCGGGCGCACATGCAGGCAGCCCACCGATGCGTGGGCATACCATGTGCCCCGCGTGCCGTGGCGTTCGAAGACCTCGGTCAGGCGGCTGGTATAGGCGCCCAGATGCTCCAGCGGGACGGCGCAATCCTCGACGAAAGACACCGGCTTGCCTTCGGATTTCATGGACATCATGATATTCAGGCCCGCCTGGCGCACCTCGGTGATGGCCGCCTGCAGCGCGGGGTCCTTGACCGGGACCATGCCGCCCCAGCGCCGCCCCTGCCCGCTCCAGGAATAGCCCAGATCCCCCATCATCTCGGACAACCGTTCAAGCCGGCGCAGGTTTTCGGACGGGTCCTCTTCGCCGAATTCGACGATCAGCAGCGCATCCGGTTCTCCGCGCACGCAGCGTTCCAGCGTCGGGCGGAAGATGTCGATGTCGCGGGACAACTCGATCATGGTGCGGTCCACCAGCTCCACCGCTATCGGGTCCAGCGTGACCAGATGCTGCGCGGCCTCCATCGCATCATGGAAGCGCGGAAAATGGCAGACCCCGAAGACCTTGTTGCGGATCACGGGCGAAAGCGCGATCTCGATCCGCTCGAACAGCGCCAACGTGCCTTCGGATCCGACCAGGAGTTCGGCGAGGTTGTTGGTCGGCCCCTTCGGCACCAGCGCGTCAATATTGTAGCCGCCCACGCGCCGCAGCACATCGGGAAAGCGCGCGCCGATCTCTTCGGCCTCCTGCGCGCCAAGCTCCAGCAGGCGGGCCACCAGGCCGTCATCGCGCGCGGGCGATTGCGCAATGGCCTGATCGCGCTGGACCGTGCCGAAGTGCAGCGCGCGGCCATCAGCCAGCCGGGCGTCGATGCCCAGCACATTGTCGCGCATCCGTCCGTAGCGCAGCGACCGAGTGCCGCAGGAGTTGTTCCCCGCCATGCCGCCGATGGTGGCGCGCGACGCCGTGGACACATCGACCGGGAACCACAGCCCGTGCGGCTTCAACATGCGGTTGAGCTCATCCAGCACCACGCCGGGTTCGACCACCGCGCGCCGGTTGTCGGCATCCACCTCGATCACGCGGTTGAGGTATCGTGTGGTGTCCATCACCATGGAGGCGTTGATCGTCTGCCCGTTCTGCGAGGTGCCGCCCCCCCGGGGGGTCACCGCCACGCCTTCGTCACGCGCAATCGCCAGCGCGGCCGCCATCTCCTGGGTCGAGCGGGGCGTGACGACGGCCTGAGGCATGATCTGATAGATCGACGCATCGGTCGCGTAGCGCCCGCGCGAGAAGGCATCGAACATCACCTCACCGCTTACGGCGTCACGCAAGCGCTGTTCGAAGCGCGAATCGGATCGGTCAGGACGGGGTTGGGATGCTGACATTTGCCCCTCATTCTCGAGATATCGGTTGGCCTGCGGCCCTTGGCGCCCGCAGGCTTGAAGCTGCGGGCATGCGGATTGTCTGGCAGAATATAATGCAAAATTCAATATTATACTTGACGTAATGCAGAATATATAATTCAAAGAGGGCGTCTTGGCGCAGAAACTGCCGTTCCGGGCCAGGACATGAAGGGAATCAGGGGAGATCATCGCTATGCGCAAGCCAGGCCGCCATTTTCTGCAGATACCCGGACCGACCAATGTGCCCGACCGTATCCTGCGCGCGATGGACCTGCCCACCATGGACCATCGCAGCCCGGCCTTCGGTGAGCTTGGCCGCCGCGTTCTGGACGGGATGCAAAGCGTCTTTCGCACCCGTGAGCCGGTCTATATCTACCCCGCCTCGGGCACCGGTGCGTGGGAGGCCGCGCTGGTCAACACCCTGTCGCCCGGCGACCGGGTCCTGATGTTTGAAACCGGGCAGTTCGCAACGCTGTGGAAGAGCATGGCTGCGCGGCTGGGGCTTGATGCGGTCTTCATCCAGGGCGACTGGCGCGCTGGCGCCGACCCGCAGGCCATCGAAAGCCAACTGCGCGAGGACCGCAACCACGACATCAAGGCCGTCTGCGTGGTCCATAACGAGACATCGACCGGCTGCGTCACCCAGATCCCCGAAATCCGCAAGGCTCTGGATGCCGCCGGACACCCGGCCCTGCTGATGGTCGATACCATTTCGTCGCTGGCCTCGATCGACTATCGCCATGATGAATGGGGGGTCGATGTCACGGTTGGCGGGTCGCAAAAGGGTCTGATGCTGCCGCCCGGACTGAGCTTCAACGCCGTCAGCGCCAAGGCGCGCGAGGCCGCGAAAACCGCGCAACTGCCCCGCTCCTTCTGGTCGTGGGAGGAAATGGACGGCCCCAACGCCACCGGCTATTTCCCCTACACCCCGGCGACAAACCTGCTCTATGGCCTGGCCGAGGCCGTCGACATGCTGCACGAGGAAGGGCTTGACGCCGTCTTCGCCCGCCATGCGCGCCACGGCGAAGCGACCCGCAAGGCGGTTGCGGCCTGGGGGCTTGAGGTGTTGTGCCAGGAACCGCGGCATTACTCCGGGTCACTGACTGCGGTGATGATGCCCCAGGGCCACAGCGCGGATGCGTTCCGCAAGGTCGTGGCCGATACATTCGACATGTCGCTTGGAAACGGGCTGGGCAAGGTTTCCGACAAGGTGTTCCGGATCGGTCATCTGGGCGATTTCAATGACCTCATGCTGGCCGGCACCCTGTCGGGGATCGAAATGGGCCTTCAGCTTGCCGGCGTGCCTCACCAGCAGGGTGGCGTTCAAGCGGCCCTGAACCATCTTGCCGAAACACCCCAGAATTCAGTCGGAGACGTGACACCGCAGAACAAGCGCAGAACCGGCTGATACAGCGTGCGCCCCGTCCCGGGGAGGGGATGGCGCATGACGCAACCCGAGGAAATGGGAGGAACTTCATGAAACTCAAGGCAGCAGTTGCAATTGGCGCCCTTGTGGTCGGCGCCAGCGCCATGCAGGTCGCCGCACAGGATCTGCGCTGGCGCACGATCAACGTGATCGTGCCGGTCGGGGCCGGGGGCGGGTCGGACACCTATGCCCGCACCATTCTGCCGGTCATGGCCGACTGTCTGGGAACCAATGTCGCGGTGCGCAATGTGCCGGGGGATGGTCACCTTCTGGGCATCGGACAGGCGCATCGCTCCAACCCGGACGGGCATACCATCACGGTGTTCAACCTGCCCGCAATCCCGATCACCCAGCTGTCGCGCGGCGAAGACGCCCAGGTCGATATCCGGGACATGACCTATGTCGGCACCTACGGGTCATCGACGCTGGTGCTCTATGCGCACCCTGAAGCGGCCGAAAATATCGACGACCTGATGGCGCTTTACGAAGGCGGAGAATCCGTGATCGGCGCGCAGGACCGTGTCGGTGGCGGTGAGGTGATCACCCATGTCATGCGCGACCAGTGGGGCCTCGACTGGCAGGAACTGGTTGTCTATGACGGCGGGGCGCAACTGGTTGCGGCGATCCTGCGCCAGGAAGTTCCCGGCGGCGTGACCACCGATGCCTCGGGGCAGAGCGCGGTGGGATCGGGGCAGTTGCTGCCCATCGCGTCGCTTGGCGCCGAGCGTTCGCCGCTCTACCCGGACGTTCCGACGGCCGAAGAGCAGGGATACGAGGACCTGTCCGCGCTTGGCTTCTGGCTGCGCACGGTCGCAGCACCTCCGGGCATGGATGAAGAGCGCCTTGCCGCGATGGAAGCCTGCCTGGAGGAAGCGGTGAATTCGGATCAGATCCAGGAATGGTCCGAAAACACCGGCAACCCGGTCATGTTCGTCGGCGCTGAAGCGACATCGCGGTCCGCGGCCGAAGCCTTCAGGATCATCGGCGAGATTCCGAATTTCGACGAGATCGCCGGGAACTGACCGGCCAGCAGCACCCGCATGCCGTTCCCGGCCATGCGGGTGCCTGCCGCCCCGAGCAATGACAGACGCCCACAAGACGGATGCGGATCGGTCGATCACGGCCGGTTGGCGCCGAAGAGGATGCCCCGGCCATGATCGACACGCCTTCGACAAAAGGACCGGAACAGGACCCCGGAGCGGACCGGCCTGACGCCACGCCTGACCCCGGAAAGCTGCCGGATCGTCCTTCGCACTGGTTGTTCTGCGCCTGTCTTGGCGTGATCTCGGCGCTGGCGCTGATCGGGGCGCTGGAATTCCATTATCAGATCCGGCGTTGGCCGCTGATCCTGAGCAGTTTCATCCTGATCTGTCTGGTGTTCTACGCCATTGAACAGATGTTCCTGCTGCGCAAGCTGCGCGCGGCCGGGCTGGACCATCTGCGCGATCCTGTGGACCCTGACTACAGCGCCCGCGCCACCGCTGTCACCACTGTCGCCACCGCAGCCTTCGGCCTGTTCCTTCTGGTGGCCCATTTCTTCAGCTTCCTGGTGGCCACGCTGTTGTTCGTGCCCGCCTACATGTGGATGACCGGTTCGCGCCACCTGCCGACCCTGGCCGGGGTCACGGCGGGCATGCTGGTCGCGGTCTGGTTCCTGTTCGGGCGCATCCTGTTCGTGCCTGTGGAAGCAGGCCGGCTACTGGAACTCCCCTGGCTTGCGCCCTGATGCGGCGCGGATCCTGACGCACTGGAGATAACATGTTCGAAGCCCTTGGCGCTGCGGCCGCTGTCACCCTGCAGCCGGACAACATATGGTACGCAATCCTGGGATTCCTGATCGGCGCCGTCGGCGGCGCCATGCCCGGGATCGGCGGCCCGCTGGTGCTGACGCTGATGATGCCCTTCACCATCGGCATGAGCCCGGAAAGCGCGATGATCCTGCTGATCGGGGCATATACCGGCGGGCAATACGCCGGGTCCATCCCGTCCATCCTGATCAACACGCCGGGCAATTCCTCTTCGGCGGCAGCGGTCTTCGACGGCTACCCGCTGGCCAAACAGGGTGAAGGCGTGACCGCAATCGCCGTGTCGGCCACGGCTTCGGGGATCGGATCGATCCTGGGCGGTATCCTTCTGATCCTGATTGCACCGCTGCTCATGCAACTGGTGATGCTGTTCGGCTCGCCCGAGTTCTTCATGCTGGGTGTCGTGGGGCTGGCCGTGATCGTGTCGATTTCGCGCGGGAGCCTTCTGAAAGGCCTGATCGCCGGGGCGCTGGGCGCGCTTGTGGCATCGATCGGCACCAGTCTGATCCGCGCGCAACCACGATATACCATGGGCATTCCCGAACTTTATGATGGCATCAACCTTGTCGCGGCCTTCATCGGGGTCTTTGCCGTGGCCGAGATGATGCGCCTTGCCGGCCAGCGCGGAGGGTCGATCGCGGCCGCCCTGTCAAAGACCGGCAGCCGGATCAAGGGGATCTGGTGGACGCTCAAGGAATGGTGGACGCTGCTGAAATCCACGGCCATCGGCATTGCGCTGGGCGTTGTCCCGGGCGAGGGCGGCACCGTCGCGGCCTTTGTCGCCTATGGCGAGGCGAAGCGGTCCAGCAAGGAACCGGAACGCTACGGCAAGGGCCATCCCGGCGGGCTGGTCGCGGCGGATGCGGCCAACAACTCGGTGATCTCGGGCTCTCTGGTGCCGACACTTGCCTTCGGCATTCCCGGCTCCAACCAGGCGGCAATCCTGCTGGCGGCACTGATGCTGCATGCGGTGCGGCCCGGCCCGGACATGTTCGGCGCCGATATCCAGCTGACCTATACCATGATCCTGGCGGTCATCGTCGGTGGGGTCGCCACGCTGGTGCTGGGTCTGGCCTTTGCCAAGCAGCTGGGCCTGCTGAGCCTGGTGCCCACGGCAATCCTCATTCCCTGTGTGATCGTCGTCTCGATGCTGGGATCCTATGTCCTGGCCTTCAATTTCATGCTGACCCTGCAGGCGCTGGTCTTCGGCATCATCGGATACACGATGATCCGTTTCGGGTTCTCGGTGGTCCCGTTCATTCTGGGGCTGATCCTGGGGCCTCTGGCCGAACTCAACCTCAGCCGCACGGTGCAGCTTGCCGGGGATCAGAACGTGATCTGGTTCATCCTGCAACGCCCGCTGTCGATGATCCTGTTCCTGATCATCCTGGTTCTGCTGTTCTCCGATCCGATCAAACGCCTGCTGAAATCCCTGCGGCAGCGCCGGAACTCCTGAAGAAAGACCCCGAAAATGGCCCAGAGCACCTCAACATACAGCGCCAGCGACGGCCCCGCCTATGAGCGTTTCATCGGGCGGTGGACCGCGCGCGTGGCAGAGCGCATCGCAAGGGACTGCATCGATCCGCCTTCCGCCCCGCTGCCCGAAGGCCCCCTGCTGGACGTGGGCTGCGGCACCGGAAGCCTGGCCTGCGCCCTGGCCACCCATCACCCCGACCGCCAGATCACCGGCGTCGATGTGGCCGAGCCCTATCTGGCCTTTGCACGCGACCGCGCCGAGGCGCAGCGGATTGATTTCCGCCACGGCGATGCCTGCGCCCTGCCCCTGCCGGATGATGGCTTTGCAGCGGCCTGCGCACTGATCGTCCTGAATTTCGTGTCCGACCCCGATACCGCGATCCGCGAAATGGCGCGGGTGGTGCAGCCCGGTGGGCGCATTTTGCTGTCCGGGTGGGATTTTCGCGGTGGACTGGTCTATCAGCGCCTGCTGTGGGACACCGCCGCCATGCTGGACGAGACCGCCGCCGAACTGCGCGACAGGATCTTCGCCAATCCGCTGGCCTTGCCCGAAGGGATGCCCGATCTGCTGGCTCGGGGCGGTCTGGCAGACATCGTGCGCGACTCGGTGACCATCCGGATGGATTTCGCCGATTTCGATGATTACTGGTCGCCACTTCTGGGCGGCCAGGGCCCGGTTGGCGGCTATGTCGCCGGGCTGCCCGAAAACCGGCGCGCGGATGTCGCGCGCGCGGTGCGCCGCGCCTTTCTGTCCGGCGCGCCGGATGGGCCGCGCTCGCTCACTGCAACCGCATGGGTCGTGACGGGCCGTGTTCCGTGACCAATACAACAGGAGGCTTGCAATGAAACTCAAGGACCGGATCGGTGTCGATACCGGAAACATCCTGCCGATCGAAGAGGCCATCCGCTGGGCTGCGGCAAACGATGTGAAATATCTGGATGTGCAATGCGATTTTGCACCCAACGATCAGCATGACGTCCACGCCCGCGCCTCTGCCATACGCGCGCTGGTCGAGGAAACCGACATTCACCTTGGACTGCATACGGTGTCCGGCGTGAACATCGCCGAACGCTCGCCCTTTGTTGCGGACGCAGCCGATGAATACCTGCGCAGCTATATCGACCTTCAGCTTGCCACGGGTGCGGAATGGGTGATCGTCCATGCCGGGTATCACTTCACCGGCGATTATGAGGCACGCCGCGTCGCCGGGCTGGAACGCTTGAAGCGCGCGGCCGATTATGCCGAACAGAAGGGCGCGCTGCTGCTTCTGGAAAACACGAACCGCGAACCGAAGGATGCCGAAGTCCAGTATCTGGCCTGCACCATCGAGGAATGCCTGTATTACTTCGACAACCTGAAATCGGACGCGCTGCGCTTCGCCTTCACCGCCAATCACGCCCATCTCTATGACGAGGGTGTGGCGGGTTTTGTCGATGCCCTCGACATGGTTCGCGCCAAGGAAGTGCGCCTGGCCGACAATCACGGCGATGTCGAGATCCATCTGAAACCGGGCGAGGGCAACATGGATTTCGGCGACATGTTCCGCCGGATCGAGGCTGCGGGTTTCACCGGCCATTACATGAACCAGTTCGGCACGCTTGAGGACATGCTCGATGCGCGCGACTGGCTGGTGGACCGCGCCCGGGAAGCCGGGGTGACCTGACAGCACGCCCAAAAACGCCCTGTGACCTTAGAGGCCAATCGGAAATGAGTTGAGTGAATTCAGCAGGTTGTGATTCTGTTCAGTTGCGACACAGAACGGAGATCAT
>NZ_JACBXS010000079.1 GCF_013415485.1 Rhabdonatronobacter sediminivivens | reverse complement strand
GCAGGATCGTCGCCGCCCTGGGCGACGAAGCTGCCCAGGCGCTTCAAGTCACGCTCGACGCCACGTCGCTGGCGATGACGGATTTCAAGCAAGAAACGGGACCGGGTGGCGCCGACCTGAACAGTGACGATCGGTCATGACCGGAGGTGATTGCGTGATACTCTCCAGATGGCGATCGCAGGTGAAGCCGGGCGCAACAGGAAAGGTATCCTCTGACAAGGAACACGCGACATGATCAGCTATGTCACCGTCGGCGCTGACGACATTCCGCGCGCGAAGCGGTTCTACTCGTCATTCCTGCCTGCTCTCGGCTACGGGATTGAGGAAGGCCCGGAGGGCCTGAGTTATGCCCTCCCCCAACGTCCGGGGCAGCCTGCCGTCTCACCCGAGTTCTACGTCAAGCCGCCCTTCGACGGGCGCCCGGCATCAGTCGGCAACGGCGTGATGACGGCATTTCAGGCCCGAAGCCAACGGGAGGTCCGCGACCTGCACGCAGCCGCGCTTGCAGCCGGTGGCCGGGACGAGGGTCAACCGGGATTCCGCGACGCCTACGGCGCCCATTTCTATGTCGGCTACCTCCGTGATCCACAAGGCAACAAGATTGCGCTGTTTTCCAATGATCCGGACGCACCAGGACGAGACGGGTAAGTCACCATCGCAAGGGCATGAAGCTGCGATCTGGACCGCTGAGCCCAGATTGGGGATGCGTTTGCTCGGAGACTATCTCTTCGCGCTCATCCACACCATCAATGTCGCGAGAATGGCGCGTTTCCGGAAACCGGAAACGGCAGCTATCGCTTCAAGGCCAGCTCCGGGACGACGAAGAAGAAACGGAAGCAAGCACCAGCAGTGATGCGATCATGACACGTAGAACACACCCACCGGGTGGGTCAGTCCGCAGTGTCGATCAACGCTTGCAACAGCCACTGACGGCAGGTGGTGTTGACAAAACTATATTTGTAGTTATTTTTATCTCATGACACCAGATTTAGATGCAGGCACACTTGCAGCTCTTGGCCATGAAACCCGGCTGTCGATCTTTCACCTGCTGGTGCAGGCAGGCGATTTCGGGCTGCGGGGATGTGATGCCGAGGGCCATCCGGGCAGGGCGGCGTCACCCCTTGTGCATCTCCCCGCGCTGACTGATGCAAGGCTGGTCCGGCAGAACAGACAGAGGCCCGAGGCATCTCACCCTGCCGAGTATCCGGCAAAACGGCTATTGCTGGCGTGACCGCACGCCCGACCCAGATGGCGATGGCAATCCGGGCGCAGGACGGTGCCCGCGCCCTTGCACCGTCAATCGCCCCGTCATTGGGCCGGACGCTTGCATCGGGCCTGCTGTTCCAGTTGCGGAAGGGCATGGCATGACGGGTGGCGATGGCGCGGGTCCGGTCGCCGCAGAATTCCTGAAGTGCCAGCAATCATGATCACCAGGCTCTCTCCTGCGCGGCGCGGCGGGATCGTTACCGCGCTGGGGACATCGCTGACCATCAGCTATGCCTCAAGCTACTATATTCCGGCGGTTCTGGCCGTGCCGATGGCCAGAGAGCTGGAGCTTTCGCCGATCTGGGTGTTCGGAGCGTTCTCGATGGCGCTGGTGGTGGCGGCGATCATCGGCCCCTGGGCCGGGGCGCGGATCGACGGCGTGGGCGGGCGCGGCGTACTTATGCTGTCAAACCTGGTCTTTGCCGCGGGACTGGTGGTGCTCGCCATCGCACCATCGCCCATGGTCCTGTTTGCAGGATGGGGCATCATCGGCCTTGGCATGGGCATCGGTCTGTATGAGGCGGGCTTTGCGACACTGACGGGGATCTATGGCAAGGATGCACGCGCCCCGATCACCGGCATCACCCTGATCGCAGGCTTTGCCAGCACGGTGGGGTGGCCGCTTTCGGGGCTGATGCTGGCAACATGGGGTTGGCGCGAGGCCTGCATCGGATGGGCGCTGATCCATCTGCTCCTGGCGCTGCCGCTCAATGCCTGCCTGCCGAAGGGGACCGAAACACCGGCCATGCGGGCGGCGCCAGTCCAGGATGGCCCGCCGCCCTCGCCCATGGCATTCGCCCTGCTGTCCTTTGTCTTCGCCGCCACGTTGTTCAACGCCGCCGCCATGGCGGCCCACCTGCCGGGGCTGCTGCAGGCTGCCGGCGCCAGCGCGGCCATGGCCATCGCCGCAGGCGCGCTGATCGGCCCGGCGCAGGTTGCCGCGCGTGTGCTGGAGTTCGGGTTGCTGCGCCGGTTCCATCCGCTTGTCTCGGCCCGGGCGGCGGCTGCAGCGCATCCTGTCGCAGCAGTGACACTGCTGAGTTTTGGCGGCCCCGCGGCCTATGTCTTTGCAGGCCTGCACGGGGCGGGGAACGGGATCATGACCATTGCCAAGGGGACACTGCCCCTGGCGCTGTTTGGAGCGGCCGGATACGGGCAACGCATTGGCTGGCTCAACGCCCCCGCGCGTATCCTGCAGGCCGCAGCGCCGCTGGTCTTTGGCGCTGCGCTGACCCTTTGGGGGTTGCATGCGATATGGCTGACCGCCGGGATCGGGCTACTGACCACGGGCGCGCTGTTTCTGCTCAGACGGAGCTGAGCTGCCGCGCGGCCAGCCAGCTGGCAAGGGCCATCACCCCGGCGACTGTCAGGCACAAGGTCAGGCCGCCAAGCTGGAAACTGAGCCCCGACAACAGCGTGCCGATCAGCCGCCCCGCGGCATTGGCCATGTAGTAGAAGCCCACATCCCGGGTGATCCGATCCGCGGCGCCAAAGGCAAGGATCAGATAGGAATGCACCGAGGAATTGACCGCAAAGACAAAGCCGAAGAGCATGAGACCCCCGATCAGAGTGGTTGTCAGCCAGTCGGCAGGGGCACCGGCAAGCCAGGTTGCGCCGGCCAGCACGAAGGGGATCGGCACCAGCCACCCGGCCCAGAGGACAGCCATGCGCACCATGTCGCCCTCGGGCAGCGCTCTGGCGCCAAGGATGCGCGGCGCGAGGGCCTGCACCGCGCCATAGGCGATGATCCAGAGAGCAAGAAAGCCGCCGATCAGGAAGAAGGCCTCGCGGCGCCCTTCGGCGGTGCCATCCGAGAGAACCGCCTGGAAATAAACCGGAATGCCGACCACGAACCACACATCGCGGGCGCCGAACAGGAACATGCGTGCCAGGCTGAGGCGATTGATGCGCGGATCACCCGACCGCCAGCCCGCCCATGTGTCGGCCCCTTTCATCCGCCCCGGCAATCCGGTCGGCAGGAACAGGACGACCGCGGCCAGGATCACCGCCAGCACCCCCGCCATGCCCCAGACCGCCGCCTGAAACCCCGCCATCGCCAGAAGGGCCGCCCCCAGGAAGAAGCCCAGCCCCTTCACCGCGTTCTTGGACCCGGTCAGCGCAGCAACCCAGCGGAACAATCCGCCACCATGGTCCGGGGCCAGAAGCTTGACAGCAGATTTCGAGGACATCTTGGCCAGGTCCTTGGCCACGCCCGACACCCCTTGCACCGCCATGACGAAGATGACCGAAGCGGTAAGGCCCCATGCCGGATCCATCTGCGCCAGGGCTGCAAGGGCCGCAATCTGCAGCGCCATCCCGCCATAGAGCGTGGCAGCGAGCCCGAAGCGCGCCGCCAGCCAGCCAGCCGCAAGGTTGGTCACGATGCCCGCGATTTCATAGAGCAGGAACAGATAAGCCAGCTGGATCGGCGTGAAGCCCAGCGTGTTGAAATGCAGCAGCACCAGCATCCGCAACGCGCCATCCGAAAGCATGAAGGCCCAATAGGCCGCCGTCACCGCGATATAGGCGCGCAGGGGGTTTGTGGTGCTCATGTTCCGGCCTTCCGACCCGTGCCCGACAGGCGGGGGCTGTCTGCCCCCGCACCCCCGAGGATATTTCTACAAGGATGAAGAGGGGCGTGCGGCAAGTTCGTGGCCGATCATGCGGGTGATGTCCGCCAGCCGACAGGCATAGCCCCATTCATTGTCATACCAGGCGTAGACCTTCAGCTGCGTGCCATTGATGACCATTGTCGAAGGGCCGTCGATAATGCCGGAGCGCGGGTCATTGGTATAGTCGCAGGACACGAGGGGGCGGGATTCAAAGCCGAGGATGCCGCTCAGCGGGCCCTCGGCGGCGGATTTGAGCAGGGCGTTGACTTCCGCGGCAGAGGTGGCGCGTTCCAGTTCGAAGACACAATCGGTCAGCGAGGCATTCAGCAGAGGGACGCGCACGGCGTGGCCGTTCAATCGACCCTTGAGCTCCGGGTAGATCAAGGTGATGGCCGTAGCCGAGCCGGTGGTGGTGGGGATCAGGTTCATCAGGGCCGAGCGTGCGCGGCGCATATCCTTCGCGGGACGGTCAACGATGGTCTGGGTATTGGTGACATCATGGAGGGTGGTGATCGATCCATGCCGGATGCCGAAGTTTTCGTGGATGACCTTGACGACCGGGGCGAGACAGTTCGTGGTGCAAGAGGCGGCTGTCACGAGGTCTTGGGACCCGTCATAGAGGTGATGGTTCACCCCGTAGACCAGATTCAGCGCGCCACCATCCTTCACCGGTGCACTGACCAGCACTTTCCGTACCCCCGCTGCGTAATAGGGTGCGAGCCGGGCCGCAGTCCTGAACACGCCTGTGCAATCGATCACCAGATCGACGCCGAGGGCGGCCAGCGGCAGGCCTTCGATGGATTTTTCATGCGTCAACCGGATGGGTTGACCGTTCAGCACCAGCGCACCGTCTGCGGCCGCCACGGTGCTGTGCCAACGGCCGTGGACCGAGTCGAACTCCATCAGCAGCGCGTGCTGTTCGGCATCGCCCGCAGGATCATTGAGCAGCACGACCTCCCCCCCTGCGCCGGAATCGATCAGGTTGCGCAGGACGAGCTTTCCGATCCGGCCGAGGCCGTTGAGAGCGATGCGTGTCATGGAGATCAGACCCTTTTGCCTATGTCATTCTCGGTGCCGATCGAATCGACACGGGATTGAAGGGAGATCCGGCTGAGCCTTTCGAAGGGCAGCGCGACAAAGGCCATGATCCTGCGACGGAGTGCGCCGTAGGTTCGCGCGAATGCCTGCGCCTTCTGCGCGCGATCTCCTGTGGCGCCCGCCGGATCGGACACCCCCCAGTGCCCCATCATGGGATGACCTTGCCACGGCGGGCAGTCTTCGGCAGCTGAGAGGTCACAAACGGTGAAGACGAAATCCATGGCGGCCGCGCCGGGCCGCTGAAACCCGGAGACATGCTTTGCCTGGAGGCCCGCGATGTCATGCCCCTGGTGCGTGAGCACGTCCAGCGCAAGGGGATTGGGTGCCGCGGTCGGGCGCGTTCCGGCTGAATGCGCCCGGAACCGGCCTTGTCCCAGGTCGCGCAGGAGCGCTTCGGCCATGATCGATCGGGCGGAGTTGCGCGAGCAGATGAAGAGCACATTGAATGGTGCACCATCACCCGGACCGGTCCTGCGGGCAGCGCACAGAGGCGAGAGGAGATCGGGGCGGGCACGTCCCACATCAAGGGCAAGATAGCCGATCAGCGCCTCGGCGGTGCCAAGATCAACGGCGTAATAGAGTGACCGACCCTGACGCGTCACGCCAACAAGCCCCGATGCGACGAGCCCGGCCAGATGATGTGAAAGCGTATTCGGCTTGAGGCCAAGCGCGCTTGCGATCTCGGTGGGGCGCACGCCGTGCGGAGCGAAACGCATCAGCAGTCTGAAAACGGAAAGTCGGCCCGGATGGCCGAGCGTGGCAAGGGCATTGCTGGCGTCATTTAATTCCATATTTCATGTATATTCGAAATAATAGCTGTGTCCAGTGCGAAGAAGTGCCGAACCGCAAATGCGAATCCGTTCGACGCACCGAAATGCGGTTTCCGGCACTATGCGGGTATGCAGTCCGTGTGTCTGGGACTTGCGACAGGATGTCACTGCCGATCCATGCACCATCCGCGCCGAACACAGGCAGCCGGACGCCCTGAACAGATGGGGCAAGGCGACCTGCCCCGAAGTGCAGCCGTTCGAGGGTTTGCAGCGCTGCACACGGAGCAGGTGGACATCGGCCATGGAGATGAAGCCGCCCGTTTCGCCCCGATTGCGGAACACTGCCATCTGGCTACCCCCCAAGAACAGGATGTGAGCCAACAATATCACGGAACCGCACCGCGTAGCGCCACACGGCAGCCCCCGGCCTGAAACCGTGCACGCGGACTTTCGAACCGGTGGTCCGGGTGGCGAAAGCGATGCGGCGGCACGCCAAGCAATGGGTTGAACTCGGCACCGGGACCCGGACCTCGCCTCTCAGAGTCCGATTCATAATGGTCTGAATGATTTCAGGTTCTTGCGATGAGGCGGGTGAGGCGACGGATGTGGGCGA
>NZ_JACBXS010000078.1 GCF_013415485.1 Rhabdonatronobacter sediminivivens | reverse complement strand
AAGTGTTCCTCTCCGCCGTCGCGCTCGCCGCAACCGTCCTCTTCTGGCTTTGAATATCAATGAGTCTGGAGCCTAAAGGTTCGAACGGGTTTTAGATGTTCACCGGGGGCATGTTAGCGGTGCGCCCTGTCCTCACCGCCGCCGCCTCAAATACACATAGAGCGCGCCGTCACCCCCATGGCGGCGGTGGGCGGGGCGGAGGTCTAGGATCATGGGGGCCAGCGGCGGGCGGCGGAGCCAGAGGGGGGCCTCGTGGCGCAGGGCGCCGGTGCGGCGGGGGATGGGGCCGGGGTCGTCGCCGCGCCTGCCCTTGCCGGTGATCACCAGCACCAGCCGCAGCCCCCGGGTCCAGGCATCGGCGATAAAGCCGGTCAGGGCGCCCTGGGCCTCGGCCAGGGTCATGCCATGCAGGTCAATCCGCGCTTCGGGCGCCAGCTGGCCGCGGCTGAGGCGCATGAACTGGCGTTTGTCCATGGTGACCGGCGCGGATTTCAGCGCCTCGCCCATGGGCAGGGCAAGGTCATGGCCCGGGCGGCGGTTGCTGCCCTGCCCGATGGCGAAATCCGCCGGCAGCGCCGTGCGCCGCTGGGCTGTGGGAGCGGTGCCGGGCGGTGGTGTGACGGGGGGGCGGGCAGGTGCCTTCGGCGCCTCGCGTCCCGGCAGCGCGCGGGCGGTGCGGGCGACCTGTTGCCAGACTTCGAATTCCTCGGGGTGCAGGCTGCGGCGGCGGGACATGTCCTTGCGCTCCGAAGTTGCGACCGGCCGGAGGCGCTGCCGATGCCTGCCCCTGCCGACCGTGCCCGCCCGCGGGCCGGTCAGCGCCGGTCAGCCACCGGTGGCGACCAGCTTCCAGTTGGGGCTGTCCGATTTCATGTTCCGCGCAAAGGTCCAGATGTCCTTTTGCCGCTTGATCACATTCGGATCACCCTCGACGATCTCACCCTCGGCATTGCGCACGACCGATGTCAGCTCACCGATGAAGCGCACGGTGATCTCGGCCTCGGCGCTGTCTTCATCGAATGTGGCTTCGGTCAGCGACAGTTCGCGCACGCCGACGAACTCGGCATCGACGCGCAGATTCTCACGCTCACGCAGTTGCACCACCTCATCGAAGCTTTCGAACACATCGCGCGACAGGAAGGGCAATATGTCATCCAGAGTGCCGTTTTCGAACGACATCAGGATCATCTCATAGGCGCCGCGCGCGCCCGAAAGGAATTCGGTGACGTTGAAGTCAGGGTCCACGGCCTTCATCCGGCCCAGCGCCTTGGCGGTGTCCGAATCCTCGGGGACATGGTCGGTGATGTCCGTGTCCGGGCCGCCTTCGATAACTTCGAACCGGCGCGGCATGGGCGCTTCATCCTGCGGTGCGGGGCCGTTGACCGGAGGTTTCTCGAACCCGTCGCGGGACCCGAGCACACTGCGCAGGCGCATGATCAGAAACACGGCGATGCCTGCAAGAACCAGAAGCTGTATCACGGCAGGGTCCATCGTTACCTCGGTCGGGGGTTGGTATCACGGGTCTGGCCCTTATGTAAGGTGCCAGGGCAGGGGTGTCTACCTAAAGCGCCCCGACGCCGGGACAAGTAAGAGGGATCAATGCGGATTTTGCTGGCGCTGGTTGCGCTTCCCCTGATCGAGATCACGCTTTTCGTCCAGACCGGCCGCTGGCTGGGGCTCTGGCCGGTGCTGGGGCTGGTGGTGGTCTCGGCGCTGGCGGGGGGGATGGTTCTGGCGCGGGGGCGCTACAGCACCCTGCGCGAGCTTCAGGCGGCCGTGGAGCAGGAGCGCGACCCCGCCGGGCCGCTGGGCCATGCGGCACTGCGGATGATGGGGGGAATGCTGCTGGTGGTCCCGGGGTTCTTCAGCGATGCGCTGGGGCTGCTGCTGATGCTGCCGCTCGTGCGCGCGCAGATGCTGCGCGGGATGATGGCGCGGATGCAGGTGATGCGCGCGACCGCTGCGCGGCGCCAGGGCACGCGAGCGGGTGATGTAGTCGAAGGCGACTATGAGGTGCAGGAGCCGCGCGCCGACAGCCCCTGGCGCGAATTGCCCCGGGACCACCCCGAAAACCGGCATTGAGGCGTCATGCCTGACCTGCTAGAACCCGCCGCAACACAGATTTTCAGGAGCGATCCATGACCGAGAACGGCAATAACGGCGCCGGGGCCGCCGCCCAGCCCCAGCAAGCTCAGACAGGGCAGAACCCGCAGGTGAAGATGCGCGTGCTGTCGCAATTCGTGAAGGACCTGTCATTCGAGAACATCGCCGCGCAGAAGGCGATTTCGGGCGCGAATGTCCAGCCGGACATCAAGGTGCAGGTCAGCCTGGACGCGCGCAAGCGTGATACCGAAAACCAGTACGAGGTGACCACCAAATACAAGGTCGAATCGAAGAACAAGTCCGATGACAGCGTCCTGTTCGTGGTCGAACTGGACTACGCCGGGGTGTTCCATATCGAAAACGTCCCGCAGGAGCAGATGCATCCCTTCCTGCTGATCGAATGCCCGCGGATCCTGTTCCCCTTTGCGCGGCGGATCATTTCGGATGCCACCCGCGATGGGGGTTACCCGCCGCTGAACTTGGACAATGTGGATTTTCTGGCGCTGTATCGTCAGGAACTGCAGCGCCAGGCGGCGTTGCGCGCCCAGCAGGGCGAAGAGGCCCCCGCCACGAACTGAAGGCCCTCGGAGCCGGGTGGCCTTGCCGCCGAGATATCCGACGCCGCGCAGGCCCCCTGCGCGGCGTTTTCTGTGGGCCCCCGTGGGCATTGCGGGCCGTGCTCAGTCCCCGCCCTTGCCAACGCGGCGGCGGATGTGGCGGAAGCCTTCGCGCAGGCCCTGCGCGGCGCGGCCCATGTTTTCACGCAGGCGCAGTCCCTGGGGGGCGCCCTCCAGCCGACGGCGGTTGCGCTGGACCATCAGCGCCTCATCCAGCGCCGCGGCAATGGCCTGTTCCACGGCGTCCAGGTTCCAGAGCGGGTGCTCGGCGCTGACCGGGATCGGCACCAGGTCCAGATCGGCGCCAATACTGGCCATGGCACGGCCCAGGCGCTGGGCCTCCCCCTCGGGCAGGTGGTTTTCGGGATAGGGCCAGTCCGGCATCAGCGTGTCCACGGCGCTGGCCGTCAGCACCATGGGCGGCGGGCGGCGCGCGGGCATTTCGGCCAGGGCGGCGCGGAAATCGGCCATCAGCGTGGCATCGGCATCGCGCCCGCTGCGATTGGCGCGGATCACCCACAGGATCAGGTCCGCCTGGGTCATTTCCTCCAGCAGCAGCGCGCTGACCCTGGCGCTGCCATCCAGTCCGGGCGTGTCAATGAGCCGCACCGGCGTGTCATGGATCACTGCGTCATGGGTGATCGGGGCGTCGGTGGTGGGGGCCATGTCGGTTTCGCCTGCGCTTTCGCCATGCAGGGCATTGATCAGCGTGGTCTTGCCGGCGCTGACTTGGCCGATGACCACAATCCGTACGGGCTCATCGGGGCGGGCCATGCGGGCGCGGTCGCGTGCGGCGCTGCCCAGTTCCAGTTCCAGCAACTCTGCGTCGGAGAAGCGCAGCCGCCCGGAGTACAGATCCACCGAGGCCTGGGCGATCTCCTCCAGCAGGGCAAGCTGGGCATCGCGGCGCATGCGGTCGCTCAGCCGTTCCTGCAACCCGGCCGAGGCGATGCGCTCGATCTCGCGCAGCACACCCAGGGCGGGGTTGACCATCAGCCGCACCCCCCGCCAGACCATGTAGCCCGAGGTCCAGGCCGTCTGCGCCGTCTGGCGCTGTTGCCAGGCCCACCACATCGTCCGCACCGGCAACTGGTCCGAAAACGGCACGTTGCGGCGCAGAAAATCGCGGTAGCGCAGGGCCACGCTGTCAACCAGCAGAAGTGCCTCGGGCAGGGTGAAATCCAGGGCGCCGCGCTTGCCGTCCGACAGGTCCGAGGCCACGGATTCGATAACCGCCAGCGCCTGGGGCGGGATGTCATCCCAGGGCAGGGCCTTGGGCAGGTGCGATGCGGCCAGGGCGCAGGCGCGGTCAAAGGCGCGGGCCTCGCGGGTGTCCCAGTCGGGGTTGGGGCTGGGGCGCTGGTGATCCGGCGGGGGGGTGTCCGTTTCACCGGCTTCCTGCTGTGGCGCGCGCGCGCGCCTGTGGCGCCATTCCAGCGCCAGCCGCACCCCGCGCCCGGTCACCACAAGCGCGATGCTGGCGGCCACGAAGATCAGCAGCCAGCCGCGTTCGAACAGCCAGAAGAACCCCAGCACCGAGGTCACGGCAAAGGGCAGTACCAGAAGCCCGGCCAGGCCAAGCTGGTTCCAGCGCAGGAAGATGCGGCGCAGGCGTTCAGCCAGAGACATCGCGTGCCCTCTGGAGGGCGCGGGTGAAGACCGCGCGCAGCTCATCGCTGTCCGGCGGGGTGCCATGGCGGCTGCGGTACAGCCAGAGCGCCGCCGCCCGGCCCAGCGCATAGGTGGCGGCAAAGCTGGTGGCGGCGGCGGCCGCCGCGCCCAGCGTCTGGCCGACCACCGGCACCAGCTTCGCCCCCTGCCGCAACCCGTGCCCCAGGGCCAGGCGCAGCGCGATCCCCGAGCCCAGCGCGGTGGCAAACCCGCCCGCCCGTGCCGCTGTCCATTTCAACCCGTAGCGCGCGGCGAGGGCGTGCAGCATCGCGCCTTGCAGCGCGGGCACGCTGACCGTGCCGATCAGAGGCGCGGCATCGGTGGCCCCGGCGGCGCCTGCATACCACAGCACCAGGGCGCGGTGGCTGGCAAAACTGGCGGTTTCGGCATCGGCGGCGCGCTCCTCCATCATCATCAGGGCCAGGTCCGGGACCATCTGGGCCAGGGCGGCGCGCAGGTCATCCAGCCCTTCGGCCTGCTGTCCCGGCGGAAGCGCCATGGTGACCGCGGGCAGACCGCCCCCCGCGGCCCGTTCCAGCCGCTCCGAGGTGGCCGCCCGGGCACGGTCGCATTTGCCGGTGTCGCCCAGCAGATCGGCCCCGGTATGGACCAGCAGGATCGGCAGCTTGGGTCGGCGGCGGCGCAACTCGGCCAGCACATCGGCCAGCGGTCCCTGCACCGGGTCATCCAGCCGGGCCACGGCGATCACCGCATGGCTACCGGCTTCGGCGGTGCGCAGGTCTTCGCCGGGGTCATAGCCGACCTCGCCCAGGCCGCGGGTGTCCAGAAAGCGCATGACCGGATGGTCGGCGGGAAAGTCGAAAGCCTGGGCGGTGCGTGTGCAGGGCGCAAAGCCGCTGCCGATTTCCGCCTGCCCCGTCAACGCCTGCACCAGCGATGACTTGCCTGCCCCGGTCTTGCCCAGCAGCCATAACACGGGCCGCGGGGGCTTGCTTGGCAGGGGTGCGTCCGGATCAAGCCGGGCGCCCCGCCCCAGCAGGCGCCGGATGTGGTGTTTCAACGTCCTGTCCTTCCCTTCCCTTTCGGTTGCCGGGGGCGTTTCGATCGTCGCAAGCGCAGTGGCCCGTTGCTGGAACCGCGCCAACGGCCCCGATATCTTCGGGATTGTTGCCGTATTCGCAGGAATGTCCATAGCGTTCCTCATTCCTGCCCGAATTGGACTGCATCTACGGCATACGCAAGGTGTGCACGAAAGCGAGTTCTGGCGATGGATCGATTGACGGAGATGGAGGCGTTTGCCACGGTCGTGGACCAGGGTGGCTTTACCGATGCCGCCCGCAAGCTGGGCATTTCCAAATCCGCCGTATCGAAACACGTCTCGTCGCTGGAGGCCCGTCTGGGTGCGCGGCTGCTCAACCGTACCACGCGCCGCGTCAGCCCCACGGATATCGGGCTGATCTATTACGACCGGGCGCGCCGGGTGCTCAATGACGCGGGCGAGGCTGACAGCATCGTCACCGCCATGCAATCCGAACCTTCGGGCATGTTGCGCATGTCCGTGCCCACGGATTTCGGCGTGTCCTATCTGTCCACCATGATCGGCCAGTTCATGCAGAACTACCCCGAAGTCACGGTGAACATGGTGCTGAAGAACCGCCATGTGGAGTTGATCTCGGAAGGGTTCGACATGGCCATCCGCATCGGTGAGCAGGAAGACAGCAGCCTGCGCGCGCGCCGCTTCTGCCAGACCACGCAGCGGCTGGTGGCGTCGCCCGAATACCTGGCCCGTCAGGGCAGGCCCGCGCGGATCGATGATCTGACCGATCACCGTCTGTTGCATTATTCTACCCAGGCCAGCGGCAATGTCTGGAAGATCACCGCCCCCACCGGTGAATTGCGCCAGGTGCGCAGCTCTGGCTGGCTGACCGTCAATGATGGCCGCTCCCTTCTGGATGCGGCGGTGGCGGGGCTGGGGATCGCCTATCTGCCAAGTTTCCTGTATCATGAAGCGCTGCGCGAAGGGCTGGTGGAGGATGTGATCCCCGATCTCCCGCGCGAGGTGCAGGGCATCTATGCCGTCTATCCGCCGGGGCGCTTCACCCAGCCAAAGGTTCGCGCCTTCATCGATTTTCTGGTCGAGCGTTTCGCCGATCTGGGGCCGGATACCTGGTAGGTTCGGGCCGGGGGAGGCCCGCGGGCTGCACGGTTAGTGTTCGCCACCTGACACAAGATTCCTGCGCGCCGGGTGTGCTTGACACCAGGGCACCTCGATTTTTGCCTTTCAGGGCCGGTTCGGCGGCCTGAAGCCTTCAGGAAGCGGCTTGGCGTGGGGCTTC
>NZ_JACBXS010000077.1 GCF_013415485.1 Rhabdonatronobacter sediminivivens | reverse complement strand
CTCCGTTCTGTGTCGCAACTGAACAGAATCACAACCTGCTGAATTCACTCAACTCATTTCCGATTGGCCTCTAAGGTATTTGGAAGCCATCGACTGCGGGCGCGGACACCATTCTGTCGACCTTGCAGCAGAAAGGAGATCAACATGGATCGTCGCAGCCTGTTCTTGATGATCGGCGCCAGCGCGCTGGTGGCATGTGCGCCGCAGCCCTATTCCAACCCTCTCAGCCGCGAGGCGCGTGCCGGATTGGCGTTTTCCCGCTTCGACGTTGTAACCACCGGCGCCAGCTTCGATAGCAGTATGGCGGCCAACTATGCGAGCAGGCTTGGTGCGGATCTGGCCGCAGCACTGAGATCCGAGTTTTCGGACCGCGTCGGCGCTGATGGCGTGGTGATGAATGTCGAGATTGCCCGCTTCAATCTGGCTGGATCGACGCGCACCGCGATGGGGCGCGATCAATCGCAGCTTCAGGGCAGCGTGCGGATCATCGACCGTGCAGGCCGTCTGCTAGCCACATATCCGATCCAGGTTGTGGCGGGAGCTGCCGCAGAGACACGCACAGGTGCGCTGGCACGCGCCGCCGTGACGACCACAGACGGCTTCTACCGTGGTTTGCTGTCCGGTTTCGCCCGCACCAGTCGCGAGCAGATCCTTGGCTCAGACCTTCCGGGGCAGCGCCTGCTTCGTCGCGTCACAGCAGAGTGACGCTGGTCTCCAAGGCACACTCTGCTGGTCCGGTCCGACCATTGGCGCTAACTTTCTGGTTTTCGGCCGTCAGTCGAACTGTGCCACGCGCTGGAGCGCATATGCGGTGTATGTGTGGGCGGTGCAGGGGTGACAACTGCAAGCACCATCGCGCAACCTGTGCCCGCCGCCCGCCATGCCATTCATTGACGGGGGTGACAGGGAGCGCATAGGTATAGATATCGCCCGCAAGCAGCACGGCTTCGGAAACATGACCGACGATGACGACGAGCCCAACATCGTGACCTCAAGCAAGAGCCAGTCGGTGCTGATCGACGGCGTGCGCTTCAGTATCGAGATCTATCGCCTGGAGACCGACAGCGCCTGGACGCTCGAAGTGGTGGACCCGGAGAAGACGAGCCATGTCTGGGACGAGCAGTTCGCCTCGGACAGCGACGCCTGCGACGCAGCGATCAAGGCGATCGAGAGCGAGGGCGCGGTGGCCTTCATGCGCGGTGACAACGTGATCCCGTTTCGGTCGTAGGATTTCTACGCATATTCGTCCCGCCATGGTTCCATCGATCGACCCCACATTCGAGCCATTTCCGCAAGACGCCCGAGTGGGCACCGCGTAGGATTCCTACGATGGGCCATAACCGAGGAGCGTGGCGCCGATGCAGAGCCAGCCATCGATCCCGGCTTGCCGCCTTTCCCGATCCCCGTGGCAGCTCGAATGGTGGTCGCGCCAGAGCGCCCGAGAGTGTCGCTGACGGGCATCTCGGTCGGGTGAGTCACAACTGCCAGCGTAATATAGGAACGCGCCCAGAACGGCCTCCAGTGCGCTCCCGGGGTGCTCGGCGATGTGCCGGAGCGGTCACGGCTGCCGCCTTGGCTGGACGCGATCCCGAAGGCAACCATTAACCACACCGACCGCGCGCAGGTGGCTCGACGGCGTTGACCATACCACCGCGCATGGCATAGTCAGCGGCACACACCAACCCGGCCGGGACAGCCCATGACCGACGATGACGACGAGCCCAACATCGTGACCTCTAGCAAGAGCATGGCGGTGCTGATCGACGGCCTGCGCTTCAGGATCGAGATCTACCGGCTGGAGACCGACAGCGCCTGAAAGCTCGAAGTAGTGGACCCGGAGAACACGAGCCATGTCTGGGACGAGCACTTCGCCTCGGACAGCGACGCCTGCGACGCAGCGATCAAGGCAGTCGACAATATCGACGTTAGGAGCCCACCAGAGACATTCAGACGCGCCTTCCCACCAGATTGCCCCGAGACAAGCCTCACGGAAATTTAGTCATTTGCGACCGCAGCAAGCCAACCGATAGTCATGATGGCTGACCGAGCGCCAGATTCGCTATGCGGGTCGCTGAGCGGCATCATCGCCGCCAAGCTGTGAGTGGTCGCAAAATGCAGAGATGCCCGCTCAGCGACTCTCTGAGCGCGTTTGCGAGCATGTCATCATGGGGGTAGCTGAAGCTTGCTCGAAAGGCACAGATTTCCCATCCGCATCGAAGCGTCATTTGCGATTGGCCATCATTCCAAGCTGCGATAACGTCAACAGGCAGGCACAGACCCTGAGGAGACCGTCATGCTGACACTGCTCTGTCATCGCGTGACAGATGATGCGGCCGCAACACCGATGCATTTCTACCGTGTCGATGTCACTTACAACCTGTTCGGCGAATATACCGTGATGCGCGCATGGGGTCAGGTCGGATCGAGGGGCCGCTATGCGAATGCGTGGTTCGGAAACCTTCGTGATGCGATCGTAGTTGCCGACCAGTCATATCGTCGCGCGACAGGTCGGGGTTATCGCTTGACCGAAAAGGTGTTCGCGTCAGCTGCGTGAATGCCGTTTTGAAGATCACGAGCTCGGTGCCTGATAGAACGCTGGGCTGCTCGACACCCGCCGAAGTAGCGCGATGCCGTTTCGGTCGTAGCACTTCTACGCGCGCGTGGGTCGATCACCGTTCCATCGATCGACCCCACATTCGAGCCTTTTCCGCAAGGCGCCCGAGTGGGCAGGGCACCGCGTAGGATTCCTACGATGGGCTGCGACCACAGAGTCGATCGCAGATGCAAAGCCTTCCACCGGTCCCGGCATGCTGCCTTTCCTGATCCCCGTGGCGGCTGGAATGGCGACCGCACCAGGGCGCCCGAGAGCGTCGCTGACGGGCATCTCGGTCGGGTGAGTCAATACACCAGCAGCACACTGTAGGAACGCGCCCAGAACGGCCTCCAGTGCGCCGGTGGGGTGGCTCAGGGTGCGCAGGCGAGGTCATGGTGGACGTCCTGGCCGGACGCGATCTCGAAGGCAGCGTGAAGCTTCCCCGACGCCGAGTAGCGCCGGAAGCAGCTGAACGGCGACACATGGCACACGGCACACGAACCCGCTCAGAACCTGCCGAAGGTCGGGATCTGGCGCAGTTCCCCGTCTGGGTCGTCAGGATCGACCGGAACGGTATCCTCGTCAGGCAGAACTTTCGTTTCAACATGGCGCGGGCGGTTTTCTTCCATCCCAGCGAACACTTCCCACTTCGCGGCGTATGGGCAGAGAAGACATCATGCCAGGACCCTTCTCGTGCCCATTCCCATCCCGACGATAGCCGATCTGCCCTTCGCCAAGACGCCCACGCCCGCATTGCAGCTTCCGCACCGGCTCGTTCCGGTCAGCTTCACCCAGGCCCGTCTCCGGGGGCGCCAGATGCTGGTGCCCGACCTCGATCTCGGTGCCTACAGGTTCCGGGCGCTGATCGACTGGATCGAGTTCCGCATGCGGTTCAGCCGTGGCGTGCAGGTCCAGCAGCTCCAGCCCGTGATGCTGCAGGTTTTCGGCCGGAACGCCCATATCGTCGCCGAGGACAAGGGGCCGGGCGGGGTGTTCACGCGCTGCAGGATCAAGGTGCAGGAACCGCCAAACCTGGCCATGGTTGCGAAAGCCCATCAGGCGTTGGTCAGCACCTTCGGGGAGACCGAACGCTCGTGGGTGACCGGGATCGAGATCAGCATCGATGCCTACCCCAAGACGCCGTGCCCGATCGCCCGCGCCCGGCTGCTGGGTGCCATGCAGCGCACGATCTGGACGGACCGGGATATCTGGACGGACACGAACAGTCGGCCGCGCTCGGTCTTCGGGGGCGCGAAGCAGACCTTCAAGCTCTCGCCCGGACCGGAGATGGACGCAGATGGCGATGCACGGACGGAACCGGGTCGGCACGTTATGCCGGTCGTGGATGGCACCATGCTGCTGGGCGCCCGATATGATGACCTGATGATCCGGGTGATGGAAAAGGTGATCGACAGACAGCGCCTGGATGGCACGCATCAGCGCCTGACCGAGAGCGAGAAGCGAGTGCGGATCGAGGTGACGCTGAGGGGAAATGCGCTGCTCGACTACGGGCTGGTCCACATGGATGCGCTGAACCGCGTCCGGTTCATGACGCTGCAGAAGGACTGCTTCCGGTTCAAGCTGCCGACCTTCGATCCGAGGATGCCGATCAGCAAGGGCGTGGACCTTGCCCACAACCGTGGCCAGGCACGGCAGGCAGAGACCTACCTGCGCGCTGGCATCACCGGGCTCATGGTTCGCGACGCGGTCATGCAGAGGCGGCGGGCGCAGGTCCGACGTCAGGCGATCAGGGCACTGAAGGCGATGGGCAGACCCGTTCCGAATGCCCTGTCCGCGCGCCGCGCGCCCGCGCTTGTCTCCTACGAGGAACTGAACCGTAGGGTGGTGATCGCGCTCCAGCATCTCGACAAGAGAGAGCAGACTGCGTGGAGGAGGATGGAGGGGAAGCTGTGAGGGTGTGTGTGGGGAGGTAGGGTGTGAGATGTGTTCAGGGGAGGTGAGGCAGGTAGGGATAAGTGCTTACTTAGCAGTTAGAAGGCGCCGAAATGGCCAGAATTCCATGCGATCAAGCCAGCAAGGCCGCTCGGCTTCTCCCAAGACCCGTTCCCGCGCGCGGAATTGTTGTAGCAACCTGCAGATATCGATCTGCGCGCCATGACCAGCGAGAGCGACCCGAAGACAGTCTGCTGACCCGGCATGTAGATCGATCTACATCCTTGCGCCGCCGTCCAGCTCCCGGTCGCAGTCGCGACGCGCCAGATCAACGATCGCCGATGTCAGCGCCTTGAGCAAGTCCAGGCCACGGAATTTCAATGATCGTTGACATCATGTTGGATCTGCCTCATCTTCGTTGCTCACATCAACGGTCATTCATTCCATCATGCAGCCGAACGCGCCCATACCGATCCAGACCCCAGCCGAGCTTGGTCGCGCGATCCGCGCGCGACGACTGGAGCTTGGGCTGCAGCAGGCCGAGGTTGCCATGCAGAGCGGGGTGTCGACACCGACCGTCAGCGCCATCGAGAACGGCAAGGTGACCGCGCGCATCGGCCTCGTGCTGCAGATCTGCCGTGACCTGGGCCTGCGGATCCGGCTGGAGAGCTGAGCATGCCCCGGCTCGATCTCGACGTGTTTCTTGAAGCGCATCCTGAACCGATCGGGCGCCTGACCCGCGTCAACGATGGCATCATGGGCTTTCGCTACCTGACGGACGCACTGACGCACCCGCTGTCCCTGTCGCTGCCCCTGCGCGAAGAGCCCTTCACCGATGCCGAGACGCGCGGCTTCTTCGCCAACCTCCTGTTCGAGAACGCACAGCGCGAGCAGGTCATGCAGCGCCATGGCCTGGATTTCTCGGATATCGTCGGGTTACTGGAACATCTCGGCGGCGACTGCCCCGGCGCGGTCTCCTGCGTGCCCGTCGGCGCAGGTCCGGCGAAGACGCCCGGCGATCTGTTGACTGACTACGATCCGCTGGATGATGCCGAGTTACAGCGCATCATGGCCTCGCTGCGCGATCGCCGCCGGGTGCCCGACGACACCCGCGATCCCTCGCCACTGGCAGGTGTGCAGGGCAAGATCGCGCTGACGCAGCTGCCGGATGGTCGCTTCGCCCTGCCCAGGCGCGGGCTGAATGTGCCCACGACCCACATCCTGAAGGTGCCGCGACCGGGGGAGATGACCTCGGTCGCACAGGAGCATCTGGTGATGAGACTGATGGCCGAACTGCAGCGCCACCCTGTCGCCGAGACACGCTGCCTCGGCGAGGACGACCTGCAGGGCCTGCTCGTCACCCGCTTCGACCGCGTGATCGCCGACGCCACGGTGCGCCGACTGCACCAGGAGGATTTCGCGCAAGCCCTCGGCCTTGGTCCGCATCTGAAATACGAACGCAACGGCAGTGGCGCGCGACGTTTCTCGGCTGAAGCTGTTGGACGGTTGCTGATGGCGACCGCCCAGCCCGGCCCCTCGCGCCAGGCCTTCCTTGAGGTAACGCTGGTCAATCTGGTGCTCGGCAACACCGACAACCACGCCAAGAACCATGCGCTGCTCCACGATGGCCCACGCCCGTCCTTCGCGCCTGTCTATGACGCGCTGCCGGTGCTGATCGACGATCAGGTCACCCATCAACTGGCATTCGATATCGGCCGTGCCCGGATGACCGACGAGATCACCCCTTCCGATCTCGATACCTTCATCCGCGCGCTTGGCTTTCCCAGGACGACCCCGAGGCTGCTGAACCAGCTGCACCAGATCGTGACCGCGGCAGTCGCGCGCATCCCCGAGATGTCCGGCCCGGCGCGCAAGCGGATCGGCGACGCGATGGCCGAGCAGACCCGCGCGTTGGCGGCGGCGCTGGAGATGAGCATCGACATCCCCGGGCGCGACCTGGTGGTGCTGAACCGGCCGTGAGCGAGAGGCATCGCGGATCAGCACGGCGCGAGCATGGTGGTCCATGACCGCGGTGCACATGCCGAATGGCGAGACAGCTGATGTGGACGCGATGACGCTTTCCGGAAGACGCAGCCGTCCCGGTCGCAGCCCGATGGACGACCGCGCCACGACGATTGTCTGTGATCTGCGATGCGATCTTGCTGTGTCATCAGTGCACATCGGACTTGACCTTGGCCAAGTTCCGGGCATAGGAGCTCGCGCGCCCTAGCCTTCCTGCGTAACGCCGACTGGTCTCAGCGCCAAGCCAATGGTTTCCAAGAGGACCGTTATGGACGGAATTC
>NZ_JACBXS010000076.1 GCF_013415485.1 Rhabdonatronobacter sediminivivens | reverse complement strand
GAAAAGCTCCGCTTCGCCATCCGTGAAGGCGGCCGCACCGTCGGCGCTGGCGTCGTGTCGAAAATCATCGAGTGATCCGCTGACAGGGTCTTCGGCGCAGGGGGGGGCGAAGGTGCCCACCCTGACCCCGGGGGGCGCGCAGGGTCACTGCGCGCCCCTTTTCATGCTCCGAGGTTCCCATGTTCAGCCGTCTGTTTTCCCATTTCGAATCGCGGATAGACCCCTATCCGTCACAACCGCCCGCGCGCCCCCCGGCCTCGTTGCTGGGCTTCACGCTGCATTTCGCGCGCCCGCTTCTGCCCTGGCTGCTGGCCATGTCGGCGCTCTCGGTGGTGTTTGCCATCATCGAGATCATCCTGATCGGTTATCTGGGCACGCTGGTGAACCGGATGGGCGAGCTGGGCCCCGAACGCTTCCTGGCCGAGGAATGGCCGCGCCTGATGGGGATGGCGGGGCTGCAACTGGTGGCTTTGCCGGTTGTGGCGGTGCTGGGCGCGCTGGTCATGTATCAGGCGATCATGGGCAATTTCCCCCAGCGCATCCGCTGGCAGGCGCATCGCTGGCTGCTGAGCCAGTCCATGGGCTATTTCCAGGATGAATTCGCCGGCCGGATTGCCACGCGGCTGATGCAGACCGCGCTGTCGGTGCGCGAGGTGGTGATGAAGCTGATGGATGTGGCGGTCTATATCGGCGCCTATTTCATCGGCACGCTGTGGCTGGCATCCACGCAGAATCTGGCGCTGGCGCTGCCCTTTGCGGTTTGGGCGGTGGCCTATGGGGCGCTGCTGTGGGTGATCGTGCCGCGTCTGGGGCGGGTGTCGCAGGACCAGGCCGATGCCCGCGCCGAGATGACCGGGCGGGTGGTGGACAGCTATTCCAACATCGCCACGGTCAAGCTGTTCAGCCATGCCGAACGCGAAGAAAGCTATGCGCGGGCGGGGCTCGACGGGTTTCTGCAGACGGTCTATCGCCAGATGCGGCTGGTGGCGCTGCAGGATGTGGGTGTCAATTTCATCAACGCCTTGCTGACGGCGGGGGTGACGGCGCTGGGCTTGTGGCTGTGGCTGCACGGGCGGATCGAACTGGGTGCGCTGGCGGTTGCGATTCCGCTGGCGCTGCGGCTGGGGAACATGTCGCACTGGATCATGTGGGAATTCGCGGCCCTGTTCGAAAATATCGGCACGGTGCGCGACGGGGTATCGACCCTGTCACTGCCGCGCCAGATCGAAGACGCGCCCGATGCCCGGAGGCTGCAGACCCGCGCCGGGCGTGTGGTCTTTGACAATGTCACCTTCCGCTATACCGGCGAGGTCCGGCAAGGTCCGGCGGTCCTGAACGGGCTGACCCTGGATATGGCGCCCGGCGAGAAGGTGGGACTTGTGGGGCGCTCGGGCGCGGGCAAGTCCACGCTGGTCAACCTGTTGCTGCGATTCCATGATGTCAATTCGGGGCGCATCCTCATCGACGGGCAGGATATTTCGCAGGTCACGCAGGAAAGCCTGCGCGCGGCTATCGGCATGGTCACGCAGGATACCGCGCTGCTGCACCGTTCTGTCCGGGACAACATTACCTATGGCCGCCCCGATGCCAGCGATGCCCAGATCATGGCCGCCGTGCGCATGGCCGAGGCCGAGGAATTCATCGCCGATCTGGTCGATGCAAAGGGGCGGCGGGGGCTGGATGCCCATGTGGGCGAGCGCGGCGTGAAGCTCTCGGGCGGGCAGCGCCAGCGGATTGCCATTGCGCGGGTTGCGCTGAAGGACGCGCCCATCCTGATCCTGGACGAGGCCACATCGGCGCTGGACTCCGAGGTCGAGGCCGCCATCCAGGCGCAACTGACCCGGCTGATGGCGGGCAAGACGGTGATCGCCATCGCGCACCGTTTGTCCACCATCGCCGCCATGGACCGGCTGGTGATCATGGACCAGGGCCGGATCGTCGAGCAGGGGCGGCATGAGGACCTGCTGGCGCAGGAGGGGCTTTATGCGCGGCTCTGGGCGCGGCAATCGGGCGGGTTCCTGATCGAACCCTGAAAAGGGACTGGCCCGCGCCCCGGTTTCCGGCCTAGGCTGGCGGCGTTGCAACCAAGGGGGGCCGATGCGCATCAGCCTGCATCTGGGCGCGCACAAGACGGCCAGCACCTATCTGCAGGGCATCCTGTCGCGCAACGCCGGGCGTCTTGGTCGGCGCGGTCATGCCTGTTTCGGCCCTGACCGGCTGCGTGCGGACCTGCGGCTGCCGTCGCTTGGGCCCGGGCGCAGGCTGCAGGGGGCCGGATTTGCCCCGCTGGCCGCTGCCCTGGCACAAGAGGCCGCCGCCGGGCGCGCCCTGCTGCTGTCCGAGGAAAACCTGATCGGCACCACCCGCCCCGGCAGCATCGGCCGGGGGGCGCAGTTGTATCCGCTGGCGGGGGACCGGCTGGACCGGCTGCTGCGGGGACTGCAGGTTCAGGAGGCGCAGCTTTATCTGGCGGTGCGCAGCCCGTTGCCCTTCCTGGTCTCGGCCTTCGGGCAGCAGCTCATGGCCGGAAAGCTGACGGATTTCGACAGCTATTGCGCCGGAGTCGATCCGCTGGCCCTGCGTTGGTCCGAACTGGTGGCGCGGCTGGTTGCAGTGCCGCGGGTGGCGGGGATCACGCTGTGGCGGCATGAGGATCACGCCGCCGTCCTGCCCGATGTGCTGGCGCGGATGTTCGGCCCGCAAACCGCCGCCACCCTGCGCCTGCCCGACCGCGCCACCCATGCCGGCCCTTCCGCCCGCGCCATTGACGCCGCCATGGCCACGCTGCGGGCTGACCCCGGGGCCGCGCCGCGCAAGGTCATGCGTCAGGCCATGAAGCGCTGGCCCAAATCCGCAGATCACCCCGGCCCGATGCCCTTTGACGCGGCAACCCTGGCCGGGGCCACAGCGGCCTATGGCGCGGATCTTGCCGGGCTGGTGGGCGTTCAGGGGGTCACGGTCCTTGACCCCGCCGCGCGACAACCTGCGTCCTCAGTTGCGGTCTTTACCCTTCATTAACCAGTTCCGGCGCAGCGTGGCGGGATGTGGTGCAAGGGTCTGTGGTCTGCGGTTCTGGCGGGAGTGCTGGTGTTGGTGGGGGTCATGGCGGCCGATGCCGGGCCATGGCCGCGCGGGCAGGGGCAATGGTTCGTGGCGCCGGAATTCAGCCTGAATCGGGGCGACGCAGAGCGGCAGCTCCGCTGGCAGGTGTATATGGAGCACGGCCTGGCCGCAGATTGGGTGCTGGGCGCCAAGCTGGAGCAGGATGGCGGCTGGCAGGAAAACCTGCGCGCTTCGGCGATGAACCTCGGGCGCAGCGGCACAGGGGCCGAGGTGTTTGTGCGCTACCATCCCGGTCTCTGGGCAGACAGCACCCCCTGGGGGATGGAACTGGCCCTGCGCAGCCTCCCGGGATCGGGGGACATGGGCCGAAACTGGCAGCCACGCGCCGCGCTGCATCTGGGGCGGGGTTTCCCCCTGCAGAGGCTGCAGGTCTGGACACGGCTGAGCCTTGATGCCGCGCCGGGGCGGGGCGGGCATGGCTGGGACTGGGGCGGCATGGCGCAGGCGGGGCTTGATCTTCCGGACCTGGGCCTGGTGTGGCTGTCAGCCGGGATCAGCCGGACCGATGGCACGGTGATCCGGCGCCTGACGCTTCAAGGAGGCTATCGGATCACCGAAGCAACCACCCTGACCCTGGGCTACAGTCAGACCTTTGGCACCTGGCGCGAACAGGGGCTGCGATTGGGGCTATGGCGTGAATTCTGATCCACGCCCCGCTGCGCCAAACGCTTTTCGCGCTTGAATTCCGCCCGCTTCTGGAATACGCCCGACCTCGGCCTAGGGGTATAGCTCAGTTGGTAGAGCATCGGTCTCCAAAACCGAGGGTCGGGGGTTCGAGTCCCTCTGCCCCTGCCAACCCTCTCATATTTCTTATTTGCAAGAGGTTATGGGTTTTCGGCGGACCTCCTGTGTTACAGGTCTGTGTTACATCGCTGTGGGGCAGATAGGCCGGTCGAGATCATCGGATCCGCGCAACCTGCACGACAGGCATTGTTATCGGCCGCGTCGATTCGGAGACACGAGTCCCTGCACGGTTCTTTCTGAAACGGGACCACACACGGGGCCCCGCCCTCATCTGCCCCGCTTCCCGGAAAAGGCTGGTTAGCCCTCTTGGCGCGCCTCCGCCGCCGCCCCGTCCCGCGCCCTCCCCTCCCATATCGAGCGCCTCACGCAGCGCGCGAATCCGCGCGGGCGTGACCTTCGGGTCGCTCCCGCAGGAGATGACGCGGATGAACTCGACCCACGCGCGCTCATTCGGGGTCAACTCCTCCCACGACCCGGACGGGGCCGTGGGAAGGGTGAAGGTGGTGTCGTCCATGTCACGCCCGGTCATGCGAACCGGTCCCGCGGTCCCGCCGGTCCACTCGCACAAGCGATCAGATCACCGCTCATTTGCCGAAGATCCCCCTGAGCGCGGTGCGCGAGCGTCCGGTCAGACGCGGGTCGCTGTTGTCGGAGGCGTCGCGGATCTCGGCCAGCCAGCCGCGCTCGTTCTCGGTGACGGGCGTGCCAAAGATCTCGGTGATGGCCTGCGCCGCCGTCGCACCCACCGCCTGTTCGAGCGCCAAACGCATGAGCATCGCCGGATCGACCTCCAGCGCCTTGGCGAGCGAGGGCACCCGGTCGAGCGGCACCTTGTTGCGCCCGTTCTTGAGGAAGGTCATCAAGTTTGCGTTGGCGAAGCCCGCCTCGGAGGCGATTTCGGCCTGGGTCTTGCGATGCGACAGGTCGCGGACGCGGTCTGCGATCAGTTTCGCGGTGGGGGTATTCTCGAAAGGGTTCATGCTGTGCTTTCTGCTGTGTGTGGTTGGTCACAGCACATACTTACCGCGCGGTGTCAGCGTGGTCGGGTGGGGAGTGAGCTCTGGTCATCGGGACCTTCGGTGCGACAGAAGTCCTAGGAAATACACGCTCGGTGCATGGGGACGCAACCGGTGCACGGAGGTCGGGGGTGGCCGAACCCTCCGGGTGGGTGAGTTAATCGTGTTCCCTTTTCCGCCGTTCGCCCGCCGCAGGCAGCGTCCCGAAACCCGCCGTTGTTGTATATCGCCGCGGAAGGTGAGATTTGCGTCCGCTGGTCGGCAGGATTATTCCGGTCGCCAGTGGACTCCGTTGCGATCACAGGCCCAGTCTGACTGCAAGCGCATCGACGATCGCGGCATGCACGGCTGCCCGATCTGTGCCCGGCGGGTCGGTGCAGACCGGATCATCCTGTTCAGCTTCCAGTATTGCGGCCCCGCCCGGTTGGCAAACCGGCATTGCGGTGAAGTGGAAGGCCGGGGCAAGTTGCAGGGTGTCTGCATCGGGGATCAGAGCGGCCAGACCGCTTGCGGTGAAATCCGTGGCCGACATCTGCGTTTCGCCGTCGCCAAGGCCGATCAGAAGCGCATCCGGCACAAGCGCCTGGACATTCTCTTGATCGAGGCCCCAGACGAACCCCGGGTCGATGGCCACCACCGAGGTGACACGAGCATCCGCATAGCTGGCGTTCCATTCACGCGGATCCTGCCGCTGCAGGCCGACCGCGTCGGACAGCAGCATGTCGCAGGCGTCCATCGTTTCGACATGCGCGGTGCAGGCGCCAACCAGCCCGTCCAGATTGCCGGTCATCCCGCCCAGCGACAGCGCTGTCCAGCCGTCGTAGGAGAACCCGGCCGCCATCACCCGCGTCGCATCCAGATGCGGCCCGAGGTCGGGATCGTCCGCCAGCACATCGAGCGCCCGCAACAGGTCGGCGGCACGGGTCCAGTGCCGCACCCCTTCGGTCATGTCGAAATCCCCCCAGGTCGAGTTGGGGAGGTTCATCATGACGACCATCGCCCCCAGGGCGGCCAGCGCCTCGCCCAACCAGGCCTGCGCCCCGTCGGTGCCGCCCATGCCGTGACTGAAAAGCACGACCGGAAACGCACCCGCCGCCGGTTCGGCATCGACGAAAGCCTCGACCCCCACGAAAACGGGGTTGTCGGCATAGACGGTCGGCGTGCCGCCTGCGCCGCGCGGATACCAGATCGCGACGCGCGCCTCGGCCGCGTGATGGGGCATCTCGATCTGGATGACCCTGAGCCCGGCCCCTTCGGCCAGCGCCGCAGAAGCTATGGATGACAGGACAAGGGCGATTGCGAGGGTTTTCATGGTCGTTCTCCGATCAGGTTTGAGGCGCCACATCCCTGGCCCGCCCAGCCCTCCGTCCGCGACCTCTTTCCGGATTCAGGTCGCCTGGATCCGGTTTTTGGCCTAGGGGGCGAAGGCCCCCAACCGCTACGATCCTTCATGCCCACCCTTCCCATTCCCGTATTTGTAGCTCTCATCCTTGCCTTTGGATGCCAGCGCCTCCGGGCCGATCAGCGACGCCTGAGCGCGCTCGGGATGCTGCTGGCACTTGCGCGGTCCAGTCGCTCATGATCGCGTTGGCGCAGGGCACAGGATACCCCGAGGCGCGGGGGTGGATCATCACGATACTTTCGGTGGGAAACCTTCTGCTGATCGCCCTTTTCGCCCTTTCGCCCTACCTGCAGCCCACATCGTCCGAGGCACTTGAACCGCCCGCTTGAAACGCTGAACCCGACGCCGAACTGTGGAACCGTGTCCTGACCCATATGGCGCAGGGGACGCCTTATCTCGACCCCAATCTGACGCTTGCACAGCAGACGCGCCGCATGCCCGCTTCGGCCACGGCGATGAAGCTGCGCCGGTGGTTCCACTGGATCGGAGTGGTGTTCATACATTTCTCTATAGGTCACCTCGAAAAATTGCCCTGGCCTTGCGGCCGGGATAGAAGGCGCAGGGCATGAGGCTGCTGGGATGTGACGATGGCGCAGATGGGTTTCTTTGATCTTTCAGACCGCTATGCGAGCC
>NZ_JACBXS010000075.1 GCF_013415485.1 Rhabdonatronobacter sediminivivens | reverse complement strand
GGCTGGTCACGGTCAGGGTGTCGGTGACCTCCATCCCTTCGGGCAGCGCCTGGACGTTGTCGGCATCATTGTCCAGCAGATAGGCCCATTGGCCGGTGGTCGGAATGAAGGCAAACTTGCCATAGGTGCCCTGCAGCTCCTCGGCCAGGGCATGGCGGAAACGGCCATCGCCCGGGTCAGGGTCGGTCAGGGTCAGGAGCCCATCGGCCTGCTGGCTGTCCGGGTCATCCTCGACCACCGCTCCCGAGGTATCTCCGGAGATGCTGGCCGGAGCGTTCGCGCCGATGATGGTGACCGTGATCTCGGCGCTGGCATCACCCTGCAGATTGGTGACCGTCAGGGTATCGGCCAGTTCCTCTGCCCGGGGCAGTGCAATGACATCCGCATTGTCATTGTCCAGCGTATAGGCCCAGGCGCCGGTATCGGCGTCAAACTGGAACGTGCCATACGCTCCGGCAAGGGAGGCTTCATCCGGCACGGCGAACCCGGCGCTTTGCTGGCCGGTGTTCGGGTCGATGACGAGAACGTTGCCCTCAGCGGTTTCGGCGTCGTCATCGGCCTCGACCACCTGGCCTTCGATGTCACCGCCGATGGTCTGCGGCAGGGCTTCATAGGTGATGACGGTATTGCCATCCTCGGCCGTGACCGAAAACGGGCTGTCCGGTGACACGCCGGCCAGGGTGACGGTGCTGTCCACCTCACCATCGCCATTGGCATCGATCTGCAGGATGGCCGATCCCGGCAGGATCGTCATCTGATCAAGCGTGAACTCCACGCCGGAAAAGGTCAGAGAATCGCTGGGTTTCATCCCGACAATGACATCGTTGTTCAGGCTTTGAAGCGTGCCGGTCACATTGGTTGGCGCGTCGCCGATCAGAACCTCCTCGGGCAGGTCCGTGGGCGTGACCTCGGGCTGGTTGGTCGCATCAAGGGTGCTGAGCACGCTGACCCCGCTGCCCCCGCCGGACACGGCCTGGATACTGGACAGGAAAATACCCGAATCCAGAATGGTATCGCCCGTGTCCGCAACACCGATCTTGACCGTGTTCAACCCTTGCTGCAGCGGCGCGCGGATGGTGACCGGGGCGGTGAAGCCATCCCATTCGATCCCGTAGGGCGCCGCTGCGCCATCGAACTGGGTGGGATCGCCGAACAATCCGTTGCCGTTGTTGTTGTTCAGGATGAACCCTTCGTTGACATTCGGCGAGATGACGCTGAGCGGACGGTTGGCATTGCCGTCAAAGAAGGCGTAATTGGTGCCATTCACATACACGGCGGCAATATCGACAAAGCTCGAGTCGATAAACTCGGGGAATTCCTCGGATCCGAAGACCAGGGTTGTGCGCAGGGTATCGATGCCCGGGTCGGTGACGTTGATGGTGAATTCCAGGACCGAGGCGTCATTCGTGGCCCCCGCCCCGGAAAACGCCTGCTGCGCGGTGGCGGTCAGATCCGGGTCACCCGGGGTGCCAAACCCGACCGAGAAATCCGGCTGCGTGTTCCGGTCGCCCGGAAACCCGCCTGAACTGAGCATGATCCCGGAGCCCAGGTTGAAATCCTGCAGGCCGCCTGTCAGGGCCTCGATGGTGAAATCTTCCACCGCGAAAGCCGCGCTTCCGGAGCCGGAATAGGTGACATTGCCAATACCCGCGGACCCGTCCAGGCCCAGCATGTCAGAGAGCGCAACACGGGCCGCCGTGTTCAGGTTGGGCACATCCGGCAGTTGGGTGATCTGCGCAAAGGACTGAACCCCCTGCAGGCCAAGGTCCGGCAGATCGTCATCCGGCTCATCCATGACCGGAATCCCCAGCGAGAAAGTGTCCAGATTGACCTGCACCTCCTCGACCAATGTGCCCAGGGTGTAATCGTTGAGCGGGCTGAGCGCGAAGGACAGGTTGTCACGGATGCTGGCGCCAAGCGGCGTGTCACGGCCGAAATCCCATTCGCCATCGAACGAGGTCGAAAAGATCCAGGCGCCAATGGTCGCGTCATAGGACAGGCTCAGCAGTTCCGGCGCGCCGCTGAAGCTCGATTGCAACTTGTAGACATTCTCGAATTGCCCGTTGACCGCAACGTCAACATCTATCTGGACCGGGTCATCCCCGGAATGGGTGTATTCGAACAGATCGCCAACACCGCCGGTGAAGCTCTGGCCGTTGATGGTATAGGTAAAGCTGTATTCCGGCTCGAAATTCAGTTCCTGAACCAATGCGACACCGGCGGTGACGATGTATTCGAACAGGGTGTAGGCCAATTCCAGCTTGGCCTCCAGCGGGCCCAGCTCCAGATCCCAGCCCAGTTCACCGCTCAGAACAGCCAGCGGCGGAAACTTGTACTTCAGGATATCCACCAGCCCTGCGCTGATCTGGAAGATGTCATCACGGATCTCACCGCGCTCGCCCTCGCTCAGCGCAAAGCTCTGCCCGGTCTCGAAGCTTGAAGACAGCGTGATGGGCCCCAGGTCCACACTGGATTCATTGGAAAACTGGCCACCGATATCCAGGCCAAAGGTCAGTTCGTTCCCCGAACCGCCCTCGAAATACGGCCATGGGAAATCAGGGGCGAAATAGTCCTGCGACAGGATTGCCGGATCATCATCGTCTTCATCGTCAATGAAATGCAGCTCCTTGATGCCGATCTCGCCCAGCACGGCCTCGGCGCCGGCAAAACCCTCCAGCGCGGACAGCCCGCTGCCCGTGATCGCATAAGGCGAAGATACCGACCGCACCCCGAACTGGAACGTGTCCCCATCCCCCGCCTGGGTCGGCAGTTCGAAATCGAAGATCGGCTCGAACCCGAAGGGATTGACGCTGCCAAGCGACGGCGGAGCAATCTCGACCCCGGCCGTCACGCCGAAATCCAGCGCAGGCATCACGCCAACACCCGGGGTGCCGCCAATGAAGGCGGGCTGCGGATCAATGATCGTCCAGACCCCGTTCTCATCCAGTTGGCTGCCAATAAAGTCAACGGAGAAAGCAAGATCGGTGCCCAGAATGGATTCGCCGTTCAACTGCAGCAACGACAGGTCCAGGCTGTCCAGGCTCGCGCTGAATTCGAACAGGCGGAAATCAAGCCCGTCCTCCAGAAATGTCCGGATCGGACCCTCGGGCAGCGCACTGGTGCCAAAGGTGATCTGATCGAAAGAGACGGTGGAGGGCGATTGCACAAGCATTTGGTCACTCCAGGTAAATGCGTTTCTGTTCAGTTGTGGCGGAGGATCGGCGGCACCTTGCGGGCTGCAAGGTTCAGGGTCAGCTGAAGGTCAAGGGGATGCGCCTTCGGGTCCCTTCATGCGGGGCGCCAAGCCCGCAAGGTGCCCGGCGACATAATCGCCCGGAAACCAGCTTTCGTTCTGATGGAGAAGCCGCGATTGCGCGGCAACATGCGTCGGAAAAGCCCGAACAAATCTCGCGCACAGATATCCGTAGCGCAGTTTGAAACATGAGTCCCATTCCACTCGTCAACTCGTCAAAAACTTACCTAACGCATGAAGTTCATAGAGCATTTCATTAACTTTATGGCAAGTCCTTTTCACGGTTAACAATCCGTTTTCCAGGATTGAGGCCGGCGCTGCTGCACCCAGGGGTTGACGGCCCGGCCCGCGCCTTGCTGCGCGGCACCGTCGGTCAGAATCCGCCGACACAGCGATGTGACCGCCCCGCCCACTGGGATCATCGGTGCGGGCCGCGTATGGCGCCAGCCGACGAAAACGATCCCGGAGACTTCCATGCAGACCCCTGGTCACACAGCCCTCACCCGGCGCGCTTTCCTGTTCGGCGCTTCGGCCGCTCTGGGCGGGCTGTCCGCAGCGCCCGCCGCAGCCTTCCTGCGCAGGCAGGCAGACCCCGAAGCCGCGGAACCGCGCAGCCTGCTGATGATCAACCAGCGCACGGATGAGCTGTTCAACGAGGTCTATTTTGACGGCGTTGGATACCTTGCAGAATCCCTTGACCGGTTTGCGCATTTTGCCCGTGACCTGCGCACCGGAGAGCGCGGCACGATGGACCCATACCTTCTGGATCTTGCCGCGGATATCCAGGCCCTTGCCGGGGCCGATGCGCCCCTGGTCCTGACCCATGGCTTTCGATCATCGTCGCGCAACGTGCGCGGCGGCGCTGCAAATTCGCATCACCTGCATGGCCAGGCGCTGGACATCACGCATCGCGGGCTGGGCACGCGCAGGCTGCACCAGATCGCCGCGCAGATCGGACGCGGCGGGCTGGGCCGGTATTCGAGCTTCATTCACATCGACACGGGCGAGACGCGCAGATGGTAACCCCCTGCCCCGAACCGGCAACCGGGTCATCGCAGTAGCGCGCGGGCGGCGGCGGTGGTGAGGTCGATCGGCGCGGCGCGGTCACCCCCGCCATGGCCAATGCTGCGCAGGCGGCATGTCACCAGCCGATGGCCTGCGGCAACCAGGTTGCCAGTTGCGGCATGAAGAACACCATCGCCAGGGCAATGAACTGCAATCCGATGAACGGCAGCGCCCCCTTGTAGATATCCATGGTGCTGACCCCCGGCGGCGCCACCCCCTTCAGGAAAAAGAGCGACCAGCCGAAGGGCGGGGTCAGGAACGATGTCTGCAGGTTCAGACAGATCAGAATGCCCAGCCAGACCGGATCCACCCCCGCTTGAAGGAAAAACGGCAGGAACAGCGGCAGGGCGATATAGGTGATTTCGATCCATTCCAGAAAGAACCCCAGCACGAAAACCAGAAGCAGCATGAACAGCAACGCCCCGTTCACACCACCGGGCACCCATTCGAACATGCGCTGGACCAGATGCTCGCCGCCGAGGCCACGAAAGGCCAGCCCGAACGCCTGCGCACAGATCAGGATGAAGAACACCATGGCCGAGATCAGCAGCGTGGACCGCGCCACCTGATAGAGCAGCGAAAGCGTCAGACGCCCGGACAGCGCCACGAACAGCAGCGCGCCCACCGCCCCCATGGATGCGGCCTCGGTCGGGGCGGCAATGCCGCCGATGATGCTGCCAAGCACCGCAATCACCAGCCCGACCGGCGGGCCAACCACCAGCACCACCTTGCGCAGCAATTGCCAGCGCGACATGGCCCGGCGTTCATCCACCGGGATCGGCGGCATGGCGCCCGGACGCCACCAGGCATAGGCCAGGATTGCCAGAACATAGACAGCCGCCAGCGTCAGCCCCGGCACCATCGCGGCCGCAAACATGGTGCCGACCGATTCCTGCAGGATATCGGCCAGCAGGATCAGCACCAGCGACGGCGGGATAATCTGCCCTAGCGTCCCCGAGGCGCAGATCATCCCGCTGGCCACCGTCTTTGGATACCCCCGGCGCAGCAGCGTGGGCAGGGTCAGCAACCCCAGCGTGACGATGGTCGCGCCGACGATGCCAGTCGCCGCACCCAGCAGCACACCGACAAAGATGATCGCCACCCCCATACCGCCCTGGATATTGCCGAACAGATGGCCAACGACATCGATCAGTTCCTCGGCCAATCGGGATTTTTCCAGCATCACACCCATGAAGACGAACAGCGGTATCGCCATGAGCGTATAATTGGTGACAACCCCGTATACCCGCGAGGGCAACAGGTTGAACAGCATCGGCCCAAACCCGACATACCCGAACACAAAGGCCGAAACCGCAAGCGCGATGCCAACCGGAATACCGATGATCAGCAGCACGAAGAATGCAGCGATCATGCCGATCGCCAGCAACTCATTGGGGCTCATGGAACCTTTTCCTTGTGATTATGGGATCATGCGCGCGGGCGCGGCTCCAGCGCGAAAAGATGGCGCAGCACATGCGCCATGCCCTGCACGGCAAGCAGCCCGAAGCCCAACGGGATCAGCGCCTTGAGCACGAAGCGATACGGCAACCCCCCCGGATTGGGCGACCCCTCGCCGCGGACATAGGACATTTCCACCCATGGCAGCGACAGTTTGACCATCACCACACCGAAGCCGATCATCAGCAGCCCGCCCAGGATTTCGATCCCACGCTGAACCAGGGGGGCGAACCGGTCGAACAGGACGTCCACCCGCACCTGGTCGCCGGAAAACAGCGCATAGGACATGCCAAACAGCGCAATGGGCGAGATCAGGTGCCACTGCAACTCCTGCGCCCAGACAGCACCGGTGCGGAACAGGTAGCGGGCGAAGACATCGCCCGCTACCAGAAGCACCAGCACCACGCAGACCCATGCGGCCAGAATGCCAAACCCCTTTACCACTGCCTCAAGAAGCAGCACGAAACGCGTGATGGCCGGTTTCATGGGTGTCACATCCGCAGGATGTCTTTGAACCAGGACACTTCGGACACCCGCGCCCAGCCGTCATGATCCGCCTTGAAGGCAAAGTAGCTGTCATGGACCTTGCGCACGATCTCCGAGGCGTTCGCCTCGGTCTCCAGCGTGTCCAGGGTGGCTTCGCGCAGGGCATCGACGACTGCAACCGGCAGGGGCGCGGCCGTGACGCCGTGGTTTTCGATCAGGTCGGTCAAGGCGGGGCCGTTCACCGATTCAGACCAGATCAGGCTTTCAAGGCACGCCGCCTGGCTGGCCTGCTTGACGATCATCTGCAGATCCTCGGGCAGGCTGTCCCAGGCCGCGCGCGAAATCAGCAACTCGCCCGTGGTGGCCGGTTCATGCCACCCCGAGGTGTGGTAATATTTCGCCGCCTGATGCAGGCCCAGCGCACGGTCCTGATAGGGGCCGACGAATTCGGCGGCATCGATCACGCCACGTTCCAGCGCGGGGAAGATTTCGCCGCCGGGCAACAGCCGGGTATCCACCCCGATGGCGGCATAGACCCGGCCCGCCAGCCCCGGAATGCGCATCCGCAACCCGTCGAACTGACTCAGATCCTCGATCGGCTCGCGGAACCAGCCGGTCAGCTGCACGCCGGTGGAGTTCATCGGAAAGGCGATCAGCCCGAACGGCTCGTAAACCTCGTGCCACAGTTCCAGACCGCCGCCATGGAACAGCCAGGCCATATGGCCCATGTAGGACATGCCGAAGGGAACGGTGGTGAAGTACTGTGCCGCAAAGGTGTTGCCCGACCAGAAATAGCTGTTCGAGGCGTTCATCTCGATCACGCCCTGCTGGACGGCATCGAACCCCTCGAATGCGGGGATCAGCTCACCGGCGGCGAAATGCTGGATGTTGAGCCGCCCGCCGGACATGATGCGGATCTTCTCGATGATATCGGTCGGGCTTCCCGGGCCGACAGTGTAGAACGGGGCGGTCGGACCATAGCTGTTGGTCATGCGCCAGTTGAACGTATCCTGCGCGCGGGCAACGCGAGGCGCGGCAACGCCCGCGCCCACGGCGCCCAGTGCCGAGCTAGGCTCCAGACTCATTGATATTCAAAGCCAGAAGAGGACGGTTGCGGCGAGCGCGACGGCGGAGAGGAACACTTTCGGGCATCGGTCATAGCGGGTCGCGATCCGTCGCCAATCCTTCAGCCGCCCGAACATGATCTCGATCCGGTTGCGCCGCTTGTAGCGCCGTTTGTCGTATTTCACGGTCGTCTTTCGCGCTTTACGGCCAGGGATGCAGGGCTTTATCTCCTTGTCTTTCAACGCATCTCTGAACCAATCAGCGTCATACCCTCGGTCAGCGATCAGCCAGTCGGCTTCTGGTAGGCTCCTGAGC
>NZ_JACBXS010000074.1 GCF_013415485.1 Rhabdonatronobacter sediminivivens | reverse complement strand
TCGCCCACATCCGTCGCCTCACCCGCCTCATCGCAAGAACCTGAAATCATTCAGACCATTATGAATCGGACTCTGAGTCCCATGCTGATCAGCCCGTGCAGGGCGGCGTGGGCATAGACGAAGGTGTCGAGGGCCTCGTTGCGTTCGCCGTCGCGCTTGGGCTGCCAGGAACGGATCGGGCGGCCGCGCTCGAAGCGGGTGACAACGCGTTCGGCAGTCAGCTGGCGGAAATAGTCGGCATCGAGGCGGCGGGGAAAGTGGATCGCGCCGGGGCCGGGCTCGGTCAGCCGCAGGCGGGCGTAGACCGCGTCCTTCACCGCGTCGACGCCGACGATGAAGAGCGGGATCTTGCCCTTGTTGGTCCGCGTCGGGCGGCGCGGCCAGACGGGGATGCCGGGCCCGCCGCGGCCCTTGATCGCCCAGATGCGGCGGGCGAGGCGGGTGCGGCAGAACTCGTAGGCCATCTTGGTGTGATGGCCGCCGGTGTCGATGGCGGCTGCGCGCACGGGCAGGTCGAGCCCCGCAGGATGCGGGAAGGTCGCCTGCAGCACCATGTCGAGGTCGGACCAGAGGCGCGGGCCGGACGGGTCGCCCCAGAGCACGCGATAGTCGATCACCCACACCTCCTCGTCGCCGCCCCAGCCGAGGATCTGCACCTCGATCCGGTCGCCCTGCACGTCGACGCCTGCGGTGAGCACGGCGACGGACGCGGGCAGCGCCTCGCCCCAATACTCGCGCCGCGCCATCAGCGGGTCGGCCGGAACGGTATCCCCCGCCTGATCCTCCCAGGACTCGCCCAGCTTGGTGTTCACCCAGACCTGCAGGCGGGGCGGGTCCTTGCGGACGCGGCCGTGCTCGGCGGCGATCTCGGCCCATGTCTCCCAAGGGGAATAGAGCGCGGAGAGGTGGAAGCCCGCGGTGCGGCCATCGCCCTCGGTCGTTGCGCGCCATTCGCCTGCGGCCAGCAGGCGGGGTTTCTCGTGCTCGTGGTGGATGCCGCCGCAGGCCTCGCAGACCAGATGCGCCTGGTTACGCCGCCCCTCGGGCCAGCGGATGCGCGCCCATGTGATCGGGGCCATGTCGCCGCAATGTAGGCAGGTAACGTGGTAGAAGCGCCGGTCGCTGTGCTCGAACGCCGCCTCGATGCGGGAGTGACCCTTCAGCGTGGGCGTGGAAACCATGTAGATCTTGCGCCGGCCGCGGAAGGTGGCGGTGCGCTGGATCGCCAGATCGACCGGATCGCCCTCGCCGTCGGCGTCGCCGGGATAGCCGTCCACCTCGTCCAGGAACAGGTATCGGACGGGCGTGGAGCGCAGCCCCACCGCGCTGTTCGCCCCGGTCATCACCAGCTGCCCGCCGGGGAAGGATTTGCGGAACAGGCTGTTCCCGGCATCGCGGGAGCGGGGCGCGGCAACGAGTTCGCGGAGCGCGGGCGTGGCCTCGATCAGCGGGTCGATGCGGACAGTGGTGTTCCGGCGCACCATGTCGAGAGAGGGCATGACCAGCATGGCGATGCCCGGGGCGTTCTGAATGATGTAGCCCAGCCAGTTCAGCCCGGCCTCGGACCCACCCGTCTGCGCGCCCTTCATCAGCACGACGCGCTCCCAGGGGCTGGCGGTCGAGAGCGCGTCCATTACCGCGCGCAGATAGGGCGTGCGGTCCGTGCGCCAGCGCCCCGGCTCGGCCGAGGTCGGCGGCAGGATGCGATGCCGGTCGGCCCAGTCTGAGACCGGGATCGGCGGTTCCGGGCGGATGCCGCGCCGCCAGGCGAGGTCGATGTCAGGCACCATCACCGAAGCTCCCGAGCGGAAGATCGGCCAGGTGTTCGAGATGCTCGCGCATCATCCGGTCGAGGGCGGCGAAGGTGGCGCGCGGATCGGCGCCGAGCTCGGCCGCCAGCAGCGGCGCGGTCCGCTGCACCCATGCCATGTGTGCGTCGCGTTCGGCACGGGCGCGCGCGAAGACCGTGCGCGTGGCGGCGGCGGTTTCGACCAGTTCGCCGCGTTCACGCTCGTAGGCCAGCTTGGCGCGCTGGACCTTCACGATCTCATGCAGCCGCTTCGCCTCGGCCAGCGTGGTTGGATTGCGCGCTGCGCTGGCGGCACCGCCCCGGTTGCGCCGGGCGGGGTCGAGGTTGTCCTCGATCCAGGCCAGCCCCGCCGCCACGTCGATCCGCCCGTCCGCGCGCACCGGCAGCCCCTCGGCCACCAGCTGCGAGATGCGGCCCTTGGTGAGCCCGACGCGGGCGGCAAAGGCGGTCTTGGTCTCGGCGCTGTCGAGTTTAGTCATATCCGCCCCCTGACGCTGGCGGGCAAATGCGCTGCGCTCCCCCACATACGAATCTGCTCGGGAGGAACCAAGGCTTTCCCGAGGCATGCGAAACTCTCTGGCTTGACATGGCGATTACTCACGGATCGATCTGAACATCGTGCAATCGGGTCCGGGTCTCTCGCTGCTGGGTCCGGGTCGGGTCCGGGTCTCTCATCACGATAACCCATTGGATTTGTTCTCTGGGTCCAGGTGGGTCCGGGTGGTCCGGGTTTGTTCGTATCTTTTTTATGTGTATGTGTGCTGCTCCGCCCGGAGTAGATTTCCCAGAAAGACCCGGACCACCCGGACCCACCCGGACCCAGCATTGATTTTACTGAGTATTTTGAGAGGTCAAACCCGGACCCGACCCGGACCCAGTTGATGACAAACCCGGACCCTCTCATCGCAAGGGTTCCTGGTCGCGGCTGTCGCGCCGATACCGGCGTTCGCGCTGGGCGTTGCCACCGTGGCCCCCGATCCGAGCGCGAAACTGCCTGAAACCCATGCTCGTGAGGGTCCGCACCACCCGGTTCTGGTCCGCTTGCGTCCAGCGCCCGCGTTCGATGCCCAGCGCCTTTTCAAGGATCTCTGCAACGGAGACGCTGTCTTGCTGTGCTGCAGCACGCTCAACGTAGCGACGGACAGGTTCGTCCCACGCATCCCCTTGATAGCGGTCTGACTGCTGCTCCGCCGCCAGAGCTTCAAGGCTGCGTTCTTCCAGCCACCAGGGATACCCCTCGTGAAACCGGACGCAGGCTTCTGCCCAAAGCTGGTCCCGGTCCCGCACGATGGCTGGAATGTTTATCGTGCCGCAGGCGACGGGCCAGAACCGCCGCCCGCCTGTGGCGTCTTTCAGATAGCCGCCTTCGGGGTTTACGCTGCCCGCGAACACACATTGTCGCGGCAGGTCCACAAGCCGCTTTCCATATGGCGGGCGGAACCGATCCGAGGTTCGGCTGATGAACGCCTTGATGGTGCCGACCTCCGCCCGCGACATGGTGTCGAGTTCCGCGATTTCGACAATCCAGATGCTGCGTGTTTCCATCGCGGCATCCTTGCTGCCGAGATCGGACAAGCGGTCAGTGAACCATGGCTGCCCCATGATCCGCAACGCCGTTGATTTCCTGATGCCTTGCGGGCCCTCGAGGATCAGGGCGCAGTCCACTTTTGCGCCGGGTTCGTGAATGCGTGCCACCGCTGAAATCAACCAGCGAGGGCCGACCGCGCGGACGTAAGGGCTGTCCGCTGCGCCAAGATAGACAGAAAGCCAGGACTCGATCCGAGGGGTTCCATCCCAGCGCAGGCTGTCGAGGTATTCCCGAACGGGATGAAATGTGCGGTCCCGCGCCACTGCTTCGACCGCTTGACCGGCTATCGACGCTGGGACCAGAACGCCATGATGCTGCAGCCAGTCGGCGACCAGTAGGTCATCTCGGTCGGACCACGGCATGTCCTTCCAGCCAACCGAAACTCTCTGCCATGGTGGTGGCCTGCGCGCGACAGTTGCGGAAGCGAATTCATCATGCCAGAGCACGTCACGCCATTCTGGCGCTGAACGCAGAGCCAAGATGGCATTGGCCAGAACCGGGCGCGGCTCCCCCTCGCGATTGATCAGCAGGTCTTCACGCCAGTCTGACACCGACCAACCGCCTGGACCGGCCCGATCGATCAGATCACGCACGGCACCTACGCCGTTGGTGCGCAAGACATCATTGAAATCCATCCCCAAGGGCGGATCGGCAACAGCAACTTCGTGACCGCGTTTGCGTAGCAACCTGACAGCATCATCGCGCTGTCGCTGGGCCTTGCTTTCGGGATTGTCACCGTCAGCGGCGATGAGGACTGGCTGGCCGGATGGCACCGGGGCCCGCGCAATGTTGGAGACCCCAAGACATGCCCAGGTCTCCCGGCCTGTGGCTTGCCAGATGGACAGAGCATTCTCGATTCCTTCACACAGGATCGTGGGGGCGTTCCCCGGCAGGCGCACGGCGGCCTTCTCTGACCAGCCGTCAACGGCCTTGTTGGTGCGTTTGACCACCTTGAGCGGAGCTTTCCGGCCGTCATCGGTGAGATAGACCTGCTGTAGAGCGAGCACCTGGCCACCTGCATCTGTGGCGAGAGCGACCAGCGCGCCATGATGCCCATATGCCGATGCCCGAAATCTGATGCAGTCTGGGGGAGACACGGAGATGCCTCGGTTGCGCAGGTAGGCTTCTGCCGGGCTTGCGGTGATGGCGGTGCAACTTGCGACGATCTCTGCCACGGCTGCTTGCTGGTCCCGGCCTTTCGCTTTGTGGACAGGACGGCTGGCTGGAACAGATTGCATGTCACCGACCCAGTCCCGCGCCCAGCGCCGTGCCTCGATATCGGACAGTCCCTTCTGATGTCGGATAAGGTCGAGCCCATCGCCGCCGATCCCGGCTTCGTGGTCGTACCAGCGCCCAGCGCGAGGACCGGCAATCTCGATAGCAAGGCTGCCCTTGGTGCCGTAGCGTAGCTGTGTTCTTGTCGAATGGCCCGGATTGGGGACGCCCAGCAACGACTGCGCCAGATCGGCCATGCGATTGTTGACGCGTGCAGCCAGGTCAGAGACCGAGGCTGGACTGCTGCTCAAAGATCGCCCTCCTGCGCCTCGATCCAGGCGATGAGCTTGCTCTTGCGAGCGCAGATGACATTCCCGATCCGGAAAACCGGCATCCGTACTTTGGCATCGCTGGCGTAGTAATACACCTTCCGGCGGTGACTGACGCTGCCGAAGACAAAGATGGCGATGGCCTCTGCGCCGTACAAAAGATCGTCGGCGAGCGTTGGGCATGCGTCTGCTGTCGCAGGGATGACCCGCGTCTGAATAGTCATGGCTGTCTCCGTTCTGGTTTGAGCGTCAGTCGCTCTTGAGGGTGTTCAGCACCCGCCGTTCAATGTCGCTCAGATTGACAACTGCGAAGGAGCGGACCTCGGGATCGGAAACAAGGTTGGGCAATCGCTGAGGTCCCATGATCGTCGACATTGGCGCAGGAATGTTGCTGTCCATGAAGGCCGCATCCTCGCGCGAGGACATCCGGATGGGTCCTTCGTAGATGACCAACAGCGCGTCGCCGTCAGCGACACCATGCAGGTTGTTGATGTGGGGCGCGACCCGCGCAGGTTCAAATCCGAGGCGGTTGAAGTCCACGATGGCCCCAAGCGCGATGGCATCCCGCATCGTGAAGATTCGCGCCTTGCCGCGCTCGCATTCGTTCTGCGGGGTCAGATACCCGCGAGAGATCCAGGCGTCGATCTGGTGACGACCGATGTTGAAGGCGTCCACCAGCACCTGGATCGTGATTTCTTGTTGCATTTCGCTATCCTTTGACAGTGCGTTAGACGTATGGATATGTGACATCTAACAGTGTGTCAATGCCGCTGTAATCTTTGAGAATGTCGGGCACCCGAAGGGGTTTGCCGTATGGGAGAAGCGAAATCATGGCCACGATCCGTAAACGCACGCTGCCCTCGGGTCTTATCCGGTGGCAGGTGGATTTCACTGACCAGGCTGGTAAGCGCCGGTCCAAGCTGTTCCCGCGCCGCAAGGACGCCGACGTCTATCTGGTGAAGGTTCGCTCGCTGGTCGCCAACAACACCTATCTGGCCGACAGCGAGAGCATCACCGTGGCGGACGCCGCCAAGGCGTAGCTCGACCATTGCGAGGTGCGCTGCAAGACGGGGCGGCGGATGGAGCGGTCCACCCTGCGCGGCTACAGCGACTATGTGCGCCTACACATCACCGCGCCCGAGGTCGGGGTCGGGGACAAGCTGATCGTCCAGCTGACCCGCCGCCATGTGAACGAGTTCCGCGACCGGATGCTGCTGAACGGCCGGTCCGAACACCTGACCCGGCGCGCGCTGTCGGTGCTGAAGCTGCTGCTGGATCATGCCATCGACAATGGTCAGCTGTTCACCAATGCGGCCCAAGGTGTGCGCGTGATCAGGTCCAGCCGGATCGAGCACAAGGCCCCGGTGCCAACGAAGGAGGCGATCCGCGCCCTGATCGAGGCCGCCGACGAGGATTTCAAGCCGCACCTGATCGTCTCGGCCCTGACCGGCCTGCGCGCCTCGGAACTGCGGGGCCTGCGCTGGCAGGACGTGGATTTCGAGAAGGGCTTCGTCCACGTGCGCCAGCGCGCCGATGCCTACAACCAGATGGGCGAGCCGAAATCGCGCGCAGGCTATCGCGACATTCCGGCCGGGCCGATGGTATTGAACGCCCTGCGCCGCTGGAAGCTGCGCTGCCCGAAGAGTGACCTCGGGCTGGTCTTCCCCGCCCCGCGCGGCGGCGTCCTCCAGCACACCAACACGCAGGCCCGGTTCCGCAAGCTGCAGGAGCAGGTCGGCGCGAAGCTGCGCTGGCACGACCTGCGCCATTTCGCGGTATCGCTCTGGATCGAGCAGGGCTTCTCGATCAAGGAGGTGATGACCTTCGCGGGCCATTCCTCGATCCAGATGACCATGGAGCGCTACGGCCATCTGTTCCCGTCGCCCGACCACCAGAACGCCATGGCCATGGTCGAGGCCAAACTGCTGGGGTGAAAGATCATGGCTGGCGGGTGCAGAATGTTTGCCAGCCCCACCCGTGTGCCCGGGTCTGAACCGCTTTATCGAAATGCCTCAGGCGCATAGGCCGCCTTGGCCACCACCTTGCTGGCGTCCCCGCGTGATCGATAACGGCCAATCATGTCGCCGCTGGCGGCGTCATCGACCTCCTGCACTCGATAGAGGGTCAGGCTCTTGTCGTTGTTGGGCTTGAGCTGGAAGACCCGGCCGTTCTTGCGGCAGTAGAAGAATTTCGAGCCCTTGATCTGCGTCCACGGACAATCGGCATAGGACAGGAGCCGCCGCTCCCGCTCCAGACGCGCCTCTTCCGACCGCCGCTCGGCCTCAGCACGCTGCTCATCGCGCAGGCGCTGCCACTGCGCGCCCACGTAATCCGACAGGCGCCCGATGATGGCAGCCATCTCCGTGCCAGCCTCTTTCTCCGCCTGGTAGATGGCCAGACATTCGGCCTCAAGCTTCGGTTCCGGATCTCCGATGTATTCCTCCTCGATCATGGCCTTCATTCGCTGTTCGAGATCGGTCATCGTCAGGGCCGGGCCAGGCAGGCCATTCAGGAAGGCGAGCATGTCGTCCTTCGGGATCCAGCAGTCTATTGCCGAGGCCAAGACCTTGTCTCGCGGGCCTTCCCATTTTTTCCAGATGGAACTGTCCTGATCCAGCTTTGTGACAATCTCGAGAGCCAGTTTGGCCAGCGAGCGCTGCTCTCGCATATGACGCAGGGAAGGGCTGCGCACATAGTCGGCCAGTAGACTGTAAACAACTGAGGTTCGCTGATTCATGAACATGCGAGGCTTTCCCGTTTCTTTCCAATGATTTGCGTCTGCTCCGTGCGACACGACGCCGACGTCGCCAGCCAAGAATTCCTCTAAACATTTGCCATTGAAAGACTATTCCGGCCCCGCCGGCTTGCCTCATAACCTGAAGGTCACAGGTTCAAATCCTGTCCCCGCAACCAAAATCCACAACAATATCAAAGACTTCAATCCCGAGCGAAACACTGGGGATATAAGTCAGCGCGTTTACATCAACGCCACATCAACGGGGATGTCCCGATGAATGTTGAAATCGGGTCGGGGCAGCGCTGCCGGGATCATGGTTAGGCGGCCTCTGCGGTC
>NZ_JACBXS010000073.1 GCF_013415485.1 Rhabdonatronobacter sediminivivens | reverse complement strand
AGTGTTCCTCTCCGCCGTCGCGCTCGCCGCAACCGTCCTCTTCTGGCTTTGAATATCAATGAGTCTGGAGCCTACGGCTCAGGGAGAGCAACGCCACCCTTCATCCCAAAAAGTTCAACATCGACCGGGACATTCCCAGTCGCGGTGTCACGCCTTTTTCGGGCCGGCGATGAACCAGATAATGAGCCCGACCAGCGGAAAGATCAGAACCAGCAGGATCCACAGGACCTTCTGCCCGCTGCTTGCCGGAGAGCCCAGGATCGAAACCGCCGCATAAATCACCAAGGCCAGGTGGATCAGCCCCAGAATGCCCGTGAATTCCATACTCAATCTCCTTGTTGTCAGGTCATGTTCCCTGACGAACGCGTGAGTACTGGTGCAGTTCCACGTTGCGCGGCAGGGCGGTTCAGAACTGTGCGCGCAGCCAGCTCCATGCCCAGTCCGCCAGACGCGTGCGCAACGGGCGGTCCTGCCAATCCTCCAGCGTCACCTGCCGCGACCGCTCAAGGTCCCGCGAGAAATGCCCGATCTGTTCGCGCGCGAAATCCGGGTCAAACACATTCAGGTTGGCCTCGTCATTCAACCGGAACGAACGTTCGTCGAAATTGGTTGATCCGACACTGGCAAACACCTCGTCGATGACGATCAGCTTGGCGTGCATGAAGGTGGGCTGATACTCGTGGATGCGGACCCCCGCCTCCAGCAGCGGACCCCAGAAATGGCGCGAGGCATTGCGCACCATGTCCTTGTCCATATGTTCGCCCGGCACGATGATTTCGACCTCGACCCCGCGTTCGCGGGCCTGAAGAAGCTGGGCCTTGGCGACATCGTCGGGGACCATGTAGGGCGTGGCGATGCGGATATGGTTCTCGGCCCCGGCGAAGGCGGTCATCAGCATCATGTGCATGTAGTTGCGGCTGCCGGTGGCGCTGAGCACCAGTTGGGCAACGGTCTCGCCCTCGGGGGCAAGCTCGGGGAAGTATCGCGGTCCTTGCAGGATCTCGCCAGTATCCTCGACCCAATTGGACACGAAGGCGCCTTGCATTGCGGCCACCACCGGCCCGGTGACGCGGAAATGCAATTCGCGCCACTCGGCCGGGTTGCGGGCATCGCCCAGCCACTGATCGCCGATCCCCACGCCGCCCGTGAACCCCACGCGCCCGTCCACGATCAGCAACTTGCGGTGCGTGCGGTTGTTGATCCGGTTCAATGTGTACCAGCGCACCGGGCGGAAGCGCACCACCTGGACCCCTGCGGCCTCCATCCCGTGGATCAGCGACATATCCATCGGCTGCGAGCCCACCCAGTCCAGCATGACCCGCACCTCGACCCCGGCACGGGCGCGCTCCATCAGCGCCCGGGCAAACTGCTCGGCAATGCTGCCGTCCCAGTAGACATAGGTTTCGAAGTTGATGCTGTCCTGCGCCGCCACGATGGCGTCGATCATGGCGGGGAAGATCTCATCCCCGTTGGACAGCGTCTGGATCCGGTTGCCTGCGACAAGGTTTGTTCCAAAGAGTCCCGCCAGAGTACGTTGATACTCCGGTGATGAGGACGTGACCACGGGGGGCACCGGCTCGCGCAGTTCGCGCCGGTCGGGCATCAGGTTCAAGGCCACGATGACCAGCGCCACCGTGACAAGGGACGCCGTGACAAGGGCCGCCGCCACCGCCGTTCCGATCCGCCGTCCTGTCGGCATACTGGCCTCCCGTTTGAGTTATTTTCAGTTGAAGAACGCTTCTGGCCGCGGAGCACGGCGAAGAGAAGCCGTGATGATTGACGCGACCTACCTGAAAGCACACCGGACCGCGACCAGCCTGGCCGCGAAAAAAGGGGGATGAGCCATTGTCGCGCCATCGGTCCGAGAGACAATGGCGAATGACGCCTGATCGGCCGCACCAAAGGTGGCATGAACACCAAGCTGCACGCCATCTGCGACAGCCAGGGACGGCCTCTGAACCTGTTTGTCACCGCCGGACAGGTCAGCGATTACAGCGGTGCGCGGGCTCTGCTGGGCAGCCTGCCAGACGTGGAGTGGCTGCTTGGGGACCGGGGCTATGACGCCGACTGGTTCAGAGACGCGTTGAAAGACAAGGGGATACGCCCCTGCATCCCGGGCCGGAAGCAGCGCAAGGCAACTGTCAAATACGACAAGCGCCGGTACAAACGGCGAAACCGGATCAAGATCATGTTCGGCAGATTCAAGGACTGGCGGAACGTCGCAACCCGCTACGACAGATGCCCAAAGGTCTTTCTCTCCGCCATCGCACTCGCTGCAATCGTTTCTTTTTTCGAGATCAGCACATAGAACGTCGGCACCACGAAGAGCGTGAAAACCGTGCCAACAGTGATCCCCGAGAAGATGACAAGCCCCATGGCGAAACGCGCAGCAGCGCCAGCGCCATCGGCCAGCATCAGGGGCACGACACCCAGCGCGGTCGCGGCTGTGGTCATCAGGATCGGGCGCAACCGCAGCCGCGCGGATTCGACAATCGCTGCCGCCCGCGCCAGCCTTTGGCTCACACGCAGCTGATTGGCAAACTCAACCAGCAGGATCCCATGCTTTGTTATAAGCCCGATCAGCGTGATCAGCCCCACCTGCGTGTAGATGTTCAGCGTCCCGAGCCCGAGGTTGAGCGGCACGATCACCCCGAAAATCGACAACGGTACGGACATCAGAACGATGAACGGATCGCGAAGGCTTTCGAACTGTGCGGCCAGCACCAGATAGATCACCACAATGGCCAGCACGAAGGCGATCGCCACAGTGTTGCCCTCGGCCATTTCCAGACGCGATTGCCCTTCGTAGTCCAGGAAGAAGCCATCGGGCAGTTCGGCCCGCGCGATCTCTTCCAGCGCGGCCAGCCCGTCGCCGGTCGAAGTACCGATCATCGGCAGTGCCGTCAGCGTGGCAGAGTTCAGCTGGTTGAATTGCTCGATCGCCTGCGGGGCAATGGCGGTCGAGATATCGGCAACCGCCGACAAGGGCACCAGCTCACCCGAGCGGGCGCGCAGGTAGATATCGCCCAGCCGTTCAGGGTTGTCGCGGTATTCCTGCGGCACCTGCATGATCACATCATAGCTTTGGCTGTCACGGTCGAATTGTGCCGTGGCGCCCTCGCCCACAAGCAGGCTGAGGGTCTGCCCGATCTGGCTGGCCGGCAGGTTCAGCGCGGCCACGCGGTCCCGGTCAATGGTGACGACAACCTGCCTGGTATCGAAGGACATCGAGTTCTGGACCACAAGGAACCGGCCCGATGCCTCGGCTTCGCGCCGGATACGGTCGGCAACCTCATAGACCTCTGACGGATCGCCTGTGGACTGGACAACCAGCCCGATGGGAAGCCCACCGCCTGCACCGGGCAGCGACGGGGGCGCAAAGACGAACGCCTGCAGGCCTGCAATCGGCGCGAGACGGGCCTGCAGGTCCTGCTGCAGCTCGGCCTGGCTGCGATCGCGGTCTGCCCAGTCATCGAAGGCCCACAGCATGATCCCCGAATTGGTCTGCCCCCCGAACCCCACAATCGAGAAATTTGCCGCAAGTTCCGGCACATCGGCGGTGCGTTCGCGCATCTGGCGGACATAGTGGGTGGTATAGTCGGTGGTTGCATAGGACGGCGCGTTGACAAAGGAGAACAGCGCACCTGAATCCTCTTCCGGCGCAAGTTCGGAAGAGGTGTTGAGAAACAGAAATCCCGTCAGGCTTGACAGCACGACAACAGCCATGACCGTAACCGGGACAAAGTTCAGCGAGGATTCCAGACGGCGCACATACCAGCGCTCCAGGCGGGTGAAGGCCGCGTTCAGCCGCTGCTGAAAGCGGTTCTCCCCGCCGCCGGAGCGCAGCACCCGTGCCGCCATCATCGGTGATATGGTCAGCGCCACGACGCCCGAGATGAAGACCGCACCCGCCAGCGCCGCCGCAAATTCACGAAACAGCGCCCCCGTCAGGCCGCCGACAAAAAACAGCGGCAGGAACACTGCAAACAGCGTTGTCAGCATGGCAATGATCGCCACGGACAATTCGCGCATGGCCGTGAAGGCGGCTTCCATCGGGGTCTGGCCGTCGTCAATGTGGCGCTGCACATTCTCGACCACGATGATCGCATCATCCACCACCAGCCCGATGGCCAGCACCAGCGCAAGCAGAGTCAAAAGGTTGATCGAATAGCCCATGGTGAACAGGATAAAAAGCGTGCCCACCAGCGATAGCGGTATCGCCACCAGCGGCACCGATACCGACCGGATCGAGCCCAGAAACAACAGGATGATCAGCGCCACGATGGCGGTGGCCTGCAAGATGGTCTGCAAGACCTCGTTGATGGAGGCCGCGATCTGTTCGGTCGCGTCATACATCAGTTCCATTGTCATGCCGTCTGGCAAGCTGGCCTGCAGGGCGGGCAGTTCCGCCAGCACAGCGGCAGACACATCCAGCGGGTTGGCGCCGGGGCTGGGAAACACGCCGATGAATGTCCCGTCCTCACCATCGAAGCTGACCACCATGTCGGTGGATTCGGCCGCCAGCTCTATCCGGGCCACATCGCTCAGGCGGACGACCTCCGATCCGGACCCGGCCACGGGCAGGTTGCCAAAGGCTTCAGGCGTCTGCAGGGTGGAATCCATGGTGATGGCATAGCCCACCAGCTCGCCCCGTGTCCGGCCCGGCGCGGCCAGAAAATTGGCGTCATTGATGGCCTGCGTCACCTCACCCGCGGTCAGGCCGTGACCTGCCAGCCGCACCGGATCGATCCAGACGCGCATCGCGTAATTCGCGGCGCCCATGACCTGGCTTTCGGCCACCCCTTCGATGGTGGACATGCGCGGCACGATCACGCGCTCGATATACTCGGTCACCTGCTCGGCGGTCATCTGGGGGTTCTGGACGGCCAGATACATGGTGGCGAAGGTCTGGCCCGTGCCCTTGACGATGCTTGGGTCCTGCGCATCCGATGGCAGGCGCGCGCGCACCTCCTGAACCTTGGACATGACTTCGGTCAGCGCCACATCCGGGTCCTGCCCCAGCCGCATCTGCACTGTCACCACCGAGGCCGAGGTCCGCGACTGGCTGGTGACGTAATCGACCCCCTCTGCCGATGCGACAGCCGCCGAAATCGGCGCGGTCACAAAGCCCTGTATCAGTTCGGCCGATGCGCCGGGATAGACGGTTGTTACCGTGATGACGGTTTCATCAACTTGCGGATACTGACGCGTCTGCAGCCCGAACACGGCCATGAACCCCAGCAGCATGATCATGAGGCCCAGAACGCTGGACCCCACCGGGCGCTTGATGAAAGGCGCAGAGATGTTCATCGGGAGGCCTCCGGCGCCTGTGTTTCAGCCAGTGTGACGGGGGCGCGGTTCGACAGGCGGTTCTGACCGGAAGACACGACACGCTCACCGGCGCTCAGACCTTCGACAACCTCGATCCGGCCATTGTCGCGCCGCCCCAGGGTGACGAACACCTGCCGCACTTCAAGCGTGTCGGCATCATCCTCGCGTTCGCGCACAATATAGACGAAATCACCATAGAGGCTGATCGTCACCGCAGTCTGCGGCAGGGTGATCACCCCATCCTCTGCTGGCAGATCAACCCGCACGCGGGCAAACTGGCCGGGCGTCAACGCGCGATCAGGGTTGTCAACACTGCCGCGCACGGCAACCATCCTGGAGCCCGGATCAACACGCGGATCAATGCCCGTGATCTCGCCATCAAAAACCCGCGCGTCCCCGTCAATGCGCACATGCAACCCCTGGCCAATATACAGCGCGGGCAGAGCCTGTTCGGGCAGGCTGAAATCCACACGCATGGTGTCCAGATCCTGCAGCGTTGCCACAATGGTCCCCGGCGAGACATACGCCCCGCGATCCACGCGGGGCAGGCCGATCGTTCCATCGAAAGGGGCTATCAGGCGGCGCTGTGCAACCGCGGCCTCGCCACGCGCCACTTGCGCGGTCGCTGCCTCAAAGGCGGCGCGGGTCTGGTCAAGCCGTGCCTCACTGGCCACGCCGCGGGTTTGCAGCTCCTGCTCGCGGGCAAGAGTGGCGCGTTCCAGGTCAAGCTGACTGCGCGCGGCGGTAAGATCAGCCTGCTGCATTTCATCATCAAGCCGCAGAAGCGTTTGACCCGCCTGAACGTCCTCATTCGCCGCAAATTCGATCTCGCGCACGATCCCTGCCGCCTCGACCGTCAGTTCCACGCCCTGCGCTGCGTTGACCGTGCCGATCGCGCTCAGCGATGGCTGCCAGGTCGTTGTTTCCGCCACGACCGTTTCGACAGGCAACGCCGCGACAGGCCGGTCTGCCAGAAACTGCGCGATCATCCGGTCGCGAAACAGGTTGAAGCCGACCAGCCCGCCCCCGACCAGCGCAAGCAGCAGAATTGCGATAATGAAACGCTTTGTCATTGAGAGGTCCACCATGGGGGCTTGTATTCTGTCAGGCGCAACTATACCGTCCAGCCGGTACAGTCAATGCAGGATCCTGACGTGACCCACGACACAGCCCCCAGCCGCAAGGCAGATACCAGAATGCGCCTGCTGGACGCTGCAGAGGCCGTGGCGCGCCGTTTGGGCCCGGGCAACTTGTCGCTCGATGCCGTCGCTGCGGAAGCGGGCGTATCAAAAGGGGGCCTGCTGTATCACTTTCCTTCGAAGTCAAAGCTGCTCGAGGCACTGGTTGCCCATCATCTGTCACGCCTTGATGCGGCTTTGCGCGCCGAAGAGGCCACTGGCCGCCCGAATGCTGCGATCACCGCCTATATGGATCAGTTCCTGCAAGAAGCCGCGCGTCAGAAACCACCAGCATCGGGCCTGCTGGCCGCGCTGGCCGAAAACCCCCAGCTTCTGGATCCGATCCGTGCACGCGAACGCGATTTTCTTGCACGCATCCGTGCCGATTCAACGGACCCTGACTTCGCCACGGTCGCGTTCCTTGTCGTTCACGCATTGCGGGCGATGAAGATGCTGGACACCGAGGTGCTTGACGAGGCCGAAGCCCAGAGTATGATCGGCTGGCTGAACCGCCGATTGCAGGACGGCGACACTTGATCGAACCTACAGGGTAACTTGCAAGCCCACCGGGGTTTTCTGTTTCGGCCAAACATGGAACAAGATCAAAGGTTTCAGCATCTCCGGACGCTTGCATGGCCGCTTGGCAGGCTGCTGAAAAAGAAAGATGGGCAGCGCCTGTCAGGAAAACTGTTCCTGTTCTTACATCGAACCCCGGAGCGAAGGGACGCGCCTGACCCTGGGTGGGCGCTTTGGGACCTTGGGGTTAATGCGGTTTATGCTGGCCAAACCCCTCCATGAACTGAGCTTTTTGCAGCGTTGCAATGCGCCCTCCCGCGGGAGGGTCGGGCGCGTCCCGGGCTGGTCGCCCGGGACAGGGCTTGTGGAAAGCGTGCCGCGGCACAGTTTCCCGGTCTCTTGTCTGAACATTCGGAGGCGGGCGACTTTTTCAGCTGCCCCTTTGAAACGCGAATGAAACAATGTGATGGCTGAACGGAGCAGCTTGGCGAGCCGGGCTGGATGCGCCCTGCTTGCCTGTGATCCTCAAGACAACTATTCGAATGGACCGGTGGATCAAGAGGAGCGACCAGCATGGCCGCGCGCAAGGCAGGGACCACCCGAGACCCGTAGCGCAGGCGCATCTTGACTGCGGCAACGGGAATGTTCGCCGGGCACGGCTTTACCGGTGCGACCGTAGACGCGATTGCCGGTTCAGCAGGCGTGAACATGCGCATGATCAATCATTACTTCGGGGACAAGTGCGGGCTCTATGTTGCCGTTCTGGAGGAACTCCTCGGAGAGCTGAGGGAAGCCGAGCTGCACCCCATCAAAGGGCCCGGTTCGGCGACGGACGGGCTGATCGGAATTTATCAGACCATTTTCGACCATTTCGGGAACAGTCCCCAGCTTGTGCGCAGCCTGTCGACCGAAAACGTCATGTTCGCGCGGTTCCTGAAATCCTCTGTGGCAACACCGGTTGTCGCCTCGCTCTCACTGCGCAATATCGAGGCATTGCTCAAGCGCGGGCAGCAGGATGGCTCGATCCGGCGCAAGATAGTGTTCTGAGTCTGACGCATCTTACCGGTTCCCTCTGATTTCATCCAGCGCGTCGAGTGCGCGGCGTTCCCGGGT
>NZ_JACBXS010000072.1 GCF_013415485.1 Rhabdonatronobacter sediminivivens | reverse complement strand
GCAGATGTCGGAGCGTCTCATGCCCAAGGTATGACACACCCTGCAGCCGTTGGGAATCTTGCGTCAGGTGACGAACAATAGATCCACTGCATCTTTATCTGAGCATGGTCGGTTCTGCCTATTTCCTTTGCTCCAATGGGCACACTCTCAACCATATCTGGCAGACTGATGTCGTTGACCCGTCCTGGCAGGATGCGCATCGCGCCCTCGGGGCCGAGATGCTGCGCCCCTTGCCAACGACGCGCGCGCCAGGGTCCTGCACCCTGACGGAACTGCGCTGCGGGGGATCAGCGCAATCGGGCCCGTCAGCCGGTGCGTATCCTCGTAGATCACAGAGATTCCAGACATCCGCGTTCAGACAGAATGGCTGTCCGGGATAGCGCTCTGTCAGGAATAGAATTCGGAATGATTGAGCATAGGCCGAGTAATAAGGAACACTTTCCGGCTGTTTCCGCGGAATTCCACCTCACGTTCTCAGAAAGCCGGGTCCGTACAAATCCTGTCGCGCGGCATGTCGTAACGAAGGAATACCCGTCACCCCGGGGCACGAGATGTCAGGGGCAGTCGGCTTGCCCTGCGCAAAAACCCTCCTTAACTCAGCGGCTTGGTTGAGAAAGGCGCATTCATGTCAATCAGCATCTCAGGGCTGACCAAACAGTTCGGGCAAACGGATGTTCTGCGCGGGATCGATCTGGGCGTCGAAAAGGGCGAACTGGTCGCGCTGCTGGGTCCTTCGGGCTCGGGCAAGACCACGCTTTTGAAGATCATCGCGGGGCTGGAATGGCCCGATGCCGGGCGGTTGGTGGTGGACGGGGCCGACTGGCTGCAACTGGCCGCACAGGACCGACGCATCGGCTTCGTGTTCCAGCACTACGCCCTCTTCCCACACATGAGCGTGCGCGACAATCTGGCCTTCGGGCTGACAGTCCGGCCGCGATCTGAGCGGCCGGGCAAGGCGGTTATCGCCGCGAAGGTCGAGGAGCTGTTGCATTTCCTGCAGATTGCCCATCTGGCCGACCGCTATCCGACCCAGCTTTCCGGTGGCCAGCGCCAGCGGGTCGCATTGGGCCGCGCACTGGCGATCGAACCCAAAGTGCTGCTGCTGGACGAGCCCTTCGGCGCGCTTGATGCCGCGATCCGGCGCGACCTGCGGCGCTGGCTGCGTGGCGTACATGAGGCGACAGGCTCCACCACCATCTTCGTCACCCATGACCAGGAAGAGGCGTTCGAGCTGGCTGATCGTGTCGTGGTAATGGGCGAGGGCCGGATCGAGCAGATCGGCCATGCCGATGCGATCCACGACCACCCCGCCACCCAATTCGTCGCGCGGTTCATGGGGGCCACGGTGGAGCTGCCCGTCACCCTGCAGGCCGGTCGGGCCGAGGGGAAGGGGCTGGACCTGACCGCCCTGCCGCGCCGCGCGCTGCCCGATGGCGCGGCCACGCTGTTCGTCCGGCCCGAAGACATAATGCCGGTGCCAACCACATCCTCGCCCTGGCGGATCGCCACCCGAACCTCCAACGGGGCGCATCTGCGCCTGATCCTGCGCCATGAGGACGGCAAAGAGGCCGAGGCCGATGTGCCCCGCCGCGCAGTTCAGGCTCAGACATTGATTGCCGACACGCCGGTACAGCTGAAAATCGAGGCCGGTACACTCTTTGCCACAGCTTCTACCCCGGCGCGACGCAGCGCGCGGCCCGCATCCCCCACTGTGTCCAGTCCTCAGAAACAGGAGACTTCCTCATGAAACGCCCGCTTCTTGCTGCTGTTCTGGCCCTGGGCCTTGCAGCCCCGGCGACCGCGCAGGACAGCCTGCTCAATACCAGCTATGACATCGCTCGCGAGTTGTTCGAAGCGCTGAATCCGGTCTTTGCCGACCATTGGCAGGAAACCACGGGCCGCAGCGTCACCATCGACATGAGCCATGGCGGCTCGTCGCGTCAGGCGCGGGCGATCCTTGAAGGGCTGAACGCCGATGTCGTGACCTTCAACCAGGAAACCGATATCGACGTTCTGGTGGATGGGGGGCTGGTGCCCGAAGACTGGCGCGACCTGCTGCCCAATGGCGCCTCGCCCTATTATTCGCTGCCCGCCTTTCTTGTGCGCGAAGGCAACCCGCTCGACATTCAGGACTGGGACGATCTGGCCCGCGCGGATGTCGAGGTTATCTTCCCCAACCCGCGCACCAGCGGCAATGCACGCTATACCTATCTTGCCGCCTTCGCCTATGGGCTCGAGCATAACGATGGCGACGAAGATGCGGCCGAAGCCTTCGTGAAGGAGATCTTCGATTCCGTGCCGGTGTTCGATACCGGCGGGCGCGGGGCCACGCAGACCTTTGCCGAACGCGGCATGGGCGATGTGCTGGTCACGTTCGAGGCGGAAACCGGCGGGATCGCCGAGGCCTATGAGGACCAGAATCTCGAGCGCGTGACGCCCTCGATCAGCCTGTTCGCCGCCTTTCCCGTCGCTGTCGTGGCCGAAGTGGCCGAGCGCAACGGCAACACCGAGGTCGCGAATGCCTATCTCGAATGGCTCTACACGCCCGAGGCACAGCGTATTCTGGCGGAACACTTCTATCGCGTCACTGACGAAGACGTGGAAGCAGAGTATTCCGACAGGCTCCCCGATGTCCAACTGGTCACAGCCGAGGACACCTTCGGCGGCTGGGAGGCGATCCAGCGCGACCACTTTGCCGAAGGCGCGCGGCTGGACCGCGTCTTCGTGAACCAGTGATGCGATGAGCACCGCACAGGCCGATCCGGGGGCGCCCAGCAGCGCCCCCATCCGCACCAAGCGCGTCCTGCCGGGGTTCACACTGAGCCTCGGCACAACGCTGCTGTATCTGACGCTGATCGTGTTGATCCCGGTGATCGCGCTGATCCTGAAGGGGGCCGAGATGGGCCCGGCGCGGTTCTGGGCCATCGTCAGTTCCCCGCGCGCGGTGGCGGCGTTCCAGATCACGCTGACTGCGGCGGTGATCGCCACGATCTTCAATGCGCTTTACGGCTTACTGATGGCCTGGGTGCTGGTGCGCTACGAGTTCCGGGGCAAGCGCATTCTGGATGCGCTGATGGATGTGCCCTTCGCGCTGCCCACGGCGGTGGCGGGCCTGTCGCTGACGGCGCTGTTTTCTGCTAATGGCTGGTTCGGGGCGGTGCTGCATCCCGCAGGTATACCCGTTGTTTACACCATCTGGGGCATCGCGCTGGCGATGGCCTTTACCTCGGTCCCCTTCGTCGTGCGCACCGTCCAGCCCGTGCTGGAAGATATGGACCCGGCGCTGGAAGAAGCCGCCGTCACGCTGGGCGCGCGACCCTGGACGATCTTCACCCGCGTCGTCTTTCCTGCCATCCTGCCGGCCTGGCTGGCGGGCTGCACCATCGCTTTCGCGCGTTCGCTGGGTGAGTTCGGCGCCATCGTCTTCATCGCGGGCAATCTGCCCTTCCGCACGGAAATCGCCGCACTCCTGGCCTTCATCCGGCTAGAGGAATTCGACTATAACGGCGCTGCAGCCATCGCGTTGGTGCTGCTGGTCTTCGCGCTGATCCTGCTGCTGGTCTCGAACCTCCTGCAATACTGGGCATCCCGCTACCGCGAGGGCAATCGATGAGCACGGTCGCATTGAACCATTTGCCCAGCCAGTCGCGGCTGCAATCCCGGCACGGTCAACGTGTGCTCATCGGCCTTGCCGTGGGGCTGACGCTGCTGTTCATCGTGGCCCCCATGGCCTATATCTTCGCCCGCGCCTTCTCGCGCGGGTGGGACGTGTATGTGGCCAACATCCTGCACCCTGTCACGCTGCATGCGATCTGGCTGACCACGATCACTGCGATCATCGTGGTGCCGATCAACGTCGCTTTCGGGATTGCCGCTGCATGGGCGGTGGCCAAGCATCGCTTTCCGGGGCGCGGTATCCTTGTCACGATCATTGAAATCCCGTTTTCGATATCGCCCATCATCGCCGGGGTCTGCTACCTGTTCCTTTACGGGCGGCAGGGGCTTCTGGGGCCGTGGCTGCAGGCCAATGACCTGCAGGTGATCTTCGCCCTGCCCGGCATCGTCCTGGTGACGATGTTCGTGACCGCGCCCTTTGTGGCGCGCGAGGTGCTGCCCCTGATGCAGGCGCAAGGGACCGAGCAGGAACAGGCGGCCGTGACGCTCGGCGCCTCTGGATGGCAGGTGTTCCGGCGGGTGACGCTGCCCAATATCAAATGGGCGCTGCTCTATGGCGCGGTCCTGTGCACCGCCCGCGCGGTGGGCGAGTTCGGCGGCGTGGCCGTCGTCTCGGGCAACATCCGCGGCCAGACCAACACCCTGCCGCTGCATGTCGAACTTCTGTTCAACGACCTCAACGCCGTGGGGGCCTTTGCGGCCGCTTCAACCCTCACGCTGATCGCCATTGTGGCCCTTGTGGTCAAGGCACTGCTTGAGAGCAGAAAGTCAGGCTGACATGGCCGCCCCCCCCCGCGATCGAGCGCGAGCGACTGAAACCCGCGCTGCCCTCACGTCCATCATTTCACGTGCTGGACCCGATCAGGCTTGCGCTTGAAGATCGGACCGCGCAGGGACATGCTGGCTGTCACGGAACGCAGCCCGGTGCCACCGTGAGGGTGTGACGCCGCCGGGACGTCACAGAACCGCTCTATGGCCGTGGGCAGGTTGCAACCGAGAAGTCCCGCAATCGGGCCACCAACACGCCAGAGGCAGAGTGATGCAGAACCGCGCCTATCCCACCATTTCCGAAGCCACCCGCATCTGGGCTCGTATCGGCCTCTTGAGCTTTGGCGGCCCGGCCGGGCAGATCGCGCTCATGCACCGTATCCTGGTCGAGGAACAGCGCTGGCTGGGTGAGAAGCGGTTCCTGCATGCGCTGAACTACTGCATGCTGCTTCCGGGGCCCGAGGCGATGCAACTGGCCGTCTATATCGGCTGGCTGATGCACCGCACCCTCGGCGGCATCATCGCGGGTGTCCTGTTCGTGCTGCCCGGGGTCGTCGCGATCATGGGCTTGAGCTGGATCTATGCGCTTTACGGCAATGTCGGCGCGGTCGAGGCGCTGTTCTTCGGGCTCAAGGCCGCCGTGCTGGCCATCGTGGTGCAGGCGGTCATCCGCATCGGTGCGCGCGCGCTGAAGAACAGCGCGATGATCGCCATCGCCGTCGCTTCGTTCATCGCGATCTTCGGGTTCGCCGTGCCGTTCCCGCTGATTATCCTTGCGGCGGGCATGATCGGTTTTCTTGGGGCCAGAGCGGGTGTATCCGCGTTTCATGGTGGCGGTGGACACGGCAAGGTCGGCAAGGTCGAGGTCGATGACGCCGATACGCTGCTGGGAGAGGAAACGCCTGATCACGCCGAGGTCAGCCGGGGCTATGCCTTCCGCGTCTCGGCGATCTTTCTCGTCCTCTGGCTGGCGCCGGTTGCGCTGTTGTTCATTGCACTCGGCCCGGCCAATGTCTTTGCCCAGATTGCCGGGTTCTTCAGCATCATGGCAGTGGTGACCTTTGGCGGCGCCTATGCGGTGCTGGCCTATGTCGCGCAGGAAGCGGTGCAGAATTTCGGCTGGCTGGCACCGGGCGAGATGCTCGACGGGCTGGGCATGGCAGAAACCACGCCGGGGCCGCTGATCATGGTCACGCAGTTCGTGGGCTTCATGGGCGCATTCCGCGAGGCAAGCGGCCTGTCGCCGCTCTGGGCCGCAACGCTGGGCGGGCTTTTGACGACCTGGGTGACCTTCACGCCCTGCTTCCTGTGGATATTTCTCGGCGCACCCTTCATCGAGCGTTTGCGCGACAACAAGGTGCTGACGGCGGCGCTGACGGCCATCACAGCCGCCGTGGTGGGGGTGATCCTGAACCTCGCTGTCTGGTTCGGGATGCATGTGGTGTTTGTTGAGGTCCGCACCATCACATCCCTCGGCCTCGACCTTGAGGTCCCGGTCTGGTCCACGATCAACGTTGCAGCGGCTGCCCTGGTGCTGGCTGCGCTTGTTGCCGTGTTCCGCTTCAAGCTTGGTCCAGTGACGGTCCTGGCTGGCTGCGCGCTTGCCGGCATCGCGCTCGCCGCACCCGGTTGGACCTGAGAAGGGCGGCTACCGCCGCACGATGATGGCGCTGTGGCAGCGGCGGGTGTCATAGGCGCCGTCTGCTGTCACGGTGCCGATGTCCTCGTCTTCGGGGATCTGGTCCAGCAGGTCCGGCTATGAGGCGGGCGCCCGGGACGACCCTCATGCGGGCGCGTGCCAGGCCATCTCCTTGTCCAGCCAGATCAGCAGTGACCTGCGCTTCCTGAGGGCAGCATTCGCGGGAGCCATCCATACACGGTCCGAGGCCGGGGGCGAACGCCAGATGCCGTGACGTGACGCTCCCAGTTTATCGGCCCCGTGGCGGCAGGGCATCGGCTGCGGTGCCTCGATCATGTCACGCGCCAGCGCAACCACCAGGCCGGGCGATGCACCCGGGCCAGAGGCGTCCCGCTGCGGCCCGACCATGTCGCTCCGCACTCCGAGCAGTGCCATCGCTGTGCGCTGGTTCTGGTTCGCCCCCACCGGGTCCGTGCGTCGCCCCCACAGCGCGGGCAGGACGCCGCTGGGCCGTCGGCATCGGCCCGCGCGTCGATCTCAAGGACGGCCTCCGCACGCTTGCGCGCATCGACAAAGAGGGCCTCGGCCTGGCGCAGCTCCTGCGGGGTCAGGCGGGCGAGCATGCGGCCGAATTCGGCCGGATCGAAGCGGCGCATGGCGGGTCTCTTCAGGCCGCGGAAGCATCAACATACCTCACTGACGCTCCAGAGCAAAGAGCGAACAACAACGGTTCGCTGACACTGCCAACTCGGCTGAAGAAAGACCCTTTGCCAATCTTGATGTCGAAATCGGCATTTTAAGAGTTGCATCGCATATTGCTGTGCGCTCGCGGCCAAAATCATCGCCACCAACCATATAGGAGCAGGCTACAATGACCATAAAGGGCGCGTTGGACCGATAGGCCAGAAGGACATCAACTGCGCTTTCAACATCTTCGAAGGCGTCAATATTGACAAGAATATGGGTGAAGCCGAGGAGATATTCAGACGCCTTATGCAGATGATCCACATTCGATATCGAATCTGTAGCATCCACGCCGATGGTACAAAGCCCGTGACTTATATCGCAAAGCTCATCGGCCTCAAAGCCAATCAACAAAACACGGGCGCGCTCCAAAGGATAGCAAGACATTGACTCTGCGGCTTTCGCATCCAGCCGCTCGACATCGCTTTCAGTGCAGGCGAGCCAAGCAGTGCGCGCTGAGGAACTGCTCCGCTTTGGTGCGGATTCTCTCGTGGACTGGTATTGGCAGTGGGTCAATTCAAGCCTTGGTCGCATACTGCACCTCATTTGATGATAGTCGCCCCATTGCATGTGCAAAGACAGGCATCTCTATTCCTAACTGTCGCCACCTACTCACTTACAAATTAAGCAAAAATCGATATGGTTTGATGGATGGGTGGACTATTCTCTCCAATCGTTCGATGCGATACTTGCAGTGTAATTTCAGCGGCGAAGTAATTCACCTCTGCTGCGCCCAGTAAAACAAGAACCAGAAAGAACACCCTGGAAGATTCGCGCGATCACAAACACATGTATTTGGCGTCACGTCCTCGAACATCTTTACGAACCAATTGCGCAGACGCTGCGTGCCGCATTTTTCCCCTATAGGATGATCTTGCCATCTGCGATTCAGGCCTCTCCTTCACACCAACCATGCCCAGACTGCATAGATGATCAAACCCCATGCAACGCAGCCCAGAAGCACTGACGGCAAAAGCCACCAAGCAGGCGGCATGCAACCATCTTGCTCGCCAGCCTCTTTGCCACGAAACTTAGCCGCATCTGCTGACCGTATCGACGAAGTACCCTGGCGGTCGTGCCCGCCCGGTTGATACGGATCCCTTGTGCGGGTGACCATTGCCTTCCCCTTTACGCCTTAGGGTTGAGCTTACTCAGCGGCAGGCGCGCTTCGCTATTGTCCTTATGGGAGATCAGTTGCGCAAAAGAGACCAACGCAGGGGAAGGGGTGTAAGTGAGGCTTGATGCAGATACATCGATGGACGCAGCGCAAGGCCCACTCCATACCCGGCTGTCCGGTACTCCTGAAATCAGTACGCATCCCGCACTTCATTCGTGTGCAAGCCCAGGCAGGTGGTCAATCACGCGCAGGCGAGCGGGGATGCCGAGTTCGAGGCGCTTTGGACAGGTTTCACGCAGTCTTAGAGGCCAATCGGAAATGAGTTGAGTGAATTCAGCAGGTTGTGATTCTGTTCAGTTGCGACACAGAACGGAGAT
>NZ_JACBXS010000071.1 GCF_013415485.1 Rhabdonatronobacter sediminivivens | reverse complement strand
AAGATTGCTCATTGATTGGTCTCCTTGCGGAGCGTGAATCACGCCGCAAGGCTGAAATCAATAGGTCCTGAGCCTAGTGAGATCTGCGGGTTAATAGAGCGACGCGACTTGTGAATTTCAAGTGGATTACCCTGGCGCCAACATACAATGAGTCAGTTGGCTTTAACAGGCTGCTGAAAAACGTTTTTGAGGCGCCGTTTTCCTTGAGCTGCTTGATGCCTATCGCGAGAGGATTTCATCAGCTCGACGAGAGAGCGCGAAAAACGGCCCCAACGGGCGCGCAGGGGAATCGCGTTTGGAACTGAGGGTGTGAGCGTCTGCCCTTGCGGATGACGCCGGAATCGATTCTGGATGGGGGATTCATGACCTGGAGCTCGCCCCCCTCATGCAGATTTTCCTGTCCGCGCTGAAAGATGTCCCTGATCCCCGCGCCAGCAATGCCCGCCATGACCTTGGCGAGCTTCTCGTGATCGCCTTCGTCTCGGTGCTTTGCGGCGCGACAAGCTGCGCCGAGATGGCAGCTTTCGGGCGCGCAAAAGAGAGCTTTTTCAGAGGCTTCCTGAAGCTCAAGCATGCCATTCCATCGCACGACACCTTCTCGACGGTGTTCCATATGATCGACCCGAAGGCGCTGGATGCGGCCTTTGACAAGGTGCTGGCCGATGTCGCGGCGCTGCTCCGCGATGGTGATGTCATCGCCATAGATGGCAAGGCGTTGCGTGGGGCGCGCAACAAGGGCGAGAGTGCGCGCACCCGTATGATGGTCTCGGCTTATGCCGAGCGTTTGCGCCTGACGCTCGCCTCGGTCACTGCCGATCATGGCACGGAGCTGGACGCGGCTCTTGAGGTTCTGGGACTGATCTCTCTCAAGGGAAAGGTCGTGACCGCCGATGCACTGCACTGCAATCGCCGCACGGTTGCAGCGCTCAATGCCGGCGGCGGCGATCGGTGCCGTGATCGGTGCGGGTATCGGCATGGGACTGGGGGCGGCATCTACGCCCGAAGAACGCGTCACCACCTATGTGCGGGAAAACCCGGTTGACCCGATCTTCCTGGACGGTGAGGTCGTTGTCGGCGCGGGCATCCCCGAAACGGTCGCTCTGGCCGAAGTCCCCGAGAGCGAATACTACTATTCCTATGTAAACGGCGTCCGGGTTCTGGTGGAACGCGACCAGCGGCGGATCGTCTACATCGTTCGTTAAGATTGCGGTGTAAACCTTCCGCCCGCTTGCAGAAGCAGGTGGTCAACGAAGCGGCCTGGGAAACCGGGCCGCTTTTTCGTCCCCGCATTGCGGATCACGCAATGATCGCGCCCTGAGGGTCGCGCAACAACATATGATCCGCTGCACCGCAACCATAGGTCCAGACGCACGACACTCTGGGTTTCGGACTTGAGAGAACGCCTGGTGTATCCGTGAACAGTGATGTCGCTTGCCCTGGCGTCGAAATACACGCCGAAGGCAAACGTTGTGGTTTCGCGGATCGATGCGCTTCGGACTGATCAAGGTAAGCACAGAGCGCCGGATCACAAGATAGTTTGTCCCTGCCATATCCAGACGACATCCAACAGACGGTCCGTCTGTCAGTCGCGCGGCGGTAACGCCATCAGACGACACGTCCAACCTACGAAGGAGATCAGTATGCCCAAGTCAAACATCATCGGCATCGTCGCGCTCGCGCTTGGCGGGGTGTTGCTTTTCTTTGCCTGGCGGGCATCCAATGCACCCGTCGAGCAGATCTCGGAAGCGCTTACCGGGCGCTATACGAGCAGTACAATGTGGTTTCTGGTAGCGGGCATCGTCGGAGTTGTCGCCGGTGTTGCCCTGCTTGTGAGCGACGCCTTGCGGGCCTGAGACCGAGGACGCTCCGAAAGTCAACGCCCTGGGCCGCGCGGACGCCGGTATCGGCAGCGCATGCGTCGGCGTCAGCGCTCTGCATGCCCAGGGGTAGGGAACGCTACGGATTTCGATGCGTTGTAACTTATATAGGCGCGCGGCGTCGTGCGGTCCGTGGACCTGCACGCCAGTAGGCGATGCGCAGGAGCGGGATCCGGGACAGCCTCCTGACAGTGGAGGATATGGCTGTCGGCGCTCCCACTTCGGGCAGCGCGGTCGATTTCCGAAAAGTGGAAACTTGGTATGGAGTTTAGCTTAGAATGCGGCAAGACGTTGCGAACAAGCGTCAAAACCACGATCCACGCCGCCGTGAAGGCGGCGCTGTGATGGTGTGCGCGCCCGCCGCTTTCAGGTACTCAACCCGGTCATTTCGTGGGGCATTCAAATCCTGTGTTGCGGTCGCTCTTGCGGTTGGCCTTGCGACGGGTTCTGCGCAGGCCGATTCAGAGGCCGATGCGGGAATATATACGCTGACCCGCCTTGCGGTGTCAGCCATCGGGTCCTTTGTCCATATTGGCCCGGACGATCAGCTTGATGTTGATTTGCTGGACCGTGTGCGGGCTCAGAGAACCGGGTTTCATGCCGAGTATCGGCTGGCCTCGGGGGAGCGGGCGGTCATCGGCTCCCCAAGGAATGCGCGCACATCCCTGTCGGATATTCCGGGCATTTTCATCGCGGCACTTCTTGCCACCGAAGATGCAAGGTTCCTCGAACACCCCGGCTTGGCGCCCACGAGCACAGCACGGGCGTTTTTCGAGCATCTGTCCGGCACCACCCGAGGCGCATCGGGCATCACACAGCAGCTTTTGAAGAACCAGATCGTAGGGTCCGATGTCACCTTCCGGCGCAAGGCCATCGAAGCGTCCCTGGCGATCCAGATCGAGGATGTTCTGAGCAAGGGCGAGATCCTTGAAGCCTATCTGGGTGCGGTCTGGTTCGGGCGCGGATGGGGGGCCGCAGGGGCTGCGCGCTCATGGTTCGGCAAGAACTGGGACGACCTGTCGCTTTCCGAAATGGCTTTCCTTGCCGGCATTCTTCAGGGTCCGGCGCGGTTCAATCCTGAACACCACGCGGCAAGGGCCCACGCCCGTCGCGATCATGTTCTTGGCCGGATGCTGTTCACCGGGGTCATCAGCGAAGAAGACTATCGCACCGCCAGATCCGAACGCCTTGAGGTGATCCCGGCCCAATCTGCGATAGGCGGGCAGGAGTGGACGGACGTGGTGCTGGAACGCTGGATCGAGGCCAATTCCGCGACCGCGGCCCTTCTGGAACCCCGCGCCGCTTCTGGAACCCTGCCGGTTATCGAAACCACCCTTGATGGCCGGTGGCAATCCCTGGCCCAGCAATCACTGAACGACCAGGTGGCCCGACTGGGCCGGATCGAGGCGATCAACAGAATCGCTGACAGCGACCTTGCCACGCTGGAAACACACGCCACCAATGGCGAAAGGCTGCCGCAGGCGCTCTGGACACGGGTGCTCGAAGGTATCGGTGCCGATGCACGGGTCCTGCCCGCTGTCGTTCTGGGCAGCACCCCGTCTACGCTTGCCAGGGCGCGCGGCTGGGGGGTGAACAACACCTGGGAGATCGCAGAACACGACCTGCCGCAGCCCCTGTCGCGTGGGGATGTTGTCCTGATTGACCGGGAAAACGGTGATCTTGTGACGTCGCAGGGGTTGGAAGGCGCCGTGGTGATCATGAATATCCATACGGGCGAAGTCCTGGCTTCGGTCGGGGGGACAGATACGCGCCTGTCGCGCTTTGATCGCACGACATCCCCGCGCCAGCCTGGCTCTGCCGTGAAGGCATTTGTCTATCTTGCGGCGATGGAGATGGGGTGGTTTCCTCAAGACATCATTGATGACAGCCCCACCGACTTTGACGGAGGCTACAGTCCACGGAATTTTGGTGAGCGCCACCGCGGGATTATTCCGTTCTACACGGCCTTCGAGATCAGTTCGAACATTGCGGCGGTGAAGATCGCAAACGAAATCGGGATCGCCAACATATCGGACATTGCCCGGCGGGCGGGTGCCTATGAACAGCAGATGGCCCTTTACCTGCCGTCGGCCCTGGGCGCGAGTGTGACATCGCTGCGCCAGTTGGTGACAGGCTATGCGACAATCGGCAACGGCGGGTGGCCGATCCGGCCGACGCTTGTGCGCCGGATCATTGACCGGGATGGTCGCGTCTGGGAAAGCGATCCCGCGATCGGGCGCAATGCCTTCAGCACCAGGGCAATCGACGACATGCAGGCCATGATGCGCGGGGTGATCCTGCGCGGCACAGCCGCCGAAACGTTCAGAAACCACCCCGTTTCGGTAATCGGCAAGACGGGCACATCGCAGGGGCACCGCGACGCGTTGTTCGTGGGCATGGGAGCGGATATCGCCGTGGGCGTCTGGTTGGGCCGGGATGACAATACGCCTACCAATGGCTTCGTGGGGGGGGCACATGCGGCCCCCGTCGCCGCAAGGATTTTTCGCCAAGCCTATGAGACCGGCATGATCACCGAATACGGGCATGACATGGAGCGGAATTCGCAGCGCTTCTGGCCACCTGAAGCAATTGGCGAGCGCGCCCGGTCCGGTTGGGACACAAGCCAACCCGCGTGGACCTTCGCCGAGGTCGAGCCATGGCCGCGCCTGGGTCTCATCATTCGCAGGCATGAAGTAGCGACCCAGACATCAGAAACAGTCGAAGTTCGCACAGATCAGGGGCCTGTATCGCGGTCGCCGCATGGCCTGTCCTTGTCCGCAGATCCGGAACAATGGAGGGTGCGGCAAGGCGGGCCGCGCGGGGCTCATCTGCAAACCGGGCGCCTGCAATGAGAATATGGAAAGGCGCTCTATCTGGCACTGGAACCGGAGGCCACGAAGGTATTCGGGCTGAGGGCAGGCCTCAGAAGGGTCAATCGGGGGTGTCGGCAATGACGCAAGGCAAGGCATGGATGATCGCGGCTGCAATGATGGGCATGGCCTGCCTTGGCCCGACCGGTGCTGCGGCGCAGGACGAGGCAAGAATTGCCGAAATCACACTTCAGGAACGCTTGCAGGGCCATCTGGGTGAGGAGTGGACCATAAGCAGCCAATTTCGCGAGGCGTCGGGCGGGTCCTATCTGTTCTCGGATGTGGTCTTGCAAACAGAGGATATCGTGATCCGTATCACGGCGCTCGCCGCATCCCGTGTCGGGGACCGCATCGTGGCCGAGCAGGTGAGCGTTCACCAGGGCGCAGCGGAAGGCCACCCGCTTGTAGAGCTTGAAACCTTGCGCCTGAGTGGCGAGGGGCTGGCGCAGTCGTCATTCAACGCGCTGGATTGCGGGTCCCTGTCGATCGGGTCGTCGCGCCCGATGGTCTCCGTCGATGCCGAGGTTCTTGTGGCACAACCGAACCCTGCCTTGCGCATTCCCGGGGCTACAAGTCTGGGTCAGTCACAGGCACGAAGGCTACAGGGCCAGGCAGCGCTTGCGCGGCAAAGCGGGGGCTGTGTGCTGGAGCTGTCCGCTGAACTTGCGGGGCTGCAGGTCCTGTCTGGCCTGGATGAGTTTTCGACAGCCCGGATACATCTGGACGCGACGCTTCCCGCAGGGACGAATGGGGATCGCGGAACCGTGGCCCTGGGGATTGCGGATTTGCAGATGTCCGGAAATGTTCAGGGGTACAGCATGGAGACCCTTGCTCTGGAGGCTTCTTTGCCAAGGGCGGTGATCGCGGCGTATCTGCCCTTTGCGTATGATGATCCCGAGCGGGAAGCGCGCCTGCGGGAAATCCTGTTCGAGGACGGCGCGGATTTTTCCTTCGATCTTGGCGGCCTGGACTTCGATTTCGGGACCTTCCTGCCCGGCGCGCTGGCGACATCGCATCTTCTGGGGAGTGCCGAATTTCGGGCGCGAGTCCGCGACACCGGTCTGGATGGCACGCTGTCACTGGATTTCCCGGGGGCAATCGAACTTGCAGGCGATGCGAAGATGACATTTTCGGAAAACGTGATGCAGGTTTCAAGCTTGCAGGCACCGTTCATGACCAATCTTGAAGGGCTTGGACTGCGCATTCAGTCGGAAATGGTTCTGCAGGATGTAACCCGCCTGACGGGTTTTCGCCTGTCCGAATACGTCCCGCAGGTCATGACGGCCCGGATGAAGGATGTGCCCCTGATCGGCGGCTCGTATGACAGCGAGATCGCGGCAATAGGGGATTGGCTTGCGCTGATCGAACAAGGCGAGGAAGGTTATGCCGAATTGCGCCCGGGCCAGCCCGTCAATCTTGGGATGATTGCTGGCCTCTTTGTCGTGAACATGGATCGTGCCCTGTCGACACTGGGCTTTGCCGCAAGCCCCGACGTTCCCTGAGAAAGATCGGCGCTGAACGACCTTTGGCTCACATTCGCCAGGTAATCTGCCGATTTTGCTGTCTTGATGGTGGCGCAGGTCATGATGGGTGGGCTCCGAGGTTGCGGGGAGCGTGGCGCGCGCATTCACGCCCCGCCGCATTTAAGCTGAAGGGCCGGTTCAGGAACTCCCGCACCACCGCCAGCAGATCATCGAGCGAGACCATCAGCGTCTTGCGCAGCGCCACGGCGACGACCTCCTGGGCCGGCGTCAACGTCGTTTGCAACCGATGCGGCGTGTGGCTGCGGTCCTCGACGCTGTCGCGCTTGCGCCACTTGTACACGGTCTGCGGGGTGACACCGAAACGCGCGGCCAGCGCCGTCCCGACCTCGGCGCTCGCCTGGATCGCCGCACGCACCTTCGGGGTGGTCGTCGCTTGGCTGTGAAGATGGATCAGCATGGTCGTCCCCCGGCCCGAATGTTCCTCAGGACCCATCTTGCCATGAACAGGGCAGATCGCCGAGGGGAAATGTGATCATCCGGGATGGGACACTTACCCGTCTGTGTCAGGCGGTTTGTGCCGCCCTGTATTCCGTCCTGTTCTTGATCAGCGCATACGCGGTGCGCGCCATGCGGTTGGCCAGTGCGATCGCGGCCTGCTTGGGCTTCTTGCGCTGGATGATGCTCCACAGCCAGTCTTCCCCGGCCGCGCGCCGACGGCGCGCGCTGACCTGCGCGATGGCGCCCAGATAAAGCAGCCTGCGCAAATACCTGTTGCCCATCTTGGAGATCCGCCCCATTCGCTCCTTGCCGCCCGTCGAATGCGGCCTCGGCGTCAGGCCAAGCCAGGCAGAGAGATCCCTGCCTGACTTGAACTCGGCGATGTCGGGCAGAGCGGCGACGAGCGCGCTGGCGGTGATCGGGCCGATGCCGGGAATTGTCTGGAGGCGCTGCGCGGCCTCATTGCCCCGCGCGTCTGCCTGAATGTCTGCGGTCAGCGTCTGGATCTTCTCTTGCGTATCGACAAGTTGATCGGCGAGCAGTCTCAGGGCCTTGCGTGCGGGTGCCGGCAGGCTGGCCTGTTCACAGGCCATGATCAGCCGCTCGATATTGTGGATGCCCTTGGCGACAACGATGCCGAACTCGCCAAGATGTGCGCGCATGGCGTTGACGATCTGGGTCTGCTGGCGGACGAGGAATTCCCGTGCCTTGTGCGTCATGAGCAGGGCCTGTGTGTCCTCGCTCTTCACCGGGACAAACCGCATGGACGGACGCGATACGGCTTCGCAGATTGCCTCGGCATCGGCCTTGTCGGTCTTTCCGCGCTTGACGTAGCCCTTCACGTAGCTGGGGTGGATGAGCCGGACATCATGACCGAGTTCGATCAGCTCGCGCGCCCAGTGATGCGCGCTGGCGCAGGCCTCCATGCCGATCAGGCAAGGCGGCTGACGCTGGAAGAATTCCAGGATCTGGCTGCGCCGCAACTGACGGCGCAATACAGTTCGGCCCTCCGCGTCAACGCCGTGCAACTGGAAAACAGACTTCGCCAGATCGACCCCGATTGTGCTAATCTCGCCCATGGATGGCTCCCTTTGTTGGCCGTGTTCACAGCACCCAACATGGCACATTGCGATGCCGGAAGCGGGAGCCATCCACTTCATCAATGGCGGGCGCAGCCCTCACCCTTGACGACGACATTGGCGAGGCTGGTGATCAGGTCGCAGGGCTTGAGCAACCGATAGACGGAAGCTTCTGACATCGAGCCATGAGAACGCGGAGCACTGGGACCATCTGCGCACGGGCAACCCGATCGAGAGCGTCTTCGCCACCGTTCGACACCGGACCGTGCGAACCAAGGGCGCGCTGTCGCAGAAGACGGCGAAGCTCATGGTCTTCAAGCTCGTTCAGGCCGCCGCGAAGACGTGGCGCCGACTGCGGGGCGCGAACCAGTTGCCTTTGGTCATCGAAGGCGTCATATTCACCGACGGAGTCGCCGCAAACGACACCGAAAACCGCGCCGCCTGATCAGACCGCATCACCCAAAATCCCGCATAGCTCCCCACGGGCAGTGAGCACGGTCTTGGTGAAGAAGTCGCAGGCAACCATGCTCTCCATATGTGCCCGGACGAAGGTGG
>NZ_JACBXS010000070.1 GCF_013415485.1 Rhabdonatronobacter sediminivivens | reverse complement strand
AGATTGCTCATTGATTGGTCTCCTTGCGGAGCGTGAATCACGCCGCAAGGCTGAAATCAATAGGTCCTGAGCCTAGAAAAGGTATGTGGCTTTATAACCCCGCAAGGCGCGGGAGTGTTCCCACATGGTCCCGCTTGATTCATTCCAGAACATGAACAAGTGTGGGGACAGACTCGCAGCCAGATCTGGTGACCGCGCAGGTCACGCGGTTTTCCCTCCGGTGAAACTCGACACAGATATTCGCACCATTGACATCAATATTCCGTACAATGACATGGTCGATCCCGGCAGGAAGACCGGGGGCAACAACCCGGACTTCTCGCGCATAGGCATCTATTTTCAGACCCAGCGTTGTCTTTAGCAACATGAATACCGAAGCGGCGGCCCATGCTTGCGGGACGCAAGCCACAGGATAGCCAACTGGCCCTTCACCCACGATCCGCGCAAAACCGCAGAACAATTCCGGCACGCTCTTGTCGAAATGGAACGAGGCTTCGAACAGCCGCGCAAGTGCGCGTCCTGCGGCTTCGGGCTGGGCGTATTGGTCGATGCCTGCACTACAGATTGCCGTGTCATGGGGCCAGACGGAGCCGTTATGGTAGGATAGCGGGTTGAAGCGTGCCTCGCCAATTGCCACCGTCCGCAGGCCCCAGCCTGATAAGAACTCAGGCTGCAGAAAAGCCTTGGCAACCGCCTGCCCACGGTCTTGAGAAGGCAGCCCGGAATACAGCAGATGCCCTGCATTCGTGGTCCGCACAGCGCATTGCTTCGAGGCCCCATCTAACGCGAGCGCGTAAAACTGCAGGTCCTGCATCCAGAACAGGTCTTCCACTGTCTGACGCAGGCGATCGGCACTTGCACGCAACGTCGCGCTGTTGCCTGCATCTCCTCTGCGGGCGGCCATTTCCGCCATTCCGGTCAACGCCAGATAGGCATAGCCCTGAACTTCCACCAGACTGATCGGCCCTTGCGCCAGCGTCCCATCGGCATGAAAGACTGAATTCGCGCTATCCTTCCATCCCTGATTTCGCAGACCCGTATCTTGGGAGCGTGCATAACTGACCAGATCATTCGGATCACCTGCACGCGTGGTCTCGATCCATGAGATCGCAGCTTTCAGCGCTGGCCAGAGCGTGTCGATGAACGCATCATCGGCCGTGCGCCGTGCGTATTCTGCAGCAAGATGTAAAAATAAGGGTGTCGTATCAACCCCGCCATAATACCGCCCGAACGGCACTTCGCGCATCCGTGCCATCTCGCCACCCCTGATTTCATGCAGGATCTTGCCCGGCGCAGCATCAGAGAATTCGTCATGATCCCGGGCTTGTGTGCTTGCGAGAAAACGCAGTACCCCACGGGCAAGATCAGGGTCGAACCAAAGTGTCGCAAGTGCGGCGATGATCCCATCCCTGCCAAATGCTGTCGAAAACCACGGGATACCTGCAAATGGATAGGGGCCTGTGTCCAGATTCGACGACAGCAGCGCGATATCGGCGCGCGTGCGGCTCAGCCAGTCGTTGAACAGCGGGCCGGAAGTTCGGATCGTGGCACCTCTCTGGCGTTTGGTTTTCATCGCGCGATGTGCGGCGGCAAGGCTCATCCTGTGGCGCACCCGGCCTGGTTCCGCATGATCCGCGCCTGCTTCCAGATAAAGGACCCGGCGGGCACCACGTTGCACATGCACCACCAGACAGATCTCCATGCGTGTCGCATCGAATGTGATTGGATGCGACACGCTGAGGTTTAGCGACTGCGTTTGTCCGTCAAGCCCTTCATAGCCAAACCCAACATGGCTGGGGCCAGACTCGATCGGCAACGTGCGCCCCCGTGCGGGCCGGATCATGCCACGCACTTCGAAGATGTCCCAGAAATCGGCAGAAACCTGAAAATTCAGCGGAAGGTTCAGAGGGGCAAGCCCGTAATTGGTGATCGCGATCCGCTCGAACATCCGCCCTTGCCTGACGAAGCGCGTGCGGTTCACATGGATGCTGCCCTGCGCCAATGGCTCGTCGTTTTCAAGCAGGACGCTGGCATTGGTCAGATTGACTTCGAAGTACACATGATCGCTAGAGACTGCCGACCCAAGAAGCACCGGGCGCCGCCCGCCGATGCGCAGTACAAAGCACGACAAAAGCCGCGTGTCGTCATGGAAAAAGCCATCTGCAAAACCCTTGATGTCGCCATTTATGCCCGCAAGCAAAAAACAATCCTCATCTTTCAGCGACAATTGATGCAGACCAAGATTGGGTGCATCCTCATGATCGGCCATCGCCGTCATGGGATCGACCATATGTTCGTCAAATGAAGGGTTAGGGGTATCCATGCGCGGCCTCCGGCCTAAGGGTCACTGACCGGCAAGAGCGGGCTGCTTGGCCCGCAGCAGGTCCTGATAGACAGTGAGATAGTCATTGACCATGCGCGCGGCGTCGAAACGGCGCTCGAAACAGTACCGCACCTTGGCGCGATCCAGCGCTAAGGCGCGGGGCACGGCGGCAACCGCCTGTTCCAGCGTATCCACTACGAATCCCGACACCCCTTCGTCGATGATTTCCTCCATCGCCCCGTTGCGCCAGACTATCGACGGGGTGCCGTGGGCCATCGCTTCGATCACGACGAGGCCAAATGGTTCGGGCCAGTCAATGGGAAATAGCAGCGCCGCTGCATCGCCTATAAACCGGGGCTTTTCTGACTCGGTGATCTCGCCGACATACTCGACCGATTGACCATCGATATGAGGTTCGATTTCCTGCCTGAACCACGCGCGGTCATCCGCGTCAATCTTGGCAGCAAGCTTCAACGGCAAGCCCGCAGCCGCCGCAATCGCGATGGCCCGGTCCGCCCTCTTGTCGCGCGAAAAACGCCCCATGAAGGCAAGATATCCGGGTCCATCAGATGCGCATGAGGGGTTCGGAAGATAGAGATCAAAGGGCAGCCCGTGATAGATATTTTTAACCCAGTTCGCCTGCGCCAGTGGCGTGCGCTGACTCATCGAGATCGAGTTCATCGGCATGTCAGGCCAGTGACCAAGCGCCTTGGGCAAGTCAGCATAATCCAGCCTACCATGAGGTGTGGTCAGCGTCTTGGCTGCGAATTCCGCAAAGAAGGGGAAGTGCTGAAAATGCGACAGGTGACAATGGATGATGTCGAACGCGGCTTGCTGCATGCGAACATCCTCAAGCATCGCCAAATGCGCCGCTGTCGCCGAAACCCGCGGCGCGCTGTCGTCGCGCAATCCACAGGCGCGGCTCTCATACAGTCTGGCCGAAGTCCCTGACCCGGCAGCCGCGTAAAGTGTCACATCATGCCCCAGTTTGACAAGGTTATCGCATAGCGTCGCAATGATGCGTTCAGTGCCACCATAGGCGTTGGGTGGAACCGTCTCGAAAAGCGGCGCCACTTGAGCAATTCGCATATGTCCGATCTCCCTGATACTCAGGAAATGCGCTTGCGAGCCGTTGCGTTCCATGCGCGGGACGCCGTCTGTGCCCAATGATTGCGCCGGAACGTTTCGGCATGGGGCGGGTTGATGTGGTGAAGGTGTTCCCGGCATGTCAATCGGGCGCAATGGCAAGAAGAATGCAGAGGTTTTCCCGATTTCTCTCTGTGGCCAACGCAATGGCAGTCGAGCTTCTATCCCATTTGCCTGGACATCTTTGACTGAACAACAAAGGAGAGTCTCATGGACCATAGCAAACATAGCACGTTGGACCCAACAGAACTGACTGAATCTATCCTGAAGGGGGCACCGATATACGGCCCTGATGACGAAAAGATCGGCACCATTGCGCATGTACACGGTATGGGTAATGACACCGGCATGGTCGTGGATGTCGGCGGATTTCTTGGCATCGGGGCCAAACCTGTCTCGCTGAGCGCCGATCAAGTGCGCATGATGCGGGACGAGGCGGGCACGGTCCACGGTGTCACAGCCCGGACCAAGGACGAGTTGAAAGCTCTACCCGAGCATCACGATTGAACGCGCGTGCCGGTGCAGTTTCAGAAAAGTCCGAAACGCTTCAGCTGCCGGTCCCCCAAAGGGGTCCGGCACAATGGTTATCAATACTGACCCCGAGCGCGGCGATCAGGCGAACGCCAATGCCGCCAGCACCCCGCCCCAGGCTGACACAGCACTCAGCGCAGTCCCCCATGCCATGTCGAGTGCAACCATCGACGGGTGCCACCGGCGCATGACTGTCCAACTGACAAGTTCGTAAGTGCCATAGGCCACAAGTCCCAGAAGCGCGCCATTTAACAGCGCGAGGGAGGGAGATACGGTCTGCAGCGCAGGCCAGCCCGCGAACCAGACAATCCCTCCCAGATAGAGAAAGTAAAACAATGCGGCAGGCACAACGCGCGGGCTGTCGAGAATGGCGTCACCCAGATGTCTCTCGAACATGGGTTTGATGACTTTGGGCAACATGATTGCATCGGCGATCAGAAATATTCCACCGGTGACAAGCGTCAGGACGACAAGTGACATAGAGGTTCCTTGCTGGAGGGATGCGACCACGACGCCCTGTCAATCACACTGATCATTATTGGCAGAGCGTCGCGACCAGTTTGCTTCAATAGCGCAGGGTCGCACCCATCGTGCGGCCTTCGGGCAAACGCTCTTGCGCGACAGACCATACAATTCCACCATTGCGCAGCGCCAGTTTGGCAGCGCGGTCACGCATGTCGCGCGAGCTTGCATCGCTGTCAGCATCAATGAGCGCCGCTTCACTCAGGAAAAGCTGATCGATTCGTCCGTCCCGTGCGGCATCGATCAGCTTTTCAGGGTCGGTGCAAGATCCCCCATCCGCACGGCCGATCATGGCATCAAGATGCGCAAGTGCTGCGTCCTTTGCTTTGTCATGGACCGGCTGTATCACCGCGCAGGCCGCGGCATGAAGCGCCGCATCGTCCAGCGCCGCCGGGTTGATTTCGGCAAAGCCGGCGATCAGCGGGGCCAAGGCCTCGTCCTTCAGGATCTGGCCACCGATTTCGGCATCCGCGACGACAACAACACGCAAGGGATCGCGCGCCAGATGCGTGGCCAATGCCCTTCCAGTGCGCCGGGTATATTCAACCAGCCGCCCCTTGCGCCATTCTTCCGGGCTGTCGCCATAAACCTGCGTCTTGGCCATGTCGCGCCCGCCCGTATTGGGCCGCCCATACCCGTGCGATTGCAGGTTGCCCTCGTAATCAGGTTCCTCATCGAGCGACTCAAGACTGGCGGGAAGCCCCGCGACGGATGCCGGCGTCATCTTGAACCGGTTGGCACGCCAGACCTGCGCGGCGTCAGCGGTCATGGTCAGGATCACAAAATTCGCGTCTGGTTCAAACAGTGGAAGCAGGGGCGCGATGTGAAAGCCCGACCCTACAATGGCAAGGTCTGGCACCGGCATGGGCAACTTTAAGCTTTGCAGCCCCGCTTCGGATACAAACAGGGCCAACCCATGATCTTGATGCTGCCAGAAATCATGATCCTCGATCAATGACACAACCGGCGCCAGAAGTGCCTCTGCGTCGGGGCCTGCGTCGCGCGCGTCCAGTTGCGTGCGGGCTTGCGACAAAAGGTTCTTCAGCATGATCGGATTCTGCCGTGTTTCACGACCATGCGTTTGTGTTGGAAGATAGAAGGAAACCCCGATGGCCGGGCTGGCATCAATCAGATCTGTCAGGTCTGTTTCGGAAATCATGATCATCCTCTCGTCATTCCTGTGAAAAAACCGACGGTCATAGGACATCCAGATCCCGGATCGAATGACCGCCTTTTGTCTTGTCCTGGCGCCCGAACAAGCTCTGCAGCTTATGCTGCATCTTCTGCACGGCACCGGCGCTCGCCTCTTGCAGGCTGTCAGCGGCATTGGTGACAGCAACCGGCTTCTGGCCAGTAGGGCGCACTTCAAGCACGCACCGCTTGTCGCCGCTACCACTCTTTGCGCCGTTCTCGTCGCTCAGATGCAGTTCAACGCGGGTGATCTGGTCAGCGAAGCGCGACAGCCCGTCCCGGATCTCGGCCTCTAGCTGAGCGATCAGGGCATCGTGACCTTCAACGGTGTCATCGGTATTGATCTGAATATGCATGACATCTCCTCTCAAGGGAGCGCGCAACGGGCTGCGGTGGTATCAGAGCGTAGCTGCGAAGCGACTTGTTCGCAGTGCCGGATCAGATGGCAAACGCGCAGACATCGCTCACACGCCCCGATCGTTGGGGTTTTGGTCTCTCGCAGCCGGTGGTGCTGAATTGATTGCGACCAAGCGTTCGTCGTCACGTGCGCGTGCGATATGGGCCTAGGCTGTGTGGAAACTCCTGCGCCACGAGGTTCCTGCGGCCTAGAGGGTTCACTTAGCTGGTTCAGGCGCGATTTGGTTCTGGGAACCCGCCCCGTGCGCAAAAATCGGGCCTGTGGGGGCCGCTTGAGCGGATTTGGGGGCGGTTTCACCCGGTCAGGCGGGGATGGCCGCCATCAGCCGCTTGATCCCGACCAAGGCGACCATGCGTTTGATGTTGTAGGCCAGCACGTTCAGCGCCATTTCGGTGCGCACGTTCTTCAGTCGGCGCATCAGGAAATGGGTGCTGCCCATCCAGGCCTTGATCGTCCCGAAAGGGTGCTCGACCGTGCTGCGGCGCAGGGTCATCGGGTCATCGACGCTGCGCAGGCGGTCGCGCATCTCGTCCACCAGATGCTCGTACTCCCACCGGGTGACCCGGCGTTCATTGCCCGTGGTGCAGCGTGATTTCACGGGGCAGCTCCCGCATTCATTGGTCCAGTAGCGCTTGACCAGAAGCCCATCTTCCTCGCGGGTGTAACGATAGGTCAGCGCGTCGCCTGTCGGGCAGATATAGACGTCGCGGTCGGGATCATATTTGAAGTCAGCCTTCACATACATGCCCTTCTTGCGATTTCCGGAGGTCTCGGGGCGCGGCATGGTCACCGTGATGCCAGCCTTGTCGCAGGCAGCGATCTCGACGCCGCTGTAATAGCCTTTGTCGGCCAGGGCATGCAGATCATCGCGCCCGAGCGCTTCCTTGGCCGCAAGCGCTATCGGGCTGAGCTGGTCACGGTCAAAGCCCTTGTTGGTCACATCATGCGTGACGATGATATGGGTCTCGGTGTCCACCGCGCATTGCGCATTGTAGCCCACGAGGCCACTGTTGCGCGCACTGGTGGCCATGGCGCGAGCATCGGGGTCGGTCAGGGAAATCTGACCATCCGGCGCATCTGCCAGCGCCTTGTCCATCGCCTTGAGCTTCGCGATTTCCTGCTTGATCCGCCCATATCGCTGCGCCACATGGACGACCTTCTCGGCCCGCGCTTCTCCTTCTTCCTGCCGGTCGATGCGCACCATCTCGGTGATGTAACGTTCGACATCGGCCTCCAGATGCGCAAGGCGGCTGGCGATCTTGCCCTTGGTGAAATTCTTGTCGCGGTTGTTGACGGCTTTGAACTTGCTCCCGTCGATGGCCACGCAGTCGCCCTTCAGCGCGCCGATGCGGCGGCACAGCTCAACGAATTGTGCGCAGGTCCTGCGGATAGCGGCCCCGTTATCGCGCCGGAAATCCGCGATCGTCTTGTGGTCTGGCACCAACCGCCCGAGCAGCCACATCACCTCGACATTGCGCCCCGCCTCGCGCTCCAGCCTGCGGCTGGACGGGATCCGGTTCAGATAGCCATAGATGAACAGCTTCAGCAGAATGGCCGGATGGTATCCCGGTCGCCCAGTCCGCGCATGCGCCGCGCGCGTGAACCCAAGGCTTGCCAGATCAAGCTGGTCGACGAACAGATCCACCACACGGACCAGATGATCCTCGTCGATCCAGTCCTCAAGGCGATCCGGAAACAGCGTCACCTGATCGCGATCAACCCCTTCAATGAAACCTGACATAGATGCACTCCCGTAGCGCGGGAAGCATACCACATCTGGGGGATTTCACACAGCCTCGGCCAGCACCGGAAGTGCAAGCGCCATACCAAGAATAAGCAGTTCAAACAGATTGCCCATGGTGGAGTCCTTTTTTTGTATGTCCCTAATCAACGCAGGCACGAGGCAATCAGTTCCTTTCCGTCGTCTGGGGATTGTGCGGTCAAAGTTCAGGCGAAAGGGAACGCTCTGGCATCAAAATTGTTTGACTTGTGCACAACAATCGGAGCGCGCGCGTGGAAAAATTGGCGAACAGATTGGGTCTGCGGGTTGATCCGACCATCTTCTTTTTCTCAGCCGGGCTAAGCCTGCTGGTCGTCCTGTTACTGGTTCTGGCCCCGGCCCGATCGGTGCGGCTTTTGCCGCTGAGCGTGCGTGGATCGTGACCAACCTTGGCTGGTTTTTCATTCTAGTGTTCTGAGTCTGACGCATCTTACCGGTTCCCTCTGATTTCATCCAGCGCGTCGAGTGCGCGGCGTTCCCGGG